>NZ_JBCNGR010000008.1:0-928599 GCF_050481745.1 Paenibacillus algorifonticola | reverse complement strand
GTTTTCAGACACGCCCTAAATAGAGCACAAGATTAGAGTATATAGGCAAACGAGAGACAGCTTGCTGCTCCTTGCTTAGCCCCTATGCGGGGTCAATCTCTTCAGATGATTCATGGCAGGGTGAACCACAGCATTCAATTGTTGCAGAGACTACTATGGCTGAGGCCACTATGGAAGAGATAGGCCAACCAGAAATTCTTGGTTGGCTCTTTTCTATGTGCTCTCATTGCCTACTGACCACGTTAAAGCTGCTTGACGGAGCTTCTTGCGATGAGCTCCGCAGGCAGCACAACTTTCCGCCATGGACCGGAGGCGCTGCCATTCTGGATGCGGTCAATGAGCATTTGCATGCCGAGATAGCCGAACTGGTAGGCTTGCTGGGCGACAACGGTAATAAACGGATTAATGTCCGCATAGGGGCCAAAATCGTCAAAGCATACGATGGAAATATCGTCCGGAATGCGCAG
Source organism: Paenibacillus algorifonticola (assembly GCF_050481745.1). Lineage (GTDB taxonomy): Bacteria > Bacillota > Bacilli > Paenibacillales > Paenibacillaceae > Pristimantibacillus > Pristimantibacillus algorifonticola_A. The sequence continues at coordinate 928,132 of NZ_JBCNGR010000008.1, read as the reverse complement.
CCCGCGCTGCTGAAGCAGGCGTATGAGTTCTATGGCGATGACGTTGTTTCCGGCAATGATGGCGGTCGGCAGCGGGCTGATGCTGTCGATCCAGGCATTCATGGCGGACAAATCATTTTGCGGGCCGAAGCTGGTCTCGAATAAATATTCCGGCTCATAGTCCAGCCCATTGAGCTGAAGCGCCTCTCTGTAGCCTTGCAAGCGAAGGCGGGCGCTGGAGCTCGACAGCGAGCCGTTGACCATCATAATCCGCGTATGCCCCAACCCCACAAGATGATCGACGAGTTGGCGGGCGCCTTCCTTGCTGTCCCCAAGGACAATGTCGCATTCAATGCCCGGTACTTCGCGGTCGATCAGCACGAACGGAGTCTGATGATGGAGCAGCGACTCCAGATTGGACAAGGATGGGTCGCCAGTCGGCGCCATCATCACGCCGTCGACCCGCGTCGTCAAAATCGTATGGATATAATCCGATTCCTTAGCTAAATTTTCATCGCTATTGCCGAACAGCAGCTTGTAGCCATTTTTCGTAGCCGCATCCTCTGCCCCCCGTGACAGTGTCGTATAAAACGGATTCGTAATATCGGCAATAAGCAAAAACAGCAGGCGGGTATGCTGAAGCACCAGACTTCTCGCCATCTGGTTTGGCACATAGTGCATGTCCTCCATCACTTTCTTAACCTTTGCCCGCGTTTTGTCGCTTATTCTGCCTGTGTTATTGATAACTCGCGATACGGTCATCGCTGAAACGCCGGATCGCTGAGCGATATCGTAAATCGTAACCATGCGGCTTGCTCCTTATCTATTTCGTCCTACTCGTTTGCTTTCTTACCATCTTACAAAAGTGAGCCATTGACAGCAACCCTCAAGCTTGATAAATTAGAGTTATCGGTAACTCTTTACTAACTCAGACAGCTGGTTATGCACTTATTTTTAAAATATAAGAAATTATAAGTTTCACTCTTATAATGGGCTTATATTTCACCCACGAAACGGAAGCTTTGCCGCCAGAGGACGGCAAAAGCCGTTTACGCTTGTATTGGAGGGATAATAGTGGCACAAGAAAAGCATCGTTTTGAAAGCGGTTTCCCTAAAATAGGTATTCGTCCTACGATCGATGGACGCCGTAAGGGCGTTCGCGAATCGCTCGAAGAACAGACGATGAATATGGCAAAATCAGTAGCTGCGCTCATCGGCGAGCATTTGCGTTATCCGAATGGTCAGCCGGTTGAATGCGTCATTGCGGACAGCTGCATTGGCGGCGTAGCCGAAGCGGCAGCTTGCGCGGACAAATTCGCCCGCGAGCGCGTAGGCGTATCCATAACCGTAACGCCATGCTGGTGTTATGGCACCGAGACGATGGATATGGACCCGTCCATTCCGAAAGCGGTTTGGGGCTTTAACGGCACAGAGCGTCCAGGCGCCGTATATTTGGCAGCTGTACTATCCGGCTATGCGCAGAAGGGTCTTCCGGCCTTCGGCATTTATGGCGAGGAAGTTCAGGACTCTGGCGACACGAGCATCCCTGAAGATGTGAAGGGCAAGCTGCTGGGCTTCGCGAAAGCGGGTCTTGTTGTCGCTTATATGCGCGGCAAAGCGTATTTGTCGATGGGCTCCGTATCGATGGGAATCGCGGGCTCGATCGTAAACGATGCTTTTTTCCAGGAATATTTGGGCATGCGTACCGAGTATGTGGATATGTCGGAATTCGTCCGCCGCTTCGAAGAGGAAATTTATGATGGCGAAGAATTTGCCCGCGCTCTCGCATGGGTGAAGGAAAACTGTCCAGAGGGTGCAGACAACAATCCGCCGCAAATCCAGACCTCCAGAGAGCAGAAGGACAAGGATTGGGAAACCGTTGTGAAAATGACGATGATAGCCCGTGACCTGATGGTCGGCAACCCGCGTCTTGCGGAGCTTGGCTTCGGGGAAGAGGCGATGGGCCACAATGCGATCGTATCGGGCTTCCAGGGGCAGCGCCAATGGACGGATCATTTTCCAAACGGCGATTTCATGGAAACGCTGCTTAACTCCTCGTTCGACTGGAACGGCATCCGCGCACCTTACACGGTAGCAACGGAAAATGACAGCTTGAACGGCGTTGCGATGCTGTTTGGCAATTTGCTGACGAATACGGCGCAAATTTTTGCCGATGTGCGGACGTATTGGAGTCCTGATTCGGTAGAGCGCGTAACGGGCCATAAGCTGGAAGGCCATGCAGCGGGCGGCATTTTGCACCTGATCAACTCCGGTTCGGCGACGCTTGACGGCACAGGCGAGCAGCGGCTGGATGGCAAGCCTGCGCTTAAGCCGCATTGGGAAATTTCTGAGCAGGAGGCGGCGGCTTGCCTGCAAGCAACGTCGTGGCGTCCGGCATCGGTCGAGTATTTCCGCGGCGGCGGCTATTCCTCCGACTATTTGACCCGCGGCGGCATGCCGATGACGATGTCCCGAATCAATTTGGTGAAGGGCATTGGCCCCGTCCTGCAAATTGCCGAAGGTTATTCGGTTGATCTGCCAGAAGACGTTCATGATGTGCTCGACAAGCGCACAGATCCGACTTGGCCGACGACGTGGTTCGCTCCGATTTTGACAGGCAGCGGCGCGTTCCGCAGTGTTTATGAAGTGATGGATCAATGGGGTGCGAATCACGGCTCTATCAGCTACGGGCATATTGGCGCAGATTTAATTACACTTGCGTCGATGCTGCGTATTCCAGTTAATATGCATAATGTGGCAGAAGAAAAGCTGTTCCGTCCACGTGCTTGGGGCCTGTTCGGCACGAGCAATGCGGAAAGCGCAGATTACCGCGCTTGCGACAACTTTGGGCCGTTGTATAAATAAAAACCATTTGACAAGCTGCCGTTCCAATCCTTTGGGACGGCAGCTTCATGGGTTCAATAAGATAGAGGAGGAAGAGAGAAATGAGCAGCTTGGAAATTAGAGAGGAACTATGTAAATACGCTAAAAAGACGGTCGCGAACCGTTTGGTAGTTGGCCCAGGCGGCAACATTAGCGCGAAGCATGAGGGCAAAATGTATTTGTCCCCAAGCGGTTTTGCCCTTGATGAAATTGAGCCGGAGCAGTGGGTAGAGGTCGATATTGAGACTGGAGCTGTAACGGATACAGGCTTCCGTCCGTCTTCTGAGGTGCTCATGCATCTATATGCTTATCGTGCGAATCCGAATATCGGAGCCATCGTGCATACGCACCCGCCATACTGCATCGCTTTTACACTTGTGGAGCAGGAGCTGCCGATTATGTTTCCCGATCAGGCGGCGCTAGTAGGCAAGACGGTATATATTCCGTATGTACTGCCTACTACAGACAAGCTTGCAGATGCGCTAGTGGAGAAAGTGAATGCTGCTAGCTCGATTCTGCTAGGCAATCATGGGCTAGTAACGACAGGGCGCAATCTGCGTGAAGCCTACTACCGCACGGAGGTTGTAGAAGAAAGCGCGAAAATTTTCCTGATCGCCAAAGCGATCAAGGAGCCAAAAGTGCTGACGAAGGAAGAATTTGAAGAAATCGCATCGCTGGAGAGCGAGGCCTATCGCATCCAGCTTCTGCAAAAAATGCAGTAGTTTGTAGGGAACCCGCTAGGAAAAGGAGGAGTGCAGGGATGGCAAATGCAAATGCAGCGAAAACGGCGGCGACGGTCCTTGCCTTTGATCTGGGCGCAAGCAGCGGCAGGGCGCTGATCGGCAAGCTTGCTGCAAGTGCAGAGGGCGGCCGCAAGCTTGAGGTGACCGAGCTTCATCGTTTTCCCAACTATGCGGTACAAGTAGGGCAGCATCTGCACTGGGACATTTTGCGACTGCTGCAGGAGATGAAGGCTGCCATTCGCAAGGCGTTCCAGCAGGGCTATCAGCCATCCACCTTTGGCGTGGACACATGGGGAGTGGACTTTGGCCTGCTGGATTCGCAGGGCGAGCTGTTGGGCAATCCCTACCATTACCGTGACCCGCAGACGGAAGGCTTGATCGAAGAGGTGGAGCAGCTGCTGAGCCGCGAGGAGCAATACCAGCAGGGCGGGCTCCAGTTTATGCCCTTTAATACGATTTATCAGCTGTATGCGATGAGCAAGGCAGGCTCGCCGAGGCTAGCGGCCGCTGAGACGCTGCTGCTGACGCCGGATTTGCTCGTTTATTTTTTGACGGGCAAGAAGGTATGCGAATTTACGATGGCGACTACGACGCAGCTGTTTCATCCAGAGCGGCAGCAGTGGAATGAGCCGCTTATGCAGCAGCTCGGCATTCCAGCAAAGCTGTTCCTTGCGCCGATTCATCCAGGACAGCGCATTGGGCCGCTTACAGCGGAAGTATGCGAAGAGCTGGCTGTACCGCCGATTGAAGCGATTGCCGTAGGCACGCATGATACGGAATCAGCGGTTGCTGCTGTGCCAGCGGCAGGCGGGAAAGCCTTTGCCTATTTGGTGTGCGGCACGTGGTCGCTGCTCGGCACCGAGCTTGCGCGTCCGCTGCTGACGCCAGAGGCGCTTGCGCTCGATTTTTCCAATGAAGGCGGAGTCGGCGGAACCTACCAGCTGCTCAAAAATATTATGGGATTGTGGATTTTGCAGGAATGCCACCGTGAATGGGAGGCGCAAGGGCAAGAGCTGTCATTCGCCCAGCTTGCGGCCGAAGCGGAGCAGGCGGAGCCTTTCCGCAGCCTGATCCATCCGGATGATCTGCGTTTTTACAGTCCTTCGGGCATGATTCGAAATGTCCAGCAATATTGCGAAGAGACAGGGCAGCCTGTACCGCAGTCGCGGGGCGAAATAGCGAGATGCATTCTCGAAAGTCTGGCGCTGAAATACCGCTTTGCGCTGGCGCAAATGGAGCAGCTGACCGGAGAGGCTTATTCGGGTCTGCATATGGTCGGCGGCGGCATACAGAACAAGCTGCTCTGCCGCTTTACGGCGAGTGCAATTGGCCGCTCGGTATGGGCAGGCCCGGTCGAAGCGAGCGCCATCGGCAATATGCTCGTCCAGCTCATTGCCCAAGGGGAATGTGCGGATTTGCAGGAGGCGCGGCAGCTGTCGGCGGCATCGTTTGAGGTGGATGCCTATGAGCCGGCGCCAGCGGAGCAGCAAGTATGGGAGCAGGCTTACGAAGCTTACCTGCGATTAGTTGCTTTGCAGGTGAAGTCTTAATTTTTAATCTTACTTAAGGGAGTGTTTAAGGTGCTGCATGGCATATCCAAATTGATTTCACCTGAGCTTCTGAAAATATTAATGGAAATGGGCCACAGCGACGAAATCGTGCTGGCCGACGGCAATTTCCCCGTCATGAGCCACGCGCAGCGCGTTGTTCGGGCCGACGGCCACGGCATTCCCGAGCTGCTGGAAGGGATATTGCCGCTCTTTCCGCTGGATCAATATGTGGAGCGCCCGGCGGCGCTCATGCAGGTTGTTCCTGGCGATACGGTGCAGACGCCAATCTGGGAGCAGTATCAGCTCATTATAGAGCAGCATACGCCAGTACGCGAGAAGCCTGAGGAAGTGGAGCGCTTCGCTTTCTATGAGCGAGCAAAGAAGGCTTATGCGATTGTCGCAACGGGCGAGCAGGCGCTGTATGCGAATATTATTTTGAAAAAAGGCGTTATTAAATAGTCTATTCGGACGTTAAAACGGCACGGGAATGTTTCGTTACATTCTGAGCCGTTTTTTTGTTGGGAAATTAGCTATACTTAATGATGATGCATATTTTATTTCTTCATGAGGCAGGGGCTTGAATATATGTATAGACCCCTGATCTATAAGTTCTATTGAGGAACGGGATATGAAGGTATGAACACAAAGGAGTAAAGCAACCTTAAATGGGATGTTTTACTCCTTTTGAATTCCAACAGCTCATTAAAGATGGGGTGTGCTGAAAATGCGACGTCTTTAGAATGGCTTCCGCTGAATTACTAATTTTCCTTTCTTATGCTTAAGATGATGCGCCTCAGCGATTCCCTCTGCGGTGAAAGGGGAAATTCCATCCACATGAATCTTCAGCTTGTGTTCTTGGACGCTTTGGACGATGGATGCTAGATCACTGGGGCTATACATACTTTTTAACACGAGGGTTGGTATCAGTAAGCACTGAGACCAATCTAATTTGTCTTGCCTATAATCTCAAGAGAGTGATCAATATAATGGGAGTCAAGGAGCTCATACGTCACTTCATAGACCGAGCTCATTCGATATCTAAGATGCACAACGTATATTTGAGTAAAATTGCATAAATCCATGTTTTAATACATGCCTAGCAATCAATGGTTAGACAGTCTGACGTACGGTGGTGTGAGAGGTCGGCTACTCAACTAATGGGTAGCCTCCTACTCGATTGGGTTGAACAGCAAACTACGTATTCGAATGTTCATCTGATCACCACTGCTCCACTCGCTCCAGCGAGATTATCCTACCGTCCCAAGACTCAGCCAGTCGTGCTGCTTGACTTCCGTTTGTGAGACAAGCCGTCCTTGTTTGTAGACACGCTCCCGCTCTGGGCGCTCGTATAAGAGAGATCTGGCGTCGCCGGTGCTGTTGACAATCAGATCTGCATCGGCTCCAATCCGGATTCCATAATTGGGTAGTCCGAGGGCATCGGCTGCTCCGGTGGTGGCCATTTGCAACAGTTGACGGGCATCTCTTGCACTGCCCAGATGTGAGGTCTGGGCGAGCAGTAGGCCAACATCCAGAGGGTCCGTTGTTCCAAACGGTGTAAAAGCATTTTGTACGTTATTGCTGCCATAAATAACATTAACGCCATGCTTAAGCAGCAGGGAGATTGGCGTCAGCCCGCGGTAATCCCCTTTATAGTCTCCTCTGCCGTTCAAGTACAAATCAGTCAGAGGAAGGCTGATCGCATGAATGCCAGCTTCGGCCATATCTGCAGCAATCCGCTCGGCCTCTTCTTGCTCGGCAGCGCCTAGGGAAGTCAAATGGCCCACGCTCACTTTACCCTGCATGCCGTACTTCGTGGTTGCCTGGATGACCTCCTTAATAGCCAGCTGCTTCGGATTATCGGAGAAATCTACATGCAAATCTACCGGAAGACCTTGTTCCTCTGCCATTTGATAGACGAAATCCAGATGGCTGCTCACATCTTTATCCATATAAGTAATCCCACCGATAACATCTGCTCCTAACGCAACTGCCTGCTGCATCAGCATAGGCATTCTCTCGTCATGGAATAAGCCATCCTGAGGGAAGGCGACAACCTGAATATTTATAATTCCTTTCAATTGCTTCTTCAGCGACACCATCGCTTCCATAGAGGTTAATCCCATGACCGGATCAATCTCTGCATGGCATCTCATATGAGTTATTCCTTTGCTGACGGCTTGGCGGATCACTCTCATCGATCTTTCATAAATATCTTCCGCAGTAAACGATTGCTTCAAGTGGGAGGTTACCTCAATGGCACGGCGAAGCTCCGTCACATCTTCTACCATTCGGTCTAATAGAAGTGCTTTATCCAGATGGATATGCGGCTCGACTAGCCCGGGCAGCAGAAGCTTGCCTTCCAGGCGGCAAATTTCTCTGCTCTCGGGAGCGGCATCAGAGGAGTGATTGGCGATATACACTATTTTACCGTCCTTTACCCCGATATCTCTTAATGTGTTGGTATGTAAATCGGCTGATTTGGTAAACAGAATATCCAGCATAGCAATCATCCTTTGTGTTATATTTTATGACAAAAAAACTTCTTCCTAATAGTATGCATACGGGCAATCGTATTGGGTAGGTGGATAAAAGTTGTTTTTAGCTGTGCACAAATGTAAGTGCTTCCTTTATGACATGTCATAAAACTTAACATAGATAATTGACGTTTTGGTCGAATGCCCTCATAATTCGAAAGAGATTAGCCAATTACCTAATATGGAATGGAATTTCATATCCCAGTGTCACGAATAGATATAAATTGTAATGTGGTGCTAAAACGACAACTGCAACAGGGGGACGCATGATGGCTGAACGACAACTTATCCAACAAGTAAATATGAACGGTCGTATATGTATGCTGGCAATCGCTCGAGGCTGCATTACGGAGGTCGGTACGCCAGACCTTGTGATAAGACCTGGCGATTCGGTCTGGAATGCCAATGGGCTGCTGCTGCTGCCGGCGTTCCGCGACGCACATGTTCATCTTGATAAAGCATTTCCATCTGAACGGTGGATCTCAAGAACTCCCGTTTCATCGCTCTTTGAACAATTCCAACTGGAGAAAGAACTGCTGGCGGGCTGCAAGGAACAACGTAAGGAGCTGGCCATTAGAACGTTGGAGGCTATGCTTGCCTCGGGTACCACTGAAGCCCGAGTTCATGTCGATATTGATCCGGACCTTGGATTATCTCATCTGGAGCTGATGCTTCAATTAAAAGAAGAATATGCTTCGCGGATGGCGATCGAGCTTGTTGCTTTTCCACAGCAGGGCTTGCTCCGTTCACAATCCATTCCTTATATAAAGGAAGCACTCCGTATGGGGGCTGATCTGGTAGGCGGAGTCGACCCGGCTGGTGTTGACCGCCACGTTGACCGCTCGCTTGAGACGATATTCGAGCTGGCAACGGAATTTGATAAGCGAATTGATCTGCACCTGCATGATCCGGGTCATCTGGCGGTGTATACAATTGAGAAAATGCTCGATTATTCCATGGACGCGAAGATGCACGGCAAAGTGACCGTCAGCCACGCCTATGGACTTGGTGAGGTAGACAGCGGGCTTGTTGCCGAGCTTGGAAGCCGGATGGCCGGCGAAGCGATGGATCTGGTGACAAGTGCTCCGTTTGATACGGCTATGCCGCCAGTGTCGCTGCTTGCGGGGCAAGGTGTGAAGATATCGCTTGCGACGGATCATACTGGTCTTGATGCCTGGACGCCGTACGGTCATCCGGATATATTACGCCGCGGCAGACTGCTGGCAGAAAAGTATATCTGGAATGATGATGTGCGGATGGCTTCGGTGTTTGAGTGGATGTCACGCGGATCGCTAGAGCTTGAAGCTGGAGACGCAGCAGACTTTGTCCTTGTGCGGGCGTTGAACGCGCCTCATGCCCTTGCTGCTCTGCCAAGGCGTCAACTAGTCTGCAAAGCTGGGATTCCAGTTGCCGGAAGTTTGTGGCAAGGTAACAGCGGCACAGCGGTATGGAAGGATATTTCTGAGAGGAGTGAATGGCCTGATGAGTACAATCGTTGATTATGAGACAACCGCGCAAGTTGCGGACGCTATTCAAATACAATATGTGTCTAAGCAGTATGAGAACGGCACAATCGCATTAAGCGGCATTCAATTATTGATAGCCGAAGGGGAATTCGTCACGCTGGTTGGCCCGTCTGGCTGCGGGAAATCTACACTTCTGCGCATTATGGCTGGACTGGATCAGGCGACCTCAGGCGAGGTGAACATTCAGAGTGATACGACTTCGCATAAGGAGCAAGCAAGCTTTGTTTTTCAGGAAGCGAATCTGATGCCTTGGCGAACGGTGCGGGATAATGTGGCACTGCCACTGGAAATAAGCGGAGTACCGCTTGCAGAGCGTAAAGCAAGAGCGCTTGCTGTACTTGAGAAGGTAGGCTTAACTGCTTATGCAGACAGCTATCCACGCCAGCTGTCCGGTGGGATGAAGATGCGGGTATCGATCGCCCGAGCTCTTGTATCTGAGCCGAAGCTGCTGTTCATGGATGAACCGTTTGGCGCACTTGATGAGATGACACGCCACAGGCTGCATGAAGAGCTTCTGAACATCTGGATGAATTCCAAGCTGACTATTGTATTTGTTACGCACAGTGTGTTTGAAGCGGTGTTCCTGTCAGGCAGAGTGGTGGCAATGGAGGCGCATCCGGGCAGGATCAAGCAGATCATTCCAATCGGAGAGTCTTATCCGCGTACAGATGCTTTCATGACCTCTCCTCAATTTGGAGAAAAGATTCGGGAGATTACAAATACGTTAACCTAACTAATCTTAATAGCCCGGAAAGAGGTGGACAGCAATGACGCAAGCAAATGGACAGGCCACGAATGCTGTTGTAACAGTACGAGCGCAGGAAGGATCCTCAGCCAGCCTGAAGAAATACCGGACTCTCATTTACAAAACGGTAACGCCTATTGCTTTTATAATCATCCTGATGACTTTATGGCAGCTTGGAGTTCGGATCTTTGATACGCCGAAGTATCTGCTGCCGGCACCATTCGATATATGGCAGGCTACCCTCGAGGGATTTCCAGATCTGATGCAGGCTACCGGAAATACCTTTATATCCGCTCTGCTTGGTTTTCTGCTTAGTGTAGTACTTGGAACAGCTGTCGCGCTTCTGATGATGGTGTCCAAATGGATCAGATGGGGTATTCAACCTTACGCAGTTGTGCTGCAGACGATACCCGTTGTTGCCATTGCACCACTCGTCGTGATCTGGCTCGGCCCAGGGATGAATTCCATTGTCTTCATCTCACTTATCGTTGCGATCTTCCCGATTATCTCGAATACAAACCTGGGGTTGTCATCGACGGACCGCAATCTGATCCAGCTTATGCAGATGTATAAATCCAGTACCTGGACGATGATCTGGAAGCTCCGCTTTCCTTATGCGCTGCCTTATATGCTTGGCGGTATAAAGATTTCGAGTGGTATGGCGGTTATTGGCGCCATCATTGGAGAATTTGTAGCTGGCATTGGAGGAGGAAAAGGTGGCCTTGGGATGGCGATTACCTCGGCAGCTGTGCAGATGCAGACCTCGTTCCTGTTTGCCTGCGCCATTGCAGCCTCGCTGCTGGGGTTGGCGTTCTACCTGACTATCGCAGCCATTTCCCATTACTCCTTACATCACTGGCATGAATCCGCGATTCGTACGGATAGTGAATAGATTCGTTTACAGCAATAGCTTAAATCAGATGATCATTTAGGAGGACATTAAGATGAAGAAGTCATTAGTTATCAAAACGGGAATTATTGCTGCAATTGTTGTATCGTCGTTAACTGCCTGCTCCAGTAATGGTGGCAGCAACGCTGCTTTCTCGCCGGAAAAACCTGCGAAAGTGATCCAGCAAATGAGTTGGTTCGCGCAGCCGGAGATGGGCGGACACTTCGCAGCCCTGTCTGGAGACCTTTACAAAAAAGCTGGGCTAGATGTCACGATTCAGCAAGGCGGTCCTCAAGTATCTAATGTACAGCTTGTCGCATCCGGTAAAGTCGACTTCGCAATGTCACAAGCCGATGAAGTTATTTTGGCCAGACAAGAAGGTATACCGGTTGTAGCGATTTATGCGGATCTGCAGACGAATCCCCAGAACTTAATCTTCCATAAAGGGTCCGATATTAAAAGCATTGAGGATCTGAACGGCCATAATGTCTATGTGTCAACAGGATTTCCATATTGGCAGTATCTGGCCTACAAATATAAGCTGAATGATGTGAAGGTGCAGACCTATAACGGCTCCCTCGTTGGCTTTGTGGCAGATAAGAATGCAGTGCAGCAAGGTTATGCAACAAATGAGCCGTATGTGCTGAAGGGTCAAAATATCGATGTCGATTGGTTTCTAAACGCCGATCTTGGCTACAATCCGTACGGCAACGTGGTCATTACTACCGAGAAAATGATCAAAGAAAAGCCGGAGCTGATCAAAGCCTACTTGAAGGCAACCACAGAAGGCTGGGATTACTATTACGAGAATGGCGATGAAGTGAATAAGGTCATCAACAGTTACAACAAGGATTACGCTCTGGACCACCTCGCCTATGCACAGGGAGTGGCGAAGGACTTTGTCTTCGGCGGCGATGCGGCTTCACACGGTACAGGTAATATGTCCGAAGAACGCTGGACAACGCTGCTTGGCCAGATGAAAGAAGCGGGCCTGGTGACAGAGGATATGAAGGTGGATCAATTTTATACGAATGAGTTTTTGCAGGAAAAATAATAGATTGAATGGACGGGTTCCTCCACGGTGGAGGAGCCCTTTATCTCTTTTTTTGGAGCTAACAGGAGGGGATTATATGTTGTTGACTGTTGAAGATGCCATGCACGTATTTCCGTTATCCGAAGGCAGACTGATTGCCGGTAAGGCAGGAAGCTCCCGGCCGCTTAAGGCCGTTAATATTATTGATGCACCAGACTTTGTGCAATGGGCACGGGAGGGGGATCTTTTTTTTACAACGGCTTACGTGTTCAAAGACTCGGTAGATGAAGCGATTGCCACGATACGCAGCCTTCATCAGCGCCATTCCGCGGGACTTGGCATCAAGCTTGGCCGGTACTGGTCGGAGATGCCCGCTGCACTAATTGAGGAGGCGGATGCGTTAGGTTTTCCATTAATCGAGCTGCCGTATCCGTTTGCCTTCTCGGACCAGATTAACGGCCTGCTGCAAGACGAGATTAATCGGAATACCTTGTGGCTGAGGCGTGTTGTTGAGAAGCAGAAACGGCTGATGAATGTTGCTCTCTATCAAAGCATGTCAGATAATCCGTTCCAGCGCATATCTGCGATTTTAGAATATCCGATGGCCATTGTGGGGGGGAGAGGGCATATCCTGTTCAACGATACCCCTTGCTCGGAAGGGGAGCTGATGAGTGAGTGGCCCTGGAAAGTGGATCTGCGGAGATTGACCATGAATGACCGCCAGTTATACCGGCTGCCGCTCCTTCATGAGGATGAGTTGATTGGCTTTGCTATATTTGTCCTGCCTGTTGATTATAAACCGAAATTAGAAGAAGGGTTATTCCATCAGGCTTCCGAGATGCTCGCCTATTATTTGTCCAAGATGATGGAGAACGGATCGGACACGTTCTGGCATCAGGACCTTAGTGCCATGATTAATCATTATCTGGAGGTTGGTACGCCGCTCGATACCGTGCTGCATCAGGCCGAGAAAGTAGGCGTACGGGTGCTGGAGGGCAAGTTTGTCTGTGTATTATGTGCAGCGGAAGAGGGCCAAGATTACCACCTGAAGCAGAAGCCGGACCAGCTGAAGGCTGTGCGGCAGGAGATGGAGTTCAATCCGGCTATTCGGGATAAGAAGGGCTACCATATCGTAACGGAAGCCGGGCTGTTATCGATTTATCCGGTCTCGAGTACAGGAACGGTTCAGGCGCTAGTCTCCGCGCTTGAAGCGGTAAGTCCAAAGGACGGGCAAATTCAATTTGCATTTAGTACGCCGAAGGATACAGCTGTACAGCTTGCGGTAGCTTATAACGAATGCAAGGAAACGATCAAGCTGAGCCGGAAGCTCCGTACGAAGGAGTGTATTGTACATTTTGACACGATCCAGATGGCTCACTTATTCCAATATGTTCCGAAGGAAAGCATGCAGCACTATTGCCGACAGGTTCTGGGACCACTACTCGAATCCGATTCCGTACAGGCGCAGGACATGCTTCAGACGCTGAACGTCTTCGTGGATAACGAGGGTCTGCTTGGCGATACGGCCAAGCAGCTCTATGTTCACCGGAATACGGTGAGCTACCGCCTCGAGAAGTTGAGCGAGCTGCTCGGTCTAGATTTCAAGAAGCCGAATGATTTTATGAAGCTGCGGCTGGCAGTGTTATTTTTGCGAATGATGGATTAGTGAACTGCACCCCATTTGTTAGACACCATCTAGCAGTTGGAGGTGCAGTTTTTCTATGACTAAGCGCAGTTCAGACGAAAAATTAACAATGAAACGTCTATGATTTTGAGTTTTCAATTTTCAGGAGATGAATTAAGTGATTAATTGAATATTTATGTAACTTATTTAACGAGATCACAAATAGGTAAAGCGTTTGAACGTTTGTAGAGATTCAGTCCACCTCACAAAAATCTTCAACAACATACTCCGGCGGATTGTGGTTTTACACATCCACGCTTCGCCTCTATATGTCAAACCCGCAACTGAATCAGATATTTGGTTTAGGTTCCAATATTGGAATACTTCCAAATGAGGATGCGAAATCGCTTTGTTTCTGTCAAAATGATAGAGAGTGGACAAGTTATAATTATGAAGAGGAGACGGTCATTTCATGGTCAAATTATCAATGATACATCAGATTTCTGTAAGGGAAAAGGCAGTGGCCTTCACATTTGATGATGGTCCGAATCCGGTATATACGAGCCAATTGCTTGATATTTTCCGCAGTGTGGGTGGACGAGCAACCTTTTTTATGATTGGTCAGGAGATGGAGGCGCACCCAGAAATGGCGGACGCTGTGCATCAGGAGGGCCACGAGCTCGGGAACCATACGTATTCCCATCCAGACCTTACCAAACTGACGTTGGAGGAAGCTAATGAGGAACTGCAGCGAACGGATGTCCTTATCCGGAAGGTTACGGGGCAAGAGGTACGCAGCTTCAGACCGCCATTCTTTGGCGTGAATGACAACATTCTGTCTCTGGCTGCAGAGTACGGATACCGGACAATCGGTACGGTAAATGGAGCGGCCAAGGACTGGGAAACTCCAGGCGTCGATTATATTCTGGAGCATACACGGCAGGTGGTCGCGCCCGGCAGTATATTACTGTTCCATGACGGGTACGGGGACCGTTCCCAGACCATTGAAGCGGTTCGGGTGCTGGTGGAAGAACTGGCTGCAGAAGGATATCGTTTTGTCACCACCAGTGAACTGCTGGATATGGCCGATCCGGATGAGAGCGGTCTGACGATGAGCCCAGAGGAGTTAGAAGGATAGACCTGAAGCTCAGGCACTTCCGTTTTTATCGGATCATGGTATACTCCAATGACGGACACCCGCGAGGTGTCCGTTTTTCTTGCCTTCACAGAACCGCGGGCGATGAATGGTCCGGCAGGGGATATTTATTTCTCATACGCCCATTGACACCTAGGTAGATGTGGATTACCATTATCACAATATAATTCCTAGTTAACAAGTTGGTTAAGTTGTCTTTTTTTGAGGAGGCTCTCCCTATGAATATTGAAAATATTGAGGCGTTTGTCTATGTCATTTACTACGGCAGCTTTAATAAGGCGGCTGAAAGCCTGTTTCTTTCCCAGCCTTCCGTAACGGCAAGAATTCAGTCGCTGGAGCGGGAGCTTGATTGCAAGCTGTTCGACCGTATGGGAAAGCAAATTCAATTGACCGAGGAAGGCAAGCGATTCCTCCCCTATGCTCAGCAGATTTTGCAGACGCTGGAAAAGGGCCGCAAGCAGCTGCATCAGAAGCAGGAGATGCCTGCCCAGCTGAGAATTGGCTGCACCGTGTCAGCAGCGAACTATTTGGTGCCGAGGCTGCTGCCAGCGCTGAAGGAGAAGCATCCCGGCATTCGCTTCAAGACGGTGACGGCTCCAACGGATGATATCGTGGAAAAGGTGCTGAACAAAGAGGTCGATATCGGCTTTGTCCGTCAAACAACCCATCCCGGCTTGCGCTCGGTTAAGCTGCTGGATGATGCGATTCGGCTGCATGTGTACGAGGGTCATCCTTTTCTGAAAGAAAAGCAGATTACGCTGAGGGCGATAGGCAACCAGCCGCTGGTATTTTTTGAATGCGGAGCGCTCGATTGGGTAAGATTGCAGCGGGTTTTTGAATCGCTCAATGAACCGCCGGAAATGTCCTGCCAAACCGATAATCTCGAAACGGCGAAGAAGCTCGTCCTGCAAAAGCTCGGGATCTGCTTCCTGCCAAGTCTGTCTGCCTATGACGAGGTTCAGGCGGGCGAGCTTTTCCCGATTGCGATTCCGGAAGTGGAGGGACTGTCGCTGGATACGAACCTGATTATGCTTAACGGGGAGAGCAGTCCTTTTTTCGAAAGCTTGGTGAAGCTTGTCAAAGCATTGCCTTTCGTCAGCGGGACCTGAAGCGTAAAGCGTAAAGCAATTGAATTCGGCACACGAACAGAGCTGCTTCTAAGCCGACCTATCGAATGTTTAGATAAGAGAATAGAAAAAACCTATTATCCGAGGCATTGACGGTTTAATGGGCGGATGATAAATTAGTGACAGATAAATTCTTACTTAGTAGGTAGGAATTATAGGTTTTATAAAACGAGATGACATGGGGGAACGATTTTTATGAAAAAAAGAACTTTTTTAGCTGCGCTGCTGGTTTTGTCCTTTACGCTGACGGCGTGCGGAGCTGCAAATAATGGTACGAATGAAACAGCAAGCAGCGGTGCAGGAGCAAGTGCTAGCCCGGCGCAGGAAGTGAAGAAAATTATTGTCGGCACGGGTACCCAGTTCCCGAATGTATGCTTTATCGATGAGGATGGCAAGCTGACAGGCTTTGACGTTGAACTCGTTAGAGAGCTCGATAAGCGTCTGCCGGAATATGAGTTTGAATTCCAAACGCAAGAATTTTCCAGCCTGCTGCTAAGCCTGGAGACGAAAAAAATCGATTTTGTCGCTCACCAAATGGAGAAAAATCCAGAGCGTGAGGCCAAATTCCTTTTTAATAAAGAGCCGTACAGCATTTTCCTTTCCAAAATCGCCGTGTATAGAGACAATACGACGATTCATTCAATCGACGATTTGACAGGCAAAAAAGTGTTCACATCGCCAACGAGCAATCAGGCCTTTTTCCTGGAGCAATACAACAAGGATCATAACAATCCGTATGAAATTGTTTACTCCAGCGGCGCAGCCAACGACCGAATTGCCTTGCTCAAGAGCGGCCGCATAGATGCAACGCTTGCTACTGACTTCTCGCTTCCGTTCTACCCTGACACAGATGGTGCTCCTGCGATGAAGACGGTAGGCGACCCGCTTATTCAATCCGATGTACTGTTCGTGCTTCGCAAAGACAGCCAGGAGCTGGCTGACAAGCTGGATGCTGCAATTAAAGAGGTTAAAGCAGACGGAACGCTGTCGAAGCTGAGCGTAGAGTGGCTTGGCGAAGACTATACAAAACCGCTTGATGAAGTTGTAAAAAAATAAATGGTGCTGCTAACTTGCTGGTCAAGGGTGTAAGACGGAGGGAAACCGATGGGCAGAAAATTTGATATTCATTACTTGCTAGATTTCATACCCAAATTGCTGTCTTACCTGCATATCACCTTGTTTATTGTAGCTGCCTCCATTTTGCTGGGCATCGTGGTTGGTTTTATCATCGCGCTGCCCCGGCTTTACAAAACTCCCGTATTGCAGCGGGTTTCGCAGGTGTATGTATCCTTTTTCCGTGGAACGCCAATATTGATTCAGCTCTTTCTCATTTATTACGGCCTTCCGGAATTGTTAAAGCTGGTTCATATTGATGTATCGCGGGCCAATGTGCTTCTTTTCGTTATTTTGGCTTATGCGCTCCATAGCGGCGCTTTTATATCAGAGGCGATTCGGGCGGCGGTCAATGGAGTAGATCGCGGGCAGGTAGAGGCGGCCTATGCCATTGGAATGAGCGGCTATCAGGCGTTTACCCGAATTGTGCTGCCGCAAGCGCTGGCGATCTCGATCCCGATATTGGCGAATCTCGTCATTGGCAACCTGAAGGACACGTCACTCGCGTTCACGCTGGGCGCCATGGAAATGACGGGCAAGTCGCAGACGCTAGCCTCGGCAACCCAGCATTTTATTGAAACCTATATTGCCTTGTCGCTCATTTATTTTGTAATCAGCACCATCCTGGAGCGGACCTTCCATTATTTGGAGCGCAGGCTGCTGCGTCATGAGAAACAAGTGGCTGAACCGACGGTGCGTTATGGAAAAAGAAGACTGTGGAAGCGGACGCTTGTCACGCGCTTGGAGAAAGGAGGCTGAACCTGATGTCACTAGACCCTGGATTTATATGGACGGCCTTTCTCAGCTTGTTCAAGGCGCTGCCGAATACCCTTTATATTACCATCGTTTCGGTGTTTGTCGGTTTTATTATTGGCACGGCAATTGCCCTTATTCGTATTTATCGCATTCCGATTCTATACCCGCTGGCTAGCGCTTATGTGCTATTCATTCGTGGCACACCAATGCTCATGCATTTGCTGCTAATCTATTTCGGCCTTCCGATCATAATCGACGGGCTGACAAGCGCACTGGGGCTTGGCTTTAATTCAACAGTCATTCCGTTAATCGGATTTGCTTATATTTCTTTCTCGATTACTGCAGGCGCCTACATGTCGGAGGTTGTACGCGCAGGCATTCTTGCGGTGAACCGCGGACAGATGGAGGCCGCTTATTCCATCGGGATGACGACACCGCAGGCGCTGCGCCGTATTGTACTGCCGCAGGCGCTCGCCGTCTGCTTGCCGAATTTATCCAACAATTTGATTGGCATGCTGCATGGTTCGACGCTTGCTTTTACCGTATCTGTCGTTGAAATCAATGCCCAAGCGCAAATTGTCGCCGCCACAAACTGGAAGTTTCTTGAAGCCTACATTGCAGCAGCGGTGCTGTTCTGGGGCATGACCATATTAATCGAGCAGGCAACAGCTTGGCTTGAGCGGAGAATTAATAAATACAATCGAGGTGGCGTAGCATGATTGAACTGAAACAAATTTCTAAGTCGTTCGGGAAAAATCAGGTGCTTCAATCCATCGATTTGATGGTGGAGAAAGGCGAGGTCGTTGTCATATTGGGCCCAAGCGGCTCAGGTAAAACAACCTTGCTGCGCTGCATCAATTATTTGGAGAAGCCCGATAATGGGCAAATCCGCATTGGCGAATTCGAGCTGGACTTCAAGGCAGCAGGGAAAAAAGATATTCATAACCTGCGCCAGCGCTCCGCGATGGTGTTCCAGCATTATAATTTATTCAAGCATAAGACGGCGCTGGAAAATGTGATGGAAGGACTGCTCATTGTGCAGAAGCTGCCCAAGGATGAAGCAAGGCGGCGCAGCACGCAAATGCTCGAGAAGGTAGGCCTTGCGGCGAAGCTTGACGCCTACCCAAGCGAGCTGTCCGGCGGACAGCAGCAGCGGGTGGGCATCGCCCGGGCGCTTGCGCTGAACCCGGAAGTGATTTTGTTCGATGAGCCGACGTCGGCGCTTGACCCGGAGCTTGTGGGCGAGGTGCTTGACGTCATTCGCAAAATCGCTGGAGAAGGCATTACGATGATCGTCGTTACGCATGAAATGGGCTTCGCCCGCGATGTCGCAAACCATGTCGTCTTTATGGATGGCGGCGTCATCGTCGAGGAAGGCAAGCCAAGCGAGCTGTTCGGCAAGCCGAAGGAAGAGAGAACGAAGCAGTTTCTGAAGCGAATCGCGCCGGAACCTAGCTACAGCATATAAACGAGCGTTACGAGGTAATCGACGATAGGAGAGAATGAAAATGGCGATTAAGCTCAGCATTTTAGACCAAAGCCCTGTTTTTCCAGGAAGCACCCCGGCAGAGGCTTTTCAAAATACACTTACACTGGTGAAAAAGGCGGAGCAGCTCGGCTACAACCGCTTCTGGGTATCCGAGCATCATGATTCGGCGCAAGTTGCCGGCTCCTCGCCTGAGGTGTTGATTTCGTTTTTGCTTGCTCAGACGGAAAGTATCCGCATTGGATCAGGCGGTATTATGCTCCAGCATTATAGCCCTTATAAAGTTGCGGAAAACTTTAATTTGCTGGCGACGCTCGCTCCAGGCCGCGTAGATCTGGGCATTGGCCGCGCGCCAGGCGGGCTGCCGCGTTCCACGCAGGCTTTGCAGAAAGGCGTTTCACAGGAGCAGTCCTTGCAGGATAAGCTGGTGGAACTAGAGCATTTTGTGCAAAATACGCTGCCCGCAGATCATGCGCTTGCTGGCCTTCAGGCTTCCCCTGTGCCTGAGCAGCCGGCCGAGATTTTCGTGCTTGGCGCCAGCGTGGCTAGTGCGAAGCTGGCAGCGGAAGCGGGTTATCCATATGTGTTTGCCCAATTTATTAATAGCGATGCAGCTGTTGCGGAAGAGGCGCTAACCGCCTATCATGCGGAGTTCCGCTCGGATAAAGGCAAGCAGCCGCAGGCGATTTTGGCGTTGTCGCTTATTGCAGCTAATACCGATGAGGAAGCAGCACTGCTGGCCTCTGATCATAAAAACGTTAAAATTCATTTGGAAAATGGCAAGACGCTAACAGTCGGAACCGTCGAACAGGCGGAAGAATTCGGCAGACAATCGGGCCAGACCTATACCGTTGAAGTGAAGGAAGCTGAAATTACGAAAGGCTCGAAGGAGACCGTTCGGAGGCGGCTGCTGGAATGGCAGCAGAAGCATCACGTTAATGAATTTATTATAACGACGGCGGTGAAGGATTTTGCAGCTAGAATTCGTTCCTATGAGCTGTTATCTGAGGCATTCGCTGAGCTTGCTGTAGAAAGCTAGACTACTTATCATATAGGGCGGTTACTATGAAAAATGAATAGCAGGGCAGGCAGCATGAATAGGCTGGAGTAAAAGTGCAAGGCGAAGGGAGGTCTTTAGCATGGCAGATACACAGGCGGCTGAGAGGAAGCAGCAGCTAGGCGCAAAGCTGATTGAAATACGGCGCCAGCTGCACCAGCATCCCGAATTATCAAATGAAGAGTTCGCCACGACGAAGGCGATTCAAGGCTGGCTTATGGAAGCGGGCATTCGCATCGTCGATTATGGACTGAAAACGGGTGTAGTCGCCGAAGTAGGAGGGAAAAATAGCGGGCCTGTACTTGCTTTGCGGGCCGATATTGATGCGCTGCCGATTCAAGAGGAGACGGGGCTGCCCTATGCATCGCAGGTGGCGGGCAAAATGCATGCTTGCGGGCATGATTATCATACCGCTTCGCTCATCGGTGCAGCTTTGCTGCTGAAGCAGCGCGAGGAGACACTTGCGGGAACGGTGCGCCTTATTTTTCAGCCGTCGGAGGAAAAGGCGACGGGAGCGCAAGTGGTCATCGCCAGCGGCGCGCTTGAAGGGGTAGAGGCGATTTATGGCATTCACAATAAGCCGGATTTGCCCGTTGGCACGATCGGCATTAAGCCGGGACCGATCATGGCAGCAGCTGACGGTTTTGTTGTTGAGGTGACGGGCAAAGGCAGCCATGCGGCTGTGCCGGAAGCAAGCATTGATCCGATTGTGACGGCGGCGCATATGGTGACGGCGCTGCAATCGATCGTCAGCCGCAATGTCAGCCCGCTGCTCAGCGCGGTCGTTAGCGTGACGCGCATTCAAAGCGGCACTGCCTGGAATGTCATAGCCGAAAAGGCCGTCTTCGACGGGACGATTCGCACCTTTGACGAGCAGGTGAGGCAGCATGTGCTGGAGCGCTTTAAGCAGGTGGCGGAAAATGTAGCTGCAGCGTTCGGCGCAACTGCGGCGGTACGCTGGATTAAAGGGCCGCCAGCGGTTCAAAATGACGCGGCTTTAGTCGCAGCAGCAGTCGCAGCAGCTCAAGACACGAAGCTTGAGATTGTAGAGCCGCTGCCGTCTTCCGCAGGTGAGGACTTCGCTTTCTATCAGAAGCAAGTGCCGGGATTGTTTTTTTTCATGGGAACAGCGGGCCCGCAGGAATGGCATCATCCGGCTTTCGATATCGATGAGCGGGCGCTGCCGCTAACGGCTGCTTATTTTGCCAACCTGGCAAGTCGTTATTTGGAGCCGTTCAGTGAAACGAATGCACAATAAATGAAAAGGGCAAGGCTCTTTTTACCCTGCAATTCCGACAAAAATCATATGAAAGGTGTGTATAATGTGACAAAAATCAAAGTTGACGTTCGGGATGCGGTAGCGAAAGACCGTGAAGCGATTAAGCGCATCGTCGTGGCTGCTTATTCGCAGTACGAGGCTGTTATGTCACCTGATCGCTGGGCCGAGTATAAGGCATCTATTATTGAATCAGTTGATAAGGAAGGACCGCAGGCGCGCATTGTTGCAGAGGTAAATGGGGAAATCGTCGGCAGTGTGCTGCTGTTCACTTCGTCTGCTACCGCCTATGGACGTCCAGAGCTGAAAATCGATTCCCCGATTATCCGCCTGCTTGGGGTAGCGCCAGAGGCCCGCGGGCTTGGCGTTGCGACAGAGCTGATCAAGGAAAGCATTCGCCGCTCGCTCGCACTAGGAGCTTCCACATTGCATTTGCACACCTCGGATTTAATGGCATCGGCGATCAAGCTGTATGAGAAGCTCGGCTTTGAACGGGCGATGGACAAGGAAATGTACAACGGCGATGTGTTGGTGAAATGCTACAAGCTGCAGCTTCAGAAAACGGCGTTATTGTCTTCATAAAAATTCAGAGGAGGAATGGGTTATGACAAAACGGAAAAAAATCAAATTTGGTGCAATTGTTCATGGGGTTGGCGGGCATGTTGGAGCTTGGAGACATAAGGAGGCCGTGACGGATGCCAGCGTTAATTTTGAATTTTACAAGCAGCAGGCGCAGAAGGCGGAAGCAGGCAAATTCGATCTTGTATTTATTGCTGATGGACTCTACATTACCGAGCATTCGCTGCCACATTTCTTGAATCGGTTTGAGCCGTTAACCATTCTTTCTGCGCTAGCGGCGGTTACTTCGAAGATCGGCTTGGTTGGCACGCTGTCGACGTCTTACAGCGAGCCGTTCACCGTAGCCCGGCAGTTCGCTTCGCTCGATCATATTAGTGGTGGGCGCGGCGGCTGGAATGTCGTTACTTCACCACTTGAAGGCTCAGCGAAAAACTACAGCAAGGCGGATCATCCGACGCATCCGCAGCGCTACCGCATTGCCGAGGAATATTTGGAGGTGACGCGCGGTCTTTGGGATTCATGGGAAGATGATGCTTTTGTGCGCGATAAGGAGTCGGGCGTGTTTTTTGACCCGGAGAAGCTGCATCGTCTGAATCATAAAGGCGAGTTTTTCTCCGTGCAGGGGCCGCTCAATATTGCCCGCTCGAAGCAGGGCCAGCCAGTTATTTTTCAAGCGGGCTCCTCGGAGGATGGACGCAATTTGGCAGCGAAAAGCGCCGATGCGGTATTTACGGGGCATGAGTCCTTGGAGGAAGCGAAGGCGTTCTATCTCGATGTGAAAAATAGAGCGGCAGCGTATGGCCGATCCGCGGATGAAATTGGCATTTTTCCCGGCATTTCTCCCATTATCGGACATACGCAGGAAGAAGCAGACCGTAAATACGAGGAGCTGGCGAGCCTCGTGTCCATTGATAAGGCGCTGCAATTTTTGGGTCGCTTCTTCGAGCATTTTGACTTCTCGCAGTTTCCGCTCGATGAGCCGTTCCCGGACATTGGCGATCTCGGCAGCAACAGCTTCCGCAGCGGCACGGACAAAATCAAGAGCAAAGCTCGGGAGCACGGCTTGACGCTGCGCCAGGTCGCGCTAAGCGTAGCCACGCCGCGAACTGACTTTATCGGTACGCCGGAGAAAATCGCTGACTTGATTCAGCAGTGGCATGAGGAAGAGGGTGCTGACGGCTTCATTATTCATTCCTCTGTGCCGAAGGGGCTGGATGACTTCGTTGATCTAGTCGTGCCGATTTTGCAGGAGCGAGGCATTTACCGGACGGAGTATGAGCATGATACGCTGCGTGGCAATTTGGAGCTGCCAATTCCTGAAAACCGCTATGCCGCAAAGGCGCTAAGCGAAGCTTAAGGACATTTTGCTAGCTGCTGCTAGGATAAGAAAGAATAGTAAATGCGTTTGTATCATACACGAGTACCCGCATGCTGGACATTTTAGAAGTGTTCACTGTACGGGGACTCGTGTATTTGCTATTTACACTTTTTCCTTCAACGATCCCCGGTATGACGTCCGTTCAATAGTAGATCGTTTGGTCAATCATGTGTGGGCCTTGCCGTTCAATGCAGGCTTATGCCTGATTCATTTATTATAAGCTGAACTTGCTTAGCTGGGTTTGGAGGTCTTGGATCAATTGCTGTCTATAATCCGCACGAAGATCAGTCTCCGTAGTAGAATCGTCTGCCCACTCATCGGCATCCAGATCTCCTTCCGCATCAGCAGCTATATGCCATGCAAAGGGAGGCAGCACACCGCTCAGCGCTCTAAGCATGGGAGGCAATCCAACGCTTGTATCCGCGCTATCACTTGCAGCTTGCTCATTTAACTCAGCCCTGTCTGGAAGCGGTGGCGGCTCTGGGCGCTTACTTTCCAATAGCTCCGTAATCGTATCAAGCAGATTCAAAATCTCCTTATCCGTAGCGCTGGATATATCCACTTCAGACACGGCATTTTTAATGGTGCTAAGCAACGTACTATCCGTAATATCATTGCTATCTTCGTCGTCCTCATTCTTATCGGTTAGATCGATATTCCCAAGCTGAGTTTGTAAATCCGTCAGCAATGAGCGGATTTGCTCGGTCGTCAGCTCTTTGGCTGAAAAAGCTTCCTCAGAAGGGGCAGGCGGAGGCCCCTGTGGAGGAGCTGGCCTATTAGCATTCATGGTTTGCTTTATTTTGTCGAACAAATTCGTAATTTCCTCATCGGTAGCTGTGGACAGGTCGATGCCGGATAGCGTATCTTTCAGCAGACCTAATGGGCCGCTGTCTGTATCCGTCCCCAGAGCCGAACCGTCATCACTCTGTGGTAAGGAAAGAGATACATTCAACTGCCGCTGCAAATGGACCAGAATGGATTTTTTCTGTTCAGTCGTTAACTCGCTTTCGCTGGAGTCTGGGCTGTATATTTCTGTTGAACGGGCATATTGCTGCTGATAACCGCTCATATAACCCAGCATTTCTTGGCTGAGCTGCAGGGAATCGGCTGATTTCTTTTTATCATCGCTTTGAAGCTGGTATTGCTTGGCTGCTGTGCTGGATTGATCAAGCAGCGACGACTGCTGCAACGAATTTTTATAATACGTATTAATGGATACAGACATATTCCATTCTCCTTTATCATTATCACTGCCGGCAGGCCCACCATTTATGTATCGGCTAGAAAGCTGAATAGAAGCTGAAGCTCCGCTGAATGGCAGCTTAGCGTTTTAGAAAATAGCTCGTTAGCTAGTCCCCCAGTTAAAGCAAGCACGCCTATGAAATGACCGTTTTTTGGAGGGGAGACTGCTTTTTCTGTTAATGAGGCACCTTGCAAAAAACGGAAATAGTGATAAAATAATAGCGTTTACAATAGGGGCGTTAAAGCCATATTGGGGAGGCAAAGCATGTCCAGATTATTTCAGACCAATACGATTCGAAAAGTAAGAGAGCTCGGTGGTATGTGGGATTTTGTAACGGTACCAGATGGGGAAATTCAGCTTGAAGCATTGGAATATCGATATAAGCTAGCCGTTCCGGGCTGCTGGGAGACCCATCCGGAGCTGCTGACATACAGTGGCAGAGGCGTTTACCGCACGAAGGTGACCGTAGAAAAAAGGACGTCGCTTCGCCTTATTTTTAAAGGCGTCAGCCATACAGCTAATGTGTTTTTCGATGGGAAGCCGGTTGCCCGCCATTATAATGCATATACGGCATTCGATGCCGTCATTCGCGATGTTGAAGCGGGCACACATGAGCTTGCCGTGCTCGTGGATAATTCTTTTAGCGAAGCCTCATCGCTCCACGTTCCTAACGATTATTATACATACGGCGGAATTATTCGTCCTGTCATGCTTGAGGAAATTCAGGAGCTGTTTGTTGAGCGCCTATCTTTTACCCCATTGAAAGGGTTAATTGAAGGAACCGAAACGAAAGCAGAGTTAGGATCAGAAAAAGGATCAGAAATGGAAATAGAATCCGAATCGGAAGCAGGGCAGCAAAGTGCTGGCAGCTGGCAGGCAGACATTCGCGCTTGCGTCCGTTATCCGGCGCTATCGAAGAAGCATACGCAGGTGCAGTTGACTGCTAAGCTGACGGCAACGATTGCAGGACAGACGCTGGAGCTTGGCAGTGTAAGCTTGCAGCCGGGAGAGACGGCTACAGTAGGCGGCGTTTTCAGCATTGATGAGGTGCAGTCTTGGTCGCAGGAAAATCCGGCTTTGTATTTGCTGCAGGTTTTGCTGCAAATCGAAGGGCAAGCGGCTCCTGTCGATGATTTAGTTGAACGGGTCGGCTTCCGGACGGTTACGACGGAGCATGGACGCATTCAGCTGAACGGCGAGGATATCGTACTTCAAGGATTTAATCGGCATGAGGATCATCCGCTGACGGGGTCATCATTCCCGCTGCCGCTCATGGCACAGGATTTGCAATTGATGCTTGATATGGGCGCAAGCGCGGTGCGTACGAGCCATTATCCGAATGATGAGCGGTTCCTCGATTTATGCGATGAGCACGGCGTGCTCGTATGGGAAGAAAATCATGCCCGGGGCTTGTCGATTGAGCAAATGCGCAACCCGAATTTTATTTGGCAGTGCGAGCAGGTTAATCGCGAGATGGTGGAGCAGCATTATAATCATCCCTCGATTGTCATTTGGGCGATTTTGAATGAATGCGCCAGCGACTTGGAGGAAGGGCGTGTTCACTACAAACGGCAGCTGGAGCAAATTCGGGCACTGGACAGCAGCAGGCCGCTGACGTTTGCCTCCCATCACCGCGATAAGGAAATCTGCTTTGACCTGGCTGATATAGTCTCGTGCAATCTATATCCGGGCTGGTACGGCGATGAAGATCCAGGCGAGCTGTGCGATGCGGCGCGAGGCTGGGCCGATGCTGCAGGCGGTGCAGGCAAGCCGATGATTATGAGCGAGTTTGGCGCCGACGGCCATTACGGCTTGCGCGATCCGAACCGGGTACGCGGTACAGAGGAGCGTCAAGCAGATATTATAGAAGCGAATTTACAGGCGTACACCTCTCGGGCGTACATGTCCGGCATGTTCATCTGGCAGTTTTGCGATTGCCGCGTAACCGAGGGAACGGGCTGGCTGCTCGCCCGCGCAGGTACGCAGAACAGCAAAGGCATTGTGGACCGCTATCGCAGGCCGAAGCTGGCTTATGAGGTGGTAAAGAAATATTTTCGGGGGAAAGCTCGGTTGTAGGTGACGATGAATTGGAGCGGTAAGCCGTTTCCCGTCTTGGTAGAGATTTCATAAAGCTGCATCCACAAACAATGGAGAAGAAGCTAAAGAAAATAAAGATGACAAGAAAACAGATACTGCTAAGAATTAAATTATGAAATGATTAAATCACCTTTAATTTGAAATGCGATTATGCAAAATAATCGTACCATATTAAAGGTTTTTTTTATTCATGGAGCGTTTAGTCATGGATCAATTAAATAGACGTGTGAAAATGTATGAGGCAACAACAGGTCTATTCGATATTTGAGTAATAGCTCATTGAAAGGGACGATTTAAATTTTTTCATTTTCATCCTACAGCTGCTGCAAATCCTTCATCAACCACTCGTCTGACCCATCGCGAGATAAGAACCATACATGGGTAAATCGGCCCTGCGGCTTATAAATGAGCTCCTTGGCGCGCAAAATGTCAGACATGCCGAAGGCAGGGGAAGCATTTCGAATGATTAAGGCAATGGGATACGCAGTCGCGTAATTGTTTATTTTTATTTCCTTCGTCTGAATGCGCTTATTCAGCTCGGCGATCAGCATTTCGACAACCTCTTGATTGAGATTGCGCGATTGCGAGCGGCCCAGCAGCCTTTTCGCTTCTTCAGAATCATAAAACAGGTGGGTAATTTCAACGCCGATCATATGTTGGTTCCGATGCTGAAGCACGGCATCCGGTCGTTCACGCTGATAGAGGAGCCGGAGCTTGCTCTCATAATTATGGTTGTAGAGATTGATGAAAATGCGGACAGCCGTGCGTTCGAGATCTCTTTTTTCCTGATAGCCCTGCAACTGAATTCCCCTATCTGCTTACCTTTCCGAGCTGCCAGCCTTCCTTCGGATCGGTTAAATTTGTGTGCTTGATTAACGAATAGTCCCTACAGCAAATAAGCAATGATAGCTGCAAGACCTGCTAGCGTGCATAATACGCCACCGAATCTTGTTGATACAAGGTAGAGGTTGGACGCCTCCGTGCCGTTATTAGATTTCCAACTCTCTGTCAGTGACCATACGAAAGCTGGTCGGACCACCATTAATAGTCCACAGCAGAGTAATAAAATCCCAATAAAAAGCATCATCGGACGCCTCCTTGAAAGATGAGTGTAAGTGTAGTTCTATAATAACATGATTAATGATTATAACTGAAATGGTCTAGTGAAAAAAGCCTGCTCCTTCCGCATTCGGATGGGGAGCAGGCTTATATAATTTAGGCTCGGCTTTATGAAGCAGCTAGCTGTTACAGATAAACGGCTTTGCCCGTGCGAGCCGACTCATAAATGGCTTCCAAAATTTGCGACACGACATAGGCTTGCTCTGGCGTTACGACCGGATCGGTGTCGTCCTCAATCGCCTTCAGCCACATTCTCATTTCCAGATCGGAGTCGCGGCCGGAATCTGCACCGTCAAAGAAAGCGACGCCGCCGGATTTCAGCTCGATGTCGGTCGTGTAAAGACGGCTGTGATTTTCGCCATTGATTCGCAGGCCGCCTTTCATGTCTGCTCCGCCTTCTGTACCGGACAGCGAGCATTTTGCTTCGTCAATATCCAGTGTGTTAAGTGCCCAACTGGACTCAAGGGAAATCGTCGCGCCGTTTTCCATGACGATCATGCCGAAAGCGGAATCTTCAACGGTAAACTTGGCAGGGTCCCAAGGGCCCCAAGCGTTGGCTGCATTTTCACGCTGCGACAGCTTGTGGTAAGCCGTTCCAAGTACAACCTTCGGCTTGTAGTTGTCCATCATCCACAATGTCAGATCCAGCGCGTGAGTACCGATATCGATTAGCGGGCCGCCGCCTTGTTTTTCTTCATCAAGGAATACGCCCCATGTTGGTACGGCGCGGCGACGAATCGCATGTGCTTTCGCGTAATACACTTCGCCCAGCTCGCCATTTGCACAAATTTTCTTCAGCTGCTGGCTGTCTGGACGGAAACGGTTGTTGTAGCCGATCGTCAATTTTTTGCCAGTACGGCGTGCCGTTTCCATCATAAGCTTAGCATCTGCTGCTGTTTTCGCCATTGGCTTCTCGCACATCACATGCTTGCCAGCTTCCAGCGCAGCGATCGCGATGACGGCATGGGAATCATTTGGCGTACAGACGTGCACGATTTCAATGGTTTCGTCCTTCAACAGCTCCGTGTAGTCGGTGTATACGCGAGCGCCTTCCGCGCCATACTTCGCGGCAGCCTCTTGTGCGCGATGCTCTTCGATGTCGCAGAAAGCGACGATTTGCACGCTTTTGATGGTGCTAAGGCTCGGCAAATGCTTGCCATTGGCAATACCGCCGCAGCCGATAATCGCAATACGATGAGTTTTAGACATAATAAAATCCTCCTTGAATTTTAGTTTCATTTGAAGCACTTCCGCACATGCTTTAAGAAGTTTTTAAATAGGTGAGCGGAGTGAAAGGTTTGGATTTGAGAAGCGGGAGCGTTCGCCTTTGTCCTTGGATTTCCACCGCTGAAGGCGTCTAATTCAAGGAAATCCAAGGGCAACAGCGATCGAAAACCAAACCTTTCACGCAGCGAATTTCCTTTTTAATAGGCTCTTACGCAAACGGGGAAGGCAAAAAGATATCGACTTCCTTCTTCGTCTGAGCAGAGCGGATAATGCCGTCGATAACCGCCTGGTTCCGCACGATTTGGCTGCCAGGAATCGGGGCCGGTCTTCCGTCGCGCACGGCTTCGGCAAAATCCCACACCTTAGCGTGGAATAGATCCGTTTGGTGCTGAATAACCGGAATCGGGCTTTCCGTATGATGACCCTGCACATCATGGAACATCGTGATGGAGCCTACGCTGCCATCAAACACGCCGCTCCAAGGGCCGGAGCCGGAAGGTGTGACCTTGAGCCCGGCATTGGTACCGAGGAATAGAGCGGCACCGAGCGAGTCCATATGCATCGCCCAAGAAATTTTGAAATTAAGCACAATATCGCCTTCGAAACGAATCATTGCCACGCCAAAATCCTCGACGTCAAACTTATCTGCTTCCTTATGATACAGTGGGTTCGTGCCAAAATGGTTAGACGTAAACGCCGATACCGTCAGCGGCTTCGGATAGCCGAGCGCATTCATCGCCATGTCGAGCGAATAGCAGCCGATGTCGGCCATCGCGCCAGCTCCGGCAATATCCTTGCGGATAAAGGTTCCGCCTGGCATGCCGCGGCGGCGTCCGCCTCCCGTTTCTACATAATACACTTTGCCCAGCTCGCCGGACGAGATCAGGTCGCGAATGATCGCCATATTCGGGTCATAGCGCGGCTGGAAGCCGATGTTGAGCATATAGCCTGTTTTGAGTGCTGTTTCCGCCATCGTCACCGCTTCTTCAAGCGTGACCGACATTGGTTTTTCCAGCATGACATGCTTGCCTGCATTTAGCGCATCGACCGTCGTTTGAAAATGGGCCACATTCGGCGTGCAAATGCTGACGCCATCAAGCTCCGTATCGAGCAGCTGCCGATAGTCGTCATAGGCCGCCGCATGGGGCAGCTCCCAATTCTCAATAAATTGCTCGGCGCGGCCTGGAATAATATCGGCTACAGCTGCAACTTCTACGCCGAGCATCTGCTTATACGCTCTGGCATGGGCGCCTGCTATGCCGCCGCTGCCGATAATTCCGATTTTTAGCGTCTTGGACATTACGAGTATCATCCTTTACTACATGATGGTCATCTGCTGTGCGCGGTATTCAGAAGGGGTCATATCAAAACGTTTGCGAAACACCGCATGCAAATAGTTGGCATTGGCAAATCCCGTTTGCTGGGCGATTTTTTCAATCGACTGCGTGCTTTCGGCAAGCGCATGGCATACCGCCTTGAGGCGCATATTTTCGAGCGTGGCACTGAAGGACTGGCCGTCTCCGGCCTCCTTGAACACCCGCTGAATATGCCGCGAGCTTAAATTCAGCTTGTCGGCCACGTCCTCAAGCGTGACTTCGCCAGAGTAGTTG
The DNA here is from genome assembly GCF_050481745.1 of Paenibacillus algorifonticola. Lineage (GTDB taxonomy): Bacteria > Bacillota > Bacilli > Paenibacillales > Paenibacillaceae > Pristimantibacillus > Pristimantibacillus algorifonticola_A. Next base: position 897,402 of record NZ_JBCNGR010000008.1, on the reverse strand, counting down.
GCCTGTATATATTCCATTGCGAGACGATAGCGGTAAGCCTTCATATCCCGGGTAGGTAAGTGAGCCTGCTCTGGTTCCTTCACCGTGTCATAAGCACGCACGGCCCGCAGAAGGATTTGAATGACATTTTGCCTGATTGTCGTATAGCTGCCTGTATAATGTCTTGAGCAAGCTTCATAAGCTTCCAAAAACAAAGGCATAGCCTGATGCACATCATCTGCCGGAAACAGCGGCAGCGTGCGAAGCTTGCTGATGCAATCATCGGCCTCGGCAATTTCCCAATCATCCGCTTCCGTAACAGGGGAAGAGCCAGGCTGCAATCTGCGATCAATAATATCGACATGCAGGCACAGCTCATCCATAATGTCATCCGGACTTGCCTCCTGATAATGAAGCACATCAGGTCCCGTTAAATAAAACATGCCCTCGTTCAGCGCATACGGCATATCGACCAGAATAACAGTCCCCTTGCCCTGCGGTATAAAATGAAACTCGAATTCGGCATGCTTGTGAAAGTTGACGATTTTGCCGGGAAGAAACTGGGTCAGGTGAAAACGCAGCACATGAATATCGTAATAGCCCCAGCGGATGCGAAGATCAAGCCTTTCGAGCGCATCCTGGCGCTCACGCATCACTTCGTATGGAAAAGGCTGCAATCGCGCCAAACCTCCCTTCAAGTCGTTATTGCTGAAAAATAATCCAGTAGTCTATTATTGCGCCAACTCGTCGATACGAATCGATTTACCTTCACGCACAGAGCGGTTCGCCGCTTCAACCAGCTTCGTTAATTCAACCGCAAGCTGTACATTTTCCTCAGCTTTTGTATTGTTCACAATATGATCGGCAAATTGGTTGAAAGCGCCTGGGCGTGAGTCTGGCAGCGTCTGCTCCTGCCACTGCTTCGCAGCGTCTTCACCGTTCAAGTTCGTACGCAGCAATAGGCGGTCATCCGGTGTGCCGTACATCAATGTGCCTTGCGTGCCATGAATCTCAATGGTGAAAGGCGAAAAGGCGTTGACGAAGCCAGCTTCAACGATGCCGACAGCACCGGATGCTGTTTTAAGCAGAACGACGGCGTTGTCTTCTACTTCTTTGCCTGTTACATAGCCGTATTGGGCAGATGCTTCAACAGGCTGCTCACCGAGGAACAAGCGAGTCAAATACATCGGGTGGCAGCCCAGATCGATCAAGGCGCCGCCGCCACATTGCTCCAAATTATAGAAATGCTCCGGCAGCCAGTTTTTTGTAGCGCCATCATGCGACAATCTTACCCGCACAAGCGTTACTTTGCCAAGCAGGCCTTGTGCCAAAATATCCTGAATCGCCAGCGTGTAGCCAGCATTCAGCCTTGGCAGGGAAACGGTAAGCTTCACGTTATTCGCGGATACCGCTTCGATGACTTCATTCACTTCTTTAAGAGTAGGAGCGATAACTTTTTCCGTGAAAATATGCTTGCCCGCACGTGCAGCCGCGATAATAACGTCGCGGTGGATGTTGGACGGAGCGTCTACGATTACCGCATCAATGTCGCTTGCGAGCATCTCGTCCAAGTTGCTGTAGAAGGGAACGCCTAGCTTGTCAGCAGCCGCTTGGCCGCGCTCTGGAAGCTCATCCCATACCGCAGTAATTTCTGTACCTGGATGCGCTTGCGCTTCCTTCGTATAATCCCAAGCATGTACATGCCAGTAGCTAATTTTACCCAATTTAATCATCTCATCACTTCTCCCAACCTAGTATACAAAATTGAGACATCACAGTAAATTTATCATAGAGATTTTAATTTTATTAGTCTAATTAAGTGACTTTGTGTGTATAAGATTACGACGTGAATTCTTTCGCTAATAATCTGCAATAATTATGCCTACAAATACAACCTAGAAACGGAATGTTTTTATTTTATGAAGGGATCATTGCTTTAGAAAAATAACATTTGTATGATTAAGGAAGTTATATGAGAGGGGTAAATGAGGAAATGAAAGAAGAAGTTAGTGTGGTCAAAAGATTAAAAGATTATTTTGGAAAAGGAAAAACTAATCTTTCTAAATTTGCTTTCCTTATTTTGTTTAGCACAGCTATATCATACGCGCTTCTCTTATGTATCCGTTTAGCGCTTAAGTCCATATTAAATACTGTCCCAACAAATTACGTTATACAGATTATTGTCATCATTTACACAGCCATTTGGTCAGCCATTGTTTATTTTGAATTTATGCAGCATGTCAGGCTATTGTTATTCAAAACTATACGTCGAAAACTGCTGCCGTCAGTGTTAATCTCACTCATCCTGGATTATGGGCTTAATGACCAGAACAGACTTTTTTCAGGGGGGTTTTGGTCTGATTTATATGATGTGAATGTAATAGCTATTTCTTTATATGCAATTATTTTGACGCTCAAAAAGTTGCCTGCTAAAAAAGGTGAGCCCAACCCTGATGCTGCAGACAAAGCACAAAAATTCCAGTTTAATTCCAGTCCTTCATTGGGCGTCGATGGAGTTGACAGCTTGGGGCGCGAGAAATTTGCGAAAGATTTGGCAGCAATCCTCATTGATCGTATGGCTATTCCTACGAATCATGCGTTGACTATTGGGCTATATGGGCCGTGGGGGTCAGGAAAATCCTCTGTTTTTGATCTAATCGAAAAGCAACATATTAGTAAAGAGAAAATTATTCGTTTCCAGCCTTGGTATATGGGGAAGGATCAAAATAATATCATTCCTGAATTTTTAAAGCTGTTAATATCGCATCTGGAAAATCGTCAATCTAATTCCCAGCAAAAGCTTATTTATGGGTTAAAGAAGTATTTGAAATTTTTGACAACGATTAGCATAAGACCACCGGGGTTTATTGTGAATTTTAAAGATTATATGAGCAATCCTGAACTTTCCAAAGATTTTGAAGATGCTCAAGGCATGAGGGAACATATTATTGAGTTGCTGAAAGCGGCCCGTATGCCTATGGTAGTTTTCATAGATGATATAGATCGTCTGGACAATAAGGAAATTCAAATGATCTTTAAATTAGTACGGCTTATTGCCGACTTTCCTAATATCACTTATGTTCTTGCTATGGATGAGAAGCACGTAGCGAAATCGTTATCCCAGCTCTATTCTAAAGACTATGAGGAAAAGGTAGGGCTTGAATATATTTCAAAGTTTATTCATGTGCAGCTTTACCTGCCAAGAGTTGATTCCTACCTGATGATTAAAGCTTTTCAAACGTCAATGATGAAGATAATAAACGATTATACAATTGAAGTCGAAAATGATTACATCGATTTTTTAGGAGGAATTGCTAATCACTTTCAGTTCACACCAAGGAATATGGAGAGGGTTGCGAATATCGCGATGGTTCATATGCCTATGTTAAAAAAAGAAACGAACCCGAAGGATCTTCTAACCTTATTAGCGATTAAGATTGATAATCCTGAATTATTTGCATTCATATATAAAAACTCAAGCGTATTTCTGGGTGAGCAAAAAGATGAAGCCGTTCTCAAAGAGCAGCGTGAGAAGCTATACATTCAATTTCCGTCTTATATTTCCTTATTAAACAAGTTATTTCCCGCTCTCGGGGATTCAAGTGTAAATAAATTATTGTCGAACAAAAATAAACTAATTTGCTCTTCTGTGCATTTCGATACATATTTTCAATATGCTGTGCCTTCTTTAATGGTGTCCAACGAGCAGCTTCAGAAATTTTATACTGCGATTTTGGACGGCGATCACGAGGGGGGAGCGGTATACGAGGAGCTAGTAACTGATTTGAATCGTGAGGAGTTTTTTCATCAATTGTGGCTGGATATAGCTCCAGAGCAGGTCGAGAAAAACATGAAAATATTAAAATTTGTTCTTGATCAGCATCAAGATCTTACGAAATTTAATAGGCAGATGAAAATTTTTATAAATGAAATGTTTAAAGCATTAATAAAAGAAGATAGTGATAATGAAAAAGTTACGTCTATTTTATCAAACTACAAAGATGGTTTGTTGATTGCAGCACAATTAAATAATAATGGTATAAAAAAGGGTGAGTGGGCTCAAAAATATATTTTTGCTCATATGGACCTTTCAGTGCTGCTTGAGTATTCAGACGATGATGTTAAAAGTGCATTCAATTTGTGGGCGTTCAGTGAGGAAAATGATATTCAAAACATTCGTGCTATGGTAAGTGATTGGGTAAGTAGAAACGGGATATGGAAGATCGTTAGAATGAAAATGACCGATCCCCTTGAAGATTATAGCTTCGCATTTTACAATTATGCATTGTTACTATCCATTTTGCCAATAGAAGTAATAGAGGAAGCTGTGGAAACAATAGGAGAAATCAGTTCGGAAATGGAGCTGAAATTATACTTAAGGACTGGCGATTTCAGAAAAGAACAGCTTGAATTAGCCTACATGCATAGTACATGCTATGCAAATACATTAAATCAACTTACCCATAGTAAGGGTGAATCTTGGACTTATACATTTGTAAAAGCTGTCGAACTGCTCTGTAAATATGGCAGACCAGAGAACACCTTTAATATAAAAGAAGAGTTAAGTAAACATTATACACAGTAAAATGATAGAATTTAAAAGAAGGCACACTAAGTAAGTCAAATAAGCATTATTTGTCAAGTAAAAGTGGCCTGCATGAAGGCAAATTATCAAGTAGCTTTCTTGCAGGACACAATCTATTATTTAAATGAAATAGTACCTATTTATCCGTTCAGCTGCCTATAAATGCTTGCGATAATCCCGCGGTGAGAGGCGCGTTATTTTTTTGAACGTTTTGCCGAAGTGGGAGAAGTTGTCGAAGCCGGTGGCGGCGGCAATTTCTGTAATCGACTGATCGGTCTCGCGCAGCAGGCGCTGGGCTTCCTTGATGCGGGTAATCGTCAAGTAGGTGGAGAAGGAGAAGCCGGTAATTTCCTTAAAGATGCGGCTTAAATAATAGGAGCTGATATAAAACTGCTCGGCAATGGCGCTCAGCCTAATCTCTTCGCTGAAGTGGTGGTTAATGTAACGAACGATTTCGGTAATTTTCGCATGCATCGGTGTAGCATGGGAAAGCGGGACGAATTCGTGCTTTTGCAAATAACGGGCCGCATGCAGCAGCAGCTCGGTAATTGCGATTGGCGGATACAGCTCATAGCCGGGAGGGCGTTGCTGAATTTCCTCCAGCAGTCTGCGAATAAGCTGCTCCATGACCAGCTGTTCCTGACGCGGCAGCCGCAGCACATGAATATGCTGCTCGAACGGCGACAAGATCAGCTCGCGAAGCTCGGGCGCAAACGATTCAGGAAAATGGTGATCGAAGTGGATAATGACCCGTTCATGCGAGGCTTCGCCAGCGTACAGCGTTTTATGAACGACTTGGCGGGAAATGAAGATCAGATCGCCCTGCTCCACCGGATAAGAACGGTCATGGACGAAATAAATCCGCTTGCCGCTGAGCAAATAATAAATTTCATAATAGTCATGAAAATGATCATTGGGCATCGTAAAGGGCTCGGAGCGCTTCATATATTCAATATACAAATTCGCTAAATTCCCATAATCAAAGGAAGCTGGCGTTTTTACAATCATAGCCTTTAAAGCTCCTTTCATATAAAACGCAAAATATGCGGCATATTTCAGTAATTAAGCACTATATGAGGAGAATTATAACACTTATATGCGGTAAAATGAAAGCGTATTAAACAGTCAAGGTGAAACGGCTGTCGCTGTCCTTTAGCGGCGCGGCGCGTTTCAGTCCGAGAAATATAAGCCTATTTATACGTGTGAAACTTATGAATTCTTATATTTCAAAAAAATCAGACAAAGGGTGAGCCGCAATGACACAAAAGAAAAAGTACGTATTGGTAGGAACGGGAGGAAGAGCTGAGTTTTTCTATGCTGCAATTGCAACCGATTTCAGAGATACGTCGGAGCTGCTTGCATTTTGTGATACGAACCAAACGAGACTTGACCACGCCAACCATCGTTTAACCGATAAATATAATTATCATTCCGTTAACACATATAAAGCAGAGCAATTCGAGGAAATGATCGAGATTGAGAAGCCGGATTCCGTTATCGTGACCAGCGTAGACCGCACGCATCATACGTATATTATTCGGGCGCTGGAGCTTGGCTGCGATGTCATTACCGAGAAGCCGATGACTGTAGATGAGAAGAAATGCCAGGAAATTATTGATGCTGTTGAGCGCACAGGGAAAAATGTTCGCGTAACGTTCAACTACCGTTATGCGCCGCATCATACGAAAGCGAGAGAGCTGATCGAGAACGGCACAATTGGCAAAGTCAATTCGGTGCATTTTGAATGGCTGCTCAACACGCAGCATGGCGCGGATTATTTCCGTCGCTGGCACCGTGACAAGCGCAACAGCGGCGGCCTGCTTGTCCACAAATCGACGCATCACTTCGACTTGGTGAACTTCTGGATCGGCTCGCAGCCGGATACCGTCTTTGCATTCGGCGATCTGCTGTTCTATGGTAAGGAAAATGCCGAAGAGCGTGGCGAAACGAAGTTTTACGACCGTGCGACAGGCCACCCCAATGCGAAGGAAGATCCTTTTGCGCTGCATATGGACAGCAATGAGAACCTCAAAGCGATGTATCTTGATGCGGAGCATGAAGACGGCTACCGCCGCGACCAAAGCGTATTCAGCGACGGCATTAACATCGAAGATACGATGGGCGTAATGGTACGTTATAAAAACAATGCAATTTTGACTTATTCGCTTAATGCTTATCTGCCATGGGAAGGCTACCGCATCGCGTTCAACGGCACGAAGGGCCGGATTGAGATGGAAATTGTCGAGCAATCCTATGTTAATTCCGGCGGCGAAAAATCGCAAGAGGGCGCGCTGAAAGGCAAGCGCATTATCGTTTATCCAATGTTTGGCGCTCCTTACAATGTGGAGGTTGAAGAAGGAATTGGCGGCCATGGCGGCGGCGATCCTGTACTGCTCAACGATATTTTTGGCACGCCAGTAGAGGATAAGTTCAATCGCGCGGCGAATCATGTAGACGGTGCCCGTTCGATTTTGACAGGAATTGCTGCTAATAAATCGATTCAGACGGGACTCGCTGTGAAGGTGGACGAATTAGTTAAATTCAGGAGGGACTAACTTGGCTAAGTTTCTGGACGACAATTTTTTACTGGCAAATGAAACGGCGCGGGATTTGTACCATAACTATGCAAAGGACATGCCGATTATCGATTATCATTGCCATTTGAGCCCGCAGCAAATTTACGACAACATCAGCTTCTCGAATTTGTCGGAGGCTTGGCTGTATGGCGATCATTACAAGTGGCGGGCGATGCGCTCGAACGGCATTGAAGAAAAATATGTGACAGGCGGCGAAGGCGTCAGCGATTATGACCGCTTCCTCGCTTTTGCAAGGACGGTTCCGCAGGCGATTGGCAATCCGCTTTATCATTGGTCGCATTTGGAGCTGCAGCGTTTCTTCGGCGTCGATGAAGTGATTAATGAGCGCAATGCGCCAGCGATTTGGGAAAAAGTAAATGGGAAGCTGGCGGGCGAGGGCTTCAAGGCCCGCGATCTCATCGTAAACTCCAAGGTTGAGGTCGTCTGCACGACAGATGATCCTGCGGATTCGCTGGAATACCATTTGAAAATTAAAGAGCTGCCGGACTTTCCTGTAGCGGTGCTGCCTTCATTCCGTCCAGATAAGGCGCTGGAAATTAATCGCGCTGGATTCCTGGAGTGGATCGCGAAGCTTGCGCAGGCCGCAGGCCAAAAGCTGGATAGCTATGAGGCGCTGCTAGCTGCGCTGGAAGCAAGGGTTTCCTTCTTCCACGAGGTGGGCTGCCGCGTTTCGGATCATGCCCTTGATTACGTGCCTTACGGAGAGACGACGAAGGATGAGGCGGCGGCGATTTTTGCTAGCGCACTTGCCGGAAACCGTGTAAGCCTTGAGGATGAGAAAAAATACAAAACGTATACGCTTGTCTTCCTCGGCAAGCTGTATGCGAAGCATGACTGGGCGATGCAATTTCATATTAATGCCGCGCGCAACAACAATACGGCGATGTTTAATCGCCTTGGACCTGACACGGGCTATGATTCGATCGGTGATAGTCCGCTTGCCTATCCGCTCGTTAAGCTGCTTGATGAGCTGGCGAAGGATGAGGCGCTGCCGCGCACGATTCTCTATTCGCTTAATGCCATGGATAATGAAGTGCTTGGCTCGATTATCGGCAGCTTCCAAGGCGACGGCATCCCGGGTAAAATCCAGCTGGGCTCCGCTTGGTGGTTCAATGATACGCGGGACGGCATGGTCGTGCAGATGAAGGCGCTCGCGAACTTCGGTCTGCTGAGCCGTTTTGTCGGCATGCTGACGGATTCGCGCAGCTTCCTGTCTTATACGCGGCATGAATATTTCCGCCGGATTTTGTGCAACTTGCTTGGCGAATGGGTGGAGAACGGCGAAGTGCCGGATGACCGCGAGCTGCTTGGTGACATTGTCCGCAATATCAGCTACTACAATGCGAAAAATTATTTTAAATTTTAATCATTAACATTTAATCGTTAATATTTAACAAAGAAGAAGCCGACAGCCATGGGGCAGCTGTCGGCTTCTTTTTGTCGGCTAGGCGTTAGCCGTTGCTTTCTGTACAGTTTTTAGTCCCAGCTTGCTCATGGCACGCTCCAGCAGCTCGAACATTTCGTCCGTTTCTGCTTCGGTTACCGTGAGTGCGGGTGTAATCCGTACCGTGGAAGCGTTAAGCGCATTAATAATCAATCCATCCTCCATACAGCAAGCCGCAAGCTGTGGCGCCATGCCTTCCGCTACGGTGAAGGCAAGCAGCAAGCCTTTGCCGCGAACATCGGTGATGGCATACTCGCGGGACAGCTCAACCAGCTTCTCCGTCATTAAATCACCCATCAGCTTCGCATTGGTGGCCAAGTCCAGACGAATAATCTCCTCTACGACTGCCTGGCCTGCTGCCATCGCAAGCGGTCCACCCGTATACGTTCCGCCTTGATCGCCAGGCTCGAAAATATCGTATTGCTTCATCGTTAGCGTCGCGGATAACGGAAAGCCGCCGCCAATTCCTTTCGCCAGCGTCATGACGTCTGGTTTAACGCCATAGTGCTCGTGAGCAAAAAGTTTTCCTGTCCGGCCAATACCGGTCTGAACCTCGTCGAAAATAAGCAAAATGCCATAAATATCGCATGCCTTCCGCAGCGCCTGCAGGTAAGGCGCATCCACCGAATGGACGCCGCCTTCCCCTTGGACGAGCTCCAGCATAATGGCACAGGTACGGTCGTTTATCTCAGCAAAGCACGCGTCAAAATCATTAATAGGCACATGCTTGAAGCCTGGAACCTTAGGGGCATAAAGGCTTTCCCAATGCGCTTTGCCCGTTGCAGACATCATGGCGAGCGTTCTGCCATGAAAGCTGTTCGTCAAGGTAATAATTTCATAAGCGCCGTTTAAATTTAGGGTGCCATGCTTGCGGGCGAGTTTAATCGCGGTTTCGTTCGCTTCGGCGCCGCTGCTGGTGAAATAGGCTTTATCAAAGCCGGACACGCTTGTCAGCAGCTCCGCGAACTCAACCATTGGTTTGTTATAGAAAGCGGGGCTTGCATGCACGAGCTGTCCTGCTTGCTTGGCAAGGGCCTCCTGCAAAGCTTTAGGCGAATGTCCCAAGCTGGTGACCGCCCAGCCACTGCTGAAATCGAGGTATTTTTTACCTCCCGTATCCCATAAGTACATCCCTTCCCCGCGCTCCATCACGACCTCGGGTCTGCTTGCTGTGAACAGCACTGATTTTTTGGCCGCTGCCAGCAAGGCAGCTGTATCGTTGTTGTTTTTCGAATTAGTCATCGTCTAACCTCCGTATAAGTCTCGTTATGTATAAATATACACTTAAATAAATAAAAATACAATGTGCAGCAGCATATTTGCTGAGTGCTCCGTCACAAGGCGGATATCCTGTGGTTGTTCTTCAAATAGTAACCAAATCATTAATATTTATAGTAGCGCAGACATAAGGAATACTCGTCTGAAGGTATTCGCTCCGACGACTTCATGGTATTATCAGAAAACAGCAAAATATAAACAGAGCGTCAGCAGATTATACAAACGTGGGGGAGTTCAGGCAATGAACAATGTAAAGAGCTTTATCATGAAGCGGAAGCTGCTGCTGAAAATGATCTTTTCGTATGTAGCTGTCGGATTTATTCTCATTGGGGTATTTGCTTATGTCATTATCGATAAGGTTTCGGATAATTTGACGGAGGACGTCAACCAGATTGTTTATAACGCGATGTATGGCGGTTCCTTCACTTATATAGAGATGAAGCAAATTAATACGCTGCTGTCCGAAGTTCGACCAAGCGGTGCAAATTTTCAGGCACGGGCTTGATCCGAACTGGAAGCAATCCGCCGAGAAATTGAACAAGGAGCTTCGTGCGCTCGGACTGGATACCATCCGTGAAGAGCTCAAGAAGCAAATGCAGGCGTATCTCGACAATGGCGGTATCTAATTGAAATCAGAGCTAGCAGTCGTTGGCTGTATCACCAAGGCTAGCGCAACCGTCTATTCATAAACGAAAGAGTCCCCCTCGTGATTAGACGGTCAGTTGGCCATGAGAGGGACTTCTTCACGTTATTAGACGGAAAGCTTCAGCAGAAGGGAGGCGTGTGGAGCAAGCTGATAGGATAGCTGGCCAAGATGCTGCTGCCGGAACAGCACAAAATAAAACTCCCAGGGGTGCCGTTCTCAGCCCATTTCAAAAATTTGCTATAATAGCAAGCATAAACGGCTGAAGCCGTCCTCTGGCGGCAATGCTACCGTTTCGAAGGTGAAATATAAGCCCATTATAAGGATGAAGCTTATAAATGCTTATATTTGCACTAATACGTAGTAGAGAGGATAGTGTTAGGATGAATAAGCAGCAAGCAGGAGAGGCTTTGAAGAACAACGAAAGAGCGAAGCGCCCGCTTATAATCGGGCATCGGGGAGCAGCGGGCGAAGCTCCGGAAAATACGCTCGCATCCTTTCAATTAGCTGCCGATCAAGGCTGTGATATGGTCGAGCTGGACATTCATCTTTCAGCCGATGATAAGTTGGTGGTCTGTCATGATGCGACGCTGGATCGGACGACGACACAGACTGGTCTAATCCGCAGCATGAATTATGAGGCGATTCGCAAGGCGGATGCGGGCAGCAAATTTGCCGAAGCGTTTCGCGGAGAGCGGGCACCGCTGCTGGAGGAGGTTTATGTGCTGCTTCCGGAGCATATTCAAATTAATGTGGAAGCGAAGGACTCCTATAACGGCGCGCTGGATGAAGCGCTGGACGCTTTTTTGCAGCAGCCTGGACGTATGGAGCGCACGGTTGTTTCCTCCTTCGATCATAAGCTGCTGGCACGGCTGAAGGCACGAATGCCGGAGCTGCGGATCGGTCTGCTTTATGGGGCGGCATTAATTGCGCCAGCGGCTTATGCCGGGCTGATGGGCTGCGAAGTATTTTCGCTGCATCCGCATTACAGCAGCATTGACGCCGAGGATACGGCGGAAGCCGCAAAGGCAAATATCGCTGTCTATCCTTATACCGTGAATGAAGAGCAAGATTTTCTGGCCTTGCTAGACAAGCAGGTGGACGGCATTATTACGGATTTTCCCGGCCGCTTAAAGCAGCTGCTGGATAGGAGCTAGGGATGATGGCGATTCCTTTTGTGGTAGAATAAGGATATCTACTAGGAGGAAGAGGTGGCGCATGATGGAGGAGAACAAGGAAAGAGAGCTGGATGAAATTAAGCTGCGGCTGGAGAAGCTGGAGCAGGAGCACGGAAAACGGCAAGGCCTGCCTGGCGGACTGAAATTCGCTATCGGTTTTGTTGTTGTCATGTTTTTGATATTGATGTCTATTGGTGTCGTTCAATTTATTTCGGCAAAATAATAATAGCAGGTTGAAAATGCAGCGGGAGGGCCGTGCACTTATGATTTTGGAGGTTGCTATTTTACTGGTCAAGGCAGGGCTCGCAGATTCGTTCGAGGCCAGCTTCAAGGAAGCTTCGCAAATTATTTCCAGCATGAAAGGCTACGTGCATCATGAGCTGCAGCGCTGCCTGGAGGAGCAAAATAAATACCTGCTGCTCGTGAAATGGGAGACGCTGGAGGATCATACAGAGTGCTTCCGCGGTTCCGCGGAATATCAGGAATGGAAGCGGCTGCTGCATCATTATTATGATCCGTTTCCAGTCGTGGAGCATTACACGAGCATCGAGCTGTAGGATGAGCAAGCTATTATTTATATGCAGCCGGAACAAATGGCGCAGCTTGACAGCTGAAACGGTGCTGAATGGTGTTGATGGACATGAGGTGCGTTCTGCCGGAACAGAGCCGCAGGCTAGAGTGCGAGTGACCGAAGGCCACATCGGCTGGGCTGACGTTATTTTTGTCATGGAGAAAAAGCATTTGCGCCGTATGCAGGAGAAGTTTCCCCATGCGATAAGCGAGAAGCGGGTCATTTGCCTGCACATTCCCGATGAATACGAATATATGAATGCCGATCTTATACAACTGCTGCAAGCTGCCGTTCTAGATTATATGCCTGATTGATAATGGCATAAAAGGAAAATTTATTAAAAAAATGAAAGGAGGAACTTCAGCATGCTGGTCAAAAGCTTGCGCGTGCTGCTCATGGTCGCGCTGCTTACTGCAATTGCTGTGCAGCCGCTTGCGGCAGCTGCGAAGACGGTGACGATTAAGGTCACCTTCGTTAGTGAAGATTTGGTGTCGAACGATTCTGTGGGGAATGAGTGGGAGACGCAGGTTTTGATCAATGGCAACTGAGCAGGACAAAATTCCGGATGTCGGCACAGCGAATAAGTCTTTCAAGGCTTCGACGGTGACGTCGAGCAAGAAGCATGCCCTTGATGTAAAGGTCGTGGAAAACAGAGGCCGATACTCCGGCAACGCAGCAAAATGGAAGTTTGTTTTTAAAGTGGAAAAGGCGTAAGCAAGGAAAGGTAGAGGTAGACGGCGGGGCTTAGGAGCTTCGCCGTTTTTCTTGGCTGTATGAGTAAACTAGAATTGCCATGCTGCTTCTTGCGTAACTCCTATTCGAGGCTAACCGCATGGCCCTCCTCCCGTCAAAATGGTGCCTTCCATTCCCCTCTTGTTTCATAAGCGATTGCAAGCGATGGTCCAATAATTTCTTGCGAATTTCGACATATTCGTTTAATATTTTCAACATACATAGTGCTTGAAGCATGTTAGATTTGGGTAGCGGACTAGTAAAAAAGGCTGGGTTTGATGCGGGAGGAAGAGGATCGAATGATCGGATTTTTCAGGAAACGTTTAGTGGCACGCATTGTTGCGGTAGTTACGCTAGTCATTGTTATTATTTCTGCCGGCAGCGTATTGCTCCAACTGGCGAACATGAAGTCAGCTGCACAGGAGGCCATTTCCAGCTATAACATCCAGATTGCTCAGAGCTACGTCAACCAGCTGGATACAGCTGCTTATGCTGAGTTTGCCAAAGAACCGGAGGAAAATGATTTATTTTTGACCATACGTGATGAGCTTGATGATTTTCGCGTGCGCATCGGCGCCATGTATGTGTATTTCGTGAAAATCGATGACAAGGGCACGCCGCTTATTATGGTGGACGGCATGAAGGATGCGGATAAGGCATCACCGATTAATGAAGTGACCGATATGCCGGGCGATGCGGTTCAGAAACTGCTGCAAGGAAGCACAGCAAGCTCGCCGATTATTGATAATGAGGAGTACGGCAAATATATTTCCTCGTACGCTCCCTTATTGGACAGCAGCGGCGCATTGATTGGCGTCATTGGCATTGATACGGCTGTGTCCGTTGTTAGCGATATTGAATCGGATATTATTAAGTCGAGCATTCCCTTTTATGTCCTGCTACTGTTCATTACGGTTGCGGCCATTGCGATCGTATTGCGCTTTGTTGTAAAGGGGCTCAGACCGCTGAAAGTATTGAAGGCCAGTGTCGATAAAATGGCGCATGGCGAGCTGGCTCAGGCTAATCAGATTTTGACGGCGTACCATCTCAGAAGCGAGGACGAAATCGGCAGCACGTTTAAAGCGATGATTCATATGTCGGGCAACTTGAATAAAATCATTAGCGATATGGTTGCAGGTGTCGCTGCAACGACGGATATTTTAGTTGATTCGACAGAGCAATTCAGCCGCAATGCGGAGGAAATGCTGGTCATGAGCAAGACGGTTGACCATTCCGTACAGCATATCCGGCAGGGTGCACATACGCAGAAGCAAGGCGCAAGCGACAGCGCGAATGCGATGGAGGAAATCGCTAAAGGAATCACCAGCGTATCCGAGTCCTCGACCGCCGTCTCGGATGCGGCGACAAGCGCGCTGGCTACAGCGCAATCTGGCAAAGAAAGCATGACCCAGATGAAAAATCAGATGGAGAACATTTCCGTGGTAGCCGGAGATGTCGCTGCAATGGTCGATGTGCTTAGCGGCTACTCACAGGAAATAGGCGGGGCGCTGCAAGCGGTACGGGATTTTGCTACCCAGACGAAGCTGCTGGCGCTGAATGCTTCGATTGAAGCAGCCCATGCAGGCGAGCATGGCAAAGGCTTCGCTGTTGTAGCCGATGAAGTGCGGAAGCTGGCGGAGGCTTCAAGCTTATCGGTGCAGATGATATCGGATTTGCTGCTTGGCATTCAGCAGGAATCCCAGCAAATCGGCACGAAGATGGGTGTTACAGCCAAAGAGATTGGCCAAGGCGTAGCGATTACCTCGGAAGCGGAGCAAGCTTTTACCCATGTGGTGGATGCCTTCCGCACCGTGACGCAGCGCATTCAAGAGGTCTCAGCATCAGCGGAGGAGATGACAGCAGGCTCTGAGGAGGCTGCGGCGTCCGTCCATGCGATTGCACATATTGCATCGGGCGTTTCGGAACGCTCTGATGAGATTTACCGTTTGACCAGCGAGCAGTCGGTCATGTTCCAGAAGGTGGCGCAAACGTCGAGTCTGCTTCGGCAGCAGACGCATGAGATGAGCGAAGCCGTGAAAAAGGTTAACGTATAAGGCAATCGAATAAGAGCGGGGCGCTTGCGGGCGTCCCGCTTATTTTTCATCGCGAAACAGTAGCTTTGCCGCCAGAGGACGGCTTCAGCCGTTTACGCTTGAAATATAGGAAAGAATACATATCGCTATCCTTTCTCTATATTTCTCGGACTGAAACGCGCCGCGCCGTAAAAAGGACGGCGACAGCCGGTTAACCTTGGTTCAGAAATAGAAACAGGTATAATAGACAAGAGGAAAGAGCAGGAAATCATAGAGGAGCATAAAAAGAAGAGGAGGAGCTTATGCGCAAGCCACTAAAAAGAGTAGGGATATTCATAGCCGCAGTAGCTGCTATCATCGGTTTTCTTTATTTTCAAAATAATGCTTTGACGTTGACGTCTTTTCAGCTTTCGTCAGCGAAGCTGCCGCAGGGGCTGAAAGACTTTACAATCGTGCAGTTGTCCGATGTGCATGGCAAAAGATTTGGCGATCATCAGCAGCGGCTCGTTCGCAAGGTGGAAAATCAGCAGCCAAACATCATCGTCGTTACAGGTGATTTAATTGATAGCAGGCGTGGAGGCGAGGCGGAAAGCCTTGAGCTAATGGCAGAAATTGTGAAGCTGGCCCCTGTTTATTATGTAACGGGCAATCATGAATATGCTTATGCACGTTACCCGGAGCTGGAGAAAAAGCTGCTGGAGCTTGGCGTTCATGTCCTGCGGAATGAAGCGGAAAGCATCCCCATTGAAAGTAGTAATGGTACGGGAACTGGAGAAATCCGATTGCTAGGCATCGATGATCCGAAATTTTCATCGTTTGCTGGACATGACGCGGAGGCGGCGGAGCAAAATATTCAAACAGCTACTGAAGATTTTTCCAACATAGCCGGGAAAGAGAAGGCGGGTGCTGCAACGAAGGCGGAGGCTGGAAAGCAAACAGAAGAAGGGCTTTACACGATACTGCTGTCCCATCGTCCTGAACGGTTTGACGTCTATGTCCGTGCCGGCATCGATCTGACCTTCTCGGGCCATGCCCATGGCGGGCAAGTCAGGCTGCCGTTCATTGGCGGGCTCGTCGCTCCAGGTCAGGGGTTACTACCCGTGTACGATGCGGGCCAATATGTAAACGGCCCGACGAATATGCTGGTCAGCAGAGGGCTTGGCAACAGCGTCGTTCCCCAGCGTTTGTTCAATCGCCCGGATATTGTCGTCGTAAAGCTGTCAGCTGCAAGCTAGCGCCCGTCGGTGGGAGTTATAGCTCTTCTTCTACATGTAATTGAGAAATCCCGCCAATGATTAATGGAACGATTTTGCTGGCTAAGGCGGAGGGGGATTCCTGTCTGCCTTCCTGGTTCCATTGATAGGTGATGCCATAAATCGACCAGCTTAACAAGGTGGCAGCATGCTCCAGCGTTTTTTGATCCTTATGGGGGTTTTCGTTCGTCAGCAGTTGAACAATAAAATCATCCAATTGCTTTTTTATATTTTTTTCAATAATAGGTGCGACTGAATTGTATTTCTTGACGCATTTATTGCTGGATTCATGGTAATCGCATAATGAATAAATCAGCTCCTGAACCGTTTCCTCCGTCAAAGGCGCCCCGGCATCGACCCGCTTCAGAACATATTCCATAAAGGCATCCGCTAATAAAGCTTCAAGCAAGGCATATTTATCTGGAAAATGGGCATAAAACGTCGCGCGATTAATCGTCGCTTTTTTTGCAATGTCCATAATGGTCATCGTTTGAAAGTCCATATGATTTAATTGCCACATGAAAGCATCTAATATTAATTGGCGTGTTCGAATGACACGCGGGTCATTGGGGTTGGGTGCAAAAACGCCTGACATTCCAAGGGGCCTCCTTTTTCGTACATTGAAGTTTTCTCCTATTATAAACATCTGTTGTTTAAGCAACAAGCGATTTTTGAAAAGCAACAATGTTATCCTCTCCTCGCTTAAGCAACATATCGGGCAACTTGTCGGTTGAATGAGGCCATAAACCTTGTTAATATTTCACTCGTACCCCATTTGATTGCGTGCAATGAAGGGCAATTAAATGTACAGCCTAAATAGAGGAGGCGTTACCCTTGAGCAATAAACAGCAGGAAACTCATTTAACCGAAGCCTTATTTCAACCTTATACGATTCATAATTTGACTATACCGACTCGTATTGTAATGGCGCCTATGTCACGTGGTTTTTCACCAAATGGTGTGCCAGGACCGAATGTTGCTGCCTATTATCGTCGCCGCGCAGAAAATGGTGTCGGCCTTATCGTGACCGAAGGAACCGTCATTAACCACCCGGCTGCTACGAGTGAGCCAACTCTGCCGCACATTTATGGAGAAGCGGCTTTAAACGGTTGGGCGGAAGTGGTCAGACAAGTCCATGAAGCTGGCGGCAAAATTTTTCCGCAAATTTGGCATATGGGCATTGCACGTCCTGCGGGCTCCCAGCCCAACCCGGATGTGCTGTCGATCAGCCCATCGGGCCTTGATCTGGATGGAAAAAAAGTGGGCGAGCCAATGACAGCAGAAGAAATTGCTAACGTCATTCAGAGCTACGTCGATGCAGCAGTGAACGCGCAAAAAATCGGCTTTGACGGTATTGAGCTGCACGGTGCTCACGGGTATCTCATTGATCAATTTTTATGGGGACAGACGAATGTGCGCACGGATCGTTATGGCGGCAATAGGATGAAACGCACGCAATTTGCCGTTGAGGTGATCCAGGCTATTCGCGCTGCCGTAGGCCCTGACTATCCGATTGCTTTGCGCATATCGCAATGGAAAATGAACGATTACAACGCGAAGCTGGTTGATACGCCGGAGCAGCTGAAGCAATTGCTGCATGTATTTGTGCAAGCGGGAGTGGACATTTTTCACTGCTCGACGCGCCGCTTCTGGGAGCCAGAATTCGAAGGCTCTGAGCTGAATTTTGCCGGGTGGGTGAAGAAACTGTCAGGCAAAACGACGATTACCGTTGGCTCAGTAGGGCTGGATACGGATTATGTGTCACTTTACACAGAAGGCAAAGGGGCAGGCCATACGGATATTGATGCTTTGCTAGAGCGGCTAAGCAACGATGAATTTGATCTCGTAGCTGTTGGACGCGCATTGTTGGGCGATCCGGAATGGGCTGTAAAAATACGCGAGGGCCGACTGAATGAGCTTCAAGCTTTCAAACCGGAAGTGTTAGCTGCTTTGATTTAAGCTAGGGATACCCATTAGGCGAATATTATGCTTATACTTCAGCAGTCAGAATATCATTAAAGGTGAAAAAAACTAAGCCCGTCAGCTCATAATGCATCAAATGATATAAAATCTTGGTTAAGACAAATGCTTCTCCATAGAAAAAGCAGCTCTTTTGCAGCTGCTTTTTTTATATGTAAAAGCAAGCTGATAGCTGCTGGCAGCTTGCTTTGCATGATATGTCAACCGCTTGACATACGGAATTGCCAAACTTATACTAGGGGTAATTATTGAAAGAAATTTCTATTCTAGTGGGAAGGAGGAAGCCCAATGTCGACGATTAAGGATATTGCGGAGAAAGTAGGGGTGAGCGTCACTTCTATTTCTAGAGTACTGAACAATAGGGGATATATTAGCGGGAAGCTTAAGAAAAGAGTGCAGGAAGCAATGGATGAGTTGAACTATCAACCCAATCAAGTTGCCCGATCCTTGATACTGAAGAAATCCAATATTATCGGTCTCATCATTCCAGACGTCTCACACCCGTTCTTCGGGGAAGTGACCAATCATATCGAATATTATGCTGACAAGAACGGATACAAAATATTGCTTTGTAATTCGCAATTAAACATGGTTAAAGAAAAAGAGTACATTAATATGCTGAAGGCCAGCCAGGTTGATGGAATTATTATGGGCAGCCACACGATGGACATCAAAGAATACACTTCCATCAAGCTGCCAATGGTGACCTTGGATCGTCAAATCGCGGATACGATTCCCTATATTTCATCCGATAATTATAAGGGTGGAGAGTTGGCTACAAATTTGCTGATAAATAAGGGCTGCAAAAAAATTGCACATATCAGCGGAAATCTTCATCTTAATCTATTGGCAAAATTGAGACATGATGCGTTTAAACAAGTGATTACAAACAATGACATGGAGCATATCGTTTTACAAACTGATTTGAATGGCTTTGATTATGATGAATATGATCAGCTGGTCACCAAAATGTTTCTGGAAAATCCAGATATAGACGGGGTATTCGCTAGCAGTGATATCATCGCTGCTCAGGTATTAAAAGAATGCCATCGACTAGGCAAGTCCGTTCCTCGGGATGTGAAAATTGTAGGGTACGATGGTATTCAATTAGGAAAGCTTATAACTCCCGCTATTACAACGATTAAACAGCCAACCAAGGAAATTGGCAAAATGGCTGTGAGACTCATCATGGGTCAGATTCAAGGCGAAGCTGTATCACAGGAAAATATATTGCCAATTGAATTGATTGAGAGAGAAACAACCTAAAAGCCCATTGAATCAGGAGGATGAATATGAATTTCAAAAGCAGAGTATTACCGGAGCTCCGAGCAACGTTAGAGCAGCTTCCACCATTAGACTTGCCAAACGATTTGCAGCTTTTTCGAAGCTTTCCAGTACAAGAGATAGAGAAGTCTCCTCATGTGGCAACGAGAAACCAAATGATTTCCGGCCCATCCTCAACTTTGCTGTTAAAGATTTATGAGCCTGTCAACAGACTCGAAACAGCCTTGCCTGCATTATTATGGATTCATGGCGGGGGGTATGTTATTGGGCATCCAGACTCAGATGATGGTTTGTGCGAAAGATTTGTTTTGGACACCCAGTGTGTCGTCGTTTCCGTTGATTATCGTCTTGCTCCTGAGCACCCTTATCCAGCGGCGATAGATGACTGTTATGCCGCACTAAAGTGGATGGCTTCTGCAAGTGAATTAAATATAGATTTAACAAGAATTGCCGTCGCTGGAGCTAGTGCGGGCGGTGGTTTAACGGCGGCACTTTCTTTAATGGCTCGTGATCAAGGTGGACCTGCTATCTCTTTTCAAATGCCATTGTATCCGATGATTGATGATCGTAATGTAACGGCTTCCAGTCATGAAATCACCACAAACCGTTCGGTTTGGAATCGTGATAATAATAGGGCAGCTTGGGGGCTATATTTAGGTGAGCATGCCTCCGGCACCATTTCCCCCTATGCTGCTCCTTCCCGTGCAGAAAGCTATGCAGGACTGCCGCCTACGTATACATGTGTCGGACAATTAGATCCTTTCCGAGATGAAACGATTGAATATGTGGCACGCCTTGCTCAAGCTGGTGTAGAAGTAGAGTTTCAAATGTATCCAGGCTGCTTCCACGCTTTCGAATTAGCTGCTCCGCAAGCGGAAGTCAGTAGGCGGGCTAGTAAAGGCTACGTCGAAGCTTTAAATAGAGCATTTCATCCTCAGAAAATGGGAATTTAATCGCTGGTTTATTCCGGTAGAATATAAAAAACGGTTGCTTTCGCAGCCGTTTTTTATATTCTCTAATGCGTATAAGTCCTTGTATTTGCTTCATTAATGATTTGTTCCTGCTATACTGTAATGAGTATTCATTTTTAGGATTGTAAGTAAGAAGTATCCTAGATGGGTTTTTGTTTATACTAGAACGATTACTGTTTAAACCATAAGGGAGGAAACCTGATGCCTAAAATAGATGATGTGGCTAAAAAAGCGGGAGTCTCAGTCACTACGGTATCTCGCATTCTTAATAATCGAGGTTACATAAGCAGTACTACACGTGAAAAAGTCTATCAGGTTATGGAGGAGCTAAACTATCAACCGAATGAACTTGCACGGTCATTGTTCAGGAAAAAGTCGAATTTGATTGGCCTTATTATTCCAGAGATTGCCCACCCATTTTTCAGTGAATTAACACAACATATTGAATATTATGCATTTCAAAATGGTTATAAATTATTATTATGCAACTCGCAAAATGATCGGACAAAAGAAAAACAATATATTGATATGCTGAAAAAAAATCAAGTGGATGGCATCATCATGGGGAGTATGCTGTTAGAAACGGATGATTATTTGCAATTAAAACTGCCTTTAGTATCATTTGATAGAAATATTGCTGAACATGTTCCTTTGGTGACCTCTGACAATAAGACTGGCGGGGGACTGGTGGCAAAGTTATTGCTTGATAAGGGATGCCGAAAACTGGCATTTATATATGGTGGCATAAAAGGCTACAATGGTGACTTATTAAATAATAAAAGCCTATTTTCAGGACTTAGATATGAGGGGTTTTCAGCTGAGTGCAAGGAAAGAAACATCCAGATTGTGAACTTTCACTTGGAAATCAATGATTATACAGATATCGATAACGGTGTAGAACAGCTTATTCGATTTTTTCAAGAAAATAAGGAGGTTGATGGCATATTTGCAACGAGTGATGTCATTGCTGCCTATGTCATTCAAGCGTGTTTAAAGCTTAATAAGAAAATTCCTGACGATATCAAGATTATTGGTTATGATGACGTGGTTCTAGCCTCCTTAATTATGCCTAGAGTAACAAGTGTGAAGCAACCGATTGAGGAAATGGCCAAACAATCGGTAGAAATCCTTATTCAGCAAATTAACGGTGAGACGGTGAAGAAAGATTATGTACTTGGGGTCTCCTTAGTAGAGAGAGGGACGACCTAGGAAGGTGGGGATGAGCGATGAGCACGTCCCCTTTTTCATGCTCAGAAATTTCATCCGCATAGTCTGGATTTGTCATCTGTAGAGAATATTTTCTACCGCATGGAGGCATAATAACCCTACAATTATAATTTATATGTCAACCGCTTGACATACTATATGTCAAACGGTTAACATATAAATTGAAAGTGAGTTGATTGCGCTTTCAAAACTAATTATGGGGGAGTAACAATGAAAAGATCCAAAGTAATAATTTTAGGTGTTTGTATGGCGTTAGTGTTTTCGTTATTAGCAGCATGTTCCAAAAATAATAGCACCAGTAATGATTCAGAAGCGTCCAGCGGGTCAAACTCATCCCAGTCGTCTAAGGAAGTGAAGCTCACATTTTTTAACACCTCCGCTGAAATAAATACGGTTTTTGAAAATCTTTTTAAAGTCTACAAGCAAGAGCATCCAAATGTCACAATAGAACTGATCCCAACAGCCATTGGCGGAGAACAGCTTCAAAAATTTCAATCCCTTTTAGCTTCCGGCAAGCCGGCAACGATCGCTAACCTTGATGCGGGAACGATTTATCAATATAAAGATAAATTCCTTGATCTGGAGTCGGAGAAAGAAAAATATGAAAATCTTGCTCTGCCAGGTGCTATAGATGGCGCATTGCTGGACGGCAAATTCATCGGGGTACCTTATACGGCTCAAGGATATGGATTGTTGTATAACAAACGTGTTGTTGATGAAGCAATTGGTAGTTCTTTCGATCCATCAACGATTAAAACAAGAAGTGATCTTGAGGCTCTATTCAAAAAAATTGAGGCTGCTGGTAAAGCTCCGGTCATTATCCACGGCGCAGATTGGTCCTTAGCTGCTCACTATCAAGGATTGGCATACTCGCTGCAATCCAACAATGTGGAGGAAAACCGTAAATTTGTAGAAGAGCTTAAACAAGGCACGGTCGATTTGTCGACGAATCAAGCATACAACGGTTTGATGGATACATTCGACCTGTTGAAAAAATACAATGCAAGAAAAGCTGATCCATTAGTTGCCGACTACAATAAAGATAGTGCTGATTTTGCGAAGGGCGAAGCAGCCTTTTATTTCATGGGTGACTGGTCATGGGCCGTTATTGGACCTCTTGAAGGACGTGATAAAGATTTTGGCATACTTCCGGTTCCTATCAGCGATAATGCTGCTGATTTTGGAAATTCGCAAGTGGCTTACACGGAGCCGAAATTGTTTGCCATTGATAATTCGGGTTCAACACCAGAGCAGCAGGAAGCGGCTAAAGCTTTTATTGAATGGATGATTACAAGCGAAGCGAGTCAAAAAGCCATTATCGGTGAAGCGGGCCTTGCTATGCCTTATAAAGATCGCAAGGTGGAAAGCTCAAACCCAATGTCTAGTGCGATTTCGAAATATGTGGCTGAAGGTAAAACAGTTAATATCGGGGTTATCAACTACTTCCCTTCGGATTGGTGGTCAAAAACGGGTGCTTCTATGCAAAAGTATTTAGTGGATAAAATCGATCGGGCAGGACTAACCAAAGAAGTGCAGGATTATTGGAAATCAACCGCTGGGAAATAATGAATACGTATCAATCCTGACAGATCATAGGGGTGAAGCATATATGCCGATCCCCTTCTCTGATCTGAAGTTGAATTTACCAATTAAAATGATAAGAGGATGTAATGGCTATGACAAACAAGAAGTTTCTTCATAACACAGGCACCTTTCTAATCTTTGGAGGTCCCTCCATATTTGCCTTTTTTGCTGTTGTTCTGATTCCCTTTCTATTCGGGCTGTATCTCACGTTTACAAACTGGGATGTACGAAGCGGAGATCATACTTTTCTAGGCTTAGCAAATTACGTAGAGGTATTTCAAGATAAGACATTCCTCACTCAATTATGGTTTACCTTGAAATATGTGCTTTTTACCGTTGTTATCGCCAATGTTGCTGCATTTTTTCTTGCATTTGCTTTAACCAGCGGATTTAAAGGACAGCAATTACTTCGGACAGGCTTTTTTACACCTAATCTTATTGGCGGTCTAGTGCTGGGCTACTTGTGGCAGCTTCTATTTTCGCAGGTTTTACCTTATTTGGGCCAAAAATATGGCTGGGCGATATTTGAAACCTCGTGGCTGACTGATACGGACAAAGCCTTTTGGGCATTGGTTATCGTTTCGGCATGGCAATTAATCGGATATTTAATGATTATTTATATTTCTGGACTTATGAGTGTCCCGGTTGATGTTATAGAGGCTGCAGGCATCGACGGAGCAAATGGATTTGCTAAAATTCGCAAAATTATTTTGCCGCTTTCTGCGCCAGCAATTGTGATTTGTATTTTCATTTCCATTTCACGTTCTTTTTTGACTTACGATCTTAACCTGGCTTTAACCAAAGGGGGGCCCTTTAATTCGACTGAATTGTCATCCTATCATGTAGTCCAAAAAGCGTTTCTTTCAAATGAATATGGGGTGGGTCAGTCTGAAGCCGTTGTATTATTCGTAATTGTGGCTGTTATTGCTTTGACCCAAGCGTACTTTCTGAAAAAATTGGAGGTCGAAGCGTAATGCGGAGTCCTAAACCATTAGCATTTTTAAAAACAATCCTTCTTTATATCGTCCTATTGTTGTTTTTATTGCCTTTTTTACTGGTGATATTGAATACTTTTAAAACGACTCAGCAATTTGTAGAAAATCCGTTATCTTGGCCTAAGCAATTTAATTTTAATAATTACATGAAAGCCATTGAAGATATGGACTTTATGACTGGCTTTTTAAATTCCAGTATCATTACGATTAGCAGTGTTTTTATTATTATTTTCTTTTCGTCGATGACAGGCTATTTGTTCGTTCGTTTTAAATGGAAGGCTAACAGTATATTATTTTTTGCCATGCTGGCCTCTATGACTCTTCCCTTTCAGGCATTGATGATTCCTCTTGTTTTGATCTATGGGGAACTAGGTCTTCTAAATTCCCAAGGAAGTTTGCTCTTTATGTATTTGGGGTTTGGTGTTCCGTTTGCAGTATTTACTTTCCATGGATTTATGAAAGGTGTGCCGCTTGAGCTTGAGGAGTCAGCCTTCATCGACGGAAGTACAAGGTTAAGAACTTTTTTTCAAATTGTTGTTCCGCTGTTGAAGCCGGTTATGGTCACTCTTATTGTTCTAGACACACTTTGGATTTGGAATGACTATTTGCTGCCGAGTTTAATTTTGCAATCGCCATCTATGAGGACATTGCCTCTTTCTAACTATGGATTTTTCTCAACCTATTCCGTCGATTTTTCTCCATTAATGGCAGGGTTAATCATGACGATTATTCCGGTACTTATTCTTTATCTTTTGCTCCAAAAACAAATCATTAAGGGGATTACAGAAGGAGCTCTGAAATAAAGTACAGACAAGAGGAGTAGATGATGTGTTTGGGTTTGACGATAAAATAAAGTTTGGAAATCAAAAGAACGATCTCTTAGCTGTAGGGGAGCTTCTTATCGATATGATAGCTGCAGAATATGATGAAAATTTTGAAAGCCAGACGTTTAATAAGTTTTTCGGTGGATCGCCTTCGAATATTGCTATGAATGTTAAGAAGCTAGGCATCCATTCTCTAGTTGCCTCTGCTGTAGGGGAAGATGGTTTAGGATCTTATTTAATCAATCAATTGCGAAAGATGGATATCGATACAAGTGGCATCCAGCGAGCTAAATATTCAACCAGTATGGTTGTTTTAACAAAGAGCACCGCAACTCCTGTTCCTATATTTTATAGAGGGGCGGACTATCATTTAGCCTTTAATTCAGTCCTTAATGAGTCTTTGATGAATTCAAAGATCGTTCACTTTTCCTGTTGGCCTATTTCCATGGAACCCGTGCGTCATACGATCGAAAAAGTGATTGAAATAGCAAGAAATAATCATATTCTGGTAGGCTTCGATCCCAACTATCATCCAATGATATGGCAAAATGGCGAAGATGGCATCGAATATGTAAAATCCATCATTGGCAAGGTTGATGTTATCAAGCCCTCTGAGGATGATGCAGAAAGATTGTTTGGAAAAGACACGCATGAAAACCAGATGAAAAAGTTTCTGGATCTGGGTGCAAAGCTAGTCATTATGACCTTGGGTAAGGAAGGCGCAATCGTTTCAAATGGAATAGAGACGCTAAAATACAGCTCCTTAGCGACAAAAGTTATAGATACGACAGGGGCGGGTGATGCGTTCTGGTCAGGATTTTATACAGCAGCTATTAAAGGATATACGATTAAAGACGCCATAAGCCTAGGTTTTGCAGTCAGCGCGTATCAGCTGAAATATACGGGAGCGGTTGTGGATCTGCCAAAGCTTGAAGCCATTAAAGAACAATATGGATTATAGGAGGACCTAGTATGGCCGTGAAAAATCAGGTGCAGCTCATCACTTATCCCGATTCAATGGGTGGAGACTTGAAGGCTCTTAACCGTGTCCTTCTTGAGCATTTTACAGATGTGTTTAAAGGTGGCATTCATATTCTACCGCCTTTCCCATCTTCAGGAGATAGAGGATTCGCTCCATTGACTTATCTGGATATCGAGCCTAGCTTTGGTACGTGGGAAGATATCAGAGCCATTGGAGATCATTTCGATGTATTAGTTGATTTAATGGTTAACCATATTTCAAGGCAATCGGAGTATTTCCAAGACTTTCTCCAAAAAGGACGGAAATCCGAATATGCTGATTTATTTTTAACCTTGGATAAGCTTTGGGAGGCAGGGGAGCCGGTTCAAGAGGATATTGCCAAAATGTTTTTGCGGCGGCCATTACCCTATTCCACCTATACCATTGCGGAAACAGGGGAAGAAGAGAAGGTTTGGACGACGTTCGGAAAAACAGATCCATCGGAGCAAATTGATTTAGATATAAACGCCCAGCTGTTCAAACAACTGATTACAGATTTCTTTATGAATTTTAAGCGGCAAAATGTAAAAATAGTCAGACTCGATGCGGTCGGATATGTGATTAAAAAACTTGGAACGAGCTGTTTCTTCGTTGAGCCGGACATATACGAATTTCTTGATTGGATGATGGAACTCGCAAATTCGTTAGAAATAGATTTGCTTCCCGAGGTACACGCTCATTATACGACCCAATACAAGCTGGCAGAGCGCGGCTACTGGATCTATGATTTTATACTGCCATACAGAGTGCTTGAGGCTCTGATCAATAAGTCCAGTGATGATCTTTGTCATTATCTTAGAACCCGGCCTGAGAAGCAGTTTACTATGCTGGACTGTCATGATGGAATACCCGTTAAACCAGATATGGATGACCTCATCGATACGCAAGAGGCAAGGAAGTTAGTGGATGTTTGCTTAGAAAGAGGCTCCAACCTCAGCCTTATTTTATCGGACGAGCATAAGGCTGACGATGGCTTTGATGTTCATCAAATTAGATGCAGTTTTTACTCTGTTCTGAATGGGGATGACGATGCCTACTTGGCAGCCAGAGCCATTCAATTTTTTGCACCAGGAGTGCCTCAGGTTTATTATGTTGGTCTACTTGCAGGAGAAAATGACCTTGAAGGTGTAACGAAAAGCGGAGAAGGCCGTGAAATTAACCGCCACAATTTTAGCCTGGAGGAAATTGAGCAGTCGCTAAAAAAAGAAGTCGTGCAGAGACTTTTAAAGTTAATCAGGTTCAGAAATGACTATGAAGCTTTTAATGGAAAATTTACAGTGTTGGATTCATCTAAGGATGAAATTAGATTGGCATGGAAAAAAGAGGATTGGTCCTGCAGTTTGTTTATAAATCTTCATACAAATAAGTCTGTCATTGAATATTCGGATGTCGAGGGCAGAACCGTTCAATATGTTGTATAACAAGATAACTCTGGCAAGCAGACTACAGCAAAATAGCTTAAAGAAGCTTTCACTCCACATGTATAAGGGGAGTGAAAGCTTCTTTTTCATTAACCATCGTTGTTTTGTGAAAATTACTTTTCTTACAGCACCTTGCTCAGAAAAGCTTGCGTACGCTCATGCTGGGGCGTATCGAAAATAGCAGCGGGCGGACCCTGCTCCACAATATAACCGCCATCCATGAAAATAACACGGTCAGCGACTTCGCGGGCGAAGCCCATCTCATGCGTTACGACAACCATCGTAATGCCTTCATGAGCCAAAGCCTTCATGACCTGAAGCACCTCGCCGACCATTTCCGGATCAAGTGCCGACGTTGGCTCGTCGAACAGCATGACCCGCGGGTTCATCGCCAGCGCACGAGCGATAGCGACACGCTGCTGCTGTCCGCCGGACAAGCGGGCGGGGTATTCATCCTTTTTGGCGGCAAGACCGACTTTATCCAGCAGCGCTAAAGCCTGCTTTTCATTCGTCTCCTTGCTCACCTTCTTAATATGCTTAGGCGCCAGCATAATGTTCTCCAGCACCGTCAAATGAGGAAATAAATTAAACTGCTGGAACACCATGCCGACATTTTGCCGCAGCTTGTCAATATTCGTTTTAGGAGCCGTGACGGTTACGTCGCCGATGGTTACAACGCCGGATGTCACTTCCTCCAGCAAATTAAGACAGCGCAGGAAGGTGCTTTTGCCAGAACCGGAAGGGCCGATAATGCAGACGACTTCCTTCTCGGTAATCGTGGTGGATATATCCCGCAGCACCTCGTTGTCGCCAAACTTTTTCTGCAAACCTTCTACCATAATCATTTCAGGCTCAGCCTCCTTTCAAGCACACGGGACAGGCGTGAAATACCGTAAATAATGATGAAATACAAGACGCCGACCGTTCCCCATATTTCAAAAGCGCGGTAGTTGGTAGAGATGATAATTTCACCGCTCTGGGTCAGCTCCCTAATCCCGATTACGGACAATAACGACGTATCCTTGATGCTGATCGTACACTGATTGACGAAAGCGGGAATCATGCGGCGGAACGCCTGCGGCAAAATGACGAGGCGCATCGTCTGCACCTGGCTGAGGCCGAGGGAGCGGGCGGCTTCCCGCTGCCCTTTATCAATCGACGTAATGCCGGCGCGGAAAATTTCCGCAATATAAGCACCGGCATTGGCGCTGATTGCGATGATCCCCGCTGTCTCCGCAGGTATGCGGATGTCGAGAAAGGCCGGCAAGGCGAAATAAATGAAAAACACTTGGACGAGCAGCGGTGTACCGCGAATAATATCGATGTAAAGTGTTGCAATAAACTTTAAAATTTTACTTGATGATGAATTCATCAATCCCGTAATTAATCCGATTACGAATGCAATCAGCAGCGAGATGACAACAATTTTGACCGTTATCCATAGCCCTTGCAGCAGCAAAGGCATCGCATCCACAATAACTTGCCACGAGGACATCATGAAATTCACAGCTCCTTCATTTCACAGGATATCTTCGTCTTTATTTTGCAGACGTTCCTATATATTTGTTAATGATTTCATCGTATTTGCCGCTTTCCTTCAGCTTCTTAATGCCGTCATTGATTTTTTGCAGCAGTTCTTCGTTGTCTTTGCTCACTGCGATGCCATAATGGTCGCCTGTCAGCCTTTCGCCAACGATTTTCAAATTGGCGTTCGGATCAACCGCCAGCTTATAAGAGATAACGGGATAATCTTCAATGGTAGCGTCGGCATTTTTGTTCACAACCTCTTGGAACATCGCGGGACTATCGTCAAAATAATTGAGGGTAATGTTGTATTGCTTCGCTAATTCCTCGGCTTTTTTAGAGCCGGCCGTCCCTTTTTTAATCGCAATGACTTTGCCTTTCAAATCCTCTGGCTTCGTAATCGTGTCATTATCCGAACGTACAACCAGCGACAAACCCGCTTCGAAATACGTATCGGACAGGTTCACGACCTGCTTGCGCTCATCTGTAATACTGATGCCGGCAATGGCAGCGTCGAGCTGTTTGGCAGAAATCGCCGGGATAATGCCTTTAAAATTCATAGGCTTCAAATCAACCTTAAAGCCTTCCAGCTCGCCAATGGCATGGATGATATCGATGTCGATGCCGACATATTTGCCATCCTGCTGGTATTCGAAAGGAGGGAATGTAGCATCTGTTCCAATGGTGTACGTCACAACCTCATTTGAAGAACCCGTGCCGTCCGAAGCGGATGGTGTTTTTTCGTTGCTGCTGCCGCATGCGCTAAGGGAAAGAGCAAGCAGGCCGGTAATTAAAAATGTTCCGATTTTCTTCATAAATGAAAACCCCATTTCCATTAATGTTAGACTTATTGACCTTCTGCCACCTATTTTAAAGATCCGACTATAAAAAATAATAAAATCCGACAGAAAATAATGTCGGAGAAATTTGTAAGCGCTTTACATTTACCATTTCGCCATAAACTCTGTTAGATAAGGTTACGCAAGTGGGAGCAGCTATTCGCCAAAATAGAAAAAGACGCATAATATGCTCGAAGCTTTGTATAGCCAAGCGTTATTGACATATACGGATCGCATAGTGTATATATACTATATATACATTAAACAGCTAAGCATGGTGATGGAAATGAACATTATTTTATCCAACGCTTCGAATGATCCGATCTATGTACAAATTACCCAGCAAATTCGCAGTCTGATTTTAAGCGGGACACTTGGCCCAGGACAACCGTTGCCCTCCATTAGGCAGCTGGCTAAGGATTTGCAGATCAGCGTTATTACGACGAAGCGGGCTTATGAGGAATTGGAGAAGGAAGGGCTTATTGACTCTGTCGTTGGCAAGGGATCATTCGTAGCCGGCATAAACGCCGATTTTGTTAGAGAGCAGCGAATGAAGCGGCTGGAGCAGCAAATGCTGGCGGTCATTAAGGAGGGGAAGGCGTTACGCCTTAGCCTGAGTGAAATTCAGCAGCATATGCAGCTGCTATATGAGGAAGGAGATTTTGACACATGAGTGACATCATTAAACTGACCGAAGTATCCAAGCAGTATAAAATGTTCGGCATCGAGCCCCTGTCCTTCACGTTCAAGCAGGGGTACATAACCGGGCTGATTGGCCCGAATGGGGCAGGCAAAACGACATTAATTAAAATGATTATGGGCATTACCCGGCCGGATAAGGGGGAAATCACGATTTTTGGACAGTCCCAAAGCTTGAAGGAGGCGGAAATTAAGCAGCGAATCGGCTTCGTATCCGATGAGTGCCATTATTATGAGCATTTATCGATCCAGTCGATGAAAAATATTCTTGCCCCGTTTTATAAAAAATGGGACGATCATGCTTTTTCCCGGTTGCTCGAGCGCTTTGAGCTGTCTTCCAAAATGAAAATAAGAAGTCTATCCAAGGGGATGAAAATGAAGCTGGCTCTAGCCTTTGCGCTATCCCATCAGGCGGATCTGCTCATTATGGATGAGCCGACAGCGGGGCTTGATCCGGTTTTCAGGCGCGAGCTGCTGGATTTACTGGCCGAAATCATGCTGGATGAGCGGAAATCGATCTTATTTTCGACCCATATTACGACCGATCTGGACAGGATTGCGGATTATATAGCTTTTCTACATCGCGGCAGGCTGGTCTTTAACGAGTCGAAGGAGCAAATTCAGGAGCGGTATGTGCTGGTGAAAGGACCATCAAGCTTGCTTGAGGCTCCGAATGTCAAAGCCTCTATTATCGGCATTCGGGAATCGTTGGTCGGATTTGAGGGACTGACAGACAAGGGGCAGGCAATAGCTGCCATAGTGGGAACAAGCGCGCAGCTTAGCCGGCCTACACTGGAGGATATTATGTATTTTACCGCAAAGGGGGAGAAGGGCTATGCTGCTGCTGTTACGTAAGGATTTGTTTATTTTGCGCTATTACTTTTTGTATGTGCTGCTTTATTTGTATTTATTCGGCTTCATAATGTATAACCAAGCTTCCTTCATTTTGGTAGCTGCGCTTTCTGCTATTATGCTCATGACCTTTTCCGCTTCCTTGGATGCCAAAAATAAAAGCATGATCGTCATTGCCAGCCTGCCTGTCAGCAGTAAATCGATCGTGCAGGCGAAATATGCAGCCGTCCTTTTATTTGCACTCATAGGGATTGTCGCGAGTGCTTCCGTATACGCCATCAATATAACAATAGTAGGAAGGGAAATGGTGTATGCGGCTTCCTTTATTCCAATCATTTTTTTCATTATTGCTGTTTATGCTTCGCTTTATTATCCGATCTATTACCGGTTTGGTTTTAGTGCAAGTCGGATAGTTGGCTTGGTTGCGGTTGCCCTTCCTGTGACTTTTCTTATGGCTTTGGGAGGTGTGTCCAGCAGCTCGGATTCGCTAAGCTTTCCGGCTGCAGTGAGTGCAGTCCTTCTAGCGGTGGGCTGTTTACTGCTAATTGTTTCTTATCGGCTTTCCCTATTCTTTCTGGATAAAAAAGGAGTAGCCTGACCGTTTACGCTTGAAATAGAGGAAAGGATATGATGTATGGATCCATTCTCTCTATTTCTCCGCGAAACGTTAGCTTAGCCGCCAGAGGACGGCGACAGCCGTTTACGCTTGTTTCATTTTTTCCATTGCTTCCATAAAGAACACTTGTAGAAACTTTTTGATATTGACCTTGCCCTTATCGGGCGCGGTGTCCTCGTCCATCATCTTCATCTTGAGCCGGACATCCTTAAAATCAAAATAAAGCGGGGCATAATGCTCGAACTTCGGATTGCTGTAATCCGTCAGCCCGATGGAGGCAATATTCGTTAGTGCAGCCAAGACGGCGCGGCGCATCCGCTGCTCAATCGCTTTGCTTTCCTTGTCTATGTCACTCTGGCTTTGCTTGCTGGTACGAGCAACGGCTTCATACAATCCCTTTAATGGCGGGAAAGCAGCGGGCTGCGGCTGCGCGGCCAAATGCTCGACGGCGGCGATCATATCGCGGCTTCCAGCTTCACTAATAATGCCCATATCCATTAAAATGTGGCGGGCAGCTTCGCGGATGCTGCGCTCCTGCACGGCTGGCGGACGCTCGACAATATCAAGCTTGGCGAGCGACTGCTTCATTTC
Source organism: Paenibacillus algorifonticola (assembly GCF_050481745.1). GTDB lineage: Bacteria > Bacillota > Bacilli > Paenibacillales > Paenibacillaceae > Pristimantibacillus > Pristimantibacillus algorifonticola_A. The sequence continues at coordinate 864,681 of NZ_JBCNGR010000008.1, read as the reverse complement.
CGTTACATAACGCTCATATTTCCAGCTTTCATTCATCTTATGTAGAACAGCTTGCACTTCAACGCGATTGATGGGCTTATGGATAAAAAATTCAATGCCGCTGCGATAAGCTTTTCCAACCATATCTTTGTTATCTATTTGCGAGATCATAATAAACTTGCCGGCGTAGCGGATGGCCCGGAGCTGGTCGATCGTCGTAATGCCGTCCTGATCGGGCATGAGCATGTCGATCAATACAACATCCGGCTTCAGCTCATCGATCAGCATCACAGCCTCAACTCCTCCTCCAGCTGTTCCCAATACTTCGCCTAAACCAGATTGTTCAATTATATTGTGCAGCATACGTCTGCTGACGGCATCATCATCTACGATTACGAAGCTAATGGACATGGAGTACCTCCTTCAAGTTTGGCGTTGTATTAGGATGGTTTAACGCAGCAAGCGACAGCTCGACGATAAAAGCGGTGCCCGGCCCAGCATCCAGCTGCTCTGCGCGAATCGAGCCCTCGAATGAAGAAATAATATCACGCACATGGGACAATCCGATCCCGGTTGCTGCGATTCCCGTCTGATCAAATTTGGTGGTGAAGCCTGGCTCAAATACAAGCTCCACTTCCTCTGGCGGTATGCCTTTGCCAGAATCGGCAACGATAAAGATCAGCTTGCCGCCATGCTGGCTGATTTCAATGTCAATGGAACCGCTGCTTTCAATCGCTTCTACGGCATTTGCCACCAAATTGTTCAATATAGTGAGCAGGGCTATATAATGAGGCGTAATCAGATCAAGCGCTACCTGCTGCTTGAAAACAATCTTTTTCCCCAGCATTTCGCTATACTCCATATTGCCTTTCCTCACATAATGGACGACCTCTACGAGGCTCATCTGGGTAAGTGTCTCATTATTGAACAGCTTTAGCAGCCCAGCGAGAATACGCTGTGTATCTTTTTTAACCTCATGAATTTGCTGGGTGACGACGAGCGCCTGCTTGGCGAGCAGAGACTGCTCCTGCCGCAGCTTGTCGTACAGCTCGAAGCTGCTGGCCGTAATGCCTTCAATATTATCCATCGATTTCCGCAAGTAGAACGCTTCCCCATACAGACTGGAACCGACATTCAGCATTTGCTCCATGCGCTTCTCTTGCTCGGCATGGAGCATTTTGAATTGCTGGATGGCTATGCTGTTGTACAGCCCGATCACAAAGTAGCTGCGAATAACGGCTGTCATGAGCAGCAGGGCCAGTTCATTGAAGTGATAGGGCGCTGTGCCGAGAAATAGATTTCGAAACAGAAGCTCCAGTAAATTGGAGGAGAAGTCCACAAGTGTGACGAGTGCGCCCAGCGCCAGCGGCTGAATTTCCTTGGAGCGTCCCAGCAGCTTGCCGAGACACCAGGCGAAGAAGGTATAGTATAGGGCGGCGGGAGCATTATTTTGCAGGCCAGCTAATAGAGAAGTGGAATTCGTGTAGATCAGCCACTCCACGGATTGGAAGATGACCGCGGCAATACCGGCTAGAAACCCCGTTTTTACAAACGAAAGATGGCGAAATTGCAGCAGAAAAAATAAAAAGATGCTGACGCCGAGCCCAATGCGGTAAAAATCCCCGCTAAACGGAGTGATTCTGAATTCGGCCCCGATGGCTGTTGCGAGCGCGATGCCGACCATTTGTATTTTTTCATTGCGAAATAAAGAATGCATTTAGCTCGCTCCGCTCCTAAGTGGCGATCTTTGATGATATATACCCTAACATAAAAATGGCATTTTTGAATAGTATGGTTGCGGCACATCAGTGGTTTTTTGCAAAGAATGCTGTAAGGGTATTGTTTAAGTTTGAAAAGGTGTGTTATTATTAAAACGAACATTTTCAAACCTATTCAGGTGCGCCTGATTATTTCATTTTATTATCCTTGAGGAGGAACTATTAATATGGAAATTCGCCACACAACTAACCCAACGGATGTAAAGCAATATACGACGGAGCGTCTTCGTCAGGAATTTTTGATCGAAAGCCTGTTTGAGCAGGATCGCCTTACTTCTGTTTACACGCACTATGACCGCATGGTTGTTGGCGGCGCGTTCCCGGTGAACGAGAAGCTGGCACTGGAAGCGGGAGATACGCTGAAAACCGAATATTTTCTGGAGCGCCGCGAAATTGGCTTCCTGAACATTGGCGGAGATGCTGTTATTACTGTTGATGGCGAGTCTTACGAGCTGAGCCGTCTTGACGTTTTATATGTAGGTAAAGGCAAGCGCGACGTTCAACTGGCAAGCAAGGACAAAGCCAATCCAGCGAAGCTGTACTTCTGTTCAGCGCTGGCGCATGCAGAATATCCGACTCGCAAAATGACGATGGAAGAAGCGAACCCTACTCACCTTGGTTCCCTGGAAACGTCCAACGAGCGCGTATTGTACAAGTATATCCATGGCGATGGCATTCAAAGCTGTCAATTAATGCTGGGCGTAACGAGCCTCAAAACAGGCAGCGTTTGGAACACAATGCCTTCACACGTACATGACCGTCGTATGGAAGCTTACCTCTACTTCGATGTGAATCAGGATGCACGCGTATTCCACATGATGGGCGAGCCTTCGGAGACGAGACATCTGGTCGTTGCCAATGAACAGGCGATTATTTCGCCGCCATGGTCGATTCACTCGGGCGTTGGTACGAGCAACTATACATTCTGCTGGTCGATGGCGGGCGAGAACTACACGTTTACGGATATGGACGCTGTGAAAATGGAAGAGCTTAAGTAACATGCTTGCCGCTGAACGTCATCGACAAATTATTATTCAGCTGGAGGAGAAGGGCAGTGTCAAAGTATCCGAGCTGAGCGAGCGTTTCAAGGTGACGGAAAAGACGGTACGCGAGGATTTGGAGAAGCTGGAGGAGAAGGGGCTGCTGAAGCGCATGCATGGCGGAGCGGTGCTTCCTCCAGATGATGAGAGCTTGCTCCCTTTGCAATATCCTAACAGCAAGCATCAGCAGGAGAAGGCGGCAATTGCCGAGCAGGCGTTAACCCATATTGCTGAAAATGACATTATTGCGCTGGATGCAGGCAGCACGACGCTTGAAATCGCGCGGCGGCTCAAAAACATGCCGCTGACCGTGCTCACGAATGATCTGCTTATTATTCGCGAGCTGACGGCAAAGGAGCAGATCCGCCTCGTCATTCCCGGCGGCTATCGTTTTCAAAATCTGCTCATTGGTACGGACTGGCAGGAGTGGGTCAAGCGGCTGAATGTTCATAAGCTGTTTTTATCGACGACGGGCATTCATCTGGAGTACGGGCTGACGATTTTCACCGAGGAGCTTGCCAAGCTCAAGCAGGTATATATGGAATGCTCGCGCGAAATCTATTGCGTAGCTGACCACAGCAAGTTCGACAAGGGTGCGCTTCTTACGTTTGCCGAATTGAAGGATGTCCATACGATCATTACCGATTCGCACATAGATCCGGCTGTCGCTGCCAAATACGAGCAGCACGGTGTGCGCATTGAAAGATCCTGATTTTTACAGGTAGAAAAGAAGGATGGTGCAGAGATGAGCTTTTTCGATTTGACAGGAAAAACAGCGATTGTGACAGGTGCCGGACGTGGTCTGGGCGCGGCAATTGCTGTAGGCTTGGCGAGAGCGGGAGCAGATATTGCGCTGGTTACGAACAGCACGCCTCCTGCAGAGGTAGAGAAGGAAATTCAGGCGCTTGGCCGCAAAACGGTATCGATTCAAGCTGATGTATCTGATCGCAGCCTGCTGCCGGGCATTATCGATCAGACGCTGGCAGGACTTGGCCGTTTGGATATTTTGGTCAATAATGCGGGTATTATTCGCCGTACGCCTGCTGCTGATCACAGCTTTGAGGATTGGCAGGCGGTGCTTGACGTCAATCTGAATTCGGTCTATGTGCTCAGCCAGCTGGCTGGACGCCATATGATTGAGCAGGGCTCAGGCAAAATCATCAACATTGCGTCGATGCTTTCGTTCCAGGGCGGCATTAATGTGCCGGGTTACACCGCGAGCAAGCATGCGGTTGCTGGTCTGACGAAGGCGCTTGGCAATGAGTGGGCTTCGAAAAATGTGCAGGTGAACGCGATTGCTCCAGGCTACATGAGCACAGACAACACCGAGGCGCTTCGCGAGGACCCGGTTCGCAGCAAGCAAATTCTCGACCGTATTCCAGCAGCGCGTTGGGGCGAATCCGAAGACATGATGGGGCCGGCGATTTTCCTTGCCTCCGCTGCATCGAATTATATGAATGGCCACGTCCTCTGTGTAGATGGCGGTTGGATGAACCGCTAGTCTTTGTATTTTGGGTGAAGGTGAAACGGCTTTCGCCGCCCTCTGGCGGCGCGCGGCATTTCAGTCCGAGAAATATAGAGAAAGTATGGCGAAATCATATACCTTCCTATATTTAAAAAAAGTAACCGCCTTGGCGGCTCCTCTTATGGGACCGTTATTGGCGGTTACTTATTTATGTATGGCTATTTTTTTCGAGAACTTATTCAACATCATAACAGAACGTAAAGAAACAGTCTATACTTTTGGTGAAATTTGTAATAAATTTGAGGTGCCGGCAAAAAAAGAAGAATGGAGTGTTGATCCGTGGCTTTATTTTGCCATCTCAAGCTTGATGATTTACAGGAGTATGTGGGGACGGTTTTTGGCACCGATTATGTAGTTGCAAATGTATCCACAATGCATGGTGGTGCACAAAAAGTGGTTTACAAAATAGACTGCACTAATCACTTTTCCTGCGTCTTATATGTATGGGATCTTAGTATGAATTTTTTTCTAGAGGAAATAGCAAGCGCTTCTATAGCTGATCAATCCTATGGCGGTCATTTATTTGAAATGAATAATCGATTTTTAAGAGAACATGGTATTCAGACCCCTGCTCTTTATAATCTAAATACGGAAAGAAGCCGCTACCAATTTGATTACGCCCTCGTGGAGTATGTAAACGGACATAAGGCGGAACAATATTTCCAACACTCCGATACAAAAGTTCAAGACCAATTATTTGAGCGGATCGGAGATATGCTTACTTGCATGCACGCCAACGAAAGACAGAGCTACGGAAAGCCTAGTCAAGTCGGAGAGCATCTGGGGAGCTGTCATTTATTGCAATTGGAAAATGCGCAAGAGCAGTTATCCTATGCGGTCAATCATATTGAAAGCATCAGAGTAAACCAAAGCAGGCTGCTCGAAAAATTGCATGAGCTTGAATCCCGCATCGAGCCTAGAAATCGCTATGGATTTATACATGGGGAGCTCGGTCCCGATCATATCTTGGTTACTGACCAATTAGAGCCCTATCTCATCGATATCGAAGGAGCTGGATTTTATGATATTGAACATGAGCATAGCTTTTTAGAATTGCGTTTCAGGGATTTTTACCGCTATTTGAAAAAGGATACTCTTGACCATAACCGAATGTTATTTTATCAATTCCATCATCATATCGCTTTAACCTCAGGTGGCTTGAAGCTGCTTCATCGAGGATTTCCGGATCAATCATTTGCCAAAGGCCTCGCTGATTATCAATGCAGACGAACATTGCAGTTTATAGAAGGCTGAAATGGCAGGAGAGGGGCTGTAACGGTTGTATTTTGCAACGTTACAGCTATGTTCAAAATCAGTACTAACAGTGAGTGATTTTTGTGATATGATAATAGTAATGTTCAAACGTTCAGTTACATGTTACCTTTTGTTGTGAATGCTATGTAAAGGCTTTATAATAGTAAATATCTTAATACTTTAATAATTGTGATCAACTGGAGAACCTACATTTTTTCTTCAAATATTAGTGTGTAAGGACGGTAGAAATGAGCAACAGACAAACCAAAACAGACGTTATCTTAATTGGTGCCGGTATCATGAGTGCGACTTTGGGGTCACTGCTGAAAGAACTAGTACCGGACTGGGAAATTACAGTAATTGAGCGCCTTGCAAGCGCAGGAGAAGAAAGCTCTAACGAATGGAACAATGCAGGAACGGGGCATTCTTCCTTGTGCGAGCTTAACTACACCGTGGAGAAACCAGACGGCTCCGTAGACATTAGCAAAGCGATAAAAGTTAATGAGGAGTATCAGGTTTCCAAGCAATTCTGGTCTTATCTTGTGGACAACCAATTAATCCGAAATCCGCGGGACTTCATTACGCCTTTGCCTCATATGAGCTTAGTACTAGGGGATAAAGATGTAACGTTTTTGAAGAAACGTTTTGAAGCGTTGTCTAACAATCCTCTGTTTCAAGGCATGGAATATTCCGAAGATCCAGGGAAGCTGCAGGAATGGATTCCGCTTATTATGAAGGACCGGACATTGAATGGGCCTATTGCGGCTACAAGAATTGAATCGGGTACGGATGTTAACTTTGGCGCTTTAACGCGCATGTTGTTTACCCACTTGAAGAGTAAAAATGTCGATATCAAATACAAGCATAATGTGGATGATATTAAACGTGCCAGCGACGGCTCGTGGGAATTGAAAGTACGCAATGTAGATAATGGCTCTGTTGAGCGCCGGACTGCGAAATTTGTCTTTATCGGCGGCGGGGGCGGCAGCCTGCATTTGCTGCAAAAATCCGGTATTCCTGAAGGAAGAGGCATTGGAGGATTTCCGGTAAGCGGCATATTTATGGTGTGTAAAAAACCAGAGATTGTCGCGCAGCATCATGCAAAAGTATACGGTCAAGCTCCAGTTGGGGCTCCACCGATGTCGGTTCCGCATCTTGATACTAGATTTATCGATAAGAAGGAATCGTTATTTTTTGGACCGTTTGCCGGCTTCTCGCCAAAGTTTTTGAAAAACGGCTCGATGATGGATTTGCTAGCTTCTGTAAAAACGGATAATTTGGTCACCATGATGGCGGCAGGCGTGAAAAATATGTCATTGACCCAATATTTGATCAAGGAAGTTATGCAATCGAAAGAACAGCGCATGGAGGCTTTACGCCAATTTGTCCCGAATGCCAAAAGCGAGGATTGGGAGCTAGTAATAGCTGGCCAGCGTGTGCAGGTCATTAAAGACACTGCTGCTGGCAAAGGAACGCTTCAATTTGGTACGGAAGTCATTAACGCTGCTGATGGCTCTATCGCTGCCTTGCTTGGCGCATCTCCGGGTGCTTCAACCGCTGTTTCCGTTATGCTTGAGCTGATGGGGAGATGCTTCCCGCAGCATATGAAGGAATGGGAACCGAAAATTAAAGAAATGATTCCTTCATATGGCGTGCAGCTATTGAATAACCCAGAGCTTATAAACGAAATTCATTCATCTACTGCACGGACGCTTGATCTGGGCAGCGAACAGGGCCCAGTCAAGCAGGCTTCTTACTGAAACCTGTGAGACTAAATACCGTTTAAATGGCTACCAATCGAATAGGGTAAACCATAAATAAGAGGCGTCCGGAAATCCGGGCGCTTTTTTTGTTGCCTTCGCTTTGACAAAAATCAGGCAGCTATTTTTTGAAAATCAACACTTTGACCCTCATTTGTTCGTTAAAAAATAATAGTATACAAAACGATTTTAAACCGTTGCTAAACGTACAAAAGCGCTTTCATTTGCCGATTGAGAACGCTCTAAATCCTCCTTATACTAGAGTGGTCAGATAGAAAGGATGATTAGAATGGGTAGATTGACAGGTAAGATAGCCATTATTACAGGGGCCGCCAGCGGCATGGGGCTTGCTGGAGCGCAATTATTTGCCAAAGAAGGTGCAAAGGTCGTCGTAACGGATGTAGTCGAGGATGTGCTGCAGACTAAGGTGAGCGAAATTGTTGAAAATGGTGGAGATGCCATTGCATTGAAGCTGGATGTTTCCAGTCCAGAATCATGGAATGCGGTTGTGGAAGCTACGATTGCCAAATACGGAAAAATCGATATTCTCGTAAACAATGCAGGCATTCATATCGCTAAGGGCATTTTGGAAGCGGAGCTGGCGGATTGGGATAAAGTGATGTCCATTAACACTTCAGGCGTATGGCTTGGCATGAAGGCAGTCATTCCGCATATGCAAAAAAATGGACGAGGCTCAATTGTGAATACGTCATCCATTGCAGCAATTATTGGCGGCATTGCGGATGCACAGGGAGCGGCATACAGCGCATCAAAAGGTGCGGTACGCTCACTTACCAAGCATGCGGCACAATGGTTTGCCAAAGATAATATTCGTGTCAATTCCGTTCATCCGGGAGCGGTGTTTACGGGCATGGTTGAGAAAGCGGGCATTAAATCGCAGGTTGAAATGGGAGAGCATTACAAAAGCCTGGCGCCATTGCATCCGCATGCCGGCGAATCCCTGGATATTGCCTATGCTTACTTGTATTTGGCTTCGGACGAATCCAAATTCGTAACAGGTGTTGAGCTGCCTGTCGACGGCGGCTGGATCAGCAATTAATAAGTCAGATGGCTGAAAGAGCTTCAGGGGATAGCTTAGCCACTGAAAAAGTCCTTTTTAGTTTAGGAAAGGTACAACCACTCATGAAAAATGAGAAGGTTGTACCTTTTTTGTATGATTTATACTAGCTCTACGTACAGAAACGCGGTGATTGTGTAGGTGTATAAGGCAGGCTTCATGCTTGGCTAAGATTCGAACGGTAAACTTCATCAGCGCGGTTTAATCGCGTAAATTCTAACAACTGCTCTGCCATATAGGAAGAGCTATATTTAAAATTGCTTTGCACCCATTCGGTAATGAGGCCGAAGACAGCATTAGCTTGATAACAGGCAAGCAGCTCTTTATCGATTTTCGGGTTTGGAGATATTTCGGTGACATCGTCCAAATACAGCCGTTTGAGCGTTTCATAAACGGTGTTGCGGAAATTCACCAATATACTCGTTGTCACGACTAATGTATAAACAGTAGCATTAGCAAATACATGATCAAAAATTTTAATCGCCGAAGCATTCAAGCTCTGTATATTGAAATTTTGATAATGAAGGTAGGGGGTACGGTAGGACTGGATTAAATCCGCCATCACATCGGCCAAAATATCATCAAGCAGCTCTTCTTTAATCGCATAATGTTTATAAAAGGTGCCGCGATTCAAATCGGCAGTTTTCACAATATCTGTGATGGAAATATCATCAAACGATTTAAACAGCATGTTTTCGAGCAGGGCCTGCTTTAGTGCTGCTTTCGATTTGTGGACTCTTCGATCTATGGATGGCGATGAGTTGAGCATATATATCCTCCCTCTGTAAAAGAATGTTTTCTCAGTCATCCGGTTGATTATCATTATACAAGAAAACAAACGATGCCAAAAGCCAGCAATAGGAGTGTAAAGGTCAAGCTTATAGGTTTATCTTTTTTCGGATGGAATGTGGTGTTACACTACTTATGGGAGGCGAGTGAAAAATGAACATAACCATCGATCAACAAGGCAGTTCCAAAGTTGCGGTTATAGAAAGCCCGGATCTGCTTATTCGCGATGTTCAAGATGCGCTTGATGTAATGGCGTCTGTTAATTACCATCACGAATGCCATAAAATTATGCTGTATAAAGCCAACATAACGGAAGATTTCTTTGAGCTTAAAACCAGGCTTGCAGGCGAGATATTGCAGAAATATGTAAATTATAAGGTGAAGCTGGCCATCGTTGGCGATTTTGATACCTATGACAGCAAGAGCTTAAAAGACTTTATTTATGAATGCAATAACGGCAAGCAGGTATTGTTTTTACGCGACAAACAGGCTGCTGTTCTAGCTTTGCACAATATTACTTAACGATATGCTGATAGCACAGGCAGCCGGCCTGTGCTTTTATATTTTTAATACTTGGAAGGAATAATAAAATGAGTGAACCGCAGCTAAATAGGAACGGTGTTGAAATATTGATAACCACTATTTTGGCTGTCATGAAGTGTTTCGATTCTAGAGGGGCTGTGCTACAATAGACTAACAAAGTATACCGCTTAACTTGTTCTAATTGCGTCAAAATGGTAACGCTTACAAAAATAAATGTTATTGCAGGGGGTTTAACATGCTTAAGCTAAACAACTGGTACTTCCGGTTGCTTGTGTCTTATTTTCCAATTTTGGTGCTTACCGTGTCAATGATTATTTTTTTATCGTTCATTGCACTTAATGAGATATCACGGTCCGAGACTGCTAAGGCAGACAACATCACCACCGGCTATGTGGTGGATAGCGTCGAACGCGCTATACGTGGAGCAGAGTTTAACGCGATGAACGAAGCCGTCAAAAATAAAAGCTACACTACATTTTTAAACGGTTCCTCCGAAACGAGCGACAGATACAGCGTCGTTCATAGTTTGCGTTCGCTTGTAGAGGAAAACGACTTTATCGAATCAGCCTATCTTTATAGGGAATCCGACGATATGGTGCTGACAGCGAGCGGGCAGACCGAGCTGCCGGATTTTGGCGACCGTGATTTTATTCAGCAAGCGAAAAAAAATCTTGATTACCAAGGATGGTCGGCAAGCCGGGAGTATCGGGAATACGACCGACTTAAGCCCGTCAGGGTCATTACGATGCATAAGCGGACGCCGTTCCCGTTCGGAAAAGAAGGCATACTGGTCATTAATGTCGATTTGTATGCAGTTGAACAAATGATCGGCAGTATGACAAGTCACCAGGTATCATTCATGCGAATTACCGATGAAGCTAATAAGCTTATTTATCCCGTCAACAATGGCTCAGATGAATCAGGAGGTGGCAGCGTTCTGACGACAGTCACTTCGGATTCCCTTGGCTGGACTTTCGAGAGTGGGATTCAGGACGGACATTTGCTCGGCTGGGTATCGGTCGTATCCTATGCATGGGTCATTATGGCTATTCTGACATTCGTGGCGGCAATTATTTATATCATTTGGGTAACCCGCCGAAACTACAAGCCGATCCGGTTAATGATGAATCGAATACAGGCACTGCAATTGCGGAGCGGCGACGGGGGAGCGGTTTTGACAGATGATCTGACGATGATTGACCGTGCGCTAGAAAATTTAATCGTGCAGTCGTTGGATCACGAACAGAAGCAGCGTGAAAGCATGATGCTTCAGCGCAGGCAGCTTTTTAATGAGCTTATTAGCGGGGAGCAAAATGGGCTATCTAATGAGCGGATGCGAAAGCTGGATTTGCTGCCGAGCGCCGGAAGGTATGCCGTAATGGTTGTGAAGCTAAACCGTTATGATGATTTCCAGTCTGAAAACACGCTTAACGAGCAAAATGTTCTGAAATTTGCGCTCGGCAATGTCATGCAAGAGTTGGCCCACAACGAAGGCTTGCAGGGCTGGGGAGAATGGCTGGCGCCGGATATCATCGCCTTTATGTTTGCCGTTTCGGATGACGATTCCCCTATGCTGGATCAGCTTCGAACTTCTGCAATCGTTGCACAGCAATGGGTAGGGGAGCATTTGCGTTTTATGCTATCGATTGGGATTGGTACGATCGTAAATGAATGGAGCCAGATTGGACAATCTTACCGTGATGCCCTTTCCGGTATGGAATACCAGCTCTGCATCGGACGCGAGGCGGTAACGTTCAGCGGTGATATTCCGCAGGGCAAACAGTACGGTACGTTTCATTACATCCAAATGTGTACCGATTGTGTGCAGGAATTTAGGCAGACGAATGAAAGCTGGCGCAATACGTTTGAGCAATTATTCAAGCGCCTCTACACGGATACGCTCAAGGATGAAGATATTCATTCGCTCATGCAAATATTTATGCAAATGCTTAGCCGTGAGCTGAAGGATTTGTCGGAATCACTGAATGAATTTCTGGAAGGCGATCGCTCATCTGTACTGCTTGCCAAGCTAAAGACAGCCTCGACTTTGGCAGAAATGAAGGAACAGCTGCTAGAATATTTGGCTGATCTATTCGATGCCTATGTGGCGATGAGCGAGACGAAAAGCTACAAAACGATGATAACGGATATGAAAGCCTACATTCAGGAAAACTTTGCCGATCCAGACCTCTCTCTCAATCATTTGAGCGACCGCTTCCAAATATCAGGAAAGTATGCCAGTTATCTGTTCAAGCTGGAGTACGATATGAAGTTTGTCGATTTTCTTGTGCAGCTTCGAATTCAGCAGGCCGAGCGTCTGCTGGCAAATACGGATGAGACCGTTCAAGGTATTGCTCTTCAGGTTGGCTACGCCAATTCGATTACCTTCGGACGGGTGTTCAAACGGATAACCGGTGTGACCCCGGGTGAATTCCGAAAGCTCAAAATGCGCCCTTCTGTTTTGAATTAGGGTGTTCGAAGCAATAGGGTTATTGTTCTATCAGACACATGTTTATACGAATTGAATCGTTGCTTGTTAAAGCGGCAGTCCGAACAAGGAGTTATGTTCGGACTGCCGCTTTATTTGTCTACCGGAATATAGTTTATCGTCAGAAACGGCTTTATGGCGGGCTTTTTCGTCGTTTGTGGAAAACAGTTTATGACGGGAAAATGATCTGTTCTAATCCTCAAAAGCCTTGCGGGGCAAGGGTTTAGCGGAACGGTTTGCCGCTCCGAAACTGGTTTATTGCAAGAGGGCTGCAAGCCGTGTCATACTGAGGCCACTTCCTAAACACGGTTTGGAAACGACGATTGAAAGCGCGTTCAAATGTGCTTCATTCTCTCGGTTAAAAATCGAGTGCAGGTAGCAAAATAAAGGAAAAGAAAGAGGGGTTGAATCAAATGATGAGAGTTGTGAAGGGGAAAAAGAAAGCCAGCGTTTTGCTAGCACTTACGCTTGCAGGTACGATGATTCTTGGTGCATGCGGTAGCAACAATGAAACGGGTAACAAAACAGCGGGGGGCGAAGCGACCTCCGGCAAGAAAGTTACACTAAAGGTGGAAGTATTCGATCGGGGCAATACTCCTTCTGGTTTGACTATTACAAATAACTATTTAACGAATTACGTGCAGGACAACTTCGGCACGCCAAATAACATTGATGTTCAATTTGTTCCGATTCCACGTTCGGAGGAAATTCAGAAGCTTAACGTTCTAATGGCGAGCGGAAGCGATGTTCCGGATATCGTATTCACATATGATTCGGGTACTTTTTACCGTTACGCTCAGCAAGGCGGTTTGACAGACCTTGGCGAACTGCTCGATCAGCACGGTCCAAACCTCAAAAAATTCCTTGGTGACGAAACATTGGCTTACGGAAATTATAAAGGTCAGCAATTTGCATTGCCAGCGAAACGCTCACATTTGGGGAAATATTCATCTTTTGTTCGTCAAGACTGGCTCGACAAGCTAGGCCTGCCTGTACCGCAAACGACAGATGAGCTTTACACGACTTTGAAAGCGTTTAAAGAAAAAGATCCGGGTCAGACGGGTGGCAAAGTCATTCCGCTCGGAATGGCGCTGGCATCTGCACAATATGAACCGCTCCTGTGGTCCTTCATTCAACCTGTCACTGAAGAACAGCGTTACACACAAATCCAGCAGCTCGGTTCTAATGACTTTCCGATCCTGCTTCCTGGCTTCAAAGACGGCTTGAAATTCATGAACAAGCTCTATAACGAAGGACTAATGAGCAAAGACTTTAGCCTTGATGAAGATAAGAAGAAGTTGAACGAGGATGCGTCTAAGGGCTTGGTTGGATTCTTCAGCGAAGATGATATGAACCCATTCTACCCAGATGGCTTGTACTCGACGCTGCAAACGAACGTTCCAGACGCGAAGCTGTCCTCCGTTGATGTGTATACCAATTCTGAGGGCAAGCATCCGAAGCCGGAATATGCGCCAGTTGGGATGTATCTCATGATTCCGAAAAGCAGCAAAAACGCGGTAGAAGCAATCAAGTACTTGGATTGGATGGCTTCGGGAGATAATCTGCTTACCATTCAAAACGGCGTAGCAGGCGAAAACTACACGCTCAAGGATGGTATCCCGGTATTAAATGAAGGGGCTGCTACAGATGTGAAAAACCGCGTATACAATGGCGGTGACATGGCCATTATCTCCAACGGAAAGCAGCTGGGAGATTCAGAGCGCAACGTTGAAGCCTATGTTCAAGGCATGCCTGAGAAATTCCAGGAAGAAACTCGCAAAGCACTGACGATTTCTAGATCCGATACAATTAAGCCTGTCTTGTTCGACCATCCGATTGAAGCCCAAGCCAAATATGGTGCGGCGCTGCGTGACAAGTTCAATGAAATTGTCGTAAAAACAACGATGGTGAAGCCGGAGCAATTCGAAAGCACATTTGAATCGATTATGAAAGATTATATGGCAGCCGGCGGTCAAGCGATTTTGGATGAACGCACGAAAGCTTATGAGGCTATGAAATAAATAGAACGCCTGCATTAAGCAGCTCGGGGACGATGAATGCTAAATTCCCGTCTCCGAGTTTAATCGTAAGCAGATAGGAGTGGGTTATATTGAACACGCGCGTGTATTTACGCAGATACTGGCAATTATATATGCTGCTTATTTTACCGGTTGCTTATTTCTTAGTTTTTAAATACGGACCGATGTATGGCATCATTATTGCATTTAAGGATTTCAACTTTTTCCAAGGCATTAATGGTTCTGAATGGATAGGGTTTGATGCGTTCAAGGAAGTATTCGCAATGGCGGACTTTTACAAGACGCTGCGCAATACGCTTATGCTTAATTTCTTGGACCTGCTTGTCTCATTCCCAGCTCCATTGTTTCTCGCAATTATGCTGTATGAGCTCAAAACGGTTTGGTTCAAAAAGATTTCACAAACGATTTTGTACATTCCGCATTTCATTTCGTGGGTTATTATCGGCGGGATCGTCTACCAAGTGTTTGGTACTCAATCCGGTATGGTTAACAATTTCATAACTTCGCTAGGCTTTGAAGCGATTCCTTTTCTAACGGACAAAAACGATTGGCTGATTACTTATTTGATCGTTGGGGTTTGGCAAAGCGCGGGTTGGGGGACGATCATTTATTTGGCGGCTCTGACAGGTATCAACAGGGAGATGTTCGAGGCAGCTGACGTCGATGGAGCGGGCAGATTGAGAAAAATTTGGAGCATTACGCTGCCATCCTTAAAGCCGACGATCGTTACCCTCCTCATTATTAACGTGGGCAATATGATCGCCATCGGATTTGAACGTCCTTATATTATTGGTAATACCGCTGTACGGGATTATTCGGACGTGCTCAGCACCTTCGTTTACCGTATCGGCATTGAATCTGGACAATATACGCTTGCTACGGTCGTCGGCTTGTTCCAGGCAGTTGTCGGACTTGTGTTTGTTTTAGGCGCCAACTACTTATCCAAAAAACTGGCAGACCAAAGCATTATTTAAAATACAAGAGCTTATAAACTTTTATTTTGATTCAGATTGGAAAGGAGCGATATGACATGAAAGATCAACAAGCCAGCCGATCCTTTGATATTGTCAATACGATCGCTATTTTATTATTCGTGCTGCTATGCTTGGCTCCGTTTCTTCATATAATCGCCATCTCGTTAAGCTCGACGCGTTCCATCATGTCAGGTGAGGTCAGCCTTCTTCCTGTCGAAATGAACTGGGATGCCTACAGCAAGGTGTTTTCAGATCAATCGATGATTCGTTCACTCGGTTTTACCGTTATACTGACGGTATTATTTACAATCATGTGCATGGTAATGACGATTGCGGCGGCCTATCCGCTTGCCAAAACGAAATTAAAGGGCCGCAAGCTGGTCATGTTCATTATTATCATTACGATGTTTTTCAGCGGCGGGCTTATTCCAGAGTATATGCTCGTTCGCAATTTAGGCTTGCTTGACTCAATGTGGGCGCTGATGCTTCCAGGTCTTATTAGTCCGTTTTATATGATAATTTTGATTACGTTTTTTCAAAATATTCCCGATTCGCTGGAGGAGTCAGCGGAAATTGACGGAAGCTCATATCTGCGTACTTTAGTTAGCATTATCGTGCCTCTTTCGCTGCCTGTTATTGCTACACTAAGCTTATTTTATGCAGTAGGGCGCTGGAACGGTTTTACGGATACGCTTATGTATATTACGAGCCCGGAGATGTATCCGCTGCAATTAAAGCTCTATCAGCTGGTTCAAAACAACATGGTCAGCGAGCTGCTCGTCATGGAGGGCGCAACCGGACAAGCGAAGCTGCAGCCGGAAAGCTTGAAGGCGGCGAGCGTTATTTTCGCAACTGTGCCAATTATGATCGTTTATCCGTGGCTGCAGCGCTACTTCGTTAGCGGCGTTATGCTTGGGGCGGTCAAAGGTTAACCGAATCTATATTTCAGGAGGAGCTTATGGGAAAGGATAAGGGACAATATTCGTTCTCGACATGCTGGAATATTAAACGTCATGATGTCGGCAGCAGCATGATCGATGAAATTCGGGAACTCGGCTTTCGCTACGTGGAGCTGAATTATAACGTCACACAAGAGCTGCTGTCGACGATCGAGCCTATGATTGAACGGGGAGAAATCGGAGTATCGAGTGTCCACAATACGTTTCCGCATGATGCGGACCCCGATTATGGTACCGATTCTGTATTGCTCGGCTTTGAGGATGAGGACAAACGGAAGCGCGCTATCGAGCTGCTGATCCGTTCGGCGGAATATGCGAATCGCTATGGGGCGAAGGCGGTTGTTGTGCATCCGGGAGAGGTGCCGTTTGACTACAACATCGATAACGAGCTCAAAAAAATTTACAATGACCAAGGACCAGAATCCACGGCTTACTTAAAGCTGTGGAATGAGATGCTGGAGCGCAGGGAATCGCTGTCGGAGCTTTACCTGCAGCGTATTGGCGATAGTCTGGAAGATATTTGCGATCAGATCGCGGCTAAAGGCTGGGACGTATCGATTGGCATCGAGACGCGTTCTCGCTGTTATCAGATGCCGACGCTGCGCGAGGCGAAATCGGTGTTTGATCGGCTGAAGGGCGCCCCGGTCGGCTTGTGGTATGATTTTGGCCATGGCATGATGATGGAGCGTATGGGCTTGTACGATAATGCGCGGGATATGGAAGCCATTAAGGATAATGTGGTCGGCATTCATATTCACGAGACGGTAGGGTTGTCGGATCACTGGTGTCCGTATGTACACAGTGGCGATATGAACTATTTCGACCGATTCCTCCCTATTATCGAGGCAGCCCCTGTGAAGGTATATGAGTTAAAAGCAGCATGTACACCGGAGGAAATCGAACAGAGCCACGAGCTGCTGCTCGCCAAGTTGTCTGAGCGCAAGGTGTAGGATGATGGATATGAAGTATCTGGCGTCCTATGCCCCAAGGGGCGGAGCTGGCTGTTATTAGGCGTTCACTTAGCGGATCAAAGGAGTAAGAGAAAGGAAGATATATATGTATGAGAAGCTGGTTGCCGTCAACGATGGCTGGGTCACGCAAGGAATCGATAATCAAATAATGGACAGCGGCAGCCGCTTCTATGGCGGTATTGCCGATCCGGAAAATGGGGTCGCTTGGCCGACTCACATGGGAACGCCAACGATAATGGCGATATGGGCATGCTCGCTTGTTGATGTAAGTTCCAACTACTACCATGACGAACAATTGCTAAAGCGTCTGGAGCTGGCGGCAGCCTTTATTGTCCGTGAACAGCATGAGGACGGCACGATATCGCCCGGCTGGACCAATATGCATTCCCCGCCGGATACTGCCTTCGCCGTCGTTGGACTTGCGCAGCTGCTTGAACTGCTGATGAACCACGAATGGGCTGCGCTGGGACAGGCTAGAGCGGACATTAAACAATTTCTAGAGCGTTCCGCGCCAGCACTGCTGACCGGCGGCTGCCATACGCCGAACCATCGGTGGGTACTGACCGCTGCACTTGGCTTTTTGCACCGATTGACTGGACAGGCGGAGCTAATTGCTCGCGCTGATCAATGGCTGGCTGAGGGTATGGATTGCACGGAAGATGGAGAATGGACGGAGCGCAGCAATGGCATCTATAACGGCGTAAGCGACGTGATGCTGTTCCATGCAGCTGAGCTGCTTGACAGGCCCGAGCTTCTCGAACCGGTTCGCCGCAATTTGCGGATGATGGCTTATCTCATCCACCCTGACGGAGAAGTTGTTACGGATTATTCTGGACGCCAGGATTTTGGACAATTATTCGATATGTCCAGCTATGCACTCGTATCGAGCCTTATGGCTCACCGCGACCAGAATCCTCTATTCGCTGCCCTGACAGAGCTCGGAATCGAGGCACTGAACCATCCGGGAGCGATCTCGAACAATGTTTTGCTGGGGTATTTGCTTCATCCGGAACTGAGAGAGCCTGGTGTGGAAAGCGGCAGTCTGCCGGATCATTATCGGGTTGTCATCAACGGGAAATTTAATCGGCAGCATTATTTAAAGCAGATGGCAGCTGCGGGTCATGGCGGAAAAATCTATCACAGCCGTCTGCATCCCGAATTCGGCGCACCGGTTGCCCGGCAGCGGGAAGGTCGGACGAGTGTTACGGTCATGGTAGAGACGAATTCGTTTTTCGCCCTTCGGCATGGAGCGGCGCGGCTGCTTGGTGTGCAGGTCAGCAGCTCGTTCGAGCCGGGCTTTATCAAAATGAACGATATGGAGCAGCTGGAATCGGGCTTCATTCTGACTGGGACGGAATCTAAGGGCTACTATGGACCGATCCCGACGAATCAATTGCCTGAAATAGCGAGCAACGCTGTCAGTCCATGGTATTTGCTGCCGCATCAATTGCGTGAAGTAACACATCTTCAGCAGCACGATGTACGAATTGAGCTCATTGAAACGCCTGAAGGCTGGCAAATTCGCGTTCAATGCGATAAGCCGGATGTGCTTTTGACCCAAATATCCTTCATATTCGGAAAGGAAGGGCAATTGGCTGGCGGCGAACGGGTCCCTGCCGAAACGGGCACGCAATTTTGGAAAGCAGGCACCGTAAAATTTACGGCGGGCGAAGATTGGATTGAAATGGACGGCGGTGCACATGAGCATTGGGCTAAATCCATTCGCGGCGCAGCATTCCCGGTTGATTGCCAGACGCTGGTCGTGAACGTGCTGACGCCTTATGACCGCATGTTTCATATCCGATTGTCGCCTAGTGATGACAATGGGACAACCGGTCAATAATTATGTAGCTGGCTAGGATGACTTGCGCATGGCAGTTAGCGGCTAGTAAGGCATAGGCAATATGCTGCATAGCCTGCCAACAGGTTTAGAAATCAGCAACCTCAGAGCGGTGCTGAGCGCAAGGGGCGTATGCACAATAAGGAGGATGCTCCCCCTGGAGGGGATGATTAGCGGCTTCTGAGTCCGTGAACCTGCTCATTCCCGTTTATTTGCAACCAATAGCTGCTGCTGGGTCCGCCAAATTTCTATTTGCTATTCTGTTGTTACTACAGCTTTCATCAGGCTTTGAGAAACAGGATAAACTCTGAGGGCTGAACGCATTCAGCTAGCTCAGAGCATATATAATGCGGTAGCCTGTATAATAAAACAGCTCGCGGAAGAAAAAGGGCAGTTTCGTGCGCATGCTGCTGTATGCGGAGGTCGTAGTTGGCGAAGAGTATGCCGTCATTTCCAGCTCGCTGGCCATCATGAGTGCACGCTTCATATGAAGCGGATCGCTGACAATTATGAAGGTTCGTAGCTCATATGGCTTCGCAACGACTAGCGAATATTCAAAATTTTCCTCTGTAATAAGAGATTGTTCTTCGATCAAAATATGCTCAGGCTGCACGCCTTTTTCAATCGCATAGCTCCGTGATACTTCCGACTCTGCAAGCTCATTCGAAGACCCACGTCCTCCGGTGAAAATAATATATTTCGCGTAGCCTTGCTCGTACAGCTTTATAGCATGATTCAGGCGTTCCCGCAGCACAGGGGATGGCTGATCGCCCCAGACCGCCGTGCCCAGCACAAGGATCGCATCAGCTGGCCTCGCTTCATCCTTTATGCTGAACGACCAAATTTCATAGGAAAACCAGCAGAGCACCGTTGCCACAACTGCTAAGACGCAAAGCAAAAGCGGTTTTATTTTTTTCGAAACGAGCCTTTTTTTCATAAACTGCCCTTTCCTTATAAAATGATTTTTCCTCGCCGCATGTTATCCGATCATAATTTTGCCTTCCGGGTAGCGGTACAGCTCCTTCTTCTCCTGCACAGGAACGAGTGTGAACGCCAGCGTCAGTGGGCCGAGCCGCCCAGCGAACATCATAATAATAATCAGTACCTTGCCGATCACCGTCAAATGCGGCGTTAAGCCAAGCGACAATCCGGTTGTACCGAAAGCGGACGTTACTTCAAACAGCAGAACGAGGAAATCGACATCCTCGGTTGTAGATAAAATCATCGTAAATAAAATAATCGCCGCAAGCGAGGCAATTGTAATCGTCAGCGCTTTGTACACCCGGTCCTTCGCCAGCCTTCTGCGGAAAAAGACGACATCCTCGCGGCCGCGAATCATCGCTAACACCGCTCCAATGAGAATCGCAAACGTCGTCACCTTAATGCCGCCGCCCGCAGAGCCTGGCGACGCACCGATGAACATGAGCAATATAATGAGAAACTGCGTCGCATGCCGCAGCGAAGCAATATCCAGCGTATTGGCGCCGCCCGAACGTGGCGATATACTCTGGAACAATGAGCTGTACAGCTTGCCGCTTATGCTAAGCGGTTCTAGTGTTTTGGTATTCGTAAACTCAAAAATAAAAATAACGGCTGCACCTGCAACAAACAAAATGGCTGTCGCATACAGCACAACCTTGGAGTGAAAGGACAGCTTGCGCGTTTTTGGGTAATCCCACATTTCCGCCAGAACGATAAAGCCGATCCCGCCGAGAAAAATGAGCGCAATGACGATCACATTAATGATCGGATCATTGACATGATTGACAAAGCTGCTGAACGGGCCGTTCATTGGTCCCATAATATCAAATCCGGCGTTGGTGAACATCGACACGCTATGGAAAATACCGTAGTATAACGCCTTGCTGAAAGGCATTTCCGTTGACCAGCGCAGTGCCAGAACAAGAGCGCCTATGCCTTCTATGGCAAAAGCATAAATGAGCACGCGCCGAATGAAGCGGACGATTCCTTCCAGAGAGGATTGATTCATTGATTCCTGCAGCAGCAGCCGCTCGCGCAGCGATATCCGTTTGCGCAGGGCAAGGGCGAATAGCGTAGACATCGTCATAAAGCCAAGCCCGCCGATCTGCATCAGCAGGAGGATAACGAGCTCCCCGAAGGTGGAATAGTGGATGCCGGTATCGACGACCACAAGTCCCGTTACGCAAACAGCGGATGTGGCAGTGAACAGAGCATCAATAAGCGGCGTCGCCTGATGAGTTGACGAAGCCAGAGGCAGAGAAAGCAATAGGGTACCTGCCGCAATAATCGCAAGAAAGCCGAGCGTAAGAATTTGCGGCGGAGTCATTTTTAGAAAAATGGTTCTTAGTCTGAGCACACAAGTAATCTCCTTTATATGTAACGAAACAATGGTGTAGTTGAAAAAACGAGCGGTTGTCATCATTAACTGACAACGCCGTTTGCGCTCGAATTATAAGACTAATAAGTTTTATTCTTATTAATGCTTATATTTCTACGCGAAACGAGCGGTTGTCGTCATTAACTGACAACGCCGTTTGCGCTCGCCACCTCATTATCTGGTATAATAGGCCAATATGCAACAGGTGGCGCTGGGGTGCCGCGATTAGGGAGGACAACGATGAAATCTAGATATATAGCAGGAATTTCGCTTGCCGTTATGGGGGCAGGCTTTATTACAACGAGATGGTGGCTGCCAGACAACGCATGGACGCATTTGCTGGAAAGCGGCTTTGAAGCAGGTCTGGTCGGCGGGATTGCCGACTGGTTTGCGGTGACGGCGCTGTTCCGCCATCCAATGGGCATTCCCATTCCTCATACGTCCTTGCTGCTCAAAAACCGGGCGAAAATCGAGGGCTCGCTCATCAGCGCTATGGAAAATGAACTGCTGAATAAAGACAGCATTACCCGCAAGCTGTCTAGCTTTCAGCTGTTCGCAGGTGCTGCATCGGCAGCGACCAAGCTGATTGGCAAGCGCAAGTTCAGGCTGGCAGCCGTTGATTTTGCCCAATCGGCAGTGGAGCGATTGCCTTTGGAGCGTATTAGCAGCGTGCTGTATGGCTTTTTGGCGGATTATGTGAAGAAGCAGGATTTTACGCCAATCGTTCGCAAGCTGGCGGATCGTTTCGTCCACGAGCGCTGGGATGAACGGGCGCTGGATTATGGGCTTGAGCATATAGGCCACTGGATTCGCAAGCGCGAAACCGAGGAAATGCTCGGCAAGCTCGCCTTCAAGAAGCTGGAGGAGCTTAAGGTTGGCGGCTTCATGGGGTTTGCGCTGCAAGCTTTCGTCGGCTTTATGAACGAGGAGAAGCTCGGCGGCTTGATTCAGAACATGCTGCTCTCTACGATGCAGGAGCTTTCTTATCCTGGAAGCCCGCATCGGCAGAAGCTGCTGCTTGAGGTAAGAGCCCAGGCGGAGAAGCTTGCCGATAACGAAGAGCTGATGCTCAAGCTGAAGCAGCTTATTGAACAGGGCGTTGACAGCGTTGAAACGGAGCGCTTCATCCATCTGCGTCTGGAGGAGCTGCGGCAGCTTGTGCTGGATAAGCTGGAGGAGCAGCAGCGCAGCGGTGGGCGCGCGATTGTGCAAGGATATCGTTTTGCAACGGATTATTTGAACAGCAAGCAAGAAATGCTTGCCAATTGGGAAGCTGGCATTCGGGGCTATCTTGTTCGACTTATTGAGAACAATCACTATCGCATCGGTACGCTTGTTCGGGATAATCTCGAGCGGATGGATGACAAGGCGCTCGTCTCGATGCTGGAGGATAAGGTCGGCAACGATTTGCAGTGGATTCGCGTCAACGGCGCATTATGCGGTTTTGTCGTAGGTGTTATTTTGTCATTCTTCTAACAGTAAGATCGGCCATTTACATTTATAGGGGACAGCCTGAATCTTTTGTGATAAGATCAAACTACAAAATGACAGTGAATAGTAAAAAGGATTGAAATGGAACGAGGTGCCTTTGCGCACGTCAAAGGGTAACAGGGAATCGGGTGCAAATCCCGAGCGGTCCCGCCACTGTAATCAGGGAGTTTTCCTTCACCTGCAGGAGTCACTCGGCCTATGCTTTAGGGCAGCCGGGGAAGACGAGGGGAAATGATGATCTGCTAGCCAGGAGACCTACCTCGTTCCTGCACCACAGTGCCTTCGCGGAAAGGATAGGTGTACGAACGAAAGCGATTGCTACCAGTCTGTTTGCTGGCGCAACCGTCTATTTCTGCGTACACATGGCCGTTTTCCCAGCGAAGGGAAAGCGGTCATTTTTTGTTGTCTTCAGGCATGAACACATTGGGGAGGGGATTGAAACGAATGGTCAAGTTAAAAAGAAAGACAGCAGTTAGCACCGCTTTGCTGGTTATTGGCTTCACGCTTTTTTTACTGGTGAATGAGCCGCAATCCGCTTATGCGATGCACATTATGGAAGGATTTTTGCCTGTAGGCTGGGCGATTTTTTGGTGGGTGGCCTTTATTCCTTTTTTCATTCTTGGTGTACGCGCTATTCGAAAAATTACCAAGGAAGCGCCAGAGCTTAAGCTGATGCTGGGCTTGGCAGCTGCCTTCACCTTCGTGCTGTCCGCGCTTAAGATTCCTTCCGTTACAGGAAGCAGCTCGCATCCGACGGGAACGGGACTTGGAACGGTTATGTTTGGGCCGCTGCCCATGAGCGTATTAGGTTCTATGGTATTGCTGTTTCAAGCGGTGCTGCTGGCGCATGGCGGGCTGACGACGCTTGGGGCGAATGCTTTTTCAATGGCGGTTGCAGGTCCGGCTGCGGGCTATGCCGTCTATCGGCTGCTGATGCGTTCAGGCAGCAAGCAAGGCCTGGCGATTTTTTCCGCTGCTGCTGTTGCCGATCTGGCTACTTACATCGTCACATCCGTTCAACTGGCCGTTGCCTTTCCAGCTGTCGAAGGAGGCATTATCGCGTCCTTTATGAAATTTGGCGGTATTTTTGCGATTACCCAAATTCCGCTCGCTGTTAGTGAAGGCTTGCTGACGGTACTGATTTGGAACTGGCTGCAATCTTTTAATACGGACGAGCTGTCTATTTTGAAGCGGAGAATGAAAGGGGAGCGCGTATAATGAGCCGCAGTGCCAAAAATATTTGGATTTTAGCCATTGTTGTTTTGCTTGCCGTTGCGCCTTTAATATTCATTAACGCCGAGTTTGGCGGCGCGGATGGCGCGGCGGAGGAGATGATCCAGACGATTGCGCCCCATTATGAGCCTTGGGCGTCTCCGCTAACCGAGGTGCCGGGAGAAACGGAAAGCATGCTGTTCGCGCTGCAAGCTGCGATTGGCGCCGGCGTAATTGGCTATGTGATTGGCCTTTTTAAAGGGAAGTCGGGGAAATCAAAGCAGCAATGATGAAATGGATTGATACGATTTCTTATTCCAATAAGCTGCGGGATTTACCCGCCATTTGGAAATGCGGGCTTGCAGCCCTTCTGCTGCTGCTTGCCTATCTCGCTCATCCGCTTGTGCAGCTGGCCATTTTCGGATGGCTAATGCTGTGGACGGTTGGCTACGCGAAAGTGCCTGCCAGGCTTTATATGGCGCTGCTTTTCTCCTCTTGCTTGCTGTTCATTCTCAGCCTGCCAGCGCTGCTTATTGAATACACTAGCAGCAGTAATAGCGGCAGCGGAGCAGACAGCCTGGCGACTGAGAAAGCAGGCTGGGTGCTTGCTTCATGGGAGTCGATCAGCTTGTATGTGCCGGAGGCATCCTTAGGGCTGGCCGGACATATTTTTACGCGTATTCTTGCTTGCCTGGCTTGCATGTTTTTCATCACCTTGACTACCCCGTTTCCCGAGCTGCTGCAGGTGCTGAAGCGGTTGAAAATGCCGCAAATTGTACTGGAGCTCATGATCATTATGTATCGCTTCATCTTTTTGCTGCTGGATACGGCGGAGGCTATGCTAATCGCGCAGCGTGCACGCGGCGGTCAACACGGTTTTAAAGGCAAATTGCGAGATACGGCAGCTATTGCTGTGCGGCTCTTCGTCAAGACGATGCATCGGTATAAGGGGCTTTCGAATGGGCTGATAGCAAGAGGTTTTACGAATGAGCTTCGCCTTGCGCCTGCTGTAAAGCGAACGGTTCGCCTCCGTCATTGGGCGGAAGCGGGGCTTGGCTTAACGATATTACTGGCAGCAGAGCTATGGCTTCGGTATGGAGGGGAATAAGCTGGTGGACAATGATCAGGCATCAACCATTATGGAAATGAACAGTGTAAGCTATGCATATCCCGGAACGGATAGGGCCGCTTTAAACGAGCTAGAGCTGCGCATTCCTGCAAGCAAGAAGGTGGCACTGTGCGGGCATAATGGCTCGGGCAAGTCGACGCTCTTCTTGCAGCTTATTGGCATTAATCGTCCGCAATCCGGTTTTGTCAGCTGGCGCGGAGAGCCGCTTTCTTACAAGTCCAGAGAGCTTGCCGGCTTGAGACGGCGCGTTGGACTTGTTTTTCAGGACCCCGAGCATCAGCTCATTCTAAATACAGCTTATGAGGATATTTCCTATGGACTGCGCAATGCGGGAATTCATGAAGAGGATATTGACAGACGTACGGTGCGAATCGTTCAGCAGCTAAACTTGCAGGAGCTTGCGCATAAACCGCTGCATCATCTCAGCTTGGGGCAAAAGAAGCGCGTCGCTCTTGCTGGCGTTTTGGCGCTTGAGCCAGAGCTGGTTCTGCTTGATGAGCCGGCTGCTTATCTCGATCCGATATCGGAGCAGCTTCTGATGGCTGAGCTGGACCGCATTCATGCCAGCGGCATAACGCCGGTCATGGCGACGCATGACATGAATATGGCTTATGCGTGGGCAGACTGGATTTTCATCATGAATGAGGGCCGCTGTATATTGGAGGGGACGCCGGAGACGGTATTTCGCGAAGGCGAGCGTCTCAGGAGCCTTGGACTTACGCTGCCAATGGTGCTGGAAGCCTGGGAGGCACTGCCGTCTGAGCTGCGAGGCGAACAGCAGGCGCCGCGTACGCTCGCGCAATTTAAAGCGGCTGTAAAATCTTTCGTTGTATAAAAAAACGAATTTGCGTATATTTATACATGTTGCTTGAAATAATTTAGGAAAGGATATGATTTGTCCATCCTTTCTCAATATTTCTCGGAATGAAACGAGCTGCGCCGTGAGAGGACAGCGACATGTCAGAAGAAAATAAAGTATTTTCTTAGTGCTTAGATTAAGATAGGGCTCCTTGTTAAGCATTACATGCTACGCGCGTACATTCCTTAAATAGTAATTGGAAATGGAATATAATGTGGAGGACGTAGCCCAAGCGAAGGCGCGGGAGCCTCCTTTTTTTATTGAGCGAATGGGCAGAATAACTCACAAGTTTCATTACAAAAACAAATATAGTATTCTTTTATAAATACACTTGAAGGAGAAGGAACTTAAAATGATCGCGGTTTATACTGATAGATATAAAGAAGAAGTCATTAAACTAATATTGCATGTACAGAATGTTGAATATGGTGTAGGGATTAGTGTCAAAGAACAACCAGATATACTAGATATTCAATCGAATTATATTAAGGAAGGGGGTAACTTTTGGGTAGCGTTAAACGATAACGGCGAGGTTGTAGGCTCTATCGGTTTGCAAAAGAAAACTAACGAGGTTGCTGTACTAAAGAAATTTTTTGTTTACAAAGATTACCGTGGTAAAGAGCTTGGGATAGGAACAGGACTTTACGAAGCTTTGCTTGATTTTGCGCAAAAGCATCGGTTTTCTAAGGTGATTTTGGATACTCCATCCAAAGCCACTAGATCACACAACTTTTACAAAAAAGTTGGATTTAAGGAGATTGCTAAAGAGGATTTGCCAATTCAATATAATTACCCTGATAGGGATTCACTTATTTTTAGATTAGACTTATCTGATAAATAATTTTAACTAACGGGATACTTAGCTTTTACCACTTTTGAGCAACATGCTAAAATACATAGTACCAGTTAACCTCTGAGTCTAATGTGGAGCTTAGAAAGACTTCTATAAAATATTTGTGGTAACTGGTACAGTATTCAGAAGGAATTAGCCCCTAATAGGCGTATATATAATTTGTGCAGTGACCTCTCAGGGAACAACCGCCCAGAATAGGTTTGGAGCCGGAAGGACATCCTCCTGGACTTCTTTAACAGAAATGAGGCGCTCCATGTTTTTGGCACTGCACATTTGATGATTATTCAACCTGTCGAAATGACAGGTTTTTTTGCATAGAAAAACAAAGAACTTAACAGAGAAATCAGGAAATTGTTTCCTTCTGTCGAAAGAACTTAACAGAAGCCCTCTCAAGTTATTGAGGTGGATTCTCGACCTCTCAGTTTATTATGGGTAATGCACCGAATCTAAGACCTGACATGCTACATTGGGCCCATTGCGGTGCTCTTAAGAAAACTTGGTTAATCTGGTGCAAATGTTGGGATTGATATTGGTTCGGATTTCCATGTTGCTGCTTGCATTCCATTTGAAAAGTTCCGCAGTGAAAAGGAATGGAAACGCAGTAAAACAATGAAGTTTAACTCGGATAGCCAAGGAATTACAAAGTTAATCCATGCTCTAGAAGATATTCAAGCACAATTCGGGTATAAACCCCAGGATTTCTTTATATTACTGGAACCAACTGGTGGGCATTACTCATATTTAGTTGTTAGAGTTCTATTAGAGCGAGGCTATTCTATATATCAGGTTGAAAATAAAGCTGTAAAGGATTTTCGTGAACGCCAGCCAGGACTTATAAGCTACAGTACCTTACACTGCTTTTAACAGAACAAAGTTAGCCCATTACCTATAAAATTTGGGGATAAACAGCATCCAATAAGGGTGATGGGCTAATTTAAATTTTTCTAAGCACGACACTACATTAGACTGAAAATTATCAAGACCTATAATCAAGAAAATCAAATAAAATAAAGAGCTCTTTATTTTATTTATCGTAACGAAAAAGGTGGCGACAGCGATCTGATTTCTTGATGCATTCAACTAACTTGATTACACTCTCTGCTATCCCTTCAGCCAACGCTTTTCGTGCAAATCTCAATGTATTAACATAGTGTAAACGAAGTGAGCAGAATATGGCTGCACCCTCACGGTCGTAATATTGTTTAAGACTAACCGATAACACATTGATAATAATGAAATCCTCGTCCAAATTTCCTAAAAACAGATCATGATATCATTGCTTATCTTCATTTTTCCAGTTCCGAAAAGCATTCCAGAAACCTTCGATTGTTCTTTGTACAGCATTATGTTCTTGCTCCCAACCAAGGAGAAGTCCATTTTCCACCATAACACCACCCACTTGAGTATACATTGGACAGCTCCTTTTGCTTTACTTGGAATCGGGGAGGGTCAAAGCCGGGGAGCGGGGCGCCACAACAGACAGGCAAAAGCATGCCATTAGGTGGGGGTGTTTTTGCCTGCCTGCTCCAGCCGCCCGCTTAAATGGTCTCTGCCGCAGGATTCATCAGGCAATAGCCAATGCCCCATACCGTCTGAATCAAGGAGGCAGATTCGGGATGGACGCGGTTCAGCTTCTCTCTGATCCGCTTCACATGAGTATCAATTGTCCGGTAATCGCCGAGCGATTGATAGCCCCAAATTCGCCGCATTAAATCTTCACGGGAAATGGGCTGATTGATGTTGGCTGCCATAAAGCGCAGCAGCTCATATTCGCGGAAAGTCAGCTTCACCTTGCTGTTTCCGGCAATCACTTGCCGCGAATCATAGTCGAAGACGAGTCCGGGCAGCGTGAGATCAGGCGTCTGCTTGCGCTGCAAGGCGCGATAAGCAAACTCCGAGGTGCGGCGAATGATCGCCTTAATACGGTACATCAGCTCGCGCGGGCTGAATGGCTTAACGACATAATCGTCGGAGCCGGCTTGGAAGCCGTCGAGCCGGTCATCCTCTTCGCCACAGGCGGAAAGCATAATGACGGGCGTTGATTTTTTCTTCTTAAGCTCGCGGCAAAATTCAAGCCCATCCATTCCCGGCAAATTACGATCCAGCAAGATCATCGAATAATTGTATTGCATCGCCTTGAACAAGCCGTTGATGCCGTCCGAGGCTTCTTCGACGATCCAGCCTTCTTTTTTCAAAAATAACTTGAGCAGCTTGCGGATATGCTCCTCATCATCAACAATCAAAATGCTATATGGTTGCTGAAATGCCATGGCTCAACACCTCATCTTTATCTTTTAATTCATTATTGATAACAATTATCATTATCATTACATGTAATCCCCATTGTTGTCAACTAGAAAACCACTGTTTGTTGCCACAATACCCGAAGGATAGTCGCGTAAATGACACAATTGCCGATGAGGGCGGATACAGCGGAGCTGCTGCTCCCAACCGCTGTCTGGCTGTCCTCTTTCGAGCAGGCGGGGAGCAGAGTATAATGGTGGAATGCAGGTTACGGATGAAGGAGAGAGATAGGTGGCCCCGTTATTAACGTTAGATAACGTATCAAAATATAGAAAAAATCCCGAGTGGCTTTTTGAAGGGATTACAGAGCAGGTGCAGGCCGGGGAGCGTATTGCGCTGCTGGGCACATCTGGTCAGGGCAAAAGCACATTGCTGCGCATCGTATCCCTGCTTGGTGAGCTGGATGCGGGAGAGCTTATGCTGCAAGGACGGACAAGCAGCGAGTGGAAGCCCGAGGAGTGGCGGCGCAGCGTGTGTTACGTGGCTCAGACGCCGGTTATGCTGCCGGGAACGGTCGAGTACAATTTGCGCACGGTCAGTGAACTGCAGGGTAAGCCGTTTGATGAAACGCTGGCAAGGCGCTGCATGGCAGGCGTTGGCCTTGGGCATATCGATTGGAGCAAGGAGGCGGAAAGCTTGTCTGGCGGCGAGAAGCAGCGTACGGCGCTGGCACGAGCTTTATTGCTTCGTTCGCCGCTGCTGCTGCTGGATGAGACGACGTCATCGCTTGATCCGAAAAGCAAGCGGCAGGTGGAGCAGTTTCTAAGCGAATGGTGCTCGGAGGACGGCACAGCGTTCATCTGGATTACCCATGATCTGGAGCAGGCGCGGCAAGTAAGCGAGCGTATCTGGTTTATGGCGGAGGGCAGGCTGCTGGAGCAAAGCGCTACGGAAGCTTTTTTCACAAATCCCGGGTCGGAGCAGGCGCGCAGCTTTTTAGATAGTCAGCATGCGCCGGAGCAGGGGGACCAGCATGAATAATATTGCGCTCGCCTGCACGCTTGTTTTCGTCGCCATAACGACATTTATTTCGATGAAGCAGAAGCTTGGCTTAGAGAAGGAAATTATTACAGGCACGATCCGCTCCGCTGTGCAGCTGCTGTTTATCGGTTTTTTGCTTCATTTTATTTTTGAAACGAATCATCCGATTTTTATTGTGCTCATTATTATTTCGATGATTACGGTCGCTTCATGGAATGCCGGCTCCCGCGCCATGCCGGTTAAGGGCATTCGGCTGCGCATTGCGCTGGCATTGGCAGGCACGGAGGCGGTAACGCTCGCCTTGCTGCTCTCGCTACGCATTATTGAAGCTGAGCCGCGGTATATTATTCCGGTCAGCGGGATGATTATCGGCAGCTCCATGATCGTATGCGGCCTCTATTTGAACCATATGAAACGCGAGCTTGAAGCGTCGCGGGGCGAGATCGAGACGCTGCTGGCACTTGGAGCGACGACGAAGCAGGCGATTCGCCAAGCGGTACGCCGGGCCGTGCGCTCCAGTCTTATTCCGACGCTGGACGGCATGAAGACGGTCGGTCTCGTGCAGCTGCCGGGCATGATGACAGGGATGATCGTCGCTGGCGCAGATCCCATTGAGGCGGTGCGCTATCAGATTTTAATCGTCTTTGCGATGTCGGCGTCTTCGTCACTGACGTCTATTGTGCTCAGTGTGCTGACGATGCGGCTGTGGTTCGCTAAAGATAACGGCAGGCTGCTGTAAGCAGCTTGGAAGGTGCTTACTTAGAGGAGGGACGATGAAGTGGAAAGAAGGGGTATTTTTCAGGGGCAGTTAATGCAGGCTGAGCAGTATCCGCGAGTGGTAGCCTATTATTTTAAGGAATGGAATGGCTTCGAAATGGCTTACCATCAGCATAGCGCAGTGGAAATTATGTATGTCATATCAGGCGATTGCACGGTAGAGCTGCTGAATAAATCCATCCCAATGGAAAAAGGGCATTTCATCGTCATCGACTCGATGGTCGCTCATCGTCTTCACGTTGCGGAGGGCACCGCTTGCCGGATGCTCAATGTTGAATTTATTTTTAGCCATACCGGTGTGGGACTTCCTTCCCTTAAACGGCTGGCGGAGACAGATCGTGCGCTTGCGGCGCTGTTCGCCGTGCAGCACGATTATTTGCTGCTGTACGATCCGAGCGATGTGTACCAAATGCTGAAGGCGCTCGTGCTGGAGCTGGACGGCAAACGGCGCGAGGAGCAGCTTCTCACAGCGCTTCAGCTGACGCAGCTGCTTGTTCAGATCGGCAGGCTGGCACAGGAAACCTCCAGCCAGTCGCATGATGCGGCGGAGTTTTATGTAGGCGAGAGCATCGCCTATATTCAGCAAAATTACGACCGCGACATTCAGGTCAAGGATATTGCGGCGGCTGTAAGGCTGCATCCGGGGTATTTTCACCGCATATTTAAAGCGGGTACGGGCTGCTCGGTTATGGATTATGTGATGCGCTTTCGAATGGAGAAGGGGCGGATGCTGCTGGAGCAGACCGATATTCCGGTCAGCGATATTTGCCATTATGTCGGCGTGAACAGCAGCCAATATTTCAGTACCCTTTTCAAAAAATATACGAATGAAACGCCGCTGGCCTATCGCCGCGCGGTGCGCAAGGAAGTAGAGCGCTGAAACAGCGTACTAAGCTGGAGCGCTGAGACAACAGCGGCGGGAAGTTCAAGCATTCTCGAATGGTCTACTATCGCTCCCTGCCATTCAAATGTTCGAATTATAAAGTTAGGATTTTATACAAAGAAGCAAAATAGAAGTTACAATTGTGCAAACGCCTCCACGCTGCTGGTGCTACAATTAGCGTATTGTTCACCACTATATTGCAAGCCATTGGAGGCGTTAATCAATGTCATTTAAAGTTGCGTTTATTGGAGCAGGAAGTATCGGTTTTACTAGGGGATTGCTGCGTGATTTGCTGACCGTACCAGAGTTTAATAACATCAAGGTCGCTTTTCAGGATATTAATCCGCAAAATCTCGATATGGTTACCCAGCTTTGCCAAAGGGATATTAATGAGAACGGCCTAGCAATTGAAATCGAGCCAACGACCGATCGCCGGGAAGCGCTGAAGGATGCACGTTACATTTTTGTAACGATTCGTGTCGGTGGCCTGGAAGCTTTTCAGACCGATGTCGACATCCCGCTCAAATACGGCATTGACCAATGTGTGGGCGATACCATTTGTGCAGGCGGCATTATGTACGGACAGCGGGGCATCGCCGAAATGATGAATATTTGCAAAGATATCCGCGAGGTGGCGGAGCCGAATTGCCTGCTGATGAACTATGCTAACCCAATGGCGATGCTTACATGGGCATGCAATAAATATGGCGGTGTACGGACGATTGGCTTGTGTCATGGCGTTCAGGGCGGACATGCGCAAATTGCCGAAGTATTTGGCCTGCCGCGTGAAGAAGTAGACATTATTTGTGCAGGAATCAACCACCA
Organism: Paenibacillus algorifonticola; assembly: GCF_050481745.1. GTDB lineage: Bacteria > Bacillota > Bacilli > Paenibacillales > Paenibacillaceae > Pristimantibacillus > Pristimantibacillus algorifonticola_A. Next base: position 831,991 of record NZ_JBCNGR010000008.1, on the reverse strand, counting down.
GACGTGGTATGTGCAAATTAAACATAATGGCGAGGATATGACAGGCAAGCTGCTGGAAGCTTTTGAACAGCATCCAGAATTTAGCAAAACAGAAAAAGTCCGCATCGATATGCTGCGCCGCTTCGGCTATTACAGCACCGAATCCAACGGCCACTTGAGCGAATATGTGCCTTGGTACCGCAAGCGTCCAGAGGAAATTCGCGACTGGATTGACCTTGGGACGTGGATTAATGGCGAAACAGGCGGCTACTTGCGCGTGTGTACGGAAGGGCGCAACTGGTTTGAGACAGATTTCCCGAACTGGATGAAGGAAGAACCGAAAGCGTACACCAAGGAGAATCGCGGTCAGGAGCATGGCTCGTATATTATCGAGGGGCTGGAGACGGGACGGGTGTACCGCGGCCACTTCAACGTCGTCAACAATGGCGTTATTTCCAATTTGCCGGATGATGCGATTATCGAAGCGCCGGGTTACGCAGATCGCAACGGCATCAGCATGCCGCATGTTGGCGACTTGCCGCTGGGCTGCGCCGCTGTGTGCAATGTCAGCATTTCCGTTCAGCGTCTGGCCGTAGAAGCGGCGATTCAGGGTGATGACAAGCTGCTGCGTCAAGCGATGATGATGGACCCGCTGGTTGGAGCGGTGTGCAACCCGAACGAGATTTGGCAAATGGTCGATGAAATGCTCGTTGCGCAGGAGCAATGGCTTCCGCAATATGGAGAGGCAATTGCTGCTGCGAAAAAACGTCTGGAAAAAGGCTTGGCTATTCCGGTACGCAGCTATGAAGGAGCAGCGCGCCTGAAAACAAAATCGGTAGAAGAAATGCAGAGCAACCGCGAGGAAGCTAGCCGCAATGCGGGGGAGTCCGATAAGGCGATCGATCGCCCTGCTGCCGCTGTCGAATAGTAAAATATTCCTATATTTTAGCTTGTGTACAGGGAGGAGTGGATTTGTTATGATAAACAATAAATTGTTTGGTTTACAAAATACGAGTTGACTACAGCTATTTGGACTTGGAGTGATTGGCCGTGGGGAAGCAAAAAAAGATTACGATGCAGGAAATAGCGGATCGGGTAGGCGTATCTAAATATGCGGTATCCAAAGCTTTATCGGGAAAATCGGGCATTAGCGCCGTTACGCGCAGCAAAATATTTGAAATGGCCTCGCAGCTCGGCTACATGAATCAGAAAAGCGCCAAAAAAACGGTAAGCAGCAAGCAGACGGATGAGGAAGAACATCAAATCGTCGGCATTCTCATTCCGAATATTCGCAGCCAAAATCAGGAATCGGGCTATTGGGGCAAAGTGCTTGACGGCATTTCCAAATGCTTGGAGGCTAAGGGGCTTGGCTCCGTCCTCATCTCGGATGATTCGCCGCGAAATTTCAACCTCGTCATGAAGCCTGAAGGCTTAATGGGCATTATTGGTGTTGGCTTGATCGCTACACCGATGCTGGTCGAGCTGCGCAACAAGGCGATTCCGTTTATTTTAGTTGACCATGAAGACGAGCTGCTGGAATGCGACAGCATCTTTATGAACAACTATGATATCATTCGCAAGCTGGTCAAGTTTTTGATTGGCAAAGGCCATACCCGGATTCAATTTATTGGGGAGCTCGGCTATTCCCGAAGCTTTATTGACCGCTGGAGCGGCTTCCGCTCGGTTATGGATGAGAGCCGGCTTGACTATGTGCCGAGCGAGGGCTTGCTTAAAGTAAAACCGACACTGGATGCGCATAATCTGAATTTGCTGCAAGCCAGTCTCAAAGAGCTGGAGGCAGGCCGCTTTCCAACTGCATTCGTATGTGCGAATGACCAAATTGCCCTGCTTGCAATGAACGCATTGCAGCAGCTTGGCAAGCAGGTTCCCGAGCAATGCTCTCTAACGGGCTTTGACAACAATCTTGAAATATTAGGTGAAACGCCAATCATTACGACGGTAAATGCAGAGAAAGAGGCGCTTGGCATAAAGGCCGTTACGCTGCTGCAATGGCGGCTGGAAAATAGTCATATGCCGTTTGAGAAAATTTTGCTGCAGAGCGATTTGATTATTAGGGAGAGTGTAGGCGATCCTGTAAATCAGTAAAGGTTTAGTTGTTAGGTTTTTGGTTGTTATTCAGCTAAGCGAATATGGCATGGGTAAGACGGTTAGCGTGGGACATTCCTCGTATAACCGTCTTTTTTTGTGTAATAAACAGGTTTTATCTGTTTGTTATTGTTGTAAACGTTTTAAGTAAACTTTTATTTTTTATTGTAAACATAACAACTTTAAAAATTTAGGTTGACAATGTTCGCGCTTTCATACTACTATTGGTTTACGCTATCAGGGTTCAACAAAGTTCGACCATTTATCCCGCGCTGAAAAGAGGTCTTGCCATGCTTAATAAAAAACAAAGCCGCTGGAAAATTACGGGGCATGATATTGCTGGCTACGTATTTATCTCTCCTTGGCTAATCGGTTTTCTGCTGCTGACGCTGTGGCCGATTCTGCAATCGTTCTACTTGTCTTTCACCGACTATTCGCTGCTGGATTCTCCAACCTGGACCGGAACGGATAATTACGAAAGCATCTTTACGAAAGATCGGCTGTTTGTAAAATCGCTAACGGTCACCTTCACCTTCGTGTTGCTTGCCGTTCCGATTAAATTGTTTTTCTCGCTGATGGTTGCGATTTTACTTAATAAGAAAGTAAGAGGCCTTAACTGGTATCGGACGGCGATTTATTTTCCTTCCCTAATTGGCGGCAGCATTGCAGTATCCGCATTGTGGAGAAACATGTTCGGCCTTGATGGCTATGTCAACCACGTGCTTAGCTGGTTTGGCATTGAAGGAATTGGTTGGATATCCAATCCGGATACGGCGCTTGGCACATTGATTTTGCTGAACGCTTGGCAATTCGGCTCAACGATGGTTATTTTTCTGGCAGGGCTCAAGCAGATTCCGAAAGATCTGTATGAATCCGCTTCCGTTGATGGAGCGGGCAAGCTACGCCAGTTTTTCAAAATTACGATTCCGATGCTTTCGCCCGTTATGTTTTTCAACCTTGTGCTGGGCATAATCAATGCCTTCCAAATGTTTACCTCGGCATTTGTCATTACGCAGGGTGGCCCGGCGAACGGCACCTATATGTATGTGCTATTCCTGTACGAGAAAGCGTTCAAGCAGTATGAGATGGGCTATGCATCGGCGCTTGCTTGGATATTGCTCGTCATTATTGCAGCCTTTACGGCGATCAACTTCCTTGTATCGAAATATTGGGTATTTTACGAATCGGATGGGGGGAAATCCAAATGAGATCAGAAAAGCTAGCTGCATTACGCAGCCATTTGATTTTGCTCCCGTTCTCGCTGCTTATGCTTTATCCGGTTATTTGGTGGGTCGGGGCATCGTTCAAAAGCACGGCTGAGCTTGGGGAGCCGTCACTATGGCCGAGCGTCTTCATGTGGGAAAACTATACGAATGGCTGGAACTTCTCGCCACAGTTCACCTTTGCTACTTTCTTCGCCAACACCCTAATGATGGAAGTGTGGAACGTCATAGGCGGCGTCGCTACAGCTGCGCTTGTCGGCTACGGCTTTGGCCGTCTAAACTTCAAGCTTCGCAATTTCTGGTTTTCGATATTGCTGCTTACGATGATGCTTCCAGCTCAGGTAACCGTCGTGCCGCAATATATTTTGTTCAACAAGCTAGGTTTCACTGACAGCTACGTTCCGCTTGTTCTCCCGCATTTCTTCGGCGGCGGCGCCTTCTTTGTCTTCCTGGTCGTCCAGTTCGTGCGGGGCATTCCGCGAGAGCTTGATGAAGCAGCGCAAATTGATGGCGCATCTGTGTACGGCATTTTCTTCCGCATTATTGCTCCGCTCATTAAGCCGGCGCTCGTCACCGTAGGGATTTTCACCTTCCTCTGGAGCTGGGATGACTTCTTCTCGCAGCTGCTTTATCTCAGCTCAGTCGAGAAATTTACGGTTGGCCTCGCGCTGCGGATGTTCATTGACCAATTCGAGGTCCAGTGGGGGCAACTGCTTGCGATGTCTTTATTGTCCGTCGTCCCGTCAGCGATTTTGTTCTTTGTCGCACAAAAGCATTTCGTAGAGGGCATTGCGACAACGGGCATCAAAGGGTAAAAGCATTAAAAGTGTTTTAACTAGCGGTTTCACCAACATTTATATAAAAGAGGGAGTGTTCTACGTATGAAAACACAAAGAAAATGGTTGAAATGGCTTCCCGCTACTCTGATATCGGTTCCCCTCATTCTTTCGGGCTGCGGCTCTAGCAGCGGAGAAAGCGGTGCTGCAGCAAGCACTGCGCCAGCGGCCTCGTCTGCTGGAAATGCAGATGCTGCGGCAAAGCTGAAGGTGATGTGGTGGGGCTCGCAGGCAAGACATGATGCCACGCTTAAGGATTTGGAGCTATACACGTCCAAGTTCCCCAATGTGACATTTGCACCTGAGTATACCGCTTGGGACGGTTATTGGGAAAAGCTGCCGACGCTTGCAGCATCAAATTCGCTCCCTGACGTGCTGCAAATGGATGCGGCATACATTCAAGGCTATGCGAAACGCGGCCTGCTAGCTGATCTTTCTGACATTGATTTGACAGGAGTCGTAGATCCGCAGGTTTTGGAAAATATTAAAATTGGCGGTAAGGTATACGGCATTCCCCTCAGCTACAATGGACAAGGCCTCGTCTACAATAAAGAAGCGCTTGAGGCAGCAGGTGTTAAGCTTCCAACGAACAATTGGTCGTGGGACGACTTTTTCGCTTATGCAAGAGAAGCGCATGAGAAGCTGCCGAAGGGCCAATACGGCATTGATGACATGACGAACATTTGGGAATTTTATCAATATTATCAAACGGCCAAAGGCAAAGGACCGATCTTCAAAGACGGTACAACCTTTAATCTCGATAAAGATACTTGGATGGAATTCCAGCAAATTTATGCGGACTTCCGCAAAGAAGGCATCGTGCCTGCTGCGGACCAGCAGCTTTCCTTCAAGGAAAATGATCCACAGCTCGATTCGATGGCTTCAGGCAAAGTGATGCTGAGAACCGCTTCTGTCGGCTCGGCAAGTGTGATTGAATCCTTGCTCCCTGGCAAGCTTGGGGTGAACAGCACGCCGGTCGGCGAAGCTGGCGGCGGCTGGGCGCAATCGACGATTTTCCTGTCTGTGAGCGAAGGCTCGGCTAACAAGGAGCAGGCGAAAGCATTCATTAAATGGTTCGTGTCTGACAAAGAATCCGGCAAGACGCTCGGCTTGACACGCGGTATTCCAATTAACGAAGAGGTATTCAAAGAGCTTGAGCCGACGCTTACGTCTGGTGATTTGTTTGCTAAAGAGCTGCTTGAAGCGGCAAAACCGAAAGCCTTGCCATTCTATCCAGCTCCAGCAGGTGCAGAGGACTTCGTAAAAACCTACAAATCCGAAATGGAAGCGGTTATGTTTGGACAAGCAACGCTGGAAGAGGCTTTCCAAACGCTGCTCGATAAAGGAAAGGACGCAGAAGCGAAGCTAAATAAATAAATATAGCTTAACGAACATGTTAAAAGGTGCGGCGAAATCATCATAGCGCGGAGAAGGCCTGGCTGACAAATCGCAAGCGATTGGAGGCGGGCCTTTTTGCGCTCCACGTACTCTTTTTCAAAACACGTACAGAGATATATTGGAGGAGGAGAGCCATATGAAAATAACGGACTTTCGATTGCAGCATTTTGAAGTAGGGGAGAAGCCTTCTTTGCAGCTGGCCTCACCTGGGCTTGACGACCGTTTTTGGATGACGGCGAAGGTTCCTGGAGATGTGCATTCCACGCTGATTGACCGGCGAATTATTGAGCATCCCTATTTTGGACATAACGACATCAAATGCCGCTGGATCGAGCAGAAGGAATGGTGGTATCGCGCGCAGTTCGACTATGAAGTGGATGAGAGCCAAGGGGAGCGGCATGAGCTGATTTTTGAAGGCTTGGATACCTTTGCGACGATATTCGTCAATGGACTGGAAATAGGCACAGCGGAAAACATGCACCGTATTTATGCTTTTGATGTGACGAAGGTTGTGCGTCCGGGCAAAAATGCCATTGCTGTCCGTTTTGACCCGCTGCATTTGCATTATCAGGATAAGGAGCAATTCCAGTGGTCCTCCTATACGAAGGAACGTCCATGGCTGCGCAAGGCCGCGATGAACTTCGGCTGGGATTGGGGGCCGAGAATGGTCACCGTCGGCATTTGGGGCAGCGTTCGTCTGGAGCGCAGGCGCGTCGCCAAACTGGATAGCGTATTCGTTCAAACGTTATCGGCTGGCAAGGAAGAAGCGGCTTTGAAAGTAGCCGTTGATACGGTTGCCTATCACAAGCAGGCGCAGCTGACTGCTGAAATCAAGCTGTTTACGAGCGAGGGAGAGGTTGCGGCATCCGCAGCGATTTCTTTAAAAGGCGGGCACGAGACATCGGCGCAGCTGGTCGTAAAGCAACCGCAGCTATGGTGGTCGCATGATCTTGGTGAGCCGTATTTGTATGAGCTTGAGGTGCAGCTGTTTGCGGACGGTGAGCAGGTTGACAGCTATCGCGAGAGCTGCGGCATTCGGACAATTGAGCTGCAGCTGGAGGATGAGGCTGGAAAGCCTGCTTTTGCCTTCCTGCTGAACGGCGTCAAGCTGTTCGCCAAAGGCTCTAACTGGATTCCGGCAGACAGCTTTATTGGGGCGGTGAAGGACAAGCGCTATACCGATCTAATTGAGCTGGCTGTCGATTCCAATATGAATATGCTGCGCATTTGGGCCGGCGGCATCTATGAGAAGGATATTTTTTACGAGGAATGTGATCGTCTTGGTGTGCTCGTCTGGCAGGATTTTGCCTTTGCGAATGCTCTGTTCCCAGACTTTAACCGCAATTTTATGGAAAATGTGAAGCAGGAAGCAATTGACAATGTGAAGCGTCTGCGCAATCATCCGTCGCTTGCCTTATGGTGCGGCAATAATGAAATCGACTGGCTATATGACATGAAGTCGGCTGGCGGGGATATTACTTGTCCCTTCTATGGCGAGAGCATCTACCATGAGCTGCTGCCGGAAGTGCTGGAGCAGTATGACAGCAGCAGGCCGTATTGGCCGTCGTCGCCATATGGCGGCAATGATGCCAATGACCCTGATGTCGGCGACCGCCACAATTGGCAAGTATGGCATGGCTCGGTGTACCCGCGCAAATTCGGCGAGGCACCGCTGCTTGACTACAGCATTGAAGGCGTCACGTTCAAAAATTATAAAAAAGATAACACCCTGTTCAGCAGCGAGTTCGGCATGCACGCATCTGCTAACCGCTATACGCTGGAGCGCTATATCCCCGAAGGCGAATTTTATTGGGGCAGCGTAGAGATGGCGCATCGCAACAAGGATACGAACCATCAGAAGGGCATTTTGCTCATGGAAGGTTATACGGGCATCCCGCAAAATATCGAAGAATATATGAACTTCTCCATGCTCACGCAGGCGGAGGGTTTAAAATATGGCATTGAGCATTACAGGCGCAATAAGCACCGTACGAGCGGGTCGCTTGTCTGGCAGCATAATGATAGTTGGCCGGGCACGAGTTGGTCGCTGATTGACTATGAGCTGCTGCCGAAGGCTTCTTTTTATTATGCGAAAAAGTTTTACCATCCGCTCCTCCTGTCGCTCGATTATGAGCCAGACCAGCCGCTTCGCGTATGGGCGGTCAATGACCGGCTGGAAGCGTATGAGGGGAAGGTGCTGTTCCAGTGTTATACGCTTGATGGCAGCCTGATGCATGAGCAGAGCTTTGACGTCAGCCTGCCGCCGAACAAGGCGGTTCAAATAGGCGAGCTGACAGAGCTTGAAGTGCTAAACGGTGCTGCGCCGGAGCGGGTTATTGTGAAGCTGTCTGCCCCGCAGTGGGACGCGCCGAACAATTATTATTATTTGCGCGACCATCTGGAGCTGAGCTTGCCGAAAAGCACCCTTGCTGCAACGTTTAATAAGCAGGAGCAGACGGTTACAGTAGCCGCTTCGGGCGGAGCAGCGCGACTTGTGAAAATCGATGTGAAGCAGGGCAACGTTCGCTTCAGCGATAATTATTTTGACCTGATGCCGGGTGAAGCGGTCACAGTCACCATGCAGCAGGCAGACGGACAGCCGCTGCAATACGAGACTCTGGAAGTGTCAGCTCTCAATGCTGACAAAGCTGAAATGCATTTTATCTAAACTTTATTTAAAGATAGTGGAGGACACGATGAACGAAGCGAACAGAATTTTATCCGATTGGAGCTTTAGAGCTAGTGGCGAGAAGGAGTGGCTGCCCGCGGTTGTGCCGGGAAATGTACACATGGATCTTCTGCGGCAAGAGAAAATAGAGCACCCGTTTTACGGTACGAACGAGCATAGGCTGCAGTGGATCGATAAGCAGGATTGGGAGTATAGGGCGACGTTCGGCGTAACGCCGGAAATGCTGGCACAATCGCATCTGGAGTTGGTTTTCACTGGACTTGATACGTATGCTGATGTGTACGTCAACGGCAAGCATATGCTGTCGGCGGACAATATGTTCCGCAGCTGGCATATAGATGTCAAGCCAATCTTGCAGCCGGAAGGCAATGTGATAACCGTCAAATTTCGTTCGCCTATTAACGAGGATTTGCCAAAGCTTGAGAAGCTGGGCTACCCGCTTCCGGCGGCGAATGACCAGTCGGAACTAGGTGGACTTGGCGATAAGAAAATCAGTGTTTTTGCCCGCAAGGCACCGTATCATTATGGCTGGGACTGGGGCCCGCGTTTTGTGACGAGCGGCATATGGAAGGAAGTGAAGCTCGTTGCCTGGTCAGAGGTACGATTGACAGATCTGTATATCGAGCAGCAGGAAATAACCGCAGCCCAAGCGAGCCTAAGGATTGCAGCAGAAGTTGAATGCGAGCAAGCTTGGCAAGGGGTTCTGCGGGTAAATGCAGACGGCAGGTGCTGGGAACAGCAGGTTCAGCTGTCGGCGGGCTTGCAGACGGTGGAACTGGCGGCGTCTATTGCGCAGCCGCGGCTTTGGTGGTGCAGAGGTCTCGGCAAGCCGGAGCTGTATCATTTTGAAGCGCAGCTTGTGCAGACAAAGAATGGGTTCGAGCAGCCCATTAGCAGCCGCAGTGCAACGACGGGTTTGCGGGCAGTGAGGCTGGTAACCGATCAGGATGAGCAGGGGCATGCTTTTTATATCGAGCTAAACGGGGTTCCAGTGTTTGCGAAAGGAGCCAATCATATTCCAAATGACAGCTTCCTGCCTGATGTGACCTATGAGCGTTACCGTCATGAAATTGCAAGTGCTGCGTTAGCCAATATGAATATGCTCCGGGTGTGGGGCGGCGGCATATATGAGGCGGATGCCTTTTATACGTTGTGTGATGAATACGGATTGCTCGTCTGGCAGGACTTTATGTTCGCTTGCAGCATGTATCCTGGAGATCAAGCCTTTCTGGAAAATGTGCGTCTGGAGGCGGAGGAAAATGTCCGGCGTCTGCGCAATCACCCATGTATCGCCATATGGTGCGGCAACAATGAAATCGATACGGCCTGGTCGCATTATGATGAAAATATGGGCTGGGGCTGGAAGCGCGACTATACGCCGGAGCAGCGTGAGCAGCTGTGGGCTGATTATGAGGCGATTTTCCACCGAATATTGCCGCAGGCAGTCGCGGGGCTTGGCAATGGCATCGCATATTGGCCTTCTTCACCGATGCGGGGGCAGACGGGAGACGGTGAGCAGCATGCTTTCAATTTGTCGAAGAGCGGCGATATTCACTATTGGGGCGTCTGGCATAACGTAGAGCCTTTTGAAAAATACAACGTCCACGTCGGCCGATTCATGAGCGAATACGGCTTCCAATCGTTCCCGGAGCTGCAAACGGTGCAGCAGTATGCGGAAGAAGCGGACATGGCCGTTGAATCGGAGGTTATGCTGGCGCATCAGAAAAACGCGCGCGGCAACCAGCTGATCAAGGAATATATGGATATGTATTTGCGTCAGCCTAAGGATTTTCCGGCATTTCTGTATTTGAGCCAGGTTTTGCAGGCGGAAGCGATGAAGACAGCGATTGAGGCCCATCGGCGGAAAAAGCCATTTTGCATGGGGTCCCTGTATTGGCAAATGAACGATTGCTGGCCCGTCGCCTCATGGGCGGGAATGGACTATTACGGGCGCTGGAAAGCACTGCAATATTATGCGGCACGCAGCTTCCGTGACATCATGCTGTCGTTTGACTGCGCGAGCAGTGGCCGCGTCGATTGTTATGTATTGTCAGATCAAAATGAGCCTTTCATCGGCGAGCTTGCACTTGAGCTGCGTTCATTCGCGGGCGAGGTGCTGAAGCAGTTTGCCGTTCCGGTATCGCTTCAGCCAAACAACGGCCATATCGCCTGCTCCTTAGAGCTGGCAGCACTGCTTCCTGAAGGCATTCAGCCAGGCAAAGTCGTTCTTGTGGCGAAGCTGAAGCAGGGTGGACTGCTCGTCGAGGAGAAGGAGCATTATTTCAGGCCGATGAATGAGCTTGGGCTTGCGGTTCCGGCCATAAAGATCAGCGAGGTTGAAGGCAGCGGCGGCACCGCTTATGTGCTGGAGACGGATACGCTGGCCAAGCAGGTTCGGCTTTCCGCGTCGATCGAAGGTGTTTTCAGCGACAATTATTTCGATTTGCTGCCAAACGAACCGCGAACGATTACGTTTTATGCGCGAAATCCGCAAGGGGATCAGGCTTTCATCGCTGCATCGCCGGGCGAGCTGACTGTCCACTCGATGACAGACTTTATTTAAAATATAGGAAAGGATATGATTTTCCCATCCTTTCTCTATATTTCTCGGACTGAAACGCGCCGCGCCGCCAGAGGACGGCGAAAGCCGTTTCACCATGAAAGGACAAGCGGCCGATAGAAAAAAAAGGAACCTTTCCTGCCAGCTGACACATGGCGGGGAAGGCTCCTTTGCGTTATGGTGATCCAAAATAGGCTAAAAAATAGAAAGGTAAAACAATGATCGGCTAAGTAAAATAGGTTCCTCAGAAGCGTTGTCGTCCAACGCAATTTCTGCGGTCCAGCTTTTGAGATGGTGAATCGCATGATCGAACAGGTTGTACACACTGTGATGATCGGCTTGCTCGCTCCGAAGCGAACGTCCTGTAATAGACAAGGTGCCGATAAAGCTGCTCAGCGCGCTGCACCACAAGCCCCAATCATTAGGGCGTTCCATCTCGTCGACAAATGTTTCGCCAAAGCCAATGCCTTTGTCCGTCGTTACCCGCAAGCAGGCACGGTTTCCGGCGGCATCAACATTGAGAGCTGGAATGACAAACAGCTCAATGCGTTTGACCGTAAGCTTCATTGCGTGCTTCGCCTTAGGCGGAGCGTCCGGCGCATGAAGGACAATCATATTCATCTCTCCTCACGTTCGCTTACGGAGTTAGCTGTCGGATTCGGGCCAGTGAGCTGCCCTACCAGTGCGCCATGCACCGGATTCACCCCTTGCGATTCAAGCTTACGCTTCAACCACATTGTTGGTTCCCCCGCTTTTTCAATTGAAAAATTAAGCGATTAAAATTAGAGTGCCAGAATTCGACTAGAGATATATATTAAACCGTTATTCCTCAATTGTAAACCTTTTAGTAGTAAATAAAATAAATAGTGCTGCTGAATTGACTGAAAACGGGTGCTGCCTTCATTTGGCGGCAGCGCCCATTTTCCACAGAAATAGCTGCAGTTTGTCGTGAGCTAGTGCATACGGAAAATCCAGCCAACCCATAAAGCAAGAAGAGTGAGGGTAAACAGCAGCACAGGCGGAATGATGACAAGCGTTACTTTTACATAATCCATCCAACTGATTTTTACTTTGGCTTTCTGCACGAGATTCATCCAAATGAGCGAGGCTAGCGTGCCAATCGGTAAAATGAGTGAGCCAATATCGCTCCCGATGACGCTGGCGAGGTAGGCGATTTTGAGGGTAAGCGGATCGAGGTTCATTTCGGTGAGCGTGATCGTGCCGATCATGAGCGCGGGATGATTGTTGACGAGTGTAGACATGGCGGAGACGAGCCCTCCGATTAAAATGCTTGCATTCATCAGGCTGCCAGTAACGAGCGGCTCGAACACCTGAACGAGTCCTTGCGTCAGGCCAATGTTGTGCAGGCCATAAATAATGATATACATGGCGAAGGCGAATATGAGTATATGCCAGGGGATTTTGCGCAAAATGTCGTTCGGTGGCATTTTCAAGTAAACCCAGCGCCAGCTAAGGAGCAGCAAGGAGCCGAAAACAGCGATCCACTCAACGGGGATGTGCAAATAGGATGCAGCAAATAAGCTGAGCCGAACAGTGAAGACGAAAAGCAGAATCGATTTCATAAAGCGGCTGCTGTATTTGGGCTGTGCAGGCTTGCTTCCGGCAGGAGTGAGTAAAGGATGGTAGCCAGATTGAATAGGGACGATTGAAATCGTATGGGGTACTTGCCGAGGAAGCTGATGGTAAAAGTAGAGGAACAGCAGCAGGGTGAGCAGCAGCAGACCAAGTGTAGCGGGGATAAACATCATGACGGTATGCATGTACAAATCCATGCCGACGATTTTCAGCGCAATCAGATTTACAATATTGCTGACTCCGATGGGAGCGCTGGAGGCGGTAGCGATTAATGCTCCTGAAAGTAGGTATGGAATTTTTTGGTGATTTTTCAGTCCCATATGATGCAGCATAATGAGCAAAATCGGGGTTGTGATAAGAATGCTGCCGTCATTGTTGAAAAATAGCGTCATCAGAAAACACATCAGGTTTACATACCAGAACAACCTGAGCCCGGAGCCTCGTGCTCGAATAGCAAGCCCTTCGGCCGCCCAGAGGAAGAAGCCGAAGCTTTCTAGCACAATTGCCATGACGATTGTCGCCATAATGGTAATGGCAGCACCACTTACAGTGGCGCTAATATGCACTAGGTCCGTCAACGAGACAACTCCGCTCAATAGGACGAGTATGGCGCCAAACGTAGCAGGAATGGCTTCATTCAGCCCTCTGGGACGCCACAAAATGAGCAAAATAGTGAAGAGGAAAGCAAACAGGGACACGATAATGGAAGGTAGTGAGTTCAAATGTTAATCACCTCGAATTCTAGATTAAATTCATAGAAGCAGGAAAGGGTTATTCATTTGCGGCAGCGGCATTATGCTGAGCGGTTTCTATGCTGATGCTGTCATAGCGTTTATCTGTTGCCGTAGAGGATAGGGATAAAATAGTAGGCTGTTTGATCGGTGGAGGAGGCTTGAGAATGAAATAAAGGGACAGGCCTGAGGAGCAAATAATGAAGATAGTAAGCAATCGGGTTTCCTCCTTTCTAGTGATAACGCATATGAGGACAATTATCATGGGGAGATACGAATAATATATTTATATGTGGCCTACTGATAGAGGGTACTAGACGTTAATAGTAGATTGCTATAATTCCGCGAAGCGTCCCCCTCCGGGAACACAAAACAGCCCCGGCCCAATTGCTGGCCGAGGCTGCTTCATTAACCTTTTACTTGGATATGGACATAGGCGCTACCCAATTGGATGACCATTGCTGCAATTCGCGAATGACCGGCTCCAGTGCGTGTCCCTTTTCGGTGAGTGAATATTCAATGCGAACTGGAATGTCTGGAAAGACGGCGCGGCTTACAATGCCCTCATTTTCAAGATCCTTAAGCCGCTCAGACAGCAGTCTGCCGCTAATGGGAAGGGCGCCTTGAATGCAGCTGAAGCGCTGCGGTCCGGACAGCAACTGATAAATAATCAAGCCGGTCCATCGTTTGCTTATAATGTCCATCCCTTTGTGCAGGCGCGGACAAAGCCCTGATTTCTCCATGTTGATCACCTCATTATAACTTGCTATTAAGTATAGCTTTAATAGTATTTATATACAAGCAAACTTTTTGATCGCTCATAACTTGACGTAATGGAATTTCGAATATATAATTAGTTACTAATGGTAAGCGAAAATTTGTTCCCCTATGATTGTTAATAAGGCAAGGTGCATTTATAGCAGATGAAGCTTAGCCTTTCAACCTATTATATCAAATACAGATGAAGAAGGTGCACACTAATGATTAAACCAACTATTCGTTCTATTATTAATGATAAGATAAAAACAATTGAAGGCAATTCATACGATATCCACGTGGTCGGACCGATTCAGCTTCCGGTTGAGCTTGATGGCGAGACGAAGATTTTTCAGTGGTACAGCTGGCTGAAGCGTGAGAAAAATAGCGTGCAGGACGAAGTAGATCTATACAGCGAGCTGGCAAATGGGCATTATGCGGAGCTCCAGCAATCCAGCGTACTCGTCTATGGCGATTTTGCCGAAGGCGAAGATGCGCTGATTCGCATGCACAGCATTTGCCATACGGGCGATATCTTTGGCAGCCAACGCTGTGATTGCGGCTTTCAGCTTAAGCAGTCGATGCGGATGATTACCGAGCATGGAACGGGTGCCTTATTTTATTTGGCCAATCATGAAGGCCGTGGCATTGGCTTGTTCAGCAAGGCAATGGCTTATCTGCTTCAAGAGGAAGGACTGGACACGGTTGATGCGAACTTGGAGCTGGGCTTTGCCGAGGACGCTCGCGATTACAGCGAATCCATTGCTGTCTTGAAGCTGCTTCGCTCGCTGCCTGTGTCGATCATTACGAACAACCCGCGCAAAGTGGAGGCGCTTCGTGAAGCTGGCATGCATATTGCACGCCGTGTTCCGCTTTGGGGGCAAACCTCCGTCTACAATGAGAAGTATTTGACAACGAAGGTTGAGAAGTCGGGGCATTATTCGGCCGAAGCCCAGCATGAAGAGATTCAGGTCAAAGCGCTGTAAGATCAGGAGATATTTTGAAGATAAGTTAAGGATACGGATGTGTTTTGAAAAAAGTTTGCGCGGAGGCCTGCTTCCGCGCTTTTTTGCCGTAACTTCCGCTCTGTTCATGCGTCTATTGGATATTGACGATAATGTGGCATATACTATTAGGGTGAGAGGGCCAGGTGAATATGACGATAGAGGTGAATAGCGACGTGCGTAGTCGTAACTATAGATGGAATATTTTGGTGCTTATATTTACATTATTCATTGCAGGCTGCAGCGGCAATAATAAAAATACAGAGGAACGGCGGGAGTCCCACGCTGGCGCACAGGTTTCGCCAGTCGTGCAGGGCGCTCCCCAAGAGAAGGACAATTTGCTGGAGCAATACCGCCAGACGGTGCAAAATGCAAAGGAGCCGTTCGAAATTGTTTCATTCTTGAACGAGAATATGTCAAAGGCTGGTCAAGAACGGGCGGACACGATGATACGCGAGCTGAATGC
Organism: Paenibacillus algorifonticola; assembly: GCF_050481745.1. Lineage (GTDB taxonomy): Bacteria > Bacillota > Bacilli > Paenibacillales > Paenibacillaceae > Pristimantibacillus > Pristimantibacillus algorifonticola_A. The sequence continues at coordinate 816,647 of NZ_JBCNGR010000008.1, read as the reverse complement.
GTATTATAACAATGATCTGGAACGTACGCAGGACGCTTTTTTTGAAAATAATGTGCAGGAGGTGCTGCTCCAGCAGCAATGGCCGATTACGGCTTCCAATGCCGCAGAGATTCAGGATGCTGCTGTGAAGCAGCTCGTTATTACGAAGCTAATGGGCGGCTACAAGCTGATTATGGTCGAGGGCACCATTTATCCGATCATTGATTTTGAATTGCAAAAGGTTTACAAAAATTATGTATCGCAGCAGATGAATGATTATATTTTTTTGCGGGCAGTAGAATCAAATGAGGTTTCAGCGAAGGATGCCGGGCTGATCATTACGTGGGATAAGCTGGCTAATCGCGCGGTATTGTCGGAAACCTACATTAAAACATATCCCGATTCAGCAGAGCGCCCGGAAATCGAGCAGCTTTATTTAAACAGCTACTTATCCATGTATATTTATGGCCTCAACAACACGCCCATATTTGATATGGAAACGTATCGGCTGCTCAGCGAGGTGAAAACGAGCTATCAAAAGCTGGTGAAGGAGCATCCGGATACGATAACGGCAAAAATGGTATCACAGTTTTTGGACGTGCTGGCAACGACGGATGAGCAAGTTTACAACCGAATCAATGGACAGCAGATGGATATCCCCGCGGTCAAGCAATTCCACGAACGTTTTCAGGCGAAGGCGGAGGATCTGCTTGGTGGCTAAATGGGGCGATTTATGACGTCAGAAATGGGCAAATTTCTTTTGCGTTTCCTAGGCATTTCAAGTATGATGGATGTTAAAGATTAGCGACGTACAGTCAGAAGGAGCCTTTACATGAATTCAAAAACAAGTCATTGTAAAATCGTCGATTGCACTATTCGCGATGGCGGATTAGTAAACAACTGGGATTTCAGCGTAGAGTTTGTCCAGCACTTGTACAAAAGCCTGAACGATGCTGGCGTTGATTATATGGAAATTGGCTATAAAAACTCGCCAAAGCTGCTCAAAGGCGCAGAAAGTGCAGGCCCTTGGCGTTTTCTGGATGACGAGTTTCTGAAGACGGTTATTCCTAATAAAGGAACTACGAAGCTGTCGGCTCTCGTTGACGTAGGCCGTGTAGACGAGAACGATATTTTGCCGCGCAGCGAAAGCTTGCTTGATCTAATTCGTGTCGCTTGTTATGCGAAAGATGTGGACAAGGGTCTTGAGCTTGTTAAACTATTCAGTGATCGTGGCTATGAGACGACGCTGAACATTATGGCCTTGTCGAATGTAATGGAAAACCAGCTGCTGGAAGCGTTCGAATTGATCAATGACAGCGTCGTTGACGTTGTGTACATCGTTGATTCCTACGGCAGCCTGAAACCGAATGATGTAAGCTACTTGACGGAAAAATTCCGCAAGTATCTTCCAAACAAGCGTCTGGGCGCGCATATGCACAACAATTTGCAGCTTGCATTCGCAAATACGCTTATTGCAGCTGAAGGCGGCGTAGAGCTGCTTGATGCATCCGTATATGGCATGGGCCGTGCAGCAGGCAACTGCAACACAGAGCTGCTCGTATCCCAACTGCAAAACCCAAGATACAAAACACGCCCTGTTCTCGATATGATCGAGAAATACATGATTCCGCTTCGCGAGAAGGAAGAGTGGGGTTATATTATTCCTTACATGATTACTGGCATTTTGGACGAGCATCCGCGTTCGGCAATGGCGCTTCGCGATTCCGAAGACAAGGATAAAGCGGTTGATTTCTATGATCGTATGACAACACCAGAATTATCGCATAGCAAATAGCAGCTGTATAATTGAAAAGCCCTGGAAGTCCGTCCATGTTGGAATGGCGGCTTTCCAGGGCTTTTTGTATGGGAATTGACGGGCTTTAGGCCTGCTATACAAGCTGCTTGGTCATCGTGACATGAGGCATGCCTTCCTCCAAAAAAATCTCCGAAACCGTGCAATAGCCAAGCTTGCTGTAGAAGCCTTCTGCATGGGTTTGCGCATTTAGCTTGGCAGCGGTAAGCCCTTGAGCTGCGGCTGCTTGCTCCATCGCTTCGACGATGATTTTACCAATGCCGAGCTTGCGGTAGTCTGCCAAAATGCAAATGCGCTCCAGCTTGGCTGCACCGCCCACTACTCGTATTCTTCCGGCTCCTACTGGCACTTGATCGCTGAGGGCGAGCAGATGCTGGGCCGTATCTTCAAATTCATCATATTCATTGGCAGCAGGGACGCCCTGCTCATCAACAAATACGCTGCGCCGTACTTCAAATACGGCATTCCGGTCTTCCTGATTTTGAACCAGACGTGTAGTAATAGACATGTCAGTTAATTTCTCCTTTTTTCAATATTTCCATGATTATTGTTCGTTATTTATAAGGTGCAATTCGCCTTCGCCGCGAATCGCCGCCGCATAATGCTTCTCATTGGGGTGGAAATAAGCGGTACCTTCGAATGTGCGATTGTCCAATGAGGTGACGCGCAGCTCAATTCGAATGTCCTCGCTTTGATTGAACCATTTCAATACATCGGCATCTGCAATGCCGTTCGCATCGACGTACCACAAAGCCGAGCCGAAGTCTGTCACTAAAAATAAGTCGGCATTCGTAAAAGTAAGCTGACGAGTCCCCTGCTGATAGGTCATTTCAATATTGGTTAACGCTATCGTTTCCATCCATTTATCCTCCTAAGAAAAAAGCCGCATATGGTCTGGACAAGCCAGCGCTGCAGCCTGTAATCATTTTAATGTTGAATATGCTTTTATGCAACAATCATTGCCCCGCAATCGTCTAATGGAAAAAGATAGAAGGGGGATTTAAGATGCAAAATACAAATAAACTCATCTTAATTCGCACAATGGTCATCATTATCGCTTTAATGCTGATAGCAGCTTGCTCTGGCAGTATGAATAATGGCCCTGATAGGAGTAATTCCACGAAGCCGGGGGATACAGCAACAGGAGATAGCACAACGGGAGATACTGCAACTAAAAATGCTGAAGACAGCGGTGGGGACGAGGCACCAAGCAAAGGAGAAGCAACGGAGCCTGCTCCTGAAAGTGAACGCAGAGAAAGTGGAGACAGGCGTTATACTTCGCAACAGGCGGAAGTGAAGGCAGGACAGCTTACAGCTGGTGAATGGGATGATTTGGCCGCATGGCAGCGCTTCGGCAATTTGCTCAATAGCAAAGAGGGTGATGACAATGCCCGCTATTGGTCGTTTCAAGCTTTTAACCGGTTAGAGGTCGTTGTGACATCAGGCGGGCGTGCAGTATCCGATGCTGTCGTGAAGCTAAGTGACAATCAGCGCCAGCAAGTATGGGAAGCGCGTACAAATACAGATGGAAAAGCTTATTTATTTGCCGGGCTTTATAATAAAGAACAAAACGATAAGCAAAGCCATTATAAAGTCGAGGTGCAGGCAGGCCAGTACCAAAAGAGCATAGACCAGATAAGCCTGCCGGAGCAAGGGACGCTCAAGGTTGATTTGGGAGGCGAAGCTGAGCTCGCCAATCCAGTCGATATTATGTTTGTTGTGGATACGACAGGCTCAATGGAGGATGAGCTGCGCTATTTGGAGGCCGAGCTGAAGGATGTAATCGGCAGGGTAGGCGAGCAGCATGGCCAGCAATTGGATATAAGGCTCAGTGCCAACTTTTATAAGGATAAATTTGATGATTATACGGTGAAGTCGTTTCCGTTTACGAAGGATGTCGATCAGGTGGTCCGGAAATTGGCAGCGGAAAAGGCTGATGGCGGCGGCGATTATCCCGAAGCGGTGGATGCGGCGCTGCGCGATGCCATTCATGGACATGACTGGAGCGACCAGGCGAGGGCAAGGCTGTTGTTCCTCGTATTGGATGCTCCGCCGCATTATAACACGAAAGTAGTTAATGAAATTCAGGAGCTGATCCAAACGGCGGCGGCCGAGGGCATCCGTATTATTCCAGTCGCCTCCAGCGGTGTAGATGTACAAACGGAATATTTGCTGCGCTTTATGGCGGTGGCGACGGGAGGGACGTACTTGTTTCTGACAGATGACAGCGGAATAGGCGGCGGCCACTTGGAGCCTGCTGCCGGGGAATACGAGGTGAAGCCGCTAAATGATCTGCTAGTTGAAATGATTAATCGGTACGTTCAGCCGTAGTATCGTGCTCATAGTTATAAGCAATTAGAGTAATGGCTGCTCCTTTTTGGTCGGACAGCCGTTGCTCTAATTTTTTTATTTAAATATAGGAATGTATATGATTGTTCCATCCATTCTCTATATTTCTACGCGAAACGGCAGCTTTACCGCCAGAGGACGGCGACAGCCGTTTACGCTTGCTGCGAGTGCTGTCTCATTATGATTCAAATCAGCGATAGTGTAGCTGCTGTTAAACACCATATAGACAGTTCCTCCTCCTGTAAATAATGGCTTGTTCCTATTATGATGCCGTTCCTTCTCCTTCATGATGCACGCTCCAAGGTTAGGTTATACAACGGGCCGTGTCTTGTGAATTGTCCTTTGCTGTCTTGTAAGGTAAACTGTTACAAGAGGATAACTGAAGGAAGGGATATTTGCAGCATGATTTTAAAATTAATCTCCCGGAGCAAACAGCTTGTACAGCATTCACCTGCAAGAATAACAGCTTTGTATGCGGTGCTGGCTTTGCTTCTGTTTAGCGCTGTGCTGTTAGTTGGCCTCATGCCAGCCGATGCACATGCAGCGCAAATCTTAGAGCCAAAGCAGATTTCTGTTGCTCTCCCAACACTGGCAGCAAGCTTTAATCCGCATGAGCAGGTTGGACATGACCAGATGGAAAATATGGATCACGGCCACGACAGTGGTCTTAGTGTTGGCACAGCCTTATTTTATACAGCAAGAATTGTGTATTACACCGCGCTGCTGCTGGCGGCCGGGCTGATGTTGTGGTTCAGCGGCATACGCTCAGGAAGCGATGAACAGCGCAAACGAATGCAGCAATGGAGCCTGCCAATGATGCGGGTGCTGCTGCTGGCTTCTCTATTGTATGTATTCGCCAGTGCGCGAAACTTGATGGAAGGCTACGGAGGCGGAGGGCCGGAATGGGTGAGGCTGTTCACCGAAACGAATACTGGCCAAGCATGGCTTACGCTGCTTATATTGTCGCTTCTCGGTTTTGTCGTTATTAAAGCCAGCGATACGTTCAAGCTCATCTGGGCACTGCTATTGCTCGCCATTGAGAGCTGGAGCGGCCATGTGGCGGCGCTGCAGTCGAATATGAATTTGGGCATCGTCCTTGATTTTATCCATCTTGCGTGTGCGGCTGTATGGAGTGGGGGCTTGGTGATTTTGCTTGGTCTATGGTTTGCTGATCGGAAGGAAGCGGGGCGCTTTGCAGAACGATTCACGACAGCAGCCTGGATATCCATGGCGCTGCTTGTTATTACAGGTGCTTCAATAACGCTACTGCTGCTGCCAAGCCTGTCGTATTTATTTTATACAAGCTGGGGGATATGGCTAATTGTGAAAATCGCGCTGGTCGCGCTCGTCATCGTCACAGGCGCTTTGCTTCGTGCTCGTGTTCGGAGGGGGGAGCTGCCACACGGCTTGATGCTGAAAGTGGATGCAAGCTTAATGCTGGCGATTACGCTCATTGTCGGCGTGTTCACCTATATGAGCCCACTACCAGACAATGCGCCAGTCCGATTTCATAAGATGGGGGAAACGCGCCATTTTACTGTTAATATAACGCCGAATGAGCCAGGAACGAATCAATTCGAGGTGAAAATATGGCTGCCGGAGCAGCTGGGCGAGCCTTCTGAAGTAAAGCTGCTGCTGCATTCGCGTGACAGAAAGCAGCTTGCGCCATTTGAGGTGCCGCTGGCGATTTTTGCGGATAAGTCGTATGAATCGTTTCCTGGTTTTGTGAGAACGTCGTACCATGCAGAGCAAATGGACATCCCATTCCCCGGGAAATGGACTGCCGAGCTGAAAGTGGTCGATAAGAGCGGGGGCAAGCTGGACGAAAGCATCGATTTTGAAAACTATTAATGCAAGCTGGGAGCGGTAGCGGGTGTCATATCGATGGTTGAAATGGTTGATCTTGTGGATTCCAACACTTACAATAGGACTTTGGGAATATGTCCGGCATGCGTTCCTGCTGCCATACATTTCAATGGATTTGGGCAATGTGCTTGCTCCTGTGCTTGTTTTTTTAGTCACATTGACGCTGCTGCGCGGTTTGTTCAAGCGATTGGAGCTAATGCAGGACGCGCTGCAGCGCGAACGGCTGTCGAAATCTGCGTTTGAGCAGCGCGAGAAGCTGGCTCGCGAGCTGCATGACGGCATTTCGCAGTCGCTGTTTCTGCTTTCCGTGAAGCTGGACAGCTTGGAGCATGCCCATACTCCAGAAGGCGTTCGTCAGACTACTGAGCAAATTCGCGGGACAGTCCGCCATGTGTATGAGGATGTTCGCCAGTCCATTGCCAACTTGAAATCGTCAACAGCTGCAAGTCCTGCTGAAGGGCCTTGGCGAGCGGCCATTCATTCCCTTGCCGAGGAGCTGCGGGAAGCTGGGGGCTATACCGTTGAAGTCAATTGGCAATTGTCCGAGCATGCGCTGTCGGACAAAGAGAAGGTTGAGCTGATGGCGATTGTGCGTGAGGCACTGATGAATATTCGCAAGCATACGCATGAGGCACATGTGAGCATCGCCTGCTATCCGCTTGAAGGCGGAGCACTGGGCAGCTTTCATTGTATCGTAGCGGATACAGGGCGAGGGGCAGACGCCGAGCAGTTGGAGGCGAAAGGCCGCTATGGCATTCGTATGATGCGTGAACGGGCAAAGCAGATGGGCTGGACGCTTCGTGTAAAGAGCGAGCGGGACCAAGGAACGTGTGTGGAAATAATGACGAAGCCGTTAAGCGGCAGTTAACGTGAAGACAACGATTGCTGGAAGCACAAATTATAATACGGTGGGAGAGATCGGGATGAACAGAAAACAGGTATTTACGGGTTCCCCGTGGGAGCCGCTCGTCGGCTACTGCCGCGCTATTCGTGTTGGCAATCGAATTGAGGTTGCAGGAACGACGGCGATGAAAGATGGCGAAGTAGTGGGCAAAGGAGATCCATACGAGCAAACTCGGTTTGTGCTGCAAACGATCGAGAAAGCTTTGGCTGAATTAGGGGCGAGCATGTCCGATGTTGTGCGGACCAGAATGTTCGTTACCGACATTTCAAAATGGGAAGAAATCGGCAAAGCGCATGGTGAGTTTTTCCACACGATTCAGCCAGCAGCCACGATGGTAGAAGTCAAAGCACTCATTGATCCGCTCTTGCTGGTCGAAATAGAGGTTGAAGCCATATTACAACAATAAGTCTAAATAACAGCTCCTCGTTCATCGTAAAGATGGGCGGGAGCTGTTTTTCGTTGCTTTTGTTTAGGCGTTGTTAAACCTTTATAATGTAGATATCCCTCATGAACAAAGGAGAACTGAAAATGAGAAAACTCGTTCTATTTCTGCACGCATCGCTTGACGGTTTTGTAGAAGGGCCGAATGGTGAAATGGACATTGGCTGGGTTTCCTACGATGCTGATTTGGAGAAACACGCGAAAGAAATTCTGAGTACTGCCGACACTGTCATTTGGGGGCGTGGGACTTATCAGATGATGCACAGTTACTGGCCATCTGTGCCTTCGAACCCATCAGCTTCGCAGCATGAACGGAATCATGCCGAGTGGATCGAAAAGACAGCCAAAATCGTTTTTTCCACGACGCTGGAGAAAGTCGAATGGAATAATTCCAGACTCGTGAAAGAAGATGTCGAGGAAGAGATCAATAACCTCAAACAGCAGCCGGGCAAGGATATGGTCATCCTTGGTAGCCCTAGGTTCGCACACCACCTTATGCAGCTTGATTTAATTGATGAGTATAAAATTACGGTTTCTCCCGTCCTGATCGGTAAGGGATTGCCGTTATTCCAAGGTCTCAAGGAGAAGATCAATCTTAAGCTAATCGAAAACAAGACCTTTGATTCTGGAGCCATAGGTCTCGTTTACCAGACAGTAAGATGACCTTGTCACTTAAGGTGATTAAGCTAACAGGAGAGATCTTCTTATGGTCATAAGTCAACATTAGAATTTAACATAGCCTTTGTTTAAAAAGAATCTTTTTTCAGAGGTGTTGTTTAAATATCAGTGCAAATAAGTTAAAGCGGTTTCAAAGCCTATATATCTGTTACGCTGAAAAGCCGCTCGAAAAAAGCATCGGATTTCAAAGTGACACATGAGCGCGAAATCGAGCAGTTCAGAAAGTTCAATCAATATGTCAAGCAGACTCTATTAGAATAGCGGCTGCTTGAAGCTAGTGGCGCCATCTTTCAATGATGGCGCTTTTTTTGCGAGCCTGTACATAAAGCATCCAAGCCGAGAAATAAAATTTTGGCGATGCTGAAAAATAACTTGAAGTCCAAATTAAGTATGTTTCCCCTAGGTGGCTAGTAAAGTAACTTTTTTTATAATTCCACGTCTAAATAAATAGAGAAAAAGACAACACGGATTTTTTGATGATGGAGGTTAATATGATGTTGAAAAAATTCACGTTGGGCTTAATGGCAGCTGCAGTGCTGGCTGTCCCAGCTCTTTCCGCACCTGTTTTTGCGGCTGATCGGCCCATAGAGCTTAACAATGGAAAATTGAAGGACAACCGGATGCTGATTCCGCTGCGCGATGTTGCACAACATATGGGGGCAGTTGTAGAGTGGAACCAGCAGCTTCAAACGATTGAAATCCAAAAAGACGATATTGAAATGCTCCTTACGATTAACTCAAAAAAGGTGCTTGTCCATCAAGCTGAAACGGAGCTCGACGTACCAGCGCAATTAATCAACAACACGACCTATGTTCCTCTGCGGTTCGTAAGTCAAATACTGGGTGCAGATGTAGACTGGAATTCATATGGCCAAGTCGCAACGATTACACTCGAAGGGAAGCAGCTTGTTGTATATGTGGAGCCGGTTAAGCTTTTGGCCGCTGAAAAAGCTTCAGCAGCCCGCCTGAAGCAGCTGTCCGATAAATTAAACGAAGCAGCCGATGTGTCATCCTTGAAGCAGATTCGCACTTATTTCAAGCCTTATTTTACCGACCGTCTCATTAATGTCATCATTCAAAATAAAGGGCTGGAGTATCATTATACGTTTAAAGATCCTGTAACGTCTGGCAGCTATAGGACCAAAACAACAGGAAGCTTTCTTCAATCGCTGGATATTGGCCATGATGCATGGGAAACGGAATTTATCATGCGAGACACCAAAATAATCAAGGTGAATGGCATATGGAAGGCGGATAGCGTCAGCTTTACCAAAGGCAAAATTCCGATTTCGGGAGCTTAAGTCGGGCAAATTGCATGCCAGTTATTGCATCGCGCCATTCATTTGCTTATAATGTAAAAGATATTGTATCCATATGAGTTGAAATGCTGAGACGGAGAAAAGTAAGCAGTGCCTTCACACAGGGAGAAGTCGCCATGGATTGAGAGCGTCTTTCGTGAAAACAGGCTGTCTGAAGTTCGCTCCTGAGCAGACTTCTGAACCCGGCGTGGCGCCAGCAGGTGCTGCATGTCCGCAAATAGGAATGTTTCGGTTCCCGCCGTTAATGGGATTGAGGAGCAAGCTCTTGCGTCCCTGTCGGTATAGAGGGGAGAAAGCAGATTGCTCGAATTAGGGTGGTACCACGGTTCTTTCGTCCCTTGCGGGAAGAAGGGGCTTTTTTTGTGTGTTCAAAAGAATGAGGAGGCGAGCATCAGATGAAGGAACGTTTGGAGGCTTTGCGCGGCGAAGCGCTGCAGGAGCTGCAGCAGGTAGACAATCCGCAAGTGCTTAACGATCTGCGGGTAAAATATTTAGGAAAAAAAGGCGCGCTCACTGAAATTTTGCGCGGCATGGGCGGACTTAGCGCAGAAGAGCGTCCAATTATCGGCCAGGTCGGCAATGACGTGCGTGCGGCGATTGAAGCGGTAATCGAAGAGAAGCAGGCGGTATTCCAGCAGGCCGAGACGGAAGCGCGCTTACGCGGCGAGACGATCGATGTGACCCTGCCGGGCAAAGCATTGCCAACTGGAGCCGTGCATCCGCTAAACAAGGTAGCGCAGGAGATTGAGGATATTTTTATCGGACTAGGTTATACGATTGCGGAAGGCCCGGAAGTCGAGACGGATTATTACAACTTTGAGGCGCTGAACCTGCCGAAAAACCATCCGGCGCGCGACATGCAGGATTCGTTTTATATTACGGAGGATATTTTGATGCGCACGCAAACATCCCCGGTTCAAGTCAGAACGATGCAAGCGATGAAAGGCAAGCCGATCAAAGTTATTTGTCCAGGCAAAGTATACCGCCGCGATGATGACGATGCGACGCATTCCTTTCAATTCAATCAAATTGAAGGGCTCGTTATTGCGCCTAACATTCGCATGAGCGATCTGAAAGGCACGCTGCTGCAATTTGCCCAGCAAATGTTCGGCTCACAAACGCAAATCCGTCTTCGTCCGAGCTTCTTCCCATTCACAGAGCCAAGCGCGGAGGTTGACGTAAGCTGTGCGCAATGCGGCGGACATGGCTGCCGGATGTGCAAGCAGACGGGCTGGCTGGAAATTCTCGGCTGCGGCATGGTGCATCCACGCGTACTGGAGATGGGCGGCTATGACCCTAAGGAAGTTAGCGGTTTCGCCTTCGGCATGGGGGTAGAGCGCATTGCGCTGCTGAAATACGGCATTGACGATATTCGTCATTTCTATACGAACGATCTTCGGTTTTTACAACAATTCGCGAGAATGTAGCAGGAAAGGAAGGGGAGCAAAGCGATGAAAATTTCGTATCAATGGTTGAATGAATATGTTGATTTATCTGGCTTTACGGGCGCAGAGCTTGCCGAAAAAATGACGCGCGGAGGCATTGAGATCGACGAGGTGGAATCCCGCAACAAGGGAGTGACAGGCGTCGTTGTCGGCTATGTCAAATCGCGCGAAAAGCATCCGGATGCGGATAAGCTGAACATTTGCAAAGTGGACGTAGGCACAGGCGAAGAGCTGCAAATCGTATGCGGAGCCAAAAATGTCGATGCGGGACAGCTCGTTCCGGTCGCTACCGTTGGAGCAAAGCTGCCGGGCGATTTGCACATTAAGCGCGCGAAGCTGCGCGGCGTAGAATCGCAGGGCATGATCTGCTCGGCGAAAGAGCTTGGCATTAATGACAAGCTGCTGCCGAAGGAGCAGCAGGAAGGCATTCTCGTATTGCCGCCGCATACGGTAATCGGAACGCCAATCGAGGATGTGCTTGGGCTGAACGACGAGGTGCTGGAGCTGGACTTGACACCGAACCGTTCGGATTGCCTAAGTGTAATCGGCACGGCGTATGAAATCGGCGCATTGACTGGCCGCGAGGTGCGTATTCCTGAGCCGGTTATTGCACATGCTTCCGAGCGCACAGACAGTCATGTACAAGTGACGATCAGCGCTCCTGAGCAGTGCTTCCACTACAGTGCGCGTTACATTAAAGGCGTGAAAATTGGCGAGTCTCCGCTATGGCTGCAAAATCGCCTTATTGCCGCAGGCATTCGTCCGATCAACAACGTCGTTGACGTAACAAACTTTGTTCTGCTTGAGTATGGCCAGCCGCTTCACGCCTTTGATGCAGATCAAGTGAAAAGTGGACGAATCGACGTGCGTTTGGCGCAAGAAGGCGAAACGATGCTTACGCTCGATGATCAAGAGCGCCGCCTTGAGCCGCAAATGCTCGTCATTACAGACGGCGAGAAGCCAATCGCGCTTGCGGGCGTCATGGGTGGAGCGAGCTCGGAGGTAACGGGCGATACGGTTAATATTTTGCTGGAATCGGCTAGATTTGATGGTGGTACCATTCGCAAAACATCGCGCCAATTTGGTCTGCGCTCAGAATCCAGCATTCGCTTCGAGAAGGAAGTGGACCCGGGCCGCGTTATTCCGGCGTTGAACCGCGCAGCTGCGTTGATTACGGAGCTTGCAGGCGGACTCGCTACGGAGGGTATCGTGGAAGTGACGACAGCTCCGGCGAAGCAGCAGGTCGTTGAAGTAGCCTTGGCTAAAATCAACCGCTACCTCGGCACCGAACTGTCCAGCCTTGAAGTGCAGACGATTCTGAATCGCCTAAGCTTCGGCTACAGCGTTAGCGAGGAAGATGTATTCCAAGTGGAAGTGCCATCGCGCCGCGGCGACATTTCGTATGATGTGGATTTGATTGAGGAGGTTGCCCGTCTTTACGGTTATGACAACATTCCGACAACACCGATTTTCGGCGATGTAACGCCAGTTGCGCTGACGAAGCCGCAAGCGATTCGCCGCGAGCTGCGCAAGCGTCTGACGGATGCTGGCCTGCATGAAGTCATCAGCTATTCGTTCACAGGACCTGAACGGACACAGCTGTTCCCTGCCTTGTCGGGCGAATCGACGAAGGCTGTCAAGCTGTCGATGCCGATGAGCGAGGAGCGCAGCGTGCTGCGAACGACGCTGATCGCGCAACTGCTGGAAACGGCAGCTTATAACCGCAATCGCAAAAACGAGTCGGCTGTCATTTTTGAAATCGGCAGCGTGTTCCATACCGAAGAAGAGAAGCTGACGCATCTTCCTCAAGAGAAGCATCGCTTCGCGGCATTGCTGACGGGAAACCGTGTAGAGCCGCAGTGGAACCGCAAGGCGGTAGCTGTTGATTTTTATGATGCCAAGGGCGTTCTGGAAACGGTGTTTGCCGTACTTGGCATTACTGATAAGGTGAGCTATGCCGCGGCGCAGCCGGAGCATTTTCACCCGGGAAGAACGGCGGCTGTTCAACTGGAAACCGAGCATGGAACAGAAGTCATCGGCTACGTGGGTCAGCTTCACCCAACGCTGCAGCTGGAAAGTGATCTGGCGGATACGTATGTGCTGGAAATCGAGCTTGCGCCGCTTTATCAGCTGGCAGGCGACGACATCGTCTACAAGGCGCTTCCACGTTATCCGGCAATGCAGCGTGACATTGCTGTTGTGCTCGATATGGGAGTGCCTGCAGGCGAGCTGACTGCCCTTGCATGGCAAACGGCTGGCGAGCTGCTGGAGTCTGTACGCGTGTTCGACGTCTTCACGGGCGAGAAGCTGGGAGCGGGTAAAAAGAGCGTAGCGCTTTCGCTCGTTTACCGTCACGCAGAACGCACATTGACCGATGAAGAAGTGACCGAGCTGCATGCGAAGGTCGTTGCTGGATTAGAACAATCTTTTGCAGCAGAATTAAGAAAATAGGCAGGAAACCTTCCACGCCGTATCGAAATAGTTCCTTGTGAACTAACGATACGGCTTTTTGCTTTGTTTTTGAGCAGGAGCAGGCCTTTGGACGGATTTTCCTGGGCAGATGCCCGTGTCGTCTTGTCATCAAAACTTGTTCTTTTTGTTAGTTGAAACATGGATAAATAGTTGCTTGCGAGTCTGTGTTGGATTATGGGTTGAAATATAAAGATGAGAAAAGCTTCATACCGGAGACATAAGCAGTCGGTTACACTTATATTTGAAATGTAGGAAGGTATATTTTAAGCTATCCCTTCTCTATATTTCTCGGAGTGAAACGCGCTGCGCCGCCAGAGGATGGCGACAGCCGTTTCACCTTGAAATATAGGAAAGGATAGATATGGCCATCCCTTCTCTATATTTCTCGGAGTGAAACGCGCCGCGCCGCCAGAGGATGGCGACAGCCGTTTCACCTTGCTATAATAAAACTATAATATAAGACTCTATGTGATATGTTCTTCTATATATAAGGATTGGGGAAACCATCCTGCTGATTGATAAGGGAGCGAGAAACACCTATAGGAGGATAATGCTTTATGGATACTGAGCAAACTGTAGTAACCGTTGATATATATGGGCACCAATATCGTTTGAAGGGCCATTCCAACTCAGAATATATGCGGCGTATTGCCGGAATGATAGATGATAGCATGAATAAAATTGCTAAAGGTTATCCGCAGCTGGACCTGCCAAGAATCGCAGTGCTTGCAGCTGTGCAGATGACGGAGGAAGTGTTTCGCCTGCGCCGCGACAATGAGTCGCTGCATGAGGCTGAGGCGAAGCGGCTAGTTCTTGCCGAGCAGCTTGAAGAGCTCCAAGGGATGATGGCAAGCTTGCGCGAGGAGTATCAGGCTTTGCAGGTAAAGGCGGAAATCGATCTGCAGGAGCTGCAGGAGGTTTTTGAATCAGAGCTGGAGCAGGCGAAAAAGAAAGCGGCCGAGGAACTGATGCATGCGCTCGCAGTAGCGGAAAATCAGCTGAAGGATATGCTGGCAGAAGCCGATGAGCGGCTTGCAGCGCAGCAGCAGGAAGCATCGGAAGCGCTTGCGCGCCAGCGCGAGGAAGCGTCGGAGACGCTTGCTGCCCAGAAGCTGACGCTTGAAGGCGCGCTTGCGCGTGAACAGGCCAGTGCAGCGGAAAAGCTTGCGGAAGCCGAGGCAGCTGCTGAAGAGCAAGTGGCGCGCGAGCGCGTTGAGGCGGCTGCGAAGCTGGCGGAAGCAGCCGAAAAGCTGATCGAAGCGGAAATCGTAGCGGAAGAGCTGCTGGAACGTGAGCGAGCGGAAGCAGAAGCGAAGCTCGCTGAGGCGAGGAGTGCGGCGGATGAGGCGATTGCGCGCGAGCGTGCGGAAGCAGCCGAAAAGCTGATCGAGGCGGAATTGATCGCCGAGGAGCAGTTGGAGCGCGAGCGTGCCGAAGCGGCAGAGCGGCTTGCGGAAATGGTTGAAAAGCTAGCCGAAGCGGAAGCATCTGCACAGGAGCAGCTCGTGCGTGAGCGTGAAGCAGCGGCAGTTAGCCTTGCGGAAGCGCAGAGTGGAGCAGAAGCGAAGCTTGCGCGTGAGAGAGCTGAAGCTGCGGCAAAGCTAACCGAAGCGGAAGCGAAAATTGCCGAGACTGCAGCGAAAATTGCGGAAGTAGAGGAAAAGCTGATCGAGGCGGAATTAACCGCCGAGGAGCAGCTTGCACGTGAGCGCGAGGCAGCCGCCGTGAAGCAGGCGGAATTGCGGAGCGGAGCGGAAGCGGCACTTGCAGAGGCGCGCGCGGAAGCCGCTGCAAGCTTGGCGGCGGCCGAAGCGACTGCGAAGGCGGAGCGGGAACGCGAGCAGGCAGAGGCGGAAGCGAAGCTGCTGGAAGCAAAAGCGGAGCTGGAGCAGGAACGCGCGGCAGCGACGGAGCTGTTGACGGAGGCGGAAGCATCTGCGCAGGAGCAGTTGGAGCGTGAACGTGCCGAAGCAGCTGCTAAACTGGTGGAAGCTGAAGCAAGAGCCAGCGAAGCAAGAAGCATCGCGGCAAGAGAGGTTGCGCGGGAGCGCGAAGCCGCTGCTGCGAAGCTCGCAGAGGCGCAGCGCGTAGCGGAAGAGATGCTGAAGCGCGAGCGTGAGGAAGCGGCAGCCAAGCTGGCAGCAGCCGAAGCGGAAGCGCATGCTGCCGAAGAGCAAGTGGTGCGCGAACGGCTAGAAGCCGAAGCGAAGCTGCTGGAAGCAAAAGCGGAGCTGGAGCAGGAACGCGCGGCAGCGACGGAGCTGTTGACAGAGGCAGAAGCGTCTGCACAAGAGCAACTGGAGCGCGAACGTGCGGAAACGGCGGCTAAGCTTGCTGAAGTCCAGAAAGCTTTGCAGGAGCGAATGGAGCGCGAGCAGGCAGATGCAGCATTGAAGCTAGTGGAGGCGAAGATTGCCGCAGATGAGGGGCTTGCACGCGAACAAGCGGAAGCAGCTGCGAAGCTGGCTGAAGCCGAGGCGGCCGCGCGAGCTAGCATCGAACGTGAACGTGCGGAAGCGGCAGCGAAGCTAGCGGAGCTGGAAGCTTCAGCACAAGCAGAACTGCAACGCGAGCAGGCAACTGCCGCAGAGCTGCTTGAAGAAGCGGAAGCGGCATTGTCTGCAGAGCGTGCTGCTAAAGCCCAAGCGATTGAGCTTGCTGCCCATCAGCTAGCCGAGCGTGTAAACCAGCTCGAGCAAGGTTGGCAAGCGAAGCTTGAGCAGCGTGAAGAGGAATGGAAGCTGGAGCTGTCTAATACGGCTGAACAGCAGCAGCAGCAGCTTGACGAGCATGAGCAGCGTTTGCTTGCAGAAGCATCGGCTAATGTCGAAAAGCTGGTGTCCGCACATATGAAAGAGTTAACGGAGCAGGAGCAAACCTTGAAGGCTGACCTCGCTTTGCGATATAAAAATTGGGAAGAAGAGCGGGCTAAGCTGCAAAGAGCTGTTGCCGAGCTTCAAGAAACAGCTGTCAAGGAAAAAGCTGCGCTTGAACAGCGTATTTCCGTGGCAGATGACCACTTATTGCAAGCTATGGAGCAGGAAGAAGCATTGCGCTCCTCCCTTGCAGTACTAGAGCAGGAGCGCCAGGAGCGTGACGCCGAGCTAAGCGAAATTCGACAGCAGCTGGACGAGCTGCATGTTATAAATGAGCAGCATGCCGAAACGCGTTCGCAGTTAGGCAATAGATTGAAGGAAGCCGAAGCGCAAATTGCTGAGCAGGCTAAGCATTTGGCGAATGAAGCGGTTAAAGCGGATGCGGCTGAATTGCGTGTAATGGAGCTGCAGGAAGAGCTTGCCAAGCTTCAGCAGCTGCAGCAAGATCGTCAAGCTCACTTTGAGCAGGCTAGAAGTGAGCAAGAGCAGCAATATCAAGATCGGCTTGCAGCATTTGAACAACAGCTAGAGTCCCAGATCCAGCTTCATGAAGAATGGAAAAAGAATGCGGAAGAAAAACAGCTGGAGCAAGAAATTCAGTTCGAAGAAGAGCGTGAAGCGCTGGAGCTGCGGCTTCGTGAGCAGAAGCAAGCACTGGAGGCAACGAAGCGTGAGGGCGAAGCAGCTCGAGGAGAGCTTGCGCTTAAGCTGCGTGAGCTGGAGCAAGCACTCGAAGCCAAGCAGCGGGAAAGCGAAGCTGCTCATGGGGAGCTTGCACAGGAGCATCAGCGGCAGCTTGCTATGCTGGAGCAGCAGCGGGATGATGCAGCGAACCAGCTCAAGCAGGATTTTGCCGATCAACTGGAGCTGTTGAAGCTAGAACAAATGGAGCAGTCGGAGCAGCTGGAACGTGATTGCTCGGAGTTAAGATCGCAGCTCCGCGAGAAGCAAGCGGAATACGCTAGATTCATTGAGCAGCAGAAGCAGCAGTTCGACGAGCAATACCGTGAACGCGAGCTGAAAGTGGAGCAGCAGCATAAGGATGAACAGGCTGCATGGCAAAGCAAGCTGGAGGAGCTTCAGGCGAAAGTAGAACGGGCAGAGTTCCACGAGCTGGAGCTGGATGAAAAGCTGGGAGAGCTGGCTCGGCACGAGCAGGAGCTTACAGAGCAGCTTGAATTGATTGCGGCACGGGAGCGTATTGCAGCTCAGCAGCTCGACATATTACTGCACAAACAGCAGGAGCTGGACGAGCAAATGGAGCAAGAACGCAAGCGCTCTGAGCAATTGACAGATGAATTGAACCGAATGATTGCGGAAGAAGCCGAGCGTCAAGCTGGCGAGGAGCATCTGAAGGAGCAGCTGGAGGCCGCTTTGGCGCAAGCCGCTGCGGCAGCCCAGCAGAGTGAGCAAGTTGATCAACGCAGGCAGCAGCTTGAGCTGGAGTGGTCTGAGGCCGTTCACTCGGCGGAGCAGCTGCGGGCAGAGCACGAGAAGCTTGCGATCGAGCATGGCAAGCTGGCGCACGAGTACTCCTTGCTGCAAAACGAATACAATGAATGGATTGAACTAATCGAGCAAAGCTAGCTTTACACAAAAAACCGTTTATCTCGCCCAGTGCCCCGGCACAGCGATAATAAACGGTTTTTTGTGCATATTGCTGCGCTGCGGTGGCGCAAAAAAAACCTGGAATAAAGCAGCGAGCAATTACCCGTGCTTCATTCCAGGGATTTTGATATATAGCAGCTCGTCAGATTATCCATAGCTGACCGTACTGCCTGTTGGGCCGCCGCGAGGCAGACTTGCGAGGCGCAGCAAATCTGGTGTGACAACTGCCGGGTCCTTGCCTGTGGCATGCATTTCGGTACGTAGCGTGCCAGGATTGTATAAATTAATGAGAATGCCATATTCATGTTCTTCATCAGCGAGTGTCCGGGTTAGCGATTCAAGTCCTGCTTTGGCGGCACTGTAAGCGCCATAACCTCCGGCACCGTTCCAGGAAAGGCCCGATGTAATATTAATAATGCGTCCATAGCGTTCTTTACGCATATATGGAATGACAGCTCTGGATAAATAAAAGGGTCCTGTCAAATTAGTAGCAACTTGCGTATGCCAGTTTTCAGAAGTCAACTCAATAACATGTCCAGACTCCAGCACGGCGGCATTATTGAGCAAAATGTCAATTTTTTCCCACTTGCCGACAGCTAGTATAACCGCTTGCTTAATTTGCTGTTCGTCGGTGACATCTGTAGGTATAACAAGCGATTCCCGTCCTGTAGCCTCTTTTATCGCCTCAAAGGTTTCTTGGAGCTTGTTCAATCGCCGGCCCAGCAGCACGACCTCTGCGCCTTCTTTTGCGAACGATAGAGAAGCGGCCCTTCCGAGCCCGCTGCCTGCGCCGCTTACAATTGCCACACGCCCATTTAAAAGGCTCATCGTATCTCTCCTTTCGGCTTTTGCGAGAAAAACTTCGTAAGCGCTAACTTTTAGCTATAATGACCATCTTATCAAAGGGAAGCGGGAAGTGAAAGTGCGGCAGTTATCAATTTTTCTTACAGGGTAGCAAAAGAAAAATGATATTTCAGTCCATTATCTTAAAAGACTTAAACTGATCGCAATATAATTTGAGTATGCATAAACAATAAAAACCGCCAGCACTCTCTTTATGATGAGCGTACGGCGGCTGGATGCTGGATGCAACAAGCTCCAATCCATGCAAATTTATTCAACAATAAGCTTTGCTTGCATTTTAGTATGGCCTGTACCACAAGGCACATTGCAGACGATGGTATATTCGCCAGCTTTCAGCGAAATGGTTTTGGATTTATTGTTTGGAATCGTAATATCGGTTTTGGTAACCTGGAGGCCATGAACGCCATCCGTTGACTCAAGCTTGAGGTTGACAGCTTCGCCCTGCTTGATTTTGTATTCGGCTTGCTCAAATTCCCAGCTCTTTGCTTTAATAACAACTTCAGCTGCACTGGCATCTGTATCTATAACGCCGCCGGCTTCGCTCGACCCCCCGCTTGTCCCGCATGCGGCAATGATTGCAACGAAGCACATCACGGCAGCAAGATAAATCCACTTTTTCATCTTGTTCGGCTCCCTTTCTGTCTACACGCTTTATGACTCGGAATTATTTTCCGCATCGCTTTTATTGTAACCCAATTTTCCCAAACTGACAGCATCTGAAGGTGACAAATTGTTGAATGGCTTGATGAAAAAGCCCTTGACCATCACTCAGAGAGCGACAGACAAGGGCTGACAAGCGTACGGCTTCCGCTAACGACGCATCGGGATTAATGCTTTAATGGTCGCTGCTGCGGCGGTCGTGATCGGATCGTCCGGCTTCATATGGCGTGCTGACGGGAATGAACAAGTCGATAATCCCGATCACGAGCGCAGCCAGAATGGCACCGAGCCAAGTAACCGAAACGCCGCTGACGATAAATTGGGCAATCCAGATGACGACGACACTGGCGATGAAGCCGACGATGCCCCGTCCAAATGGCGTAACCTTTTTGCCGAAAATCGCTTCGATTATCCAGCCCAACACAGCAATGACGATAGCCAGCATTAAAGCGCTCCAAAAACCACCCACGCTGAACTGCGGCACAATCAAGCCCACAAGCATTAATACAAGAGCTGCTACGATGAACCGAACAACATGGCCTAAAAAGCTCATGCATTCAACCTCCTCAATTGATTTGAAATCCTTCACTACGGCCTGTGAAAAATCAACGGATTTTGCATGTCGACCAGGCTGGATATTGTGATTCCTTCGTATTGTAGCCAGTTTTCGCCGGAACATGTATGGAAGGTAACGTCATGCCCGTGCATCAAAGCGTTGATTCGGCTATAATATAAGGGCGAGAGGAGTGTTACGCTTGGATAGTAAAATATTAACAACACTTGAATTTCACAAAATTATACATAAATTGACACAGCACGCAGCGACATCGCTCGGCAAGGCTGAGGCAGAGAAGCTTGCTCCAAGCTCCGATTTGGAAATGGTTAAGCTGATGCTTCAAGCGACGGATGAGGCTTATAAGGCCGACCGTCTTAAGGGCAATCCGCCATTTGGCGGCATTACCAACATCAGCAGCTCGCTTCACAGATCGCGCATCGGTGGAACGTTGAACCCGGTGGAGCTTATGGAAATTGCTTCGACGTCCAGAGGGGCTAGGCGGGTTAAACGTCATTTGGAAAATCTGCATGAGGATGATCCGATTCCGTTGCTGCATGAAACATCTGACCAGCTCAGCGAGCACAAGGAGCTAGAGGATGCGATTTTTGATTGCATTGACGATCAAGGTGAAGTTATGGATAGCGCGAGTGTCCAGCTCGCTTCGATACGCAGGGAGCTTCGTGGAGGCGAATCGCGCATCCGCGAGAAGCTGGAGCAAATGATTCGTTCTTCCTCGGTGCAGAAAATGCTCCAGGACGCTATTATTACGCTGCGAAGCGACCGTTATGTCATTCCGGTGAAGCAGGAGTACCGCTCGCATTTTGGCGGCATTGTGCATGACCAGTCTGGCTCGGGGGCTACGCTGTTTATTGAGCCGGAAGCAACGGTTGTCATGAACAACAAGCTGCGTGAGCTGAGAGCGGCAGAGCTGCGCGAAATTGAGAAAATTTTGCAAATGCTGACCGCGAAAGCGGCCGATCATGTTGAGGATTTATTGTATAACCAGGAGCTGCTCGGCAGGCTGGATTTTGCTTTTGCCAAGGCGCGTCTTGGGCATGAGATGAAGGCGACGCTGCCACGGATGAATGATCGAGGCTTTCTGAAAATCAAAAGAGGGCGTCACCCGCTCATTGCGGCGGACAAAATCGTGCCGATTGATGTCGAGCTTGGCAATACGTACACAGCCATTATCGTAACGGGACCGAATACAGGCGGTAAAACCGTTTCGCTCAAAACAGTAGGCTTGCTCAGCCTGATGAGCATGTCCGGCTTGTTCGTTCCGGTTGAGGACGGCAGCCAGCTTTGCGTATTTGACGCTATTTATGCCGATATCGGTGACGAGCAAAGCATTGAGCAAAGCCTTAGTACGTTTTCCAGCCATTTAGTCAATATTATTCGCATTCTGAAATCCATGACGGCGAAAAGCCTCGTCCTGCTCGATGAGCTAGGCGCAGGCACTGACCCGGCTGAAGGCTCAGCTTTAGCCATTGCGATGCTGGAGCATATTCATAGCATGGGCAGTCGTATTATTGCCACGACCCACTACAGCGAGCTTAAAGCGTATGCCTACAACCGCAAGGGTGTCATCAACGCAAGCATGGAGTTTGACATTGCTACGCTAAGCCCAACGTATCGTTTGCTTGTAGGTGTTCCAGGCCGAAGCAACGCTTTTGCGATTGCAGAGCGGCTTGGCCTGAGCAAAACGATTATCGATCATGCGCGCGGCGAAGTGAGTGAAGAGGATCAGCGAGTTGAAAATATGATCGCTTCGCTCGAAGCCGACCGATTGAATGCGGAAAGTGATCGCCAGACGGCGCAGTCGCTGAGGCAGGATATGGAGAAACAGCGTGGACGGCATGAGGCGGAGCTGCGCAAGTTCGAGGAGCAGCGCGACAAAATGCTTGAGAAGGCTCAGGAGGAGGCGCGCGGGGCAGTTGCAAAAGCACGCCTGGAGGCCGAGAAGATTATTTCGGATCTGCGCAAGCTGGCGTTGGAGGAAGGCGCTTCTGTCAAGGAGCATAAGCTCATTGAAGCCCGCCGCAAGCTGGATGAAGCGGTGCCTGAGCTGCACAAGAAGAAAAATCGTCCTTCTAATGCCGGACAACAGAAGGCAGCTCGCAAAATCGAAGCCGGAGACGAGGTTATGGTTTACAGCCTGAATCAGAAAGGGCTTATCGTCGAGGTGCATGGAACGGATGCGACCGTGCAGCTGGGCATAATGAAGATGAAGGTAGCGGTTGCCGATATGGAGCTGATTAAGCCCGCCGCTCCGCTGAAGCAGCAGCCTAAGCAGGCAGCCAGCGTGAAGCGCTCCAGAGATGAAAATGTGAAGATGGAGCTTGACCTCAGAGGCTCGAATTTAGAGGAGGCACTTATGGAGGTTGATCAATTTCTCGATGAATCCTTCCTCTCCGGCATCGGTCAGGTTTATATTATTCACGGACATGGCACTGGCGTGCTGCGATCAGGCATACAACAATATTTGCGCAAGCACAGCCATGTGAAAAAATACCGCTTGGGCAACTATGGTGAAGGCGGAGCCGGCGTTACGGTTGCCGAGCTGAACTAATTGAGCTGGCTGTAGCCTGCAAGGCGCAGCCGCTGTATCATTTTCGCAATTCGGTTAAAGGAGGAGTAACGCCATGAGCAATGAGGTCGATGTGCTGCTTGACAATTCCTACTTGGCAATGCTGCTTTATATATCCATTGTGGTTCTCTCGCTTCTCGTTTTTTTATGGGTGTTCGAAGTCGTTACCCGCTACAACTGCTGGAAAGAAATTAAAAATGGCAACGTTGCTGTCGCGATGGCGACGGGTGGGAAAATTTTCGGGATATGCAATATTTTCAGATTTTCGATTGAAGCGAATGATTCCATTTACCAAAGCATGATTTGGGGAGCATTTGGTTTTGTTATTTTGCTGGGCGCTTATTTCCTTTTTGAGTTTTTGACACCGGTATTTCGCATCGATGATGAAATCGCACGCGATAACCGGGCTGTTGGCTTAATTGCTATGATTATTTCCGTTTCACTTTCGTATGTCATTGGCGGTGCCATTGTGAGCTAGAATGCAGGAGGATCGACATGAAATATTTATGGGGAACATTGCTGGCTCTCGCCATTGTTTTTTTTAGCATCGGGGTTTATTACGTAATCAACAATTAAATGGGGGGCAATCAAGGATGGAAGAGCAAGTGGTATGTCCATGGTGTTTGACGGAAATTGTATGGGATGAGGAAATCGGTCCCGAAAAGCATTGTCCGCATTGTGAAAATGAGCTGGATGGCTACCGTACGCTGCAATTCGGCGTCGATAATGACCGCGATGAGGATGATGAGGAAGAGGAGCCGGAGTGGGAGCAGGAAGACGGCAGCGATCAGGCAGCGGGCAGTGGCTGGGATGAGGCAGATGATGGCTTCCGCAGAACGCACCGCGACTGGATTGGAGCGCAAGGCAAAGTACAGCAAATCATTAATGAGCAGGAGGAGGCGCCGGAATGTCCTTCCTGCCGAGAGTATATGCTGGAAGCAGGCAAGCATAAGATAGCGACAGGCTTCTTCGAGCCAACGCTGCATCCCGCATTGGGACAGTCTTTGCTTCAGCCCCCTTTTGAGCTAAAGCTTTATGTGTGCCCATCATGCTTCCATACGGCATCGCAGCTAAGCGGCAATGACCGGGAAGGAATGCTGAGGGCACTCGCTTCTGAAGATTAATATCAAAAGTTAATATTAAACAGCCGGACAACGCGGTTTTGACCTGATTCGACGAGGTCACCGCGCTTGCTCCGGCTTTTTTTGAAATATAAGCGTTTATAAGTTTCCCCTTATTAACGGCTTATATTTCACTCTCGAAGCGGTAGCTTTGCAGCCAGAGAACGGCAATAGCCGTTTACGTTTTTATCTCTAGCCTATAAATGCCAGCATCATCAGCGGCATGCAGCTGACGCAAGTAGGGAACCTTATATCCACCTAAACAAATGCAGGGGCAGCATACCGGGCGGGAAAGCTAGCTAGCCTATGCAGCCGGTTGCCGGGGAAGGGGTGCGAAAATGAAACAGAACAAAGGTGAATTCAGATCTATTACTGGATCTAGTGACGGATCTGATGGAGGTACTGGGGCAAAAACACGCATGAAAACATCGATGAAATTGGGGCCATTTGGCCGCCCAGCCATGCTGGGAAGAACGCCTACAGGCGGCGTATTGGATCGCCAGGCCATATTGCTTCTGGCTGTTCAAGCGTTATTCGGCATTGCGCTTGCGCTCTCAGGAACATTCGTGCCTATCTACTTATGGAAAGCCAGCTCATCCTATATGCTGGTCGGCTGGTTTACGATGAGCCAGTATTTAACGTGCGGCATTACCTTTTGGCTGGCGGGAAAATGGGTTAAAGAATATAATAAAATGAACAGTCTCCGCACAGGCATCGTGCTGTCGGGGACTTTTTATTTCACAGTACTCATGCTGGGCAAGCTGGCGGCGAGCTATATTATTCCGCTGGGGATATTGAATGGCTTAGCGCTGGGGTTATTCTGGGTCGCATTTGATGTCATATATTTTGAAATTACCGAGCCGGACAATCGCGACCGCTTCAATGGCTGGTCTGGGCTGCTTGGCTCTGGTGCGGGGATTTTGGCGCCGTGGGTATCAGGCTTGCTTATTACCTCGATGCGCGACGAGCGCGGCTATCAGATCATATTTACGGCATCTCTTGTCATACTGGCCTTTTCGGTTGTGCTGAGCTTCTGGCTGAAGAAACGAAAGCAGGAAGGCAGGCGTTACAGCTGGACGCATGGCTTTCAGCAGCTTGCCATTCCCGGCAATCCGTGGCGTAGAATGCTGCCAGCTGTCGTAGCTCAAGGAGTACGAGAAGGTGTATTTCTTTTTTTAGTTGGCTTGACCGTCTATATCGCCACGCAAAATGAGGCCAAGCTGGGCAGCTTTACGCTCATAACCTCTTTCGTTGCCCTAATCAGCTTCTGGCTGGTCGGCAAGCGGTTGTCCCCGCGCAATCGCAAGCGGGCGATGCTAGTTGGGACTGTCATGAATGGACTGGTCATATTGCCTTTGTTTTACGAGGTGAATTTTACGAATTTATTGTTATTCGGTATTGGGACGTCGATATTTATGCCGCTCTACATTATACCGATGACTTCAAGGGTATTTGATTTAATTGGGGAATCGCAGTCCAGCGGTGGAGAACGCGAGGAATATATCGTCTTGCGGGAAGCGGGTCTGACGCTTGGACGGGTGCTTGGGCTGAGCGGCTATCTGGTTGTGCTGACGCAAAATCATTCTCCGCTGGCGATCGTCTGGCTGCTGTTCGTAGTCGGCTCGGTGCCTGTTATTGGCTGGTGGATGATGCGGCCATTGTTGGAACAAGAGACATCATGATTCATGGGAAACAGGGGGTATAACAATTATGCCAAAAATCGTATCAAGCATTATTGATTTAGTGGGTGAAACGCCTATTGTGAAGCTGAACCGTCTGGCGGAGGAAGGCTGCGGAGATGTTTTCGTAAAGCTGGAATATTTTAACCCGAGCGGCAGCGTTAAGGATCGGGCGGCAGCTTCCCTTATTCAAGCTGGAGAGCTTAGCGGCCATATTAAGCCGGGATCCACGATTATAGAACCGACTAGCGGAAATACGGGCATTGGACTGGCTATGGGGGCGGCAGCTAAAGGCTACAAGCTTATTTTGATCATGCCGGACAATATGTCTCAGGAGCGTATTAAGCTGCTTCGTGCCTATGGCGCGGAAGTGGTATTGACACCCGCGGCCGAGCGAATGCCTGGTGCGATTGCCAAGGCGGCGGAGCTGGCGAAGAATATTCCAGGCAGCTTTATTCCGAATCAGTTTGAAAATAAAGCAAACCCCGATGCTCATCGCGGTACGACAGCAAGGGAGATATTGCAGCAGATGGAAGGGTCGCTCGATGCTTTTGTTGCCTGCTCAGGTACAGGCGGCACGATTACAGGAACCGGTGAGACGCTGAAAGCCGCGCTTCCGAATTTACATATTGCCGTTGTGGAGCCTATGGGTTCGCCTGTATTGTCCGGGGGAGTGCCTGGACCGCATAAGCTGGTGGGCACAAGTCCCGGCTTTGTGCCGGCTATACTGAATGTTTCCGTCTATGATGAAATCATTCAGGCGGCAGATGACGATGCAATCGCTATGATGAAGGCGTTGGCCCGTCAGGAAGGCTTGCTGCTCGGCCCTTCTTCAGGAGCTGCCGTATGGGCGGCTTTTCAGGTGGCTCGCCGCCTTGGAGCCGGCAGCAGAGTGCTCAGTATTGCACCCGATACAGGTGAGCGTTACTTAAGCATGGAGTTATTTTAAAAGCGGCTTTAATGAATTTTAACTTTAAGGGCGGCAACATCAACATCAGCTGTCTTCTTCGTGAGCTTCCAGCTTTTTAAAGCGTTTCTAATAAGAGCGCGCCTCTCCTTCACATAATTCAATATGAAGTCGGGCTCACTCAAATACGTATTAAAGCTGCTTTTTCGCGTGTAATCCTCTTGAATGGCTGGCGTCAGCTTGCTGTACATCGCGCTCACCATCCGCTTCACCTGTTCCTCCGTAAATGCTGTTTGCAGCAAACGGAGCAGGATGGAGCGGTATTTGCGTTTATAGGCCGGAATGGCCAGCAGTTTGTCCGTCAGCGTATTATAACCTTCCACCCGCACCAGATCACTTCCACATGGCTTGCCGTAGCAATTTCTTCCCCATGTTCCTTCATAATCCCAAGGCATCATCCGGTATTTTCCCGTTTTCCCATGTACATAAAGCGCGTAGTTTTGATCAAAGCCATCATAGTTCCCCGTAAGCACAGCTCCCGCGAGCCAGAGCAAATATTGGTCGACATCCAGGCGTTTTTCCGTCCAAGAGCTCCATTGCAGGCGGGTTTTATGCTTGCGGTTAATGCCGCTTACGAAGCGGATTAGGCGCAGCTCGGAGGCCGCAAGTCCCGATACAAGTTCATAGCCGTCAAAGAGCGAATCCTTCCGTCGCTCCGTAATGGGATCTATCAGGCTGAAGTTTGCGCTGTCATTGACCGCATAAATAATGGCGCGGCAGCCAATGCCTCTTCTGCGAAAAAATCTGGGATCGACGGATTCAATCTCTAAATAGACGCCTTGAGGGGCGCCATTAATGACGAGCCAAATATGACGGGTACGCGGCGATGGCACGCCAATCTGATTGAAAAATTGGAAGGACAGCGCATTGCGAATCATCGAAGGATCATCAAACTCGGCGTTCCAATGCAGCGTCAAGCCGGTTGTCGTTCTGACTTCATAGGATTTTTTAAAATAATTCCTCGTATGACCGCCGCGATAGCCAAAAGTGGCTTCTCTAGATTTTCCATTCATATTTAGCTGAACGGGCTGGAACGTATGGCTCCAGGAATCCTCCTGCAGCTCCTGTAAATGATCAGGTTCAATCGTAATTTCACGAATCGGCAGCGTTTGGGTTGACATAGGGCTTCCACCTCCATCAGGCAGATCCGCCTATCGTCCTCAGATAGGCTTTTGCTGATTTACCTTATTCTGCCGCAGGGTGTTTTGCTACTGCTGAAGCAGCGACTCTATGAATCTTTTCTAGTTATATGCTTATACCTTTAATAAATAGTTATTAATCTAGTACCTCTTATATAAGGGATACATATAAATGTAATATAAATCGTCTCCCATGACAGATGAACGGCATCAAGCACTGGAGGGATGCTCGCTACTCAGGCCAAGGTGATAACGGCAAGCAGGAACAGAATGAATAGCTTTTAAGATTGATGTAAATCTAGCATGGCACATTAAACATTTGGAGGGATTTTATTATGAATTATTGCTGCAACTATGTAAGTGGAGAACAGGATCGCAACTCGGGCAACATGAACCACCATCATAAAAGCAATCAGCACAAAAGCAACCAGCACAAGAGCTCGAAAGGCAATGGCACTAAAACATTTCTTGAGGGCCTCGTTGGACAATTTGTGAAAATCAACCGTGGTGGTCCAGAATCCCTCCAAGGTACGCTAGTTGCCGTGAAAAATGACTACCTAGTGCTTTGGACAAAGGAAGGCATTGTGTATGTGAGCACGAGCCATGTCAAGAGCATTACGGATTTCCCTAGCAACAAAAGCAAAGGCCGCACTCCCCAATATATTCAGGCTTCCAGCTTCATCGGCGTTATCCGTGCACTCAACCAAAAATTTGTGCAAATCAACTGGGGCGGTCCGGAGAAAATCGAAGGTTTTATCGCCGAAGTTGGCAGCACATCCTTGTTGCTGGTCGTAAACCGTGAAGTTGTTCAAATTCAATTGTTCCACATTAAAACAATTAAGCCGCTTGGACAAAACACTTCCCGTGGCGACCGTTCCGGGGGAGATAAAAACCGCACAGGTGGATCAAACAGCGGAGGAGATAAAAACCGCACAGGTGGATCGAACAATGAAAGAAATAAAAACCGTACAGGTGGATCGAACAGCGGAGGAAACAAAAACCGCAATAAAAGCGGAAACAAAAACAGAAACCGCTCTGGCAAAAGAAATTAACGTTTTGTGAGAATTGCACAGCGCATTAGATGCTAGTGAAATACCGGGTCAGGCACTTGGTGCCGAAGCCCGGTATTCCTTTAAAAAAGTCGGCAGAAAGGAGAGAGGAACTGTGAAAAATCGCCATCCGCTGCTTGACCAGCAAGTAGAGCTGGACATATCGGGAAAAGTTGCTTCCATTCGTGGCAAGCTGATTGAATTCGGGCAGGATATTTTAGTGCTGCATACGGGTTTGCAATTTATTTATGTCCCGCTCATTCATTTGCAGCAGCTGCGTCTGTCCAATCACAAGTATGACCCATTCGAGGTGCCGGAGCTGCCCTTTGAAGCCTACAATGAAACGGTCTCTTACCGCAAAATTTTAATGAATGCCAAAGGGATGTTTTCCGAGCTGTACATTACCGGGAATCAATCGATCCATGGCTATGTTACGACAGTTATGAATGATTATTTTGTGTTTTATTCCCCGATTTACCACACGGTTATGGTGTCTTTGCACCATCTGAAATATTTAATTCCCTACAACCCCGATGTCACGCCATATAAGCTGACTCCCGAGCAGTTTCCATTAAGGCCATCCCCCGTCACTTTGTCGCGAACGTTCGATCAGCAGCTGCGCAAGCTGTTGGGCGAATTCGTCGTGCTCGATTTGGGAGAAAACTCAAATAAAACGGGCGTTCTTAAAGCGATTGATCAAAGCATGCTTGAGCTGTCTACCGCGAGCGGTGCTTCGGTATTTTTACATTTTGACCATGTGAAAACCGTTCATTTGCCTTAAAGGTTCGTTCCGTCTCCCGTAAATTGTATGATGAAGGTGAAAGTGCCTATTGACCTTGCGAAGAGGGGATAGGCGCTTTTGCATGATTAAACGACGTTGCAGACAAGCACGCAGATAAGCCTAATGGACGGCGTTGTAAATTAAGGTAGTGTACCCGTACATAATTAGTGGGAGACTGAACCATAATACGTAAAGGTTGACATTCGTTCAGCCGGGCGGAGCTATAAGCTTCGTTTGTCCATATGTATTCAATCAAACGAAAGTTAAGGAGGAGAAAATTCGATGTTACAGCCAATGACTGCGAAAGAACTCGAGTATATAGCCGATTCGATGTCCAACGAGGATTTGCTGATCAAGCAATGCTCAGCCGTATCTGTAGGTGCAAGCACCCAACAGCTGCGTCAGGTATGCTCGCAAATGCTCAATACGCATCAGCAGCATTATCAGACATTGATGCACATGCTTCAGCAGCATCAAAGCATGGCGCCGACCCAGCCTCAGCAATAAGCATATTTGGCAAGCAGACATAAGGAGGAAAAAGAGATGCAACAGCAATATGCGCAATCGTTTTTGCCAGAAGAGGATCTGGCCTACACGGTACTTAGCGACTTGAAACGGGTAACCCGCGAATACGCGACGGCGGCCACAGAGGCTGCCTGTCCATCCATCCGCCAAATGTTTACGAACCTGCTGAACAGCACGCTGAAAATGCAGGGCGAGCTGTATCAAGTGATGCAGTCGCAAAATATGTACAACACCGCATCCCCAGTGCTCAGACAAGAGATCGACAAGCAATTGAAGGAGTACCAGCAAACCCAGCAAAAAACATCGCAATTTTTGCAGCAGCGTATGGGCAGCCAGTCGCATGCGATGCAAGCAGGATACGGCCATATGGTACAACAGCAGCAACAGCACAACCAGCAAAATTCCCATCAGCCCTACTACATGTAAAGACCCTTCGGGGTCTTTTGTTTTTTTCTTTGCAGGAAGCCCGAATTCGTTGTAATATGAAGGTTAATAACTTCAGGTTTGCTGGAAGGAGTATATGATGAACGAATTGCAACTCAAAGTATTAGAGCTGCTCAAGGAAGACGCCAGACGTGATGCGGATTTAATCGCCACTTTGCTAGGTGCTCCCGCTGAGGAAGTAAAGCAGGCAATAGCCGAGCTTGAACATAATCATATTATTGTCAAATACGCGACTATCGTAAACTGGAGCAAGGTAGATGATGAGAAGGTAACGGCGCTGATTGAGGTGCAAATTACACCTGAGCGCGGACGCGGCTTCGAAGGCATTGCCGAGCGCATTTACTTATATCCGGAAGTGAAATCCGTTTATTTGATGTCAGGAGCCTATGATCTGCTCGTTGAGATCGAAGGGAAGAACTTGAAGGAGGTTGCCTCCTTCGTATCGAATAAGCTGTCCCCAATCGATGCTGTGTTATCGACAAAGACGAACTTTATTTTAAAAAAATATAAACAGGATGGAATTATCTTCGAGGAGCATGAGGGTGACGATCGTTTGATGATTTCGCCGTAAGAGGTGAATGTGATGATTAAAGAAGAGGAAGAGCTGGTACGGACGAAGGTGAAGCGTCAAGCGATGACCGACTATTTGACACCTTCTGTCCAAAATATTAAGCCATCGGGTATTCGCCGTTTTTTTGATTTGGTTAATACACGTAAAGATGTTATTACTCTTGGCGTTGGCGAGCCGGATTTTATTACGCCATGGCATGTTCGCGAAGCGGCTGTTTATTCGCTGGAACGAGGCAAGACGCAGTATACGTCCAATGCGGGCCTTCCTGCCCTGCGCGAAGCGATCGGCCAATATTTAAATGACCAATTCCAGACGCCGTATGATCCGGCAAATGAAATTCTCGTAACGGTTGGCGGGAGTGAAGCCATTGATTTGGCGCTGCGGGCACTCATTGTGCCAGGTGATGAAATTTTAATTCCCGAACCTTGCTATATTTCCTATTCTCCTATAACTGCACTGGGCGGCGGTGTTCCCGTTGGCATTGAGACGTTCGCCAAAGACAAATTCAAGCTTACGGCTGAGTCGCTGGAAGCGGTTATTACGCCGCGCTCCAAGGTGCTTATTTTATGTTATCCGAGCAATCCGACTGGCGGCATTATGACTTATGAGGATTGGCTCCCGATTGCCAAGGTGGTCGAGGATAACGATCTCATTGTCATCTCAGATGAGATTTATGCCGAGCTTACTTACGGAACGAAGCATTGCAGCTTCTCGGCGATGCCGGGTATGCGGGACCGCACCATTCTCGTCAGCGGCTTCTCGAAGGCGTTCGCAATGACAGGCTGGCGGCTTGGCTACGCTTGCGGACATCCTGATCTCATTGCCGCGATGCTGAAAATTCATCAATATACGGTGATGTGTGCTCCGGCCATGGCGCAATATGCTGGTGTAGAAGCGTTGACGAGAGGATTGGAAGAGAAAGACCGGATGGTCGATGCCTATAACCAGCGTCGCCGCCTTGTTGTGAAGGGCTTCCGCGATATCGGGCTGGAATGCCATGAGCCGGAGGGCGCGTTTTATGCGTTTCCCTCGGTTAAGGCGACGGGGCTTTCATCAGAGAAATTTGCCGAACGCCTGCTTGAGGAAGGCGGCGTAGCAGCTGTTCCGGGCGATGTATTTGGACTCGGCGGCGAAGGGCATTTGCGCTGCTCCTATGCAACTTCAGTTTCAAATTTGGCCGAAGCGCTAGATCGCATTGGCGGCTTTGTGCACAAACTGAAGCAGGGCTAAGAGGCAAATTCGAAGAGCCTTGTTCTGTAGTATTTTTATACGGTTATTTTGAGCAATGGCGGCATTCCAGTTTGAGCTGGAATGCCGTTTTTTTGTGCTGGACACAGGCAGATGCTCAGGGAATGCTTCGGCAGAGAGGCCGTTTATGGTATAGTGTATAGTAGCTTTTTAAAAGCAGACGGTAGTGTAATGAGAGGGGCAATGCATAGCCATGAGATTATATACGCGTACGGGAGATAGTGGAGAAACGGCATTAATTGGAGGGCGTGTCCGCAAGGATGATATTCGGGTGGAAGCCTATGGCACGATTGATGAGCTGAACTGCTTCGTTGGGCAGGCGGCTGCGGAGGCTGCGCAGCATGAGCAGCTTGCGGAGATGGCAGCGCTGCTGGTCGATATTCAGCAGGAGCTGTTCGATTGCGGATCGGACCTTGCTTATGCGAGGCCGGGAGCGCCGCTTAAAGTGACGCCGGAACCGGCTGAGCGGCTGGAGCAGATTATTGATGTATACATTACGGAGGCGCCGGAAATTACACGGTTTATTTTGCCAGGGGGAAGTCCGCTGTCATCGCTGCTGCATGTATGCCGTACCGTATGCCGCCGGGCTGAGCGCCGCGTCGTGACGCTGGCTGCGGATCATCCGGCTAACCCCGAGGTGACGAAATATTTGAATCGCCTCTCGGATTTCTTTTTTGCGGCTGCTCGTGTGGCGAACGCCAAGCTCGGCGTGCCGGATACTGAGTATATTAGAAGCAAGGAAGTATTCCGGAAACGGAAAAAATAATGGATGCGGGCGATTTGATGAATACCGATGGAATAATGGATATAGATGCTAATTATTATAAGCCGCTGATGGTCGTCGTGCGGGCGGAGGATGCGGGGATGTCCGTACGCGCCATAGTGGAGCGAAGGCTTGGCGTATCGCGCAGCCTGCTGTCGCGGGTTAAGCTGACTGAGCATGGAATTACGGTCAATGAGCAGCGTGTCTACACGACCGCGACGGTTGCGGAAGGGGATATCATTCGCATTCGGATGGAGCAAGAGACGTCGGAAGATATTTTGCCGGAGCCGATCCCGCTCCAAATCGTGTTTGAGGATGAGCATTTGCTTATTCTCAATAAGCCGCCCGGCATTGTCGTGCATCCAACGCATGGGCATTACACGGGGACGCTGGCCAATGGCGTGGTGTACCATTGGCGGGAACGGGGCGAGAAGGTGCGTTTCCGCCCGGTAAATCGCTTGGATGAGGATACCTCAGGACTTGTTGTCGTTGCTAAGAGTCCGTATATCCACCAGCAATTATCCGACCAGCTCCAAGCGGATGCCATTACGAAGCGTTATGCGGCTTTCGTATATGGTGTTCCGCCCGAGCAGGCAGGTACGATTAATGAGCCGATTGACCGTGATCCGGATTCGCCGCATGTCCGTATTGTGACGCCGGATGGCTATCCTTCGGTCACTCATTATGAGATTGCGGCGGAGTATGGAGATGGCGCTGCTTCGCTCGTACGGCTGCGGCTGGAGACGGGACGCACGCATCAAATTCGCGTGCATATGAAATATATCGGCTGCCCGTTGATCGGAGATGCGATGTATGGGCTGCCGCCAGAAGCAGGCGAGCTTTGCGCAGTGTGGGAGCAGGCAGCCGGCAGGCAAGCTCTGCATGCGGAGATGCTGGGCCTGACGCACCCGATGACGGGGCAATGGATGGAGTGGCGCGCTGAGCTGCCAGAGCAGCTCAAGCTGCTGGAGCAATTGCTGGAACAAAAGCAAGAAAGCGAGCCAGAAGCAACTTAATAAAGAAAGACACTAATAGATAAACAAATAAATAAACAAATAAGTGAAACAGGATACGGCCTAAGTTGCCCTATTATATTATTGGTTTAAGCTATGGAGGAGAACGTGAATGAGTGCAAATTCTTGGCAAGCGGGGACGATTACCGTCTATCAATATCCCAAATGCGGAACATGCCGCAATGCGGTGAAATCACTGCAGGCGAAAGGCAATAAGCTGGAGCTGAAGCATATTGTGGAGGAGACGCCGACAGCGGAGCAGCTTAAAGAGCTGGTCAAGCTCAGCGGACTTACGCTGAAGAAGTTTTTTAACACCTCCGGCGACGTATATCGCGAGCTTGGACTCAAGGACAAGCTTGGTTCCATGAACGAGGTCGAGCAGCTTGCCTTGCTGGCTTCGAATGGCATGCTGATCAAACGTCCGATTGCGACGGATGGCACAAAAGCGACAGTTGGTTTTAAAGAAGAGCAATATGTTCAGGAATGGAATGGGTGAGCGTAGGATGACAACAGGCAAGTGGCGTTCCAATCGGCTTGACGAGCTGGGCTCTTCTATTTTTGCCGAGGTCATTCAGTGGAAGAAGCAGGCTAGAGCTTCAGGCACGGATGTGATTGACTTAGATATCGGCAGTCCGGACAAGCCGCCTTCCGAAGCTGTTATGCAGGCACTTGGCGATGCTGCGCTTCGCCCGAATCAGTATGGCTATATGGGTACGCGGGGAAGCGACGCTTTTCGCAGCACAGCAGCAGAATGGATGGCGTTCCGCTTTGGCGTGCAGGTAGATGCCGAGTCGGAAATGCTTTCTTTAATGGGCTCGCAGGATGGGCTGGCTCATTTGGCGATGGCGGTCTGCAACTCGGGCGACGAGGTGCTGCTGCCGAATCCGGGTTATCCAATATATGCAGGGTCGCTTGCGATTGCTGGCGTAAAGCCAATTTTTTACCCGCTCACGGCAGCAGGTGGATTTTTGCCAGATGTGGAGGCTATTACGGAAGAGGAATGGCGCCGTGCTAGGTTTATTTTGCTCAATTATCCAGGAAATCCGGTATCTGCTGTAGCGGATATGGCGCTGTTCGACAAGGTGCTGGACAAAGCTCGCAAATACGATGTGCTCGTAATAAACGATGCCGCCTATTCTGAAATGGCGTTTGACGGCTTTGAGCCGCCTAGCATTCTTGCTGCCGATGGGGCGATGGAGAGCGCGATTGAAATTCACTCATTATCGAAGAGCTTTAATATGGCAGGCTGCCGCATTGGCTTTGTAACAGGCAACCGGGAAGCGGTTGGCGCGCTGCGTGAGCTGAAGGATAATATTGATTATGGCATCTTTGCTGCTGTGCAGGAGGCAGGCGTTGCGGCGCTGAAAGAAGCGATGTCCAAGGCGGCTCCACCTAAAGTGGGACAGCTGTATGAGCGCCGCCGCGATGTTTTCATCGAAGCGCTTCGTGCAGGAGGCTGGCAGGTGGAAAAGCCTAAAGCGACGATGTTTATTTGGGCAGCGCTGCCGGCTATGGAGTGGATGCATCCGGATGGGCCTTGGACCTCGCGTCTGATTGCCCGTGAACTGCTGGAACAGACGGGTGTGGCGGTCATTCCAGGCGAAGCATTCGGCAGCGAGGGCGAAGGTTATGTGCGTCTGGCGCTTGTGGTCGATGAGGCGCGGCTGCTTGAGGCAGCGGAGCGCATTGGCCGTTTCATTCGCGGTGAAGCGCGTGTGCATCAACGTTCGACAACGTAGAAGAGAGAGCCTAGAAAGTAGGCCTATTAAAGCTGATATTAGACGAAAAGGATGAGCATGTAAATGAACGAAAATAAAGTTCTAATTGTTGACGGAATGGCTCTTCTTTTCAGAGCTTATTTTGCTCAATCGTATAGCGCTAGACGTTTGGAAGATGGAACTCCCACAAATGCCATCTTTGGTTTTTTTCAGTATTTCTTTGATGCGGTAAATCAATTTCAGCCGACGCATGTCGTATGCTGTTGGGATATGGGAAGTAAAACTTTTCGATCTGACTTGTATTCAAATTATAAAGCAAACAGGCCAAGCGCACCTGAAGATTTAATTCCACAGTTCTCTTTAGTAAAGGATGTTGTTGCTGCTCTTCAAATTCCAAATATTGGACTTGAGGGCTACGAAGCGGATGATTGCATCGGAACGGTATCGAA
This sequence comes from Paenibacillus algorifonticola, assembly GCF_050481745.1. GTDB lineage: Bacteria > Bacillota > Bacilli > Paenibacillales > Paenibacillaceae > Pristimantibacillus > Pristimantibacillus algorifonticola_A. The sequence continues at coordinate 780,763 of NZ_JBCNGR010000008.1, read as the reverse complement.
ACGTTTTAGTGATCTTGGACATGTTTATGTTCTTACAGGTGATCAAGATATGCTTCAGCTTGTGACGGAGCGTATTCATGTTGTCATTATGAAAAAGGGCAGATCTAACTACGCCGTATATGATTTAGAATTTCTTAAAACGGATAAAGGAATTCATCCTTTCCAAGTAATCGAAATGAAAGGTTTAACTGGCGATACAAGTGATAATTATCCTGGCGTAAAAGGGATCGGGGAGAAAACGGCGTTAAAATTGCTTTTAGAATATGAATCGATAGATGGAATTTTAAACAACCTTGCTATTTTGCCGAAGAGCATAAAGACCAAGATCGAGTCAGATTTAGACATGCTCCAATTATCAAGAACTCTTGCGAGAATTAATGTTGAAGTTCCAATTGAATGTAACTTTGAGGAATGTGTTTGGTCAGTGCCCTTAGAGGAAGCGACATCTGTATTTGAAAAGTATCGTCTGACTACCCTGTTAAAAATGATCATTTAAACAGATCGCACAAAATGAGAACACCATCTAATGCCTGTAGGCAAGCCTATTTAAGTCATAAACATGCTCGCCGTTTTTTCATAGCGAGCGGCTAGGCGTCGATTATTTTTTCTTTGTTGAAAAAACATTTAATGAGGTTCCGATCTTTATACGTTTCATAATCAAACGGATGTTTTGCTCGCCGATTACGCTTGCTTGGAATCCCCAGAGTGAGCGATCGGCTTTGCAAAAGATCCAGAAAGGCATTTGAGATATATAACCCTACTTATATTAAATTTTCCGAGCGGGTATACGTATCGAAACAGCCGTCCCTATTCCTGGCTTGCTATCAAAAGCAAGTCCATAACCTGGACCATTGAACAGATGGATCCGCTCATTAATGTTGCGCAGACCGTATCCGCTCCCTCTCGTTCGATTGTTGAGCTCATTCGTGAGTAGTTTGGAAACGATATCCGGTGATATTCCTTCTCCATCATCAGAAACGATAATCATGATGTCCCCTTTGTCCAATCCACCTGTAATCCGAATCGTTCCCGATTCTTCTTCCGTGCACAGAATGCCGTGAATGATCGCATTCTCTACGATAGGCTGCAGCGTTATTTTTAAAATTCCGTAATCCATAATCTCTTCATCCACCTGAATGTCCAGCTGAATTTTATTCGCGTAACGGGTACTTTGTATATGCATATAACTACTGACGTGAAGCAGCTCGTCACGGATGGAAATAACCGAATTTCCACTGCTTAAGCTAAGTTTGTAGAACTTAGAGAGAGAGGTTACGACCTGTCCTATTTCGTCAGTCATTCCATTTCGAGCCATCCATTTCATTAAATCTAGTGTGTTGTAAAGGAAGTGTGGGTTAATTTGCGCCTGCAGCGCTTTTAGCTCCGCACTCTTGATTTCTTGTCCGGACCGGAATTGGTCCTCCAGCAATCCACCGATTTTGCCGACCATATAATTGTAATTCTCTATCAGCTCTCCGAACTCGTCTTTTGATGGAGGCAAAGAGAGTGCTACGACATTGCCTTCTTGCACGTTGCGCATTTTACGCATGATCTGGGTTAAGCGTGAAGTCATGTAATTGGAAATCAGAATGGATAGGACAAAAGCGATTAAAGCGATAACGATGAGCAAAATGAGTGAATTCTGCAGCATTGCTTTGCTCTCAGAAGCAATCTCCTCCAGCGGAATTGCCGTAACCATATACCAATCAGTCCCGGGTATCATCCTGCTCTGCAGATATACTTGATGTGATGAATTCGCCAGTTCCACAAAATGAGGACCACTCTTAGCGGAGCGAATCACCTCATCCTTACTGATTTTATATTCCTGTTGAAGTTTGAGATTTGAGCTGGCGACGTTATTTCCACTGGAATTCTCGATATAGGTCAGGCTATTCCCAATTGGCGCGGTGTTCATTAAGATCTCAATGACTGTATTTACCGGAATGTCCAAGCGGATGACACCAAGAAACTCAGAGTAATCATTGGGGTTGCGATATGGCCGGAGAACTGCCAAAAAATCATTGTCGAATCCATCGGATTCCGTGAAGTATGAGTTGGGAGCCCATAAAATCCCTTCACCACTGTCCATCAACTGCTTGAACCAGTAGGTCTGACGTGCTTTTTGCAAACTGAATAGATTGACGTTATCTTCCGAATAAAACAATTCCTCATTTACAAACAATTTGACACTTTGAATATCGCGCTGATCCTCGAAGGAGGATAAGAACGGTCGCAAATCAAGAAAATCTTTGTACTGCATGAAGAAATCATCGGTACTCACATCAGAGGTTAATACATCGGTAAGCATCTTCTCCGACAAAAGAATATCGCTCGCAGCTCGAATTTTTTGAAATTTATAGGAAAGGAAGGAGAATGACTGGTCGAAATTTCGTTCGAGCGAGAATGAGGTTCTATTCAAAAATTGTTTGTAAAGTTGCTCTGAAGACAGATAGAAATAACCGCCGAGCGGAAGTACGATTAACACGAAGAAGGAAAGAATCAGTTTATGTCTAAGTTTCAGATCCAAGAACAACTGGGAAAACCGAAATGCCTTCCATCTCATCCTCCGAGTTCCTCCCTGTATTCCGATGGATTGCTTCCAGTAATCTTACGGAAACACTTCGCGAAGTAGTCTCCATTGTTATATCCAACGCTTATCGATACATCGGCCACTTTGCGTGAAGGATCTCGAAGAAGCTCTTTGGCCTTTTCTATACGGTAATTCGTAATATATTGATTAATTGTTTGCCCCGTTTCCTGCTTGAATCGGTTGCACAGATACGAAGTTGTAAGCAGCGTGTGGGCGCTGATTTGACCGATGGATAGATCTGCGTTCGCGTAATGATCATGCACGAATTGTAGGATTCCGTTTACAATGCCGCTATAAGGGGATTGTTCCGTAATCAGCGCTGCATAGCGCTCCACTTTCATCACGAGAAACCCCTTCAGCTCGTTTAAGGTGTCGAATTCGTTCATCATGTTCCATAGGAGTCCAGAATTATCGGCATTGTCAAACAAACGAATGCCTCGATCTCCCGATAGACGAATCAGTGTAATTAGAAGTTGGAAATAAATGTCTTTTACGCTATTAACCATAGTATTCTTATACTGCTTAATATCAAACGTCAGGCTGGAGATAAGCCGGAGCGCTTGATCGATTTCATTCCGAGATAGATGTTCTCCGAACATGGTCACTAATTGAGTATTAAAGGGATACGCGGGTGCCTGATTTTCATTGTAAGTATAGACGGAATAACCGTTATAGAACATATGCTGCAAGGCAATGATGGCCGTGTGATAGGAATCTACAGCACCAGTCAATCCTATGGCTGGCTTGCCTAATGCGAGGAACACAATGTCCTTGTCCGGCAGGATATCCAATAGATTTGAGGAGAACCGATCGGCAGCGTCACGGAGGTCGTCCAAAATGCCGGATGCGACATACAAGTGGATGACGATATGAGACTCGTCCTTCACGGCGGCAATGCCAGTAGTATTAGATTCAGTTAACAAACTAGTTACCAAACCATAAATGTAACTAGATGTCATTTCCATTTGTTCCTGTTTCAACATATTTTTTTTTCGGACTTTGACAAGCAGCGTTTGCAAACGCATCCGGGCAGGGAACGTATATCCAGCTAATGTAGTCAGCTCATTTATTCGCTCTTTATCGGTTTGCGGTTTTATGATCGCTAGCGCCAGTTCGCTTGAGATGAGCGGCATAGCAGCAGAGAACGAATTCGGCTCCGTATTGGAATGTAGTTTTGTCAACCGTGTCTGCGAAACCGCGAGCCGAAGAGCGTCCTGCAGTTCACTTATTTCAATGGGTTTCTCGACGTAGGATACAGCTCTAAGCTTAATGGCCGATTTCAGGTATTGCTTGTCAGAGAAGCCGCTAATGAAAATAATTTGACAATTCGGATCTAGTTCCCGATAAGCAGTGGCAAGCTCTATACCGTCCATTTTGGGCATTCGTACGTCGGTTAACAACAACTGTGGGTGCTCCCGTCGTGCGATATCGAATGCCTTGCTCCCATTGCTTGCCTTGAACACCTTCCCGATTCCAAGTTCATCCCAAGAAATTGCCCCAATAATCCCCTCAAGCGTAAAAGGGTCATCATCAGCGATTATAATCTTCAGCACCTAAAGTCCTTCTTTCGTAATACGTATTACCCCCGATGGTACAATATATTTGGCTAAATTACAATTCTGTCGGGTATAAGATGAGTTAGTTGTCCATCATAATAAAGCTAACGTTTTCGTGATAAAACACTAATAGAACAGGAGGTTCCAACATTGAAAAGCGAATCGTTGCTCCGGCACCTGATTAAGAATAGGATGCTGGTGATGATGTCTTTGCCGGCAGTCATCTTCTTCTTCATTTTCAGCTATTTGCCCATTGCCGGATTGGTTATTGCTTTCAAGCAATACAACTATCAAGACGGGATTTTCGGAAGCCCATGGGCAGGATTTGACAATTTTCGATTTTTCTTTATTTCAGGCAAGGCCTTGCTTGTGACAACTAACACCTTTTTGTACAACTTCGCTTTTATCGTCATTAACAACATTTTAGAAATCGTTCTGGCGATCGCTCTTGTGGAAATTACAGGAAAGTGGTTTCGCAAGATTACGCAGTCGATGCTGTTCTTGCCTTACTTCGTTTCATGGGTAACTGTAGGGCTACTGCTTTACGGATTTGCTGATTTTGATTCGGGCATCATTAACGGCTTCTTGCGGTCGAGCGGCTCCGATCCAATCGACATTTACAATTCTCCGGGATACTGGCCTTTCCTGATTATCCTTGTCAGTGCATGGAAGTCAGTGGGTTACGGTATGATCTACTACTTGGCCGCAATTATGAGTGTAGATCCCGAAATTTATGAAGCTGCAGAAATCGATGGGGCGAACATTTTCCGCAGAATTTGGCATTTGACCTTGCCATTTCTTATCCCGACTATCGTCATTTTGGTGCTCCTCGCAATCGGGAATATTTTCCGAGGTGATTTCGGCTTGTTCTACCAGCTTGTTCAGAACAATGGCGTACTATACGACAAGACCGATGTTATTGATACATTCGTCTTCCGTTCCTTGCTAACCACAAGGGAGGAAGGTATGGCGGCAGCTGCAGGTTTCTACCAATCGGTACTGTGCTTCATTACGATCCTTATTGCGAATTATATGGTCAAGAAATATAACAAAGATTACTCATTGTTCTAGAAAGGAGGCATCAGCTTGAGAAAAACATCTCCAGATATCGTGATCTTCAATATCGTAGCTTATCTGTTGCTTGGAGTCTTTGCAATCCTGTGCATCGTGCCATTTCTAATGGTCCTGTCTTCGTCCTTGACCAGTGAGCAGGATATTGTACAAAACGGCTATACTTTAATTCCGTCTTCCTTTACGTTCGAAGCTTATGAGGTCGCCTTTAAGAATCCTGAGATTATTCTGAGGGCTTACGGTGTGACAATGCTGGTGACCGTAATTGGTACCATTTCCAGCGTATACCTGATGTCGATGACGGCGTATGTCATCCATAAGCGTACGTTCCGCATTGCGAACGGCCTAGCATTTTATTTTTTCTTTACTACGCTGTTTAATGCCGGTCTGGTGCCCTGGTATATCCTGATCATCAAATACTTGAATTTGAAAGACAATTTGTTAGTACTCATATTGCCTGTTTTGTTCAATGTATTCTACATCATTGTTCTGAAAGCGTTCATGCGTGGGGTGCCGGAAGCGCTAAGCGAATCTGCATTCATGGATGGAGCGAGTGAGTTTCGCATATTTAATTCGATTATTTTACCTGTAAGCAAGCCGGTGCTTGCGACGGTTACGCTTTTCATTGCCCTGCAATATTGGAACGATTGGTATTTATCCATGCTGTTTATTTCGGATGAGAACTTGAGACCGCTTCAACTGCTTCTCTACAATATGGTCACGAACGCCGATGAGCTGCGAAAAATCTCGGCTTTATCTGGCGGTGGAGCATCGATCGACTTGAGCAGCATGCCACAAAACTCGCTTAAAATGGCGGTCACCATGATTGCAATAGGCCCAATCTTATTTCTTTATCCGTTTATACAACGATTTTTTGTAAAAGGACTGACTTTAGGCGCTGTGAAAGGTTAACTTCGGTACTACCGATTTAACATATATTACTCATAGGAGGGTCAATATGAATTACAAACTGAACAAGTGGTTTATCGCTCTGGCAGTTGTGATGCTCTGTACATTTGTCTTGTCGGCATGTGGTAGTAACAATGAGAATTCCCAGACAAACAGTTCATCCGATCCGAACGAGGGGGAGAACACCGCTCTGAAAGAAGTCACGCTTAAGATGATTTTGCTTGGGGACAAGCCAGCCGATGCTGATCTCGTCTATCAAGAATTAAACAAAATGGCGAAGACAGATATCAATGCCAATATCGAAGTTACGAATTTTACATGGGGCGAGTGGTCGCAGAAGTATCCGCTCCTTTTCTCCGCCGGAGAAGATTTCGACCTGATCTACGCCTCGAATTGGACTGATTATCAAGGTTATGCTGGAAAGAACGGATTTCTGGAGCTGACAGAGGACCTTCTGTCCAAAAACGCACCGATTACGTGGGAGAAAACACCGGCAGTTGCTTGGGAGCAGGTCAAAGTTAATGGCAAGGTCTTTGCTGTGCCGCAGTCGGTGCAAGAGAGCGGGGCAATCGGATTCATGGTGCGCGGAGATTTAAGGGAGCAATATAATGCGCAGCCAGTTAAAGACATGGCAGGGTTGGATGCTTATTTAACGGCGATTGCTAAGAACAATCAAGGGATTACTCCATTTGCCTATCATCATGCAACGGAACCATTCATCCAAACTTTGTTTGATCCGAATCCACAGGCCTATGAATCCGGAGTTGCAGCATCTAATATGGCACTGGGTTGGAACATGTTCAGCAAAGAAGGAATGAATGCTATCAATCACTTCACGGGTGATGAATATAAAAACTTTGCAAAGACAATGTACCGCTGGCAGCAAGCCGGTATTCTCTCGAAAAACGCGTTGTCGCAAAAAGAAAAATCATTTGAACTGTATGAGGCAGGAAAATCTGCAGTAGCGATTTCGTCACTGGATCAGATTTCAAATATAACTGTAGCCGTAAACAAAGCTCATCCGGAATGGAAGACGGAAATATTCATCCCAGAGAGAATAGAACCGCCTTCTAACTACATGCAAAATGGTGTCGCTATTAATGCGCGATCAAAAAATCCCGAGCGTGCGCTCATGTTCCTTGACTTATTGAAATGGAATACGGCTTACTCGGATTTGACTTGGTACGGAATAGAGGGCAAGCATTGGGAGCCTGTCGGTGACGATCGATTCAAAGCGCTTGCAGATTCTGCTAATTATCCACCGGGAGCGAATGACCCTTGGGGATGGCGCGGACCGAACGAAAGATGGAGCGTTGAATCGCCTGACGAGATCGTTGAACAACTACAGAGTTTTAGAAAGGTTGTACACGAATATCCATATGGGGGGAATTTCATTTACAATGACGCCAATGTGAAGAACGAGAATGCGGCAGTTCACAATCTCGCCCAACAATATATGAATCCAGCCAGCGTCGGCCTGATCGATTACGAAACAGCTTATGCAAAATTTGAATCGGCTGCCAAGAAAGCGGGTTTGGATAAAGTGCTGCAAGACCTGCAAGCGCAGCTCGATGAATACAAAGCTAACAATCCTTAAGCAAAGGATATGTTTCCTGGTTGTCTAGCTTGAAAGAAAAGTAAGGGATAGAGACCCGCGGCGCTTGAACGCTGCGGGTCTCTGTCATGATAAAGCTTGACCCTATTGTTTGAGAAAAGTCGGAAATGGAACAATGAAATGTCTTTGAGGGGGCAGAGATTAAGACACCGTTCAGACTATTCTGGATAGTGTCGAAGAATCCCAGACTCTGAAGCTAGCAAAACGTAATGTTGGTCCAAATAACTTGAAGAGTGAGATGATACGTATGATCGGAACTTGGCATTTTCTGCATCAAACACCTCAATCCAGTATTAAAATGCAGTTTATCATTGAGAAAAATGAATCCTATAGGCTATCCATTGTACTGGAGCCATACCCGTTCCCGATCAGCGTTGACACATTGACAATTGAAGGAAATGCGCTTTGGGCCAAAGGCACATCGCCTTTTGTCCCGGATGAGCAATTTGAAATTGAATTAACCTTTGAAGAGCAGGAATTTCAGGGCAAGATTAAATTGCCCTTTCAGGATGAGTTTGAGGTGCAAGGTGCGAAAGGATCTGGCCCTACACTTGAGGATATGCTTATTTCAGAAATTGCTCCTTATCGGAAACATGATGTGTTGCAAAGGGATCGCGAAGACATCAGCCTAGCCGTAGAAGTACTGCTCGACAAGATGTCGATAACCGATAAAATCGGTCAAATGAGTCAGTGTATGTCTACGAACATCTCCCTGGGAACAGATATAGAATCCGAGTCTCCGGAGAAATTGATTAAGGCGGGGCGTGTGGGATCGGTACTTGCGGCTGTAAATAGCTACCGTGTATTTGAACTACAGAAAGTTGCAGTGGAGCAATCTCCGCACGGTATTCCATTACTATTTAACTTTGATGTTATACACGGGTTTCAGACGATTTTTCCCGTACCGCTTGCATGGTCGTGCAGTTGGGATATGGAAGCCATTCAAGAAGCATGCGCAATTGCTGCAAGGGAAGCTACTGCAAGCGGTATTACGTATAATCACGGCCCAATGGTTGATATTACGCGAGATCCACGATGGGGCAGAGTCGTGGAAGGAGCTGGTGAAGACCCGTATCTGGGAAGCTTGATTGCCAGAGCACAAGTCGAAGGCTTCCAAGGTAACAGCTTACATGATCCTGAGACTTTGATTGCTTGTTTAAAGCATTTCATCGCATATGGTGCAGCTGAGGCAGGACGAGACTACAATACAGTAGATATTTCAGAAGGCACCTTGCGCAATGTTTACTTGCCGCCGTTCCAATCGGCGATTGAAGCAGGAGCTGGGTCTGTGATGAACTCCTTTAATACTTACCAAGGGGTACCAGTAGCAGGAAACCGTTACTTGCTTAAAGATTTGTTAAGAAAGGAATTGGGTTTTGACGGAATATTGATTTCTGACTATGGCTCCATTGATGAAATCATTGCGCACGGGAATGCAAAAGACAGCAAAGAAGCAGCAAAAAAAGCGCTTGATGCAACGATGGATATTGAGATGGTGACTCGTTCCTATGATCATCTGCATGAATTAATCGAGCAAGGTCTCGTTACGGAAGAACAATTGGACGAAGCCGTCCGGCGCATTCTGACCTTTAAGTATAAGATCGGTATTATGGACGATCCTTTCCGTTACGTACGACCAGAGAAGGAAAAAGAATATCACTACCATGCGAGTCATTTGGCAGCAAGTCGGAGTCTCGCACAGAAATCGATCGTTTTGTTGAAAAATAACGGTGTGCTTCCGATTGCAAGCAAGGAGCGGAAGGTAGCTGTAATTGGTCCCTTCGGTGATAGTAAGGACCTGCTGGGACCTTGGCAATGGACCCGATATTCGAATGAAACGGTTACGCTCAGGCAAGGGATTGAGGAGCAGGAGATACCGGTGGCGCATCTATTGTTCGCAGAAGGCTGCAAGGTTGAAGAGACGATTGTTGGAGGAGTGGAGCGAGCAGTTTCTGCGGCGGAACAAGCGGATATCGTCATCCTTGCCCTAGGTGAGAACAGTGGAATGTCTGGCGAAGCATCATCCCGCATGGATATTTCACTGCCGAAGGTCCAGCAGGAGCTTGCGGAGGCCATTATTCGTGTAGGCAAGCCGGTTGTACTGGTTCTGACGAATGGCCGACCGCTTGTGCTGGATTGGTTCGAGCGCCATGTCGATGCCATCATAGAGACATGGTTCCTAGGCTCCCAAGCCGGTCATGCTATTGCTGATGTGCTCTTTGGTCATTATAACCCAACAGGAAAACTGACGATGAGTTTTCCTGCACATATCGGACAAGTACCCGTATACTACAACCACTTTAACACCGGGAGGCCTGTAACTGAGAGTAATAAGCATCTGAAATTCTTCTCAAAGTATATTGATGGTTCCAATGACCCGTTATATCCTTTCGGCTACGGATTAAGCTACACCTCCTTTTCATATTCCAATGTTCAGTTATCTCAAACAAGAATGGAGATGGAGTCTTCGGAGATGATTGTTGCGATGGTAACGGTGACTAATACCGGAGCCGAGCAAGGAGAGGAAACCGTTCAACTCTATATTCAAGACCTCTACGGCAGTGTGGTCCGTCCCGCGAAAGAACTTAAGGGGTTTAAAAAGGTGAAATTAGCGGCAGGAGAAAAACAAGAGATCAGCTTCACCATAACCGAAGCTGATTTGGCTTATTGGAACGCTGATAAGCAATATGGAGCTGAGCCTGGAGAATTCAAAGTGTATATCGGGTCCAATTCTCGTGATGTGAAAGAGGCGTCATTCGAGCTTATACCATAAACAAAATAAACCTGTTTATCGAAAAATCGAGGATTTCTCGTTCGAGCACAATATCAAGGTACAAAAAATGAGGAGTGAATAATTAATGGGAAAAATAAAGTGGGGAATTATGGGTGCAGGTGGAATTTCGCGTAGCTTTGCATCTGATTTATTACAATAGCCGTTTATGATGAACGCACAAGAGACTGAAGAGGTTATCCAAGCAGCGAGGAAGAATAATGTATTCGTCATGGAAGCCATGTGGACACGTTACTTGCCGCCTATCGTGCAAGCATGAGAGTGGATTAAGGAAGGTCTAATTGGTGATGTGAAGATGCTAACTGCGAACTTTGGCTTCAATTTAGGTTGGGAGCCTGATCATCGACTGTTGGATAAGAAGCTTGGCGGTGGCGCACTACTAGACGCAGGTATTTATCCGATTTCTTTCGCATCGATGGTGTTCGGCCAACAACCATCACGAATTAGCAGTAATGCTTATATCGGTGAGACGGGTGTGGATGAGCGGTTTTCGGCATTATTTGAATATGAGGGTGGCCAGACGGCTCTGCTTAGTGCTGGTGTGCAGCTAGGAACATCCCACGATGCTTTCATTTATGGAACAAAGGGTTATATTCAACTTACTAGCTTCTTGTTTGGTAGATCAGCAACTCTGCATATTCCGAATGAGGAACCTGCTCACTTTGAGAAGAAGCTTATGACTCACGGTTATATTTTTGAGGCTGAGGAAGCCATGAAATGCTTGCGTGAAGGTCTCAAGGAGAGCCCGATTATGCCAATTAATGAAACACTTGAGATTATGCAAACCTTAGACAAACTCAGAGCCCAATGGGGCTTAGTATATTAACCATCATTACTTTGCTATGTTAAACGGCATGAATCGTACAATTTGCATCGTATATAGAAACGGCAACAAATTTTCTAGGAGGTAAAAAATGATCTACAAAGATGCAAGTAAGTCTATTCACGAGAGAGTGGAAGATTTAATTGGCAGAATGACATTGAAGGAAAAAGTATCTCAGCTATTTTGCGCAAATTCATATGGTGGAGAATCCGTTTATGATACCAGAACCGAGAAGCTAAAGAATGGAATTGGGACCATAAGCTATTTGAATGACTCCTTTACAGGTGATATTAAAAAGGATAAGGAGACTATAAAGAGTATACAAAAGTATCTTGTTGAGGAAACGAGATTAGGTATTCCGGCGCTTATTCATAGTGAGGGAATAGCAGGTGCGCAGATACCTGGTGCAACAACTTTTCCACAGTCTCTTAACCTTGCTTCTACCTGGGATCCTGCGTTAGCGCACAAAATGGGTGAGGTAGTTAAAAAACAATTATCGGCTTTTGGATTCAAGGCCGTACACTCTCCCCTTTTCGACTTAAGTCGTGATCCAAGGTTTGGAAGAGTGGGGGAAACATATGGTGAAGATCCTTATTTAGTAGCACAAACAGGTGTGGCTTTTGTTAAGGGTATACAAGGAAATAATGAAGTAATGGCTACCGCCAAGCACTTTGTCGGTTATGGAAATGCTGAAGGGGGAAGAGGCGGCGGAGAACAGCAAATATCTGAGAGAAAGTTGTTGGATAGTTACTGTTTTCCATTTGAAGCAGCCATTCATGAGGCAGACGTAAAAGCTGTAATGAATAGTTATGGGATGTTAAATGAGCAGGCTGTATCTACGTCTAAATGGCTTCTTACAGACATTCTAAGAGACAAGCTGGGCTTTGAAGGGCTGGTTGTAGCTGATTATGGCAGTATCACGCATGCCTATTTGCGTTATAGAGTGGCAGAAGATGCTAAGGAGGCAGGCATTCTGGCATTCAAAGCTGGAATGGATGTAGAACAGCCGGGCAACCAGTGTTACCAGCACCTGGTAGAAGCTGTTGAATTGGGTGAAGTCGAAGAGTCACATATAGATATATCGTTAAGGCGGGTTCTTGCGATCAAATTTACATTAGGACTATTCGAGAACCCTTATGAAGATGGCGATTTCTTTTCCGAAGTTGAAAAATCGGAGAATGCTGAATTATCGCAAGAAATTGCTGAGAAATCGATTGTTCTAGTGAAGAATGAGGGCTTCATTTTGCCGCTCAAAAAGAAGCTAAAAATAGCGCTAATAGGTCCAAATGCAGATACCAAAACCAACTTCTTTGGGGGATATTCTTCAGTAGGATCGGCTAGTACAAAAAGCAGTGATTTTGATAAATCCGAAGAGGACAGCTTTTTGCGAATGATTTATACAGGGACTATTACCGACAATAAAGAGTCTTTAAAAGCGATGGGAATTGAGTTTGAGGATCAGCCAACCCCTGAGCAAAAAGAAATGATTATGAATATGCTTAGGCAGAATTTGAATTCTGATGAATCCTCAAATAAAATCTATAAAACGAATGAAGAATTTGTGCAAATGTTTTATCCGGATTGTAAATCTGTAAAGGAGGTTTTGGAAGGAGAGTTTGGCAAGGATCAAGTACTCCACGCCAAAGGCTGCAATATGTTCAAGGCCATAGATGGGGGAATTGAAGCAGTAAAAGCTGCGGTACAACAGGCGGATATTGTAATTGCAGTGCTAGGCGGCAAAGAAAGCATGATTGATCCTGAAGCTACTTGTGGTGAAAACAAGGATAACATCAACATTGGTCTTGAAAAGCCTCAGCTTGAAATGATGGAAGAAGTATTTAAGCTGAACAAACCGGTTATTTCAATTATCATTGATGGCCGGCCGTTATCTACACCTTTTATAAGTGAGCATAGTAAAGCGGTCTTGTATTCATGGCTTCCGGCACAGTCTGGAGCTGAAGCCATTGTGAATATCCTTACAGGCATGAAGAATCCGAGCGGAAAGCTGCCGGTGACCATTGTAAAAGAAACAGGACAGATTCCAATGTATAACAGCAGATTGCCGCTCTATGTGGATATTAATGAGTGGGCTGAATATATTAAAACCAACCAAAATGCACCGTTATATCCATTTGGACATGGATTAAGCTATACACAATTTGAATACGGTGACTTGAAGCACGACGGAACGGTGCGGGCAGACGGAGAACTGAATCTAGAATTGAAGCTGAAAAATGTGGGACAGCTTGCCGGGGATGAAGTGGTTCAGGTTTACATCCGGGATAAAGTGAGCAGTGTTGCAAGACCTGTGAAGCAACTAGTCGGATTTGCTAGGGTTGCTTTGGATGTTAACGAAACAAAGAAAATCGCTTTCAAAGTGAACATGAAGCAACTGGCTTTTCATGACTTGAATATGGAGCAAGTTGTGGAACCGGGGAAAATGGAAGTGTTTATAGGTGCTTCATCCCAAGATATTCGATTAAAAGGTGCTTTTGAAATAATAGGTGAAAAACTACTTGTTGAACGAAAGACTTTTTCGTCGAAGGTGCAAATCCTTGCATAAAAAATGGCATGGCAACGACAAGAATGCCTAAAAGCCTCTAGCAAGAAAGGTTCGAGACGTAATCACGCGTTTCCGAGCCTTTCTTTAGTCATTTGTTGTGCTATAAATTTTATGTGTGAAATGATAATAATAAGAGCAATGTGAATGTGTACGTGTGACGGTCAAATTCACGGCAGGTGTTTAGGAGGATCTATTATGGGTAGACGATTCCCGCATATTTCTTGGAATTCCATTCGGCTAAAGCTTGTTGTAGGACTATTCCTCGTTACAGTACCACTTTTAACTTTGCTCATTTATAGCAATCATTACAGCATTAATGTCGTTCATAACCAAGTAGCCATATCCAATAAAAACTTGATCACATTATATATGAGCCAAATGGATACGCAACTGGAAGCAGCGGAAAAAAATATACTGAGCTTGACTACATCGAATTATGATATTCAGTCCATGGATACACCTATATCTGAAGACGATTATCAGCTTGCAAAATACAATTTATCGCAAAATCTGTCAAAAGATATTCTTTTTTATAACTCAATTGATGCCTTCTTTATTTTTCATAATGGACGCCAAGATATGCTTGAAGTTATACAGCCTACCGTTACCTATTCGGAAAGAGTAGTAGTTGAAAATTATCTTGTTAGCCATCTTAACCAACTTGCAATTTCGTCAGTGTCGACAGCTTCTAATTGGTATGTCAAAGAAATTGGAAGCACCCACTATATTCTTCGTATCATCAAATTCGGCAACCTTTACATCGGTTCTTGGGTTAAAGCACAGACGCTTCTCGGACCTTTGAGCCTAATGGATTTAGGCACTAAAGGTAACGCTTTGCTCATTAGCTCTCAAGGCGAGGCAATGATTCACACAAAATTGTTTCAAGATAAGCAGGTTGATCTAACACGTGATTTTCAGCAGTATTATTTAACCGGAAGTCATGATCATTTGCTGGTTGTTGGTGAAAAATCCCGAAAGGGCGACTTTAGTCTGGCCGCAGTCATACCCGACGAGCAAATCCTTCAGCACTTGCCCAAAATATCGCAATTAATTGGGTGGTTATCGTTTGCAGCCATTGCATTATTGCCACTGAGTTTATTATTTATGCATCGGATCTTGTTAGTTCCGCTTAAACGTTTAATCATTGTCATGAAGAAAATCGATAAGGGGTTTATGAATGTTCGAGTCGAGAACTACAATGCCTCTGATGAATTTCTCCTTGTGAACCAAACCTTCAATAGAATGATATCGCAAATAGAGGCATTAAAAATAAATGTCTATGAGGAGCAGTTGAACAAGCAGAAAGCGGAGTTACAGCACCTTCAGCTTCAGATTAATCCACATTTTTTCATGAATTCTTTAAATATTTTGTTTAATCTGGCGCAAGTGAAAAATTATGAGCTTATTCAAGAAATGACTTTGTGTTTAGTTCGGTATTTTCGTTTTATGTTCCGTAGTAATCTATCCTTTGTTTCCTTACAGGAGGAAGTTCAGCATGTGCGCAACTACATCCGGATTCAAGAGTTACGATTTCCTAATCATTTGACATGCACAATCGATTACCCGGACTTTTTGGAGACCATACAGGTTCCCCCATTATTGATTCAAACATTTCTAGAAAATTCGATTAAGCATAGTGTCACACTGGAGGAGCCATTGCATTTATCCGTAAGTCTTGATTTACAGGAAACGGGTTTAGCCCCTTATATCGATATTCAAATCAGAGATACAGGCAAGGGATTTTCAGATGATGTCTTGGCTAACATTCGTTCAGGAAATCGAATAGTTGACGATGAAGGGGAGCATATTGGGATCTGGAACGTTAAGAAAAGATTATCGTTTCTGTATGGTGAGGAAGCAACGTTATCTTGTTATAATGGCTTCCCGAATGGAGCTGTAGTGGAAATCAAACTTCCTTATCAGGAAAATGAATAAAAAGGGGGGATTACTGCATGTATCAGATATTAATAGTTGATGATGAAATTCACGCAGTAGAAGGCATATGTTCAGGTGTTGACTGGGACAAGCTAAGGATTACAGCCGTATTTAAGGCTTATACGGTAAAACAAGCCAAGGATGTATTTGAGAAAGAACGTATCGACATTATGCTCTGCGATATAGAAATGCCGCAGGTATCGGGATTGGAATTGACTGAATGGGTTAGGGAGCATTATCCGAAAACCGAAACGATTATTTTAACCTGTCATGCAGATTTTAAATACGCTAGGCAAGCTCTACAACTCGGAAGCTTAGATTATATTTTAAAGCCGGTGCCATTTGAGGAGCTCGAACAAGTCATTGAAAGAGCCGAGGAGAAGTTAAATAAGGAGTCAGAAATTAATCAAAACAGCAAATTAGGTCAATACTGGTTCCAGCATCAACCGATGTTAATTGAGCGTTTCTGGCAGGATATATTAAACCAAACGGTTCCTTCAAATCCGAAAGCCATTAGCCGCGCAGCGACAGACCGAAATATTCCTTATTTTGAAGAAATGATTTTTATACCAATTCTCGTAAGTATTCAAAGATGGCACAAGCCATTTAGTCTTCGGGATGAAAAAATACTGGAATATGGTCTTAAAAACTTAGCAGAGGAGGTCCTTTTTAAATCCCAGGAAGATCAATTGATTTTATCATTGAGCAGCAGACAGCTGTTAGCCATATTTTCGGTCGATGGCCATCAAGAATATTTATCCGAATTGGAAGAGGCAGGGCAGCGATATATTGAGGCATGCAGTCGTTATGTATATTGTGATATATCTTGTTACATTGGGGAGAAAGTCCAGGGTCATGAAATGCTTGGCCTCGTGACTAAACTCAATGAAATGGAGAGAAACAATGTTGCATATAACAACAAAGTTTTCTTGCTTTCAACTCCTAATGCCCATACCCCTAATTATAAGCTAGCTGACATAAGCTTATGGAGTGTGATGTTAAAGGAGGGGGCTTTTAATGATGTATTAATGGAAGCCATACAATATTTAAATGGACTGGAGAAGGAAGTATGGAATGCTGATCTTTTGAACCGGTTCTATCAGGATTTTCAACAGATGATGCATTATGTCCTCCAAACAAAAGGAATCCAAGCGCACCAACTTTTTAGCGATCCCTCCTCTCAGGAATCAGGAGCAAATGCAACCCGTTCCTTGGCCAATTTGCAAGAATGGGTAAAACATACCGTAATTAAAGCAAAGGAGTATGTCTTTTCTCTCAATCAGACCCAGAGCGTGGTAGAGAAAGCTGTTCAATTCATCAAACTTCATATCTCAGAGGATCTTTCTCGTGAAGAAATCGCCAATCATGTTTATCTAAATCCTGATTATTTGACCCGAATTTTCAAAAAAGAAACCGGAATCGCCCTATCGGATTATTTGTTTCAAGAAAGATTCAAAATTGCAAAAGAACTTCTCGCCAAAACGGATATGCCAATCGGCGCCGTAGCATCCCATATCGGATACACAAATTTTTCTCATTTTTCACGATCATTTAGAAAACACACAAATATGAACCCCAATGAATATCGGCAGCTGCATCAACGCACCTCGGTTGGTATCGACAAAAGCAGTGTGGATGAGCATAACAATTAGTATGTTGAAGTAAAGGGAGAATAAATAGCTTTAGGATAAAATGATGATGATTGCTTTCTTACTGCGCTTCTTGGCCAGCTAAGGAGCAATTTTTTTGCATTATTCCCATAAATGGAATTTAAGATAGGCATTGGTCGGCGAAGTGACAAACAGAAGTCGGTGATTGGGTAGAGGTAGCTTTGAGTTACTAATAAAATAAAATATGGAAATATATGCTTCAACAAACATCTGGCAAGCTGAATGAAAACGAATAAAAATTTGAAAAAGAGGTGGAATGAAAGTGACAAAAATCGATTTTCAAAAAGAAACATTTATTCGGAATCCGTATCCAGTGTACAGTGAAGTTCGTGAACAAGATCCAGTATTTCGCTTTCTGTTGCCGAGCGGTCAATATGCTTGGATCGTGACCCGTTATGACGATGCCGTAAACGTATTGAATGATTCGCGATTTGTAACGAACCCACCTTATGTTGATGAGATTGTCGGATCCCATGTGCCAGCCCACCAAGCCATTATTTCCCGGAATTTACTCACAGTTACACCTTCCGATCATCGCCGATTGAGGAGGCTGATTCAAAAAGCGTTTACGCCTCGGATGATCGACCGATTGAGAGGGCGTATTGAGGAAATTACGAACGAATTACTTCATCAGGTTCAAGACAAGAACGAGATGAATCTTATTGAAGATTTTGCTTTTCCGCTTCCTATTATTGTGATTTGTGAAATGCTGGGCATCCCTTTTGAGGATCAGGATAAATTTCGGCACTGGTCTGATGTGATTATGGAAGGCTTTAATAATCCTTCGCTTATGGAACAAAGTGATTCTGTCATGAAGCATTTCGTCGAATATTTGCAGGAGCTGATTGCGAAAAGACGAGATAAATTGAAGGAAGATTTAATTAGTGATTTGCTCAGAGTTGAAGACGAAGGTGACGTCCTCTCCGAACATGAGCTGTATGCGCTAGTATTCGTCCTGATTATCGCAGGACACGAAACGACAGTTAACCTGATTGGAAATGGCATTCTTGCCCTCATCGAGCATCCGGAGCAAAAAGAAAAGCTGCAAAATGAACCGGAGCTTATACATGCAGCAATCGAGGAGATATTACGCTATAACGGGCCTGCGGAAGTTAGCAATATTCGATGGGCGACGGAAGATACAGAGCTGCGTGGCAAGCGGATTCGGCAGGGTGAAATGCTTTTTGTTGCGTTCGCTTCGGCGAACCGGGACCCTGCGCAATTTCCTGAACCGGATACGTTTGATATTACAAGAGAAGTGAACAACCATATTGCATTCGGTAAAGGCGTGCACTTCTGCGTAGGTGCCCCTCTAGCCAGATTGGAAGCCGAGATTGCGATCGGAGCACTGCTCCGTCGGATGCCAAACCTTCGTTTGAACAGCGACATCATAGATTTGGAATGGCGGCCCGGCATGATTATTCGTGGTGTCAGAGAAATTCCATTATTATTTTGATTATTATTTGATTATTTCTTGGAAGTCGTCAATTTAACAATGAAAAGTCGGTGGTGGAGCAGAGTATAAGTATGCTCTTGCGTAAACTATAACTATTCACTGATTGGAACTATTAGATAAATGAGTGGAAATTTATTATTAATGGGGGATAACTATGAAGAAAAGATTAAAGATGCTGAGTATGCTGCTCATCGGTTCTCTGTTGCTGCTGTCTGCTTGCGGCGGTAACAACAATGGAGAAGTGGCGCCAGATTCGGGTCAGTCCGCAGAAGCTGCGGGAAAACCGACTGAATTAACAGTCGCGTTTCCGCTTTTTGCGGCACAGCCGAAAGATATGTCTTTGATCGAGGATGCCGTAAACAAAATCGCGATTGAGAAAATCAATGCTAAGGTTAAATTAATGCCTATAAGCTTTTCGAATTGGATGCAGCAAACGAATTTAATGTTTTCTAGCGGTGAAAAACTCGATCTGATGCCTACTATCTATAATTACAACCAAGCAGTTGTACAAGGTCAATTGATTCCTCTAGACGAGCTTTTGGAGAAACATGGGCAAGGAATTATTCAAGCATTGGATCCGGCATATCTAGATGCATCCAGAGTGAAAGGCACCATTTATGGTGTTCCAACCTTGCACGAAATGGCATCTGTTAATGGCATTACAATGCAAAAGGAAATTGTTGAAAAATATCAAATAGATACCAGCAAGCTGCAAACCCTTGAAGATCTGGAGGACGTATTAAAAACAGTTAAAGCGGGCGAACCCAATATGGCTCCTTTACTGCCGTCGACTATAGGAGCATCTATGCTAAATGACTATAAAACATTTGACGAGCTCAGTAATCATCTTGGGGTTCTTCCCAATTTTGACAATGATCTAAAATTAGTAAATCTTTTTGAGACAAAAGAATATGCAGAGCAGCTTAAACTGATGAGAAAGTGGTACGAAGAAGGTTTGATTCTTCAGGATGCTTCGACCAATCAAACCAACCCGCTCGATCTGGTGAAATCAAATCGTGGCTTTGCATTCCTGCTTAGTGCACATCCTGCAGCACTTAATGAAGGTGCTACTGGTGGTGTACCTATGAAAACGGAAGCATTCTCCCAACCAGCCGTATCCACGACGTCTCAAATAACGAATACAATGTGGGGAATTACTGCAAACTCTAAAGCTCCGGAAAAAGCGATGGAATTTCTTAATCTGATGTACTCGGATAAAGATATTGCAAATTTGTTGATTTGGGGAATTGAGGGGAAGCATTATGTAATCCAGTCAGGAAATATCATTGATTTTCCCGAAGGTGTGGATGCTTCGAATTCTGGATATTACTTGAATGCTGGTTGGCTATTTGGTAATCAATTCATTTCCTACCTCTGGAATGGAACTGACCCCGATTTGTGGGAGAAAGTGAAAGCGTTTAATACGTCGGCTACTAAATCGAAGGCATTAGGCTTCACGTTCGACCCGACTCCGGTTAAGACAGAGGCTGCTGCCATTGGAAATGTTCTTACCCAGTATCGCCTCCCTCTTGAAACGGGAAGCGTTGATCCAGATAAAGTTCTGCCGAAGTTTATAGAAAACTTGAAAACAGCCGGTATAGACAAGGTCATTGCGGAAAAGCAAAAGCAACTTGACGAATGGGCAAAGGCAAAGCAATAACGAAGTTTTCTGAATGGTAGAAATGGTCATGCGATTACATGACCATTTCTACTTCCTGCCTGACTTTAAGCGGTTCGCTTACAAGGCTGAGATCGAAGGGAGTGCAATATGAACGATGAGTGTCAGACTGGGAAATGTGAGAAAGAAAATATGGAAATTCAGTACCCTCTATCTTATGATGCTGCCGGGGGTTGCCTATTTGCTCATAAACAACTATCTGCCCATGTATGGAATCACGATTGCGTTTAAAGATATTAATTTTGCAAAGGGGATTTGGGGAAGCGACTGGAACGGTATGCAAAACTTCAAGTTTTTATTTTCTTCATCAGATGCCTACCTTATTACTCGCAACACGATTCTGTATAATGCAGCTTTTATTGTAATAGGTACGATCGTTGGGGTTGGAACAGCTATTTTCTTGAATGAAATTAAGAATAAACTAGCAGTCAAGTTCTATCAAAGTGTTTTACTGCTTCCGTATTTGATTTCAATGGTACTGGTTAGCTATTTGGTGTATTCGTTATTAAGCGTTAATGTGGGCTTTATGAATAAGACGATACTGCCAGCACTCGGGATAGACCCCGTCTCTTGGTACAATGAGCCCAAGTATTGGCCATTTATATTGGTCATTGTGAATTTGTGGAAAGGTATCGGCTTCTCTTGTGTCGTTTTTTTGGCCGCTATTATTGGTATTAATAAGGATTATTATGAAGCGGCTATGCTAGACGGGGCGAGTAAGTGGCAGCAAATACGAAAGATTACGATTCCCTTAATAGCTCCTATCGTCATCATGATGACGATGCTTAGTATAGGGCGCATTTTCTACTCGGACTTCGGATTATTCTATCAAGTGCCTATGAACTCGGGAGCTCTATTTAGTACAACTAATGTCATTGATACGTACGTGTTCCGAGCACTCATGCAGCTAGGGGATATCGGGATGTCGGCTGCGGCAGGTTTGTATCAATCTGTAGTTGGTTTCATACTTGTCATCCTTTCGAATTATGCGGTTCGAAAGTTCAGCAAAGATAATGCTTTATTCTAGGAGGGGATTTTTATATTTCGCGAAAAACGTTTATGGCAATGGGGTTCTCATATTATTTTACTGTTGTTATCTCTTGCCTGTATAGGTCCATTCTTGCTTCTTTTCACAGCATCGTTAACCGATGAACAATCCATTATTCAAAACGGTTACTCCTTTTTTCCGAAGGATCTAAGCTTGGCAGCCTATCAATATATATGGGAGCAATCTTCATTAATCTTTAATGCCTATGGAATCACTATTTTTGTCACCGTATTCGGAACAGCAAGCAGTTTGATCATTACCTCAATGCTGGCTTATCCGCTATCGCGCCGAGATTTGCCTGGTGGAATGTTCTTTGCTTTTCTTCTATTTTTTGCTTTGTTGTTCAACGGCGGACTGGCTCCGACTTATATTATCTATACCCAACTATTTGAGCTGAAAAATACGCTGGCTGCTCTTATTATACCTGGACTCTTAATGAACGGGTTTAGCGTTTTGATGATGAGAGGTTTTTTTATGACGACCGTACCGTCCTCGGTTTTGGAATCGGCGAGTATAGACGGTGCCTCAGAATTTACGGTTTACCGTAAAATCGTGATGCCGCTCTCCTTGCCGATTTTGGCAGTGGTCGGCCTGTTACAGGGACTTTTGTATTGGAATGATTGGTTCAATGGATTGGTTTATCTTACTAATCCCAATCTATACAGTTTGCAAACCGTGATGAACCAATTGATGAGCAACATTCAATTTTTGGCCAGTAATAGCTCCGTAGGCTCCTTGGCAAGCGGTTCGATGCAAGAGTTGCCTAGCGAAGCCTTCCGTATGGCGATTGCCGTGATCAGCATTGCTCCGATCATGATTGCTTATCCTTTCCTTCAGAAGTATTTCGTAAAAGGTTTGGCTATTGGTGCGGTTAAAGGTTGATCGAAATATCAAACTTGTTCTTGTCCCTGTATCTCTTCGGTGTTAAGCCGATATATCTTTTGAAGATTTTAATGAAATGATTCTGATCATAAAAATTCAGCTTTGAAGCAATAGCAGCAATCGGATCGGAAGTTAACTCCAATAATTTTTTTGCTTCTTCGATTTTCTCTTGTTGAATAAATTGCGTAATGGTTACGCCAGTTTCTTTTTTGAACAGCTGTGATAAATAGTTTTCCTGTAAACCGACTTTGTCCGCTAAATGAGACAAAGGAATAGTTTCATACAGATGATTGAAAATGTATTCTTGGCATGTCGCAATAGATTTGGAAAGATGTTTTCTTTTACTCTCAGAGACTCGGTCCACAAAATCTATTAAGGCATCACCGATGGCATTTACCACTGCGCGATAGTCACGAAGTTCTTCAATATATTGAATATGGAGGTCACTGAGGGTATATCCGATCTCTGGGTATAAACCGCCTTCAATCCCTGCTCGGGTGGCGAGCGCTATCACATAAATGCCGAGATTTTTGATGTTGCGCAATTCGTTGTAGTTCGAAAGGATGCCAGGGCCGTCAAAATTAGTGGATAGCGTCATATTGTAAAAGGCGGTTTTGTCCCCGTTCCGAATGGATCTGAGCAGTTGCTTTTCAATTTCAAAGATATCTCGGAATTCTAATGATTCCCGTCGATCGGAAATAACAATTTCAGCATGCTTCTTTAAGTGAGCCGGCTGCTCGAACTGAAATTTTGTTTCGATGATGTCCGTTACATTGAGCATGGCTCCGTTCAATAGGTGGTATGCCAAAATACCGATATGATAAAGCCTTTTTGACGATACAAGTGGTAATTGCAGAAGATAGGAAGTCCATTCCTGAGTCTCGGCGATATTAAAGTCTCTTAGCATGTCTTGGATGATTTCGTCGGTCATTTGCAGGGTTACGGCAGGGCCAATAACAACAGTCGCCACCTGGGCTCCATCTTGAAGCAGAGGAACAAGAATGAAGGACTCTCCGAAGCTGGTCGTATGAATATTTGGTACATTCGAATGCTGGACTTGTTGCTTCAAAAACTGAACAAACTCCGATTGGTTATCAAAAAATGGATTGCTCTGTATCTCATTCATAAAAAAAGAATGAATTTCGTCATCACCGTGCATCAAAGCGTAAAACACGGGCAGTTGCAAGCTTTCTAGAAGCAGTTTGCATGATGAATGGAGAAGCTTGTTACGTTCGTCTGATCTCATTGCAATTCACATCCTATAAGTTCGTTAATTCATACTCTTTTACTAAGAATCGTACCATAAATTATACATGATGAGTATTAAAATGAATAACATACTTGGTATGGAGGTAATGAAAATGACATTTACAGAAAATTCAACCTTAGGTGAACTGCTTTCCAACGAAACGACCGTTAAAATTATGGAGAAACATTTGCCGGGCATCTCGACGAATCCGATGGCAAGCATGGGGAAGAGCTTCACATTGAAGCAGCTTAGCGCTATCCCTCAGGCGAATATTTCCGTAGAAATCCTTTCCGCGATCGTATTAGATTTATCAAATATTACACTAGGCGATCCGACGAGTCCGCAACAGAACATCCAAAACGAGAGCCCTCAACAGCCCCTCGCGATAAATGATTCGGTGGCGATCGTTACCGGAGCAGGTGGTGGTATCGGGCGTGCTGCCTCGCTTAAGCTATCACAGGCTGGATTCAAGATTGTGGCTGTCGATTTCAACACGGCGACGGGAGAAGAGACTGTTGATCTCATCCGCGCACAAGGTGGGGAAGGGCAGTTTATTCAAGCCGATGTTTCCAAGGAAGAGGATGTCGAAAGGTACACAACGGCTGCTATAGACGCTTACGGTCGAATTGATGTCTTTTTCAATAACGCCGGTATTTTGCAAAAGTTCTCATTGCTTGAGGACCTTGAGGCATCAGAATTCGATCGGATTATGAGTGTAAACGTTCGCGGCGTGTTCTTAGGCTTAAAAAAAGTGCTTAAAGTAATGAACGCTCAAGGGTATGGCTCGATCATCAATACGGCATCTACCGCAGGGCTTCGCGCTGAGCATAGCATGGCTGCTTATACAGCAAGCAAGCATGCCGTCATTGGTCTGACGAAGGCAGCGGCGATTGAATACGTGCGTAAGGGTATAAGGGTGAATGCCATATGTCCGGGTGGTGTCGATACGGCGCTTACTCAGGCAGTTCCTATGATGATGCAAGAATCTGGTTATACACCAGAAGAGTTTCCATCCATGCGGATCGGACGCTTTGCGGAGCCTTCCGAGATCGCAGAAATGGTCGTGTTTCTGGCGACAGACAAGTCCAGCTACATGACGGGTTCGATCATCGCGGTGGACGGCGGCTTGACGTTGTAAGGTTTAGTCAAGTCAACTAAAACTGGAAGAACGAGGTAACGATTTTCGTAAATTTCAATTTAATCATAAACCGTGGAGGAATTGATATGAAACAGAGAATTAAAATCGATAAGACTTCGCCGAATAAAGGAGCACTTGACTTTTCCTACCTGTTGGATGCCCCTGCGGGCAAGCATGGTTTCACTGAGGTTAGAGACGGTCATTTGTACTTTGCGGATGGCACTCGCGCGAAGTTCATTGGCTTCAACTTACCTACTCGGTCCAATACACCTGACCACCATACTGCGGAGCTATTGGCTGAGCGCTTTGCGTCGCTAGGTGTCAACGTCATCCGTCTTCATGCTGCTGATGCCCCTCTAGGTGCTTCCGGATGGAGTTCAAGCCTCGAAAACCCATTAATTGATTATGACAGCGGATCGAGTCGAATTTTTAACGAAAAGGGTCTTGATCGCTTTGACTATTTAGTTGCGAAGCTGAAGGAAAAAGGCATTTATCTACAAATAGATTTACTGGTGGCTCGTGTCTTCCAAGACGGAGATGATTTGGCATATCCCGATGCGCCGTCAATCTTCTACAAAAGCTTCTCCCATTTTAATGAAAGATTGATTCAGCTTCAGAAGGAATTTGCAACTAAGCTTCTCTGCCACGTGAATCCGTATACGGGACTGGCTTTAATTGACGACCCAGCGGTCATGACCATTCAGATTAATAACGAGGATTCCGTTTTTCGCGGTACAGAAGACATCAAAGATGCACAGGGGGTCGAGCCGTATCGGCAGGAACTACAACGCCGCTTCAACCGCTTCCTGCTTGCCAAGTATGACACTAGAAAGCATCTGGCTGAGGCTTGGACGTTTAATGGTGCCTGTGCGCTTGGTGAAGAGGAAGATCCAGAGGCGGGTACCGTTCTTTTTCCGGAGGGCAGTTTCTATCAGGTTAACAATAATCCGATGGGTGAATGGACGGGCAGTGTAAGTCCCGCTCGCTATGCTGATTTCATGGATTTCGGTATTAGTGTGAACCGTAGATACTACGGTACAATGATTGACCATGTTCGTTCCTTAGGGGCGAAAGTACCTATTAACACCAGCAACCTCTTAAATGGTTCTGCGGATGTATATTCCCATACGGATGGCGATATTATGATGAACAATACGTACTTCAACCACCCAATGCCGCCTTTTCATCAGGAAACTTTGGTTGTGCCGGGGATGCGGGAATATGTCACGTCTAACCCATTGACCGTGCACAGTGATGGTATGTTCCTTCGCACCGAGATGCTGCAAATGGCCACGACGGCAGTGGTTGCGGGGAAACCGTTCATCCTGAGCGAATGGAATGAATACGGTGTTAATCCTTTTCACTCTACGGCTTTTATTTCTATGGCAGCTTATGCCAGCCTGAACGATTGGGACGGTCTCATGCTCTATTGCTACCATACGTCAGAAAGCTGGAATGACCAGCCCGACGATGTCATTACTGACATATTCGATGCTTACAACGATCCATCTCTTATTTGTCAGTTTGGTTTTATGGCTGCATTATTTCTCGGTAGACTGGTACGCCCGGCTGAGCATCAGGTGGACCTGGTCTTCACGAAAAATGATCTTAAGACTCTGCCATTTTCCTTTAGTATGCCGAACACGTTCCTGCCTTACATCACCAATATGCGCAACGTATTCCTGGAACAAGGCGACACTTATACCGGCAATGCCGACGTCGCTGTTACCGCTGGCTTTGTGAATAACGGTGATCTATCTCAGGCTAAACGCGCTGTTTATTTTTCTTGGTCGCCATATCGGGACGCCATGAGGCATGCAACTGGTGAAGGTCGATTGGAGAGACTGGCTGAGCAGTGCGATGAAGAATTATCAGGAGCGAAACTGGGAGACAGCGTTCTGGTATTTAATGATATAGCAGCCTTGGCTGGCGACGGCGATTATACCGCTTTTGCGAAAAACCTGGATGCTGCATTCAAGCGATGGGGCCTTCTGCCTGATGACCGTGGTCTTGTCGGCAATGCCCTCGTCTCCGATACCGGCGAGTTGTCCTTTGATCCAATCGCGGGAACTTTCCGTATCAACACCGATGAATGTTCCTACTTTAGCGGTAATCCAGTTGGCGGTATCACATTAACGAAGAATATCACCCTGAATCTCAGCAATGAACGTATCTCTGCGGCTTTGCTGCCGGTGAATGGCGGTTCCGTTGATGTTGCAGAATCTTACACTCTCACGTTAATCGGCCATACTGGCATGGACGAAACGATTTTTACTACGGATGGTTTTACTACGACTGTCGATCATCAGGGTAAGTTGTACGCGGATACCCCTGAAGGCTTTCTTTTCGTACGCAGCAAATCTGCAACGCTTACTGCCTTGGACACAGTTGGCACGCCTATAGCTCGTATCGAAGGGACACCCGTTAATGACGGTCTGATGATCGGTCTGGATGGTACAATTCCTGCTGTTAACTTCCTGTTGGAATTGAAGTAATAGGAGTTCTTAACGAAGGTTTCAGGATACATGTATTGGGCGGAAGAAAAGCATATGAGATGAAACCGGTCAAGCTCAACTTGACCGGCTTTTGTGCTCTTCAAAGTGCATCGGAGTACAGAATTCAGAAACTGAAAGCACAATATATTTGGCTAAAGTACAATTCTGTCTGGTTTAATTTGTACTGTCGATCCGTCATGATAATGATAAAGCTTTCGAATGATACGAATTGAATAATTTAATTGCTGAATCGAGTGTTGAAAAGATGAGGAGAATCAACTTTTCATTATTCATAAAATCAATGGAACATTGAGAGGAGAAAGACAAATAATGAAACCAGTTCGTATAGGCATTATTGGTTGTGGAAATATAAGCTCCATCTACTTCGAAGCAGACTCAAAGTTCCCCATACTGGATATCGTTGCATGTGCCGATTTGGATATTGAGCGAGCACGGGCGCAGGCAGAAAAATACGGAATTCCACTTGCCTGCAGTGTGGAAGAACTTTTAGCAAAACCGGATATCGAATTAATTTTGAACTTGACTATCCCCTCAAGCCATGCTGATATTCATCTAAAGGCTTTAGCGGCAGGCAAACATACCTATGGTGAGAAACCGCTCGCTATCGAGCTGGAAGAGTCGAAACAAATACTGGACTTGGCGGCAGAGAAAGGCCTGCTCGTCGGATCAGCTCCAGATACTTTCCTAGGTGGCGTGCTGCAGACTGGGCGCAAGCTGATAGATGATGGTTGGATTGGCAAGCCGATCTCTGCCAATGCTTTCCTCATGAGTCATGGGCCGGAGAGTTTCCACCCTAATCCAGACTTTTTTTATCAAAAGGGAGCGGGTCCGCTCTTTGACATGGGACCGTATTACTTGACGGCGCTCATCCATCTTATGGGACCGGTCAAGCGAGTTACAGGTTCGGCAGCGTCTTATGCGAAGGAACGGATGGTTACTAGTGAGGTCAACTATGGACGGAGGTTCCCCGTTGAAACGCCTACTCATGTATCAGGTGTGCTTGATTTTCAAAACGGTGCAATTGCGACGATGGTCATGAGTTTTGATGTTTGGGGGACAAGACTGCCTTTTATTGAAATTCACGGGACGACTGGTTCAATGATCCTCAGCGATCCTAATGAATTTGGAGGAAAGGTGCTGGTCAAGCGGCAAGATTATGCCGATTTCGTCGAGATGCCACTGACGCATGGGTTTACAACCAATAATAGGGGCATAGGTTTAATGGATATGGCTTTTGCCATCAGAGAGGGTAGGGCACATCGTGCCAGCGGCGAACTCGGATATCATGTATTGGAAGTTATGCATGGTTTTTATATATCTTCGGATAGCGGGCAGCATTATCAGTTGAGCAGCGTCTGCAAAAAGCCTGAGCTCTTGCCGCTAGGGTTGACTCATCAGGGATTTAATAGGCTGGAATAAAGATTTTGCCCAGAATAAAAAGCAGAGCGGTAATGCCGATCTGCTTTTTTTGCGCAGAAAACCAAATTTGACATTTGACGGTCTATTGTTATGTACATATAGAAGGCGAGTCTATATTAAATCTGTTAGAAGCAAAGCATCAGGACAACCTTCCAAAACAGGAACTTGAGAATAATAAAAGGCTCATAGTTTAGGTGTATAATGGTAAACTGCGAAAGTACTCTCTCCCTATGTTGCTCAAGGCCTGGCCTTGACCGTTCTGATGGAGAGCAGGTCGCGCGGGAATGAGCTGGAATGTGCTACGTAGCGAATATCTAAAAACAAAAAAAGGAAACCTATTGCTTGGAAAAAGCAAGGGTTTCTCAACACTCTAAGGCCCATGCAAACGAGCATGGGCTTGTTTGATTTGTACCCCCCTCTATGCATGACTACACTTGTGAACAGCGCCAATTTCATAGAGGAATAGAGCTAATATTAAAAAATGGTAAAGGTTGAAAAAAGGTGAATCCACACATTTTAATAAATGTTAATCCTTAAAATATAGATAATATCTTGGAATCGATCGAAATTGTATAGTCGTTACATGGATTGCGAAGTTTGTTGATTATTGCTAGTGCTATCGGCAAGCGGGTTGATCTGAAGCTTCAAACGGAACATAAGAGAGATGACAGCTGTGGAGACAACAAACAAAATACCCGAGCACAGGTACATGAAGGCTAATGGCAGGAATGTGCTAAGCCATCCGGAAACCATCGTCATGAGTACCATGGAGCCCATGAAGATCGGGCCAAAAGCCCCGTTAACTCTTCCAACATAAGCTTCATCCGTCGTTTTCATGACAATGGAGTTTATTCCGACTTGTATGAAGGGGAGGACAAAACCGCGAATGAACTGCATCGCCAGAGATAAGGAGAGATACGTTGAAAATCCGATGCCGATCACGGAAAAGGCGCTAAAGAGATTGCCGATGGCTAAAATTTTCTGAGAGGGCACAAGCTTCGAGATTCCTACAACCAATAAACCTCCAGCAACGGTTGCTACAACATTGGTACTGGCAAACCACTGATAATATTCTTTATCCAATTGCAGCTGATCAACGACGATGAAAATGCCGAGCGGCTGAATGATGCCGACCGCAAGTCCCCCTAGGCCGAAGGCGATGCCAAGCAAACGAAGTATCGGATTTTGAAGGACATATGTAAAGCCGCCGCGCAATTCAAACCAGAAGGACTCCCTCTTGTCCCCGGTTTTGCCCAGCTTGTCTGGTGGCAGCAAGGTTAAAGTGACGGCTGACAAAACAAATGCGATGGCTACTAATGCGAGCGAAACATTGATGCCGTATGCACTATAAACGAAAGTACCAAATACCGGACCTATGACAACAAAGATGCTAGTCAACGTTTGGTACATCGCCATGCCTGTCTGAATATGCTCCTCCGGTACATGCTGCTTAAATAATTTCATCCCGGAGGGCTGCGAGAATTGCGATAGAACCGCTGATAGCAGCGTCGTGAAGAATATCGCTTTCCATGAGCCTAACAATAAGGCTGCCAAGATGGCCAGCAGTGATAGGGCACTGAGCAAATCGCAGTAAATCATAGTTTTTTTTGGTTTCCAACGATCCGCAAAGGTTCCGCCGATGACAGAGAAGATGAGAATCGGAGCAAATTCGGCGACATAGAGCATCGACACGGCAACGGTATCGTTGTTCGTCATTTCCATAACGAACAGTAGAATGGCAAAGTTCCGCATCCAGACGCCTATTTGCAGAAACAGACTCGATATCAGAATGACGCGTATAAACTTGTTCCCGAAAAAATCGGATGCAGATAAAAAACGTTTTACTCTTTGCACCATGATTGATCGCTCCTAATAATCTTGATCTTTCCATCTTTGATTAAAAATACCACGAACCGCCCGCACCTACAACAGAACCTTAAAATGTGGATACATTATGCGATTTCAGCTATTAACGATCAATAGAAAGGAGGTGAATACAATTTGGAAGATCTGAGTCGATTGGAATGGATCATCTTGCAAATGCTCGTGACCTCAAACAGCCGTACGACGGATATGCTCGAGATTATAACGATGGATCGGCTGTTGCCCATTGTTGCGAGACAATCTCATGTGTCCGGAGGGAAGATATTGCGCGAGTCGTTCCTGATTACGGAGAGTGAGCGACGATATGTATCGCAGAATATCGTTTTAATTGATCCGGCCTATGTTCCCCCTGTGCTGCTGGAGCGAATTATCAGTGAGAGGGAGGGAATCGGCCATGTGCTGAGAGCAAGCCATACTCGGGATATTAGAACTATGATTCAGAACGGCTGGAGGCTCACAGCCGAGGCCGTGGATTTATTTGATAAACCATATCGCCTTCAATTTCAAGAGCATCGCCGGGTTCCATTCAAGGAATATAAGATGACTTTTCCTCCCTTTCAGGATAGTGGGGTGCATCTCATCGAATATTTTAATCCGGATATAATCCGAATGAACACCAAATCGACCCAGCCATTTATGGATGAGGAAGGGGACCACGATAGGATGAACAGACAACAAATGTTCGATGAAGTCATGAATATGATCACTAGACAGATGAATATACAGATGAATCCAGACGAGGTTGATGAGACGATGCCGCTTGGGGATGAGGGGCTCGCGCTTGATTCTATTCAAATTATCGAGCTTGCTGCAAGAATAGAGGCGCAGCTCGGGTTGACTATAGCCGATAGCGAGCTCATTGAAATTAGCGGGTACACAGTAGGGCAACTGATCGGCACTTTGCATGAGCGAGCCAATGCGGTATGAACGAGAGCCCGTTAATAAGTAAGGAGGGCATCAAAAGGCTGCTGCTGGAAAATCAGCTGTTTGTCTCAAGGCCGGATGAGCTAAACGATGATTCGCTTATTATGATGGATTCATTGTGCCTCATATGGTTTCTCGACATGCTGGAGCATCGCAATCATATCCATTTGCAGCTAGAAGACGGGGACTACGAGCGCTTCGACTCCATCCATGCCATTTACCGGCTTATCCAGGAGAAGGGAGTAATGATCAAAAGGCATACGAACACGATGTGAGAAAGGAGTACGCGATGTTCAATCGGGTAGTGATAACAGGGATCGGATTAATGATTCCAAGCGGCTTCGGAGAAGAGGCCGTTAAGAGAAGCGTGCTTGCGGGAGAGCATCGTTTCAGGCCGGTTACACGCTTTGACAGCACGCCTTTCCGGACTGCTTTCGCAGCGGAGTCCGATTTCAAGGGAACCTTGCTCGGACTGGGGGAACGCTTGGCCGAGGAGGCCGTTGCTTCCTCCGGCCTACAAGATTTATCGGATTCGTCTATCGTACTCGGCCTGCAAGGCGATTACAATGCGCTTCAACAGTACTGGAGGTTGAAATCCTCGGGGCAACATTCAGCTATACCGCTATCGGAATTTCTCCCATCCTACCATTTGAAGGTATTGGCTGACCTTTATCGGCTTAAGGGCAATGGCAAAAAAATAAGTTTAAACAACGCCTGTATTGCTTCCAGCAACGCGATTGGCGTCGCTTACGAGCTTATCCGGAGGGGGCAATCGGATACTGCGCTTTGCGGCGGATATTCCCTGGTGACCGAGGAGATGTTTGCGAAGTTCAATTCGGGCCGCACCTTTGCGGCTGACGGCCGAGTAAGGGCATTTTCGGCCAATCGATCAGGAATGCTGCTGGGAGACGGAGGCGCTATGCTCCTGCTCGAAAGCCTGGAGCATGCCGAGAAGCGCGGCGCGACGATTCTTGCCGAAATGCTTGGCTGGGGGCTGTCCTGCGACGCCTTCCATGTGTGCCAGCCTCATCCGGATGGAGCCGGTATGGCGCTCGCCATTGAGCGGGCATTGGCTGCTGCTTCTATTCAGAAGGAAGAGATAGATTATATTCATGCCCATGGGACAGGCACTCCTCTTAATGACCGTGCAGAAACGGCGGCAATTAAGCGGGCGTTTGGCACGAGGGCTTATGATACACCGATCTCATCGACGAAGACGGTGACGGGACATATTCTGGAAGGTACGGGAGCGGTTGAGACGGCTCTCTCCATCATGGCTATGAAGCATAATACGATTCCGCCCACGATGGGTTATGAGGAGAAGGATCCCCATTGCGACTTGGACTATGTACCGAATTACCCAAGGAAGAAGCAGCTGAACAAGGTTATCAATTTAAATGCATCCTTCGGAGGCAACAATACGGCTATTGTTTTGCAAAAATCGGTTGAGAGGGGGTAATTTATGCTGAAGGTGACAGCGACTGCCTGCATCGGTCCATGGGGGCATTCCATCGAAGGACTGGCCGATTATGCGGAAATGCTTAAAGCAGAGGAAGAACAGGCCCGGTCGATTGCGATAGAACCCGTCCCCGGTTTTATCGAATCCGCCTTCAATCCCATGGTGTATCAGATTTTGAAAAACCAAGTGGAGTCGGGGACGATTCGCTCTCATCAGAAGCTGGCTATCTTGCTTGGCAGTGCATTTGGCGATACGGCTACTGCAGATCGGGCGAGCCAGAATTTGCTTCAAGGCAAAGTCCATAACCCTTTATTATTTTATCAATCCGTTCCTAATTCCATTCTTGGCTACGCTTCTAAACAATTTGGCTTTACCGGTATGATATCAGCGGTGTCCCACTTCGGGAATGGACTTGTCTCCTTGCTCGATCTAGCTGAAATCTATATGGATCAACCAGATGTTGAGCAGGTACTAGTCATTGGTGTGGAGCTGCAAAGCAGCCGTTCCGACGAACTGCTTGCGCAGCTTGTTGATTCAGAGGCGACCTTGCGATCATGCGATCATGCCATCTCACTCTTACTGGAATGCGCCAAGGGAGATGATTTCTCAGATTCTGGCGACGAGCTTCCTATTTATATTGAAGCAGTCGAAAGCTTGACTGAGCCCTTGAGCACCGAGCTGCCTGCATTACCGTTTGCCGGCAATCAAGGGTTAGCGGATTTGGTCATTGCAGTCGATCGATTAAAAAAAAGGGAAGTAGCCGCCCCGGTTATTATCTACGATTATGAATTCGGAGGAGGCTGCCATGCGATTAAACTCAATCGATAAGCAAGCATTCTATCAGGCGTTGATTTCAAACTCAGCAGAGCCCTCTCGATTGGCGATGAAATTCTCTTCTTCCGTAACGTATGGGCAGCTTTTCGAGGAAATCGAAAGTCAAAGGCAGCAGCTAGCGGAAGCAGGCGTCAAGGAAGGGGATCTCATTGCACTGCAAGTCAAAAGCTCCCTGACTTTTGTTTATTTGTTATTTGCCGTATGGAAACAAGGGGCTCAGGCGATGCTGCTGGACAGCCGTTTGAAACCGACGGAAACCGATGCGCTGCTGCAGGAATATCGTCCGCACTACTATATTTGCTCAACCGATCAGAGCCATCCATTAGCAAGCTTTGCCGAAAAAGTTTCCTTCGAAATCGTGAAGCTCCAGCAAAGCAAAGGCTGCGAGCCTGAAAACGTGCTTCAAATGTTCACATCGGGCTCTACGGGCAAGCCGAAAGCAATCGGTAGAACGGCAGAAGCGATCCTTGGCGATCTGCACAAATTGACAGCTGTACCTTTGTTATCACGCGATGATCGTGTTCTTGCCTTGTCTCCGTTTACGCACACATTTGGTTTGCTTAATGGACTATTGCTCACGTTATTCACAGGAGCTTGCTTATATTTTCCGCGAAATCACCAGAGCCTCTCCATCCTTCAGACACTCCGGGAGGAAAGGATTACGGTGATGTATGGCGTTCCGTTCCATTATCAATTATTAGGACAAGCGCCGGGACCGGGGCTTCTCCCTGAGCTTAAGCATGCCATTTCTGCTGGGGAGGCTCTTTCTCTAGAGGTTTATCAAGCTTTTTACGACAGATATGGAGTCAGGATCGGTCAGCAATACGGGACAAGCGAGACCGGCGTTCTGACCATGGACTGGGACGGGAAATATCCGGAGAGTGTCGGCCGCCCGTTGCCTGGAGTAAGCTTGCGGATTGAGAACGATGAGGTGCTGGCGGAATTGCTGGAATCTCCTTATCTGCCTCGCACCGTAAACGAAAGATGGAGCGAGGGATGGTTCAACACATCGGATACAGGTTCCATTAACGAGGAGCAGATTTTATATTTAGCCGGGCGTTCAGACAGTATCAAGATTATCGGCGGACTTAAGGTGAATCTCCAGGAGATCGAGCTTAAGCTGAAGAACCACCCCAATATCCGTGAGGCGCTTGTCTGTTTGTCAGAGGACAACAAGATTATTGAAGCTCATGTCGAGCGGCAAGAATCTTTGCTGGAGTCCAGCTTGCTGGAATGGTGCCGAGAACACATGGCCGATTATAAAGTGCCTCGAAGGTTTTATTGGACAAGCAAGCTTCCAAGAACATCGACGGGCAAGTTGATTCGGATGAATCCCCATTCACTGAATCGTGAGGAGGAACGGTTGCAGAAGCAGCTGTACCAGGTGCCTCAAAAGGTGTCACTGCTGCTTGAGCTCGGAGCTGTATACGAAAAGCAAGGTCGGCTGCTCGAAGCCAATGACCTCTATAGGAGAGCGAAACGTGTTTCAGTCTCTAGTGAATATATGCCCGAGATTGAGAAAGAGCTTGCGCGTATTCACATTCTTATGGAGAGCGTTGCATTCACGAAGAGAGATTATGCGGCTTCTTTAAATAAAGTGGTAAGTATTTATTGCTACGGCAGAAGCGGCACGCATTTGATGAAAAGTTTGCTGGACGGTCATCCGAATATTATTTTAACCATGTTGAACGGTGTGGAAATTTTCAGGCTGTGGCAATCAACGATCAAACCGCGTGAAGGGCGCATGGACAATCAGGAAATCGTTGATGCGATATTCAAAACGTTCCCTGGCGAGTTCAACGAAGGCTGCATTATCGAAGAACAGAGGCTGAACGGGATGTGCGCCTTAGGTGAAGGCAGAGATCAGATTTTCACAATTGACCGAGCCCGATTTAAGTCGGCATTCCTGGAAATTACGGAGACGGCTGATCTGATGGACATGACATTTTTCTATCAAGCCGTACAGCTTGCGGCATCCTGCGCGATGGGAAAAACCTGTGACTTCGCCTCGGAGCTTCCGGTCATTATTGAAGGAGGCATTCACTTCGGAACGAGTGTGGCGGAGACCGAACAATTCATTGAGCTTTTTCCCTACGCTAAATTATTTCATATGATTCGAAATCCCGTTATTGCATTTGCCTCCGCATTGAACTACCAATTGCATGCAGGCAAAGCGAGTATCTATAACTTATGCTTTCAACTGCAAGCTCTGTTCCATGGTGTCCCTGTATCAGCGCGCTGGACAGACCGGACGTATTTGGTAAAACTAGAGGATTTGCATGTAAAGCCGGAGGTTACTCTTGAGCTGATATGCAAGCATCTGGGCATCGATTGGGATGAAAGCTTGCTTCACAGCACGTTTGGCGGCATGAAATGGTGGAATTCATTAACATCTGAGGTTGTATCCGGATTTAATACACGTACCATCTCAAAATCTTATGATGAGTTATTGTCTTCTTTCGACAAATTCAGGCTGGAGAGCATGCTTCGAATCAAATATCGGGCATGGGGATATCCGGGACACGACTATTACAACTACGATAATCTGATGGAGCTTTTGGCATTCCCGTTTAAGTTTGAGAAGCAATATGGGGAGTTCGTAGAGAACCCCGCCATTATTCGTACGATGGTCCATCGTCTATGCATGAAATTACTCGCAGAAGAGCATGAGCTTGGCGACACCGACAGATTGGAATATCAAGTCCAATTATTGTCTGAGCGTCAAGTTGACCATGCAGTGCGATAAGGGAGCTGGGTGAGAGTGGGTTGATCCAATTCGGTACAAAATCAGAAACGTTGGAGAGGCTTGAGAGACTAGTCAAGTGTGCAATCGTTCTACCCCAGCTTCAATTTACCGCATATGAGTGGCGTTATCGCCAATCGGAAATTTTAGACAGCCTTAAGCAGCTCTCATGGTCGGGAGCGCCACTCATTGTACGAAGCAGCGCGGCTTGGGAGGATGGTCCTGCCGCTTCCTATGCA
This sequence comes from Paenibacillus algorifonticola, assembly GCF_050481745.1. GTDB lineage: Bacteria > Bacillota > Bacilli > Paenibacillales > Paenibacillaceae > Pristimantibacillus > Pristimantibacillus algorifonticola_A. Next base: position 743,771 of record NZ_JBCNGR010000008.1, on the reverse strand, counting down.
GGGCGCTATGATTCCGTGCTTGACGTGTTTGGAGAGAGCGAAGCCATACAGGCCGTTAACAGGGTGCTTGCATCCTATCAAGACGAGGATCCGGTCCATCATGTATTCATACAACCGATGCTTCCTTATGTCGCAATCAGTGGCGTTGCTTTTGGAGTTAATCCAAATAATGGCGGGAATTATATCGTCATCAACTACGATGATGTGAGCGGTGCAACCGATGCTGTCACCTCGGGCACAACCAATCATCTCAAAACCTATCATTATTTCAAGGGCTCGCCACTGCCTGCAGGGAGGCCACTGAATCAAATTGTTGACTTGATGGATGAACTGGAGCACATATTCGAAACACCCAGGCTGGATATTGAGTTTGCAGTAGACAAGGCGGGCCAGCTTTATCTTTTTCAGGTTCGGCCCTTGTTATTAAACTGCGATTTAGCAAGCCTTGACCATCAATCCGCGACACTAAAACGGATTTATGACAAAGTAGGACAAGGTCAAGCGAGGCAGCCTTACCTTTATGGACACAAAACGGTCTATGGTGTCATGCCGGACTGGAATCCGGCCGAAATCATCGGCATTCGGCCCCGTCCGCTCGCGCTATCGCTGTACAAAGAATTAGTGACTGACAGCATATGGGCCTATCAGCGAAGTCAATACGGTTATAAGAATGTCAGGAGCTTTCCTCTGCTCATCGATCTGGGAGGATTTCCATATATCGATGTAAGAGTCAGCTTCAACTCCTTTTTGCCCAAGGAGCTGGATGCCGAATTAAGCGAGAAGCTTCTGAATTATTATATGCAAAGCTTGATCGATAACCCTCAGAATCATGACAAGGTTGAGTTTGAGATCATATTCTCTTGTTTTACCTTCGATCTGGATACCAGGCTGGAGATTCTCTATGAGCATGGATTCACAAAGCCGGAGTTGAAGCAGCTTAGTCTTTGTCTGAAGGATCTCACGAATCATATCGTATGTACGGAAAATGGCTTGTTACAAAATGATCTGAGTAAAATCAACCAGCTGGAAGCAAGGCGTTCAGAATTGCTGGACAGCTCAATCGACAAGGTATCAAAAATTTATTGGCTGCTGGAGGATTGCAAGCGTTATGGTACGCTGCCCTTTGCTGGGCTGGCAAGGGGGGGATTCGTAGCCGTACAAATGCTTCGCTCCCTCGTCTCCATTGGTATTCTTTCGGAAAGCGACTACCATCGTTATATGAGCAGCCTGGAGACAGTCAGTACACAAATCAGTATGGATTACGCTCAGCTAGACATGGAGGAATTTCTAGCGAAATATGGACATTTACGACCTGGTACCTATGAGATTTGTTCGCTTCGTTATGACGAGGCACCGGATCAGTATTTTGAATTTTCTTCTTCGCGCGAGCCTAACCGTGTGATAGAGAAGCCATCCTTCACCCTTTCGCTTGCTCAATATAAACGGATTCAAGCTTTGCTGATTGAGCATGGCCTGTTAGATGGCAATGTGCTTGGATTATTCGACTTTTTTAAGACCGCGATTGAGGGTAGGGAATATTCCAAGTTTGTATTTACAAAAAGCTTGAGTGAGGCGATTAGGCTATTCGGCCAATTGGCGGAGGAATACGGTATTTCGAAGGAGGAGGCTTCCTTTGCCAATATCGAGGTGATCAAACGGGCTTACGAGTCAGATTGCGATATACAGAGCTTGCTGCTGGATAGTGTTAAGGCTGGCAGACAAAGATATGAGGCAACCTTGCAGCTGGAGCTGCCGCCATTGATCACCGAGCCCTCCAATGTATGGTTTTTCAGTCAACCGGAGCTTGAGCCGAATTTTATTACCATGAATCAGGTCACCAGCAAGATTGCATTCTCAAATGAGGATCATGAAAGCTTGCGGGGAAGCATTTTATTCCTTCCGAGTGCCGATCCCGGTTATGACTGGATTTTTTCCAAAGGAATCGCTGGCCTGGTAACGATGTACGGAGGCGTCAATTCACATATGGCTATTCGTGCTGGCGAGCTGTCGATTCCCGCGGTAATTGGAGTAGGAGAAAACTTGTATAACCACTACGGCAATGCCAAGGTGCTTGCCATCGATTGCGCGGGAAAAAACATGAGGATCATCCAATGATTATGATTGGCATTACGATGCGTGTCGAAGAGGTAGCGAGCCGTGGTGAGCGAAGAGACGCTATTGACCAAAGCTGGATCAATCTGTTAGCCACCTGCGGCTATATGCCGATTCTACTGCCTAATCATTTGCCAACCGTTCAGGAAATGCTGCGCAGTCTGCCGATCAGAGGCATGATTATGACGGGAGGCAACGATCTTCTAAAGTATGGCGGGAGGTCACCGGAGAGGGATGAGGCAGAGCGATTTCTCATTCAATATGCATGTGACAGCGGCATACCTTTGCTGGGAGTATGTAGAGGCATGCAAATGCTTCAGGATTTCTGGGGCATTGAACTGGAGAGAATTGAAGGCCACGTGGCGGTGCATCATGCTGTGCACACGAACGAAGGCAGCTTGAGTAAAAACAGCTATCACCGCTACGGAGCCCGAAGGTCTGTGGAGGAGCTCGTTGTAACCGCAAGGGCTGCCGACGGGACCATTGAGGCGGTAATGCACAAGCATGCCAGCATCAAAGGAATTATGTGGCATCCAGAACGGGAAATGCCGTTCGAGCCAAACGATATGAGCATGATAAAACAATTATTTGGAGGAGAGAATGAAAATGAATACAATGATGCACGGTGATTTTACTTTGCTGGCCAAACAATATGTCAACCGACCAGGTTATTCGGAAGATATTCTCCATGCGCTGATGTCGCATACGGGGGCAGCTAGCGAGGGTTTTGTGGCAGCAGACGTAGGTGCGGGAACGGGGAAGTTAACCGAAATACTGGCCAAGCTCGGGATGAGGGGTATAGCGGTCGAGCCAAACGATGCGATGCGGGAAGAAGGTATTCGTCTGGATACTTGCAATAAGCAATTTGCTTGGCAAAAAGGTTTTGCGGAGGAAACGGGCCTAGCGAATGATTCGGTAAACTGGGTGTTTATGGCCTCTTCCTTTCATTGGACTGATCAAAAGCAAGCGTTAAGCGAGTTTCATCGTATCTTGAAAGAAGGGGGACATTTTACAGCTTTATGGAATCCGCGGGATGTTGAGCGAAATGAACTGCAGCAGCAGATTGAAAGTATAATAAGACACTATGTTCCTGATTTAAAGCGTGTTTCATCTGGCTCTCAAAGCCACATGAGCGGCGTCGAGGAGGTGCTGCTATCTACGGGGCAGTTCGATCGCTTAATATTTATGGAGGCTCCGCATACCGTTGTTATGACAAAAGAACGTTATTTAAACGCTTGGCGTTCAGTAAATGATATTCAAGTGCAAGCGGGGCAGATTCTGTTCGAGAAGATTATGGACGAGATTAGCCTATGCCTAAGCCATATTGATGAAATTGAGGTGCCTTACAAGACAAGAGCTTGGACAGTCCAAGCGATATAGGAAGCGGGTTGCATGAGATGAAAGCTATTCTATTGGCGGCAGGACGTGGAAGCAGATTAGGCTCCCATACCCTGCATGAGCCGAAATGCCGCACCATGCTGCTAGGCAAACGGTTAATTGATCGACAGCTTGAAGCATTCCGCGAGGCTTCCATCCGCGATATCGCGATCGTTCGAGGTTATATGGGAGATAGGATACAGGTGGCTGGAGCAACATACTTCGAGAATGGTGAGTGGGAACGAACGAATATGCTTACCAGTCTGCGCTGTGCTTCCGATTGGCTGGAGCGCGAGCCTTGCATCGTTAGCTATACCGATATCGTCTATAAGTCTGATGTTATTGAGCTTATGTTGGGCGCAGATGAAGATGACGATATTGTCATTCCTTACAATATCAACTGGCTTCCCTTGTGGGAAGCCCGATTCCCTAATCCGTTAAGCGATGCCGAAACGTTCAGACTGGGGAGCGACAGCCGAGTGATTGAAATCGGCGGTAAGCCAGCAACTCTTCAGGAGGTGGAAGGGCAATTCATGGGGCTGCTCCGTATTTCACCAAAGGGGTGGCGGAACATTCAGCAATTTCTCTCCATACAGGATCAAAGACTAGTGGAGCACATGGATTTGACGGCTTTGCTAGCCGGATTAATCGAACAGGGGATTACCATTAAGGCAATTCCTTATCGCGGACTATGGTTAGAAGTTGATCACGAATCAGACCTGCTGCTCTATGAGAACGAGTATGGAGACAGGCTATAAAAAGGAAGGAGAGAATGACGGTGTTCAAACTGGATTTTGTACCCTATAACACGAACCGAATTGATTGTTACTGGAATAATGTGATCGCCATTTTAATGACGAGGGATTCGGCATTCGAATGCCTGGTCCCTCTTATTACATCTCGATATGAAATAGAGATCCCCAATCGTGAATTAATAACTGACGCAGCTTACAAGGAAAAACAAGAGAATGGCGCATTGGTCCCGTATGTTACAAGGAATTTGCCAGACGTGCTATACGATGAATATTTTCAGAAGGTTGAATTGCCACTCTACAGAGATACCGATGCTATCGAGCTCGTCAAAGGTTATTTGAATCAGGGTATGTATTGTATTCTACGATTGAATCGTTTCCATTTTCCCTTCTGCCTTGAATGCCGTAAAACGGATTTGATTCATCCCGTTTTGGTCTATGGGTATAGCGACGAGCTATCCACTTTCTATATGGTGGAAGACTGCGTTCCACCAGGGAATATCGTTAAGCATGAAATAAGCTACCAGGATTTTCAGCTTTCCTACGACTCGATTCCCGCAGATCAGTTGTTTGGATTAGGGCTGCGCGTTATTAAGGAGCAACTGGAGCCGCAGCTGCCTTACAGGATCATCCAAGCGAATATTGAAAAACAGCTTTACGGCGAATCTATAGTTTCCGAGGAACTGACAATAAAGAGAGGTCTAGGTGTATTGGAGCACCTTCGCGATCAATTTAGTGAAATTATTCTCTCTGCCAATGCTCTCAACTCCAATATGACTCACCGACTGACATACTCGTTATTTTATCAGGAACGCAATCTAATGCTTATTGACTATTTGAAAAAGCAAGGTATATTCGAAAGCAATGTTTATGAAGAATTGCACAAGGGCTTCACTGATCTGTACAACAATTGGACGTTAATCCGAACCAAGGTCGTTCAATATTATGTCAAGCCGGATCGGCCTAATGCGCAAGCCTATGCGTTGACTATACGGCCTTATTTGGATGCTTGCATGAAAGAAAGCGAGCTTCTCATGCAGCTGCTAGATTGCTTGAATAGAGCCGAGGAGGGAACAATTTGAACGAATCGGGCCGCGTTTATTGGATTACGGGACTTGCGGGCTCAGGGAAAACCACAATAGGTAAACAAGTATATACCCGGTTGAAGGCACAAAGCGATGCGGTTGTGTTTCTTGACGGCGATATGGTAAGAGAGGCTTTCGGTCATGATCTTGGCTACTCTATCGCTGACCGACATGCAAGCGCCATGCGTAATGCAAGGATGTGCAGGATGCTGGCTTTACAAGGATTGGATGTGGTATGCGCGACAATCTCAATGTTTCATTCCTGCCGGGCCTGGAACAAGGCGAATATTTCACATTATTATGAAATCTACTTGCGCGTATCCAAAGATACACTAATGGCTCGTAATCAGAAGGAGCTGTACACTGGAGCTTTGAACGGACAGGTACAGGAGGTTGTTGGTATGGATATGGATTTTGAAGAACCATCGCAACCTGACTTAATTGTCGTTAATGAGGCCTCTGCTTCTTTAGAAGCGATTGTTACACAAATCTTGAAGCTGCCTGAATAATCGTGATTTGGCGGAGAGACGGGGGAACAAGGTTATGTTGAAGATTCAATTTTATTCCTTAATATCTCAACAGTCGATTACGATAAACAGGGAGTCGCAACGGCCATTGCAGCTGATCCAAGGGGATCAAATCATGCTGCTGCTGGCGCTTAATCCGATGGAGCTTATGCAGGAGCAGCGAGCCATTTCTTTGGGTGGCGAGGAGATTTTGCTTGCCACCGGGCCACTGTGCATCGCGCCGCAGCATGATTTTATGATTAGCTATAAAGGGATCATTTACAATATAGAAGGTGATCCCTCAGACGAGAAAGCGGAGTGGACGATTTCACTCACCAAACCCGCTGATCGGGAAATGGCACAGCAGCTATTGAAAAAGCCTGTTCAGACTGAACAGGATATCCATGCCTTAGAGCAATATCTTCGTTTATTCATCCAGTCGAATCCGACTAGAAAAGGATGTGGAATGGAATCAGTCCACAGGTCATATGAACAGATCGACAAGCGTATAAGCTTTGTTTATCGCTATATGCTGCTGCATTATGAGAAGCCGCTTACGCTACATGACCTTTCGAAATTAGTAGGCTGTCATCCAGTCTATTTGAGCAGTGTATATACAAGAGTGTATCAGGTATCCCCGATGCAGCATTTGCAGCAGATTCGTATGAGAAAGGCTAGTGTGTTTGTTCGAAGCACGACTATGAAGATGAAAGAAATTGCCCATTCGATAGGTTATGTATCCAGTTCCCAATTTGGCTCCATTTACAAACGTTATTATGGTGTTTCGCCAAATCGGGATCGAGTAGCTGCCATGATGAAGACGAATTGGATAGAACCACATTATTGAGTCTTGCTACGCCCCATGTCTATGGGGCGTTTTTTGTTGGAACTATACTTTACAAAGTACAAACTATAGGTGCTCATCTTTTCTTTATTTTCCATATTATATATAATTAATGAGTAGATTGGACGATATGTTAGACTGTCCGCAGAATGGGAGTGTTTTCTGTGAAGAAGATGAATTGGTATTACCGTATGCTACTATCCTATACCTCTATTTTCTCTGTTGTCATTTCTTCCCTCCTATTTATTTTCTTTATGGTATTACATCATGATTCGGACAATAAAAATATTGAGACTAATCAAGCCCTTCTGGAACGGATGGTATATAATACGGACGCTAGCTTAAAGCTGATCGAACGGAATATGGTCAGTGAGCTCTTATCGGATAAATGGCTGCAGAAATTTTACTCAGATCATCCAAAGACAGCCTTTGATGATTTTGAGATTCAGAAAAAATTAACCGAATTGAAAGCATCCTTTCCATTACCAAATTCGATATATATCTATAATGAAGCTGAGCAACGAATCATTTCCGATTCAGGTATATACTCCCTGCAATCATTCGGAGATAGCCCCTTCATTCAGGCCAATTATGCGCATTCCACCACTGAGAAATGGACGGCCCCGCGATTAGCAGAGGAATGGGGCTTCGACGGGAGCTCGCAGAAGGTTGTTTCGCTCATGAAGCATTATTATCATGGGAATAAGAAGCAGGGCGCGGTCGTTGTTAACGTGAAGGTTAACTCAATCTTGGATTATATAAACAGCACTATTAAAAGCGATTTCAATTCATTTGGATTAATAGATAATAGAAATCTTGAGCTTGTAAATTCGAAGAAGGAGATAGCTGAATCCACGAATATTGTTTATTCCGAATATACAGGCTGGGAGTACTATTCGAGTAGTGCAGCTGATAAAAGTTATGCAGCGCTATCTGTTTTTTCCGGCAGATGGATGTTAATAGTAGTCATTATTATCGTATTGGCCCTGGTTGGATTTACTCTAGTAACACATATATTCTATAAACCGATTCAAGCCATCCTCAATAAGATGGGACAAAGCTCTATTAGAAAAAGTGACGAGGTCGGCGTAGCTCATGTGAATAATGAATTTACGTTCATTGAAATGGCATTGGATCAGCTGCTTAAAAAGTCCTCAGACTATGAAAGCTTGTATAAGGAAGATCGTCTGCTTCACCAGCAACGTCTATTCTATGATTTGCTGGCAGGGCATCGAACCTTGACTGACAAGCAGTTCGAGACCCAAATGACTGTTTTTAACATGCCGTATCTATTCGATCGCCTCGGAGTCATCATCGTTGAAATGGATTACTATACATGTTTCACGGAAAAGTATAAACCAAGTGATCAGCAATTACTCAAATTTATTATAGAAAACGCTTTTCACGATTTAGGACAGCAGTGTAAGCTTTTTGTTTGGCATGCTTGGATGGAGCCGAATCGTATCGCGTTTGTAGTCCATCAATGCAAGTCAGAAGCATCGGTTTTGAAATCTACAGCAGAGCTTGCGAGTGAATTTCAAGCCTGGATTGGGCACAATCTGGACTTGACGGTAACGATAGGGGTTGGAGCTGATTCAGATAGCATTGAGACAATCGCGGAATCGTATCGAAATGCTAAGGAGAATGTTTCTTTAAAGCCAGTTATTGGGACGAATACGGTGATCGATAATCGTCTAAGCTCAGGAAAAGGTAGTATCGACTATTACGCCTATTTGCAAGCTATAGAGAGTATTGTACATTCATTCCGAAAGAATGAATGCGATTGGAAGGAAAAACTGATAAAGCTGTTCAAGCATCTAAGAGAAATGAGATTTGACAAACAGGAGATGTCTGCATTCGTTCAAAGCTTTGTGATGCAAATGGAGAAAGAAATCAACGTATTGTATCCGGGAATTCAACAGATATGGAAGAATGAATTCCTGTATAAGTTCACCGAGCTTTGTAACCAGTCGGAAACATTGGAAGAGCTTGAGGAAGAGTTTATGAGCACAATGTCGGCATTCGAAGCTATTGCAGCTCAAGATCGTCAAGCTAGACGTCATCATAGCATCGCTTTCCAAGCCAAAAGCTATATTGACACGCATTTCGCTGATCCCGTTCTTTCTCTTTCGGGGGTCAGCGCCTATCTTAAACTTCAGCCCAGTTCATTAAGCCAGCTTTTTAAGGAAGAGCTAGGCGAGAAATTCATTGATTACGTTCTGAGAGTCAGGCTTGAATATGCAAAGCGATTATTATCAGAGACGGATGAACCGATTCAATCCATTGCGGAGCAAATTGGTTATCAGAACGTCATTTCATTTTACAGAGCGTTCAAAAAGGTTCAAGATATTCCCCCGGGAGAATATCGAAACATACACCGAGTCCAATCGAAATGATGAGGGAATAGACAAAGTTGGCCCAAATGGTTCACTTGTTCCCTAGTTCTGCCGATATAGGTATAAGAGCCTAATTTTGGAGTTGAATAGGGAGGACTAGAAACAGCAATGAAATCATTAAACCAGTCATCATGGAAAAAAAACATGCAGCGCACAGCCTTGGTCGGCGGGGCGGCAATGCTTCTGCTAAGCTCGGCGGGCGGCGAGACGGCCTATACCTTGGGCGGTGCGGCTTATGCTGCTGAAGCACAATCGACAGTGAAAAATGTTACAATCACATACCCGGCATCCGCCGTAACGGTTGCGCTGAATGAAAGGCTTCCGCTGCTCGCGAAGCTAAAGCTGTCAGAGCCGGTGGCGCTGAGGTATGAATCAGGCAATGGTGCGGTAGCGCGCGTGAACAGCGATGGCGTTATTATCCCTGTCGCGGCAGGGAAAACTAAAATCCGCGTTCATGTGACTTCTGCTTCCTATAAAGGTAAGCTTGAGCTTCCGGTAACGATCCGCGGAGCATCAACTTCTTACAAGGCGGTGGCTGCTTCGAAGCGCGTGTCCGCAGGGGGACGTTCCTTCAACGTTCAAACCGTAGCGATTCCGAAAGGAATGCCCGTAACAGCAGGCTTGCCTAGCAGAACGGTCGGGTTGACGCAGGGGTTATCTGGAATTGCTTCATTGTACAATGCAGCGGCCGCGATTAATGGCACGTATTTTGAATCCTATGGCGGCATTCCTGAGCCTTATGGCAACATCATTAGCGATGGCGTTGTCGAGCATATTGGCAATACAGGAACGAGCATCGGTTTTCAATGGGACGGGTCGGCGCTAATGGACACGCTGCAGGTGAAGATGAGCGGCAAAGTAAGCAGCGCCGGGAAATCCTCGCAAAGCTGGTATGTGTATTTCGTTAATCGGACGCCTACTCCAGGAAGAACGGCAGCCATCATGTATACGCCGAAGCGCGGAAGCAAAATCGGCATGACGACTGGCTCTGCCGTCACGGTGAGCAAAGGTGTCGTAACGAAGGTCAGCAAAAATACGAATGTCGAAATTCCGAAGGACGGATATGTCCTCTTCTTTACAGGTGAGGAGGAGCATTTGGCGAGCCGTTTCCAAAAAGGCAGCTACGTTGACTACACCGTCAGCTATAACGATGTTTCCGGCAAAGCGATTGACTGGAGCGAGGTGCATACCGCAATTGGTGCGGGCCCCCGTCTAGTGAAGGATGGCAAGCTTGCCGTTGATCCGGCGAATGAAGGTTTCGTGAGCCCGAAAATTTTGACCGACTCTGGTGCTCGCAGCGGCATTGCGATTATGAATGACGGTTCGATTTTGCTAGTTACGGTTCCGGCTGCGACGATGAAGCAATGGGGACAAATTATGGTCAGCTTAGGGGCTAAGCAGGCGATGAACTTGGACGGGGGAGCATCTTCCGGCCTGTATGCGAACGGCAAGCAAATTACGCCAGCCGGACGCGAGCTCAGCAATGCGCTTGTATTCAGCTCGTTGCCGAAATGGTAACGGCTGCTTCCAAGCTCTTTAATGGAATGCTTGACAGCACAACTATGGCAGCATAGTGTGAAAAAGATAATGGCCTGCATTGAAGCGGCAATAGACAGGTAAGCGTTCAGTGAGACGATGTCTCGCTGAACGCTTTCTTCCGTTGCTGATTGCTCGCCGGTTGTACGTAGAACTTGTTGAACAGGCTTGAGCCATTGGCCGTATCTAGCTCTGCTCCTCTTCTTCTGTCTCGGAGGAGAGCACAAATGCATCATCCGCTCCTGGATATTCACGTTTCAAATCGGCATGCAGCGAGCGGTTTTCATAGCTGAACCGGTTGTTAGGACGCTGGTCTTGGCGCCATGGCGAGCTTTTGCCAAGCGGAAGGCCTGGCCGCTCCGCTGCGTAAGGCCCTTCAGGGAATTCCTCCGGCACAAGATCATTTCGCTGTGATTCTACGGTAGAGACATCGGTGAAGCGTTTGCGGTCTTCTTTGGTAAAGCCGTCCATGTGGATCATCCTTTCCTAGTCCTTCTTGCAATTGCAACACCCGTGCTTTCATTGTTCCCTGTTCACAGGGCATCATGCAAAACAAATGGTTGCCGCTGTATATAAAAGCTTGTCAGATTGAAAATCATATGATACTATACTGCTAATCGAATATTTGAACGTGAGGAAGCACCTCTCTATTGCTCTGGTTGAGCTATAGGGAGGTGCTTTTTTTATGTCCTTTTATTTGAAATTGAAGCAAACTGGGAGAGATGAGAAGATGCAAATTTTCTTTTTGAACACATTTGAAAAATCCTCGATGGAGGAGGGCGTACAAACTGCGCAATTGTCAATTTGTGAACATGAGGGCATTTGGTCGGTGCTATGGGCCGATGGCGAGTATACGGCAGCTGCACCTGATGTCTGGTTTGAAGGCATCTCCTGGGAGGACATGCTGCTCGCCTTTCGCCATGGGGTGGCAGTACGAATGGGAGAGGGCTATACGCCAGTCATTGAATCCATGCTGGAAGGCCGGCGCAATACGGGAATGGGAAGCTTGCAGGCTATGGTGCAGTGTTATGGCGAGCTGAATGCGGATCAAGCCTTGTTTGAGCAATTAAGAGATTGGCGCAGGGCTAAAGCAGGAGGAGAGAAGCGGTCGGCTTACCTTATTGCAACGAACCGGATGTTATGGATGTTCAGCACATTTGTACCGCATACGGCTGAGGAGCTGCTGCAAATTCCCGGCTGGGGAGAGAGCAAGCAAAAACGATATGGGACTGAAATTTTAGCGATTACAGAGAACCACGCGCGTGAAACGAGTTTTCCGCTTGACTGGGTTGAGCAGCAGTTGGACAAGGCAGATTTTACGAGGTGGCTGTACAAGCAGAAGGAAGTGAAATTCAAAAACGAGATGGACAAGCAGCTGCAGAAAAAGCGGATTCTCAGCTGTTTGAACAGTGAGGAGACGCTGGAGCAGCTAGGCGCAGGTCTAGAGCTGTCGCGTAGGGAATTAATGGATAGAATCGAGCAGCTTGAGGCTGAAGGCTATGACGTGGAGCCGCTTATTGCACGCGAGCTGCTGCATATGCCAGAATCGGAGCAGCAGCTTGTCTGGGAGACGTTCGAGCAGTCGGGAGACCGATACTTGAAGCCCGTGCTTCAGCAAGTATACGGAGCAGAGGGCATGAAGCATGAACAGGTGGATATGCTGTATGAGCGGCTGCGGCTGCTTAGAATCCGTTACCGCAAAGCTCATGCAACCCAGGCGCAAGCTATATAAATTCAGCTCATCAAAGGATGGCGGGAGAGAGCTTCACCGGATTGGATGAATCAATGGGTAACGTATTATTCGTTATTTGTCCGAAGGAGTTGCGAGTCCGCCATCTGGCCAAATGGGCTGCGCATAACGAATAGGCTAATGCGATCCAGAATATGGTGCAAAGCAAAGCCGATTACATAGCTCTTTTTACCTTGTTCAACTAGTACTTTATGTCCGAAAATAAAAGGGGCCCATACGTTTGGCACGAAAAAACCTCCAAATTGGATTGGAATGCATTTGAAAATGAACATAAATTCATAGGTCTTAAGGTTCAAAAATGATAAAAATAGTATACTTGTCCTATTTATGAAAGTATAATGAGGTATATAAAAAATCGCGATCTTTGTCGAAAAGGAGCGTATTCCCGTTATGAAGGCTGAGTATATTAATCCGTTTCTTGAAGCGGCAAAAAGTGTAATTGAGCAGGTCATCCAGATAAAGCCGTCGACAGGGCAATTAGGCTTGAAAGATGTTAAATTCGTTGAAAATTACATTTGGATACAAATCGGCCTGAACGGACAAATGAACGCTGATATCGTTTTTGGACTAAGCGAATCGGTAGCGATGAAGATGATTTCGGCTATGATGGGCGGCTTCTCGATTTCTGAAATTGATGAAATGGGCAGAAGCGCAATTTCCGAGCTTGGCAACATGATTAGCGGCAATGCGAGCACGATGTTATCGAATCAAGGCGTCCATGTAGATATTACACCGCCGAAGGTTATTCAATCTGCAGCAGCTGCTGGCTTTAAAACACAGAAGGCATTAACCGTTCCGCTTATTATGGAGGGAATTGGTGAACTGGACATACAGGTGCTGGTAGCATCGTAATTGGAATGACGAAAAACTCCTTCGGGAGTTTTTTTGTTTTTCATTTATAAGAGCTGAATTTATCTTTTCATCTTCTTGGAGGCACAAGCTTTTATGGCTGGGATAGGGGGTTTAATGATTTGCCCATTTCCTGATGCAGCTTATAAAGCTCGAGTACGCTTACGGGCTTTTTGGATGCTTGCTCAATATTTTGCCCTTCGGCCGTCCATAGGTAAGGGAAGATGGAGAAGGCCTGATCGCCTTGTATCGTTTGGGAGTCCGCATTCCAAAGCAATTGCGCCCAAATAGGAGCGATTCGTAACTTGCAGATGCTCCAGCGTTTTTCTGCCATCATCGATCGAGCAGCTTACAATAGTAACGGGATTGGCGGCCTCGGATACAAGGCTTTGAATTTCTCCCCATGCGTCCTCCGGCACCATTAATTCCTTGTAGGATTTCATTTTGTTTAACCTTCCTTTCCCTATTATTGTACTGAGGTAGAGGCCTATTGTCCAAAATCAAAAAAATGGCGTGAGCCTATGCAATGTTTTGCAAAGGTTTCTTTGCTTATAACGCCCTGATCAAGTAGAATTAGCTTTAGGTGATGACGGATGTTAAATGGCAAAGTTGTGCTTATTTCCGGCGCTTCCAGCGGGATTGGAGCGCTTACTGCAAAGCAGCTTGCGCGGCGCGGCGCCATTGTGGTGCTGACCGGACGAAATGTGGAGAAGCTGAAAGCGCATGCGGCAGAAATCGGCAGCAATAGCTCCTATTTTCAGATGGATGTAACGAGCATGGAAGATGTGCAGCAGGTCATTCAAGCTGTAGTACAAAAGCATGGGCGTCTCGATATATTGATTAATAATGCTGGTTATGGACAGTTCGAATATTTTGAGACGATGCCGGTCGAGGCATTTGACCAGATGATGGATACGAATTATATGGGTATCGTTCGCTGCACGAAGGCCGTGCTGCCCTATATGCTTGCCCAAGGCAGCGGTCATATCGTAAATATTGCTTCACTCGCAGGCAAGATCGGCTCAGCCAAGTCAACGGCCTACACGGCAACGAAGCATGCGGTGCTCGGCTTTACCAATTCGCTGCGGATGGAGCTGCGGGGCAAAGGGATTGTCGTATCGGCGGTAAATCCCGGACCGATTGACACGCCGTTTTTCTCACTGGCAGATCCGTCAGGCAATTATGTGAAAAATGTCAGCTTCTTTATGATGAAGCCCGACTATGTAGTCAAAGCCATCGTGCGGCTTATTGAGCGCAGGAAGGCGGAAATTAATTTGCCGAAATCGGCGGCGTTTGGCATTAAGCTGTATCAGCTTTTTCCACGTCTAATTGACCGAGTATTCGGCGGTATGCTGGATCGAAAATAGTGTTTTGAACAAGAGAGGACTCGAACATGAGTAAGCAAAATTGGTTGGATTTAGGTTTAAATGAACAGCTGGCAGAAGCGCTGGTTGAAGAGGGTATTCAGGAGCCTACTGCGGTGCAAGCAGAGGCCATACCCGTACTGCTCGGAGGGCAGGACGTTTCCGCACGTTCGCAGACGGGAACAGGCAAGACGCTGGCATATTTGCTGCCTTTGCTACAGAAGCTGAATGCCTCGTCGAAGGAAATTCAGGGTGTCGTCATTGCTCCAACACAGGAGCTGGCTATGCAGATTGTACGGGTAGCTGAATATTATGCGAAGCCGCTGGGCCTCCGTGTGCAGCAGCTAATTGGCGGCGCAGCGCTCAAGCGTCAAGTAGAGAAGCTCAAGCTGCATCCGCAAATTGTCATCGGTACGCCGGGACGTATTCACGAGCTGCTTAAGCTGCGCAAAATCAAGCTGCATGCGGTCAATCAGGTCGTTATTGATGAAGTGGACCAAGTTTTCCAGCTGAGCTCGACGCGCGAAGTGGAGACGATTCTTTTTGCAATGGGACAAAATCGTCAAATCGCTTTTTTCTCGGCGACTTATCCCGAGCAGATGGCCCGCTTTGAAGGCCGCTGGATGAATGAGCCGTACCGCATTCAGGTTGCGCCTGAGCATCGCGTATCCGAGACGATTACGAATTATTATTTCGTATGCGACAAAAGGGACAAGCCGGATATCGCCCGTCGCATCATTCGGATGCTCAAGCCCAAATCGGCATTGCTGTTTCTGAATGAGACGGATACGATTTCAAACTGGGAAGCGAAGCTCAGCTATGAGGGTTTTACGGTAGAGGCGCTATACGGCGATGCTGACAAGCAGCGCCGTGCTGCTACGCTTGCGCGCTTCCGCGAAGGCGCCTGCCAGCTATTGCTTGCGACCGACGTTGCCGCAAGGGGACTCGATATTGAAGGCTTGCCGCTCGTGATCAACCTGGAGCCGGCGCTTGATGCCGATCATTATGTGCATCGGGCTGGCCGGACGGGCCGCATGGGCCGCACGGGAACGGTTATCTCCATAGTTACGCCGCAGGAGCATTTTATTATGGACAAGTTCCGCAAGCAGCTTGGCATTGATCTTCCAGAGAAGGCGATGTTAAGAGGCAAGCTGGTTACACCTGAGGAAGCGCGGAATGATAAAGCCTCATTCAAACGCTCGGAATATACGGGAGCACCGAAGAGCCGTCAGGCGTCGGGCAGCGACTTCGCGCAAGTAGAGGCCGCGAGAGGCGAGAGGCCGCGTGGCGAGTTCAGACAAGGAGCCGGCGGGCAAGCTCCTCAAGGCGACAGACGCCTAGGCGATGATCAGCCAGGCAGCCGCAGAACGGATGCAGCAGGCGGTGCAGGGCGGGCAAGAACAGCGGGAAGCGACGCTGCCGCAGCTAACGAGCCGCAGAAAGCGGCTGTTCAGGCAAAACCGAAGGCGAAGGTGCTGTCCAAGCAGGAGCGCCAGAAGAAGAGCAAGGATAAAGGTGCGCCAAAATGGCTTAAAGCGAAGCGCGAGTCGGGCGATACGAAGGAATAAGCTTTTAAGCAAAAATAAGTTTATCATGCAAGCCCCATTTCCAGCATAATGGAATGAAGAGACAAGCGAGCGGCCAACCATTATTTTCGGGTGCTTCGCAAGCCGTTTTAGCTTCAGCCATTAGCGAAAGTGGTGGCTTTTTTTAATTTTAAGCAAAGATCTGAAACGATGCTGAAACGATACGGATGGGAAATTTTGAATTTTGCCTTGAAATTCGGTATGCTGAATAAGCGATATTAATTTTATAGTTATGAAGGTGAATGGATCATGATAAAGCCCGTATTGGAAGTTGCCGATTTGACAGGTGGATACAGTCCGCGCCGTCCTGTCCTGCATAATGTGTCGTTCCAGCTGCATCCGGGCGAAATGGTCGGCTTAATTGGCCTCAATGGCGCAGGCAAAAGCACGACGATTAAACATATTCTCGGCTTGATGAAGCCGCAGCAGGGTGAGGTTAAAGTTGCTGGCGTCAAGCTGGAGGATGATCCGGACCGTTACCGCTCCGCCTTTGCGTATGTGCCGGAAACGCCGGTGCTGTTTGACGAGCTTACGGTTGAGGAGCATTTGCGCCTGACAGGAATGGCCTACGGCGTTTCTGTTCAGGAATTTGATAAGAAGCGAATAGATTTATTGAACGAGTTCCAAATGAATGCGAAAAAAGGAGCTTTTGCCGCCCATCTGTCCAAAGGGATGAAGCAGAAGGTTATGATTATGAATGCGCTGCTGTCCGAGCCGCCACTATATATCATTGACGAGCCGTTTCTGGGGCTGGACCCGCTCGGCATTCGCTCCTTGCTGGAACGGCTTGTAGAAGTGAAGCGGAACGGCTCGGCTATTTTGATGAGCTCACATATTTTGGCTACGGTCGAAGCTTATTGCGACAAGTTTATTGTGATGCATCATGGACGCATCGTTGCCAGCGGAACGCTTGCCGATGTATGCGAAGCGGCGGGCATGGCAATGCGCGGCGGAACGCTGGAGGATGCGTTCTACAAGCTCGTTGCAGGAGACAAGCTATGACGGCGAAATCGCAAGCAGCCAATCAAGAGCAGCGTCAGTTGAAGGAACAGGCGATGCAGCAGTTATGGAAAAAACGTGCGCGAAGCTTCCGCCAGGAGACGCTGCCGTATTTTCGCTATATGGGACAAAGCGGCTTCCCGCTGTTTCTTTCGTTGTTTGTCATTACCGGAGTGCTCAGCTATTTTAAGCTGATTCGGGACGTTCCGGCAGATTTTCCGACCACGCTGGTTGGCATAGTGGCACTCGTGCCTGTGCTTTGCTGGAGCCCCTTCCGCACCTTTCTGCAAGCGGCAGATGTCGTCTTCCATATGCCGCAGGAATCGGCGATGCGCCGTTATTGGGGGCTTTCCTTTAAGAGAAGCATAATCGCTATGGCTGCTTTATGCGCCTTCCTGCTGCTCGCTTATTGGCCTATATACACGCAGGGCACCGCTCCAGCGGATATGTGGCTGCTGGTTTTGGCTGCGGCTGTGCTCCGTTTAGCCAATACAGCAGCTGCATGGCGCGAACGCCAGCTGGCCTGGAGCGGCATGAGAATACTGTTTCGAGTAGCTCGCTGGGGGGCTACAGCGCTTGCTTGGACGGGGATGCTTACTCGTGCGCCGCTGTATGCGGGAGGCTTTATTATTTTGCTCATCCTGCTATTTGCCCTGCTGTACAAGCTTCCGAGCCGATTCGTCATCCCTTGGGAACGGCTGGTCGAAGAAGAGTTGGCGACAAGAAGAAGGTATTACGTCTTTTTCGGGTTGTTTATCGATGTGCCTACGATGCCATCGCGAACAGCCGGCCGAAAATATCTTTCCTGGATCATGAACATTATTCCGTATCGCCGCCGCTTTACTTACGATTATTTATATGCAGCTTCTATGCTGCGAATGGAAATGGGAGGCATTTTGCTAAGGCTGCTCGTTCTGTTCGCACTTATTGCCTATTGGATGGCGGAAGCGGTCTGGTTGTCCGGCTGGGGGGCTGCCTGTGCCTATGCGGTATTTATGCTCATTGTCGGGGCCCAGCTCGGCGGACTTCGCCATACGCATCGTTATACGGTTTGGCGGCATGTTTATCCGCTTCCTGATGCCCAAAGGATGGAAAGTCTCATCCGGCTGGACCGCTGGACGATGCTGATCATTGCCCTGCTTATGTGGCTTCCTGCATGCGTCATGCTGCTGCGTGCCAATTGCCTGCTGGCTGCTGCAGCAGCACCGCTTGCAGCGCTCGTCTATTTGTTTACGATTCGCCCGCTGAGGCTGCGCCGCGCTTTTTCTGCTGATGCGGAAGAGGATTAGGCACCCGCAACTGCCAGGGTGGCTGCTTATAATAGATGAGAGCCCAGCTCTTGCGGCGAAAAGCTCGCAAAAACCGTCCAAATCCACTGAAACATGTGGGTTTGGACGGTTTTTTTTAGGCGTCTCCCGAGGGAGTTCAAGTATATCGCAGAATCCACTCTTTTATATGTGATGCAACTATGGTTACATCCGTTTCCGTTGTATCAATAGTAGGCATGGGTGGATTATACTCTTTATCGGCAATTTCAAGCAACTTCTCAGCAAAGTTTATGTGGACTTGAATCATTTCATCTGTCCAATTTCTTTCACGCAAACGCTTCTCACGAGTTTCTTCATTACAATGCAGGTTCAGGTAATAAACATGTTTAAAGTAAGGAAAGTCTATACATTTTTCAATATCCCAAGGCATCATAGTACCGCATAAGATCGTCATACGTCCACTTTGAGCGACATTTCGTGCAACCCGAAGCCAAATATTTCGCATTTTCTCCCAATCATGTCCAATAAATTCAACCAGGTTATCAGGATCGAAGACATCGAATTCCGGCATTATTTCTCGTAGTTGTTTAATGACATATGTTTTTCCTGACCCCCTTGCACCTGTTACAACAAACAATGGCAGCCTATTTTCCAATTTTTATGCCCCCTTAATCTATTCATATGAAACAACTATAGCGTGTAATTGAACGATATAAAGGGGATTGTTATTCGTCGAGCTGGATAAATAGTCATGTAGGCTGTACAAGGACAATCAACAGAGGCAGCACGATAAAGGAGGCGAGCGTCGTCCACAAAATACAGCGGGAAACGAGCTTAGGCGATGCTTCGAATTGCTCCGCCATAATGACGGCGTTGACTGCCGTCGGCATAGAGGCCAGTATAAGCAGGACGGCAAACAGCATGCCCTTTACTTGCAGCAGCCAGAGCAGCAGCGCTGCTATGATTGGAGAAAGCAGCAGCCGGATCGCGATAGCTGTCCAGAGCGGCTTGCTCATGACCGAATCTGCTGATTTTTTGCTGCTGCGCGCCCCGGCCATCTGTGCCCCTAGCAAAATCAGCACGACAGGCGCATAGGCGCTCGATAGCATGGATAGGCCTTCTGCCACAGCCCCAGGCATAATCAAATCGGTGAACCGGATAATGACGGCGAGCACAACGGCGTATAAAGCGGGAAGCTTGCAAACCGATTGGACCGCTTTTTTCACCGAGAAATGGGAGCGGGCAGCGAAATAAACACCGACGGTATTGACAAGAATCATTTGCGAAATGACGTAGACGGATGCTTTGGCTAGCCCCAGCTGACCGAAGGCGAGCAGCACCAGCGGCAGTCCATAGTTGACACAGTTCGTAAATACAGACACAAGCGTGAGGCCGGCTTGATCTGCTGGAGAAAGCTGCAGCAGCCTAGAGGCAAGAACGGCGATGAGCCAGAGAGCGACCAGATTAATGATGCTGAATGCGCTCGTCTGAATAATATCTGCCATTGACAGCTTGGCGCTGATCAGCGTCTCCAAAATAAGAGCCGGACTGAGCAAATAAAGGGCAATGGTCGATAAGGGCTTCGTCTCCAGTCCACGCCAGCGCTTCAAGGCTGCTCCTCCAAGCACAGGCAGCGAAATCGGCAGAAACACGCCATATACGATAAGCAAAAATGAATGCAGCATACGAATCAGTCCTTTGCCTAAATCAATATGCCTTATTTTTGCATAAAGCGTCTGTTAGCGTCCAAGACCCTTTTCCTATATACTCATAAGCTTTGGCTATATACGGTTTTCCCACTCGCCTACGTCAGCTTCAGATGCATATGGCGCAAATACCGCCAGCGAATCATGAGGAAATACGTTAGCTGGAGGAGGAAAAAGCTAATATAGATCAGGAATGCTGCATTCAGCATCGAAATATCGAGCAGCAGCGCAATATTTATAAAAGCGACGATGCCATGCACAAGCGCAATCGTAAAGGGCAGGAAAAACATAATGAGCAGTTGCCTTGTAACCAGCCGATTCAGCTCCTTGCCGCTGAGGCCGATTTTGCTAATCATCTGGTATTGCTTCTCATCCCGCTCCAAATCGGCATACAGCCTAAAGTAAATAAAGCTGACAGCATAGGTGAAAAAGACCCCGCCCACAAGCACGCTTATAATAAGCAATAGCCCGTTAAGCTGCTTGAATTCATACCATTCAATCACGAGTGACCGTATATTATAATAGCCCTGCGTGTCCTGTGGGATTTCCTTCATAACGCTTTGCGCCACGCCGATCGTGTCGATCCAATTGGGAATGACATAATAATACGTGACCTGGTTCGTGTCGTCTTTCATGCGGTTCATTGCTTGGAAATAATCGTCCGAAACGACATAAACATCATTGTAATTATTTAATACGAAAGAAGGAAGTCTCTTTACTACAGTAAGCTTCCGCTGCTTTTCGCCTGGCGCGACGTTTCCTAAATCCAAAATGGGCTCAAAGGCCGTCACGTTCTGGGCGCGCGAGACTTTGCCTGAGGCGATAAAAGCTTCGCTGGGCACATTTAGCGTCTCGGCGGCGAACCCGAGTGCAGTGGCAAGCTGATTGTATTCGGACAGGCTCATGACCGACTGCCATTCTTCCGTGTTTTTAATGTGTGAAGCGCCTTTTGTATAAGTAAAGCCGCCCTCTGATAGTCTATGCTCCAATAACGCCAGGTGCTGCTTCGTTTGTAATTCACTTTGCGCCAGAGATTCGCTATCACCGCCAAAGGATTCATAAATAAAAGCGTAAGGATTGTCTTTTTCCGACAGCTTCGGATCACCGATCGCAAGGCAAGTGCCCATACCGCACAAGGCGACCGCCGTTACCGTTGCCACCATAAAAAACATATTGGCATTGTCTCTCATTCGGTAAGCGAGATCGGAGAGTGTTAGCAAATTGATTTTTCGGAGCAGCAGGCTTTCCCGTTTGCGCAGCGCACGAATGACATAGACACTGAGCTGCGTAAACAGAAAATACGTCCCCAATATGACACAGCCAACGGCGGCTGCGAGCAGTGCCAGTGAGAAGGCGCGGCCGAGTACAAAATAAAAGACCATGCCATAGCCTGCGAGCAGCAGAACAGCAGCGAGCAGCGACAGCAGTACAGAAGCTTTCGGCTCCTTCTTCGGCTTCTCATCCGAACGAATCAGCTCAAGCAGCTGAGTGTTCCGCCCAAGGCGCGACGCGAGTATGGACAGAAGCAGAAATACGATTAAAAAAGCGCCTGCCGTTATAAACACGCTCTGGATAGGAACGAGGAATTCGAGCCCTTGCTGCAGGAGCAGCAGCCGTTCGGTTATAAGCAAAAACAGCTTGGTGAACAAAATGCCAAAGCCGATTCCAAATACAGTGGAGATGAGGCCAATGATCATATTTTCCACAAAAATCAACCTGCGATACTGCTTGTCGGACATGCCCAGCAGCATCAAAATGCCGAATTCACGTTTACGCGCCTTCAGAAAGGCACCAGCCGAATACATCAAAAACAGAAATGAAAAAATTACGATTAAATATTGCGAAATTTTCAGCCCCATCGTCCCAAGCATAGAGGCCGTTGGACTGCTAGCGGCGATTTCCCCCTGCAAATCCGGGTGATACAGCAGCACCGAATAGATGAAAAAAATCATAACCGCGAACGAGCTGCTCATAAAATGTGCAGCATACGTCCGTTTGCGGCGCAGTACGTTATTAAACGCGAACTGTCGGAAATTCATTTTCAGTCCCTCCAAGCAGAGCAAGCACATTAATAATTTTCTGATAAAAAGCCGCGCGGTTGTCGCCGCAATTCACTTCACTGTAAAACTGGCCATCTTTAATAAAAATAACCCGGTGACAATAGCTCGCCGCCATAGCGTCATGTGTAACGAGCATCATCGTCGTGTTATCCTCCCGATTGAGCCTGCTCATCAGCTCCATGACATCACGGGCTGATTTTGAATCGAGGTTGCCGGTCGGCTCATCGGCGAGCAGCAGCTTTGGGCTGTGTATAAGCGCTCGGGCAATGGCCGTACGCTGCGCCTGGCCGCCGGATATTTCATAGGTCCGCTTGTCTGAAAGCTCAGCAATGCCGAGCTTTTCCATGATGGAGGCGGCCCGCAGCTTCATTTCCACGATGTTCGAGCCGTCGAGCGTGAGCGGCAGCATAATATTTTCGCTGACCGTCAGCGTATCAAGCAAATTAAATGATTGAAAGACGAAGCCAAGCTCCCGCCGACGGAAAAAAGCAAGCTTTTCCCGCGACAGCTCATACGGGTCTTGGCCCGCAATGCGCAGCTCGCCGGAAGTGGGCTTGTCGATCGTCGATACCATGTTCAGCAGCGTTGTTTTGCCGCTGCCCGATGGCCCCATAATGCCGACGAACTCGCCTTGCTGGATCGTTAAATCAATGTTGGTCAGCGCTTTATAGGTTACTTTGCCGGGATAAATTTTGTTCAGATTTCGTGCAAATAGCAATTCCAATTTGATCTCCCCTTGCTTGTTTATCAATAAACCCAGTATACCCCTCATGCGCGTCCGCTCCTATGAGCATAGCTTTCATTTACCTTACAGCTTTGTAAGATAACGCTGCCCGCTTTTGCATCTTCAAGGGCTGCGTGATCCATTTCCTGCTCTAATTCGTATACTGAATGCATGGAAGGGGAATATGGCCTTTCCTCATCAACGAAAGGAGCTTGTGGGATTGAGCGCTTACCTTGTAATTGATATTGATATTTCAAACCCGGCTGACTTCAAGGAATACGAAAATCAGATTTTTGCTGTCATAGCACACTTCGGGGGCCGCCCGATCGTTCATGATAGCAGCGTAACGACGATGGAAGGAGATTGGCAGCCGAAGAGAATTGTCATTTTGGAGTTTCCTAACAAACCGAGCATCGAGGCCTTCTACAATTCAAAAATGTACGAACCGTTGAAAAAAATCAGATGGGCAAACTCTACCGGGAAAGCGATCGTCGTGGAAGGCTTGTAATTTACGAAAAACAAGCAGATTGCCATCATAAGGGCAGTCTGCTTGTACGTTTAATGATCAACGGACTGAATAGCGGCAAAGGGGAAAATAATCCGCATCGTCGTACCGCTGCCTTCCCCTACTTTAGATTCAACCTCGATTGCATGATTCATTTTATCGAGCACGGTTCGGACGATATAAAGGCCCATGCCCGTCGATTCCTTGAAAGCCCGTCCATTTTCCCCAGTGAAAAAGGCGTTGAAAATGCGTCCCAAATCAGAGGCAGGAATGCCGACGCCATAATCCTTCACCTCAAGGATGACCGAGCGCTCGCTTCGAAAGCCGCTAATCGTTATTTTTGCGCCGCTGCCCGCTGAATAATTGACCGCATTGGCAATCAGCTGCTGCATAATAAAACGCAGCCATTTGCCGTCTGTCTCCACGACTAAATTTTCCTCCATTTGCATATCCGGGTACACGAGGCTGCGAATAAACAGCCGTCTGTTTTCCAAAATCACCTCGTTGGCAAGCTCCCGCAATTGCATTTTCTCCACCTGAAAATCCTGCTCGAACGTTTCCAATCGGGCGACGTACAGCACCATATCAAGCCCTTTGCGAATGCGATCTGTTTCTTCCCTCATGCTGTTGTTACGGGCGTCTGCTTCCTCCGATAGCATAAGCTCCAGCACGGAGAGCGGCGTTTTCATCTGATGCACCCACTGGTTCATAAAGGTCAAATGACTTTGCTGTTTGCGCTCGCCTTCAATAATCTGTTTCTGGTAGTGGCGATATTGAAGCTGCAGCAGCTCGGCAAGCGACGCAGGGAGGGGGGCAGACTCAAGCTGCTGGATCGACTCTTCAAGGCCTGCCTGTCTGCTGCTGAGCAGCGTATAAAATCGGCGGTGGGTCACATAACGGTAAGCCAGAAACGCAATAAATACGCAGAGGCCAAGCAGCAGGGCATACGAGGCGATAACCATATCTTTATAGCCGTCCAGCCAGAACACGGCGGTCACTACGACGAGCTGGATGAGCATAAATAATACGAGTGCAAGCTGGTCCCGTAAAAAAAGCTTCATCGGCGGTCGCTCTGCTGCTCGCCATTTGTCCAGCTGTCGTTCAGGCGGTAGCCTGTGCCGCGCACCGTTTCGAGCGCTCCTTCAATGCCCAGCTCAGCCAGCTTCTTGCGAACTCGCGTTATATTGACGCTAAGCGCATTGTCATCGACATATGTATAATCATCCCACAGCTTCTCCAAAATCGTTTCCCGGCTTACAAGCCTTTGGCAGCGCTGGAGCAGCGTCTCCACAAGCACGGTTTCCTTTTTCGTCAAAGCTACAAATTGTCCTGATAGATGAAGCTCCATTCGCTCGGGATACAAAATCAAACCGTCATGCTCGACCATCCGCTCCCCAGCAGCTTGGGCATAGTCGCCGTAAACACGCCTCAGCTGGCTGCGGATTTTCGCCATTACGACCTCATAATGGAAGGGCTTGGTCAAATAGTCGTCCCCGCCATTTTCGATGGCGCGCACGGTATCCATTTCACCGCTGCGGGCGGAAATGAAAATAATCGGGCAGGTGGAAACGGTGCGAATTTGCCTGCACCAATAAAACCCGTCAAAGCTTGGCAGGTTGATATCCATCAGCACAATATGCGGCTTTACATGCCTGAATTGCTCCATGACACCGGCAAAATCAGTCGTCACAATCGCGGTGTTGCCATATTTCTCAATATGCGCCCGCAGAAGCTCAGCGATCTTCGCATCGTCCTCGACAATCATGATCGTATACATCGTTATTCCGCTCCTTACGCAGCATAGGCTCTATTTCAGTTGTTCTCATTTTATCATAAAACAAAATAAACCCCTTGGATAGTAACCGATTATACACGGCTGCTACCTAAGGGGAAGGAATGAAATACTGAAGGGATTAAGCGAGCAGTTCGGTTACTGCTTTATAAATCGTATCGTAAAGCGACTCCAGGTCCGCTTCCTCTATGCAGGAGAAAGCGACGCGTAGATCGGTCTCGCCAAGAGCAATGGTACCGATGCCGTATTCTTCAAGCAGGCGCACACGTACAGCCTCGGCAGACACGCCGCTAAGCTTGAGACACATGAAGTAGCCGGAGTTGAACGGGTAATAGGCAAGCGTATCGCCATAGCGGCCGCTATCAAGCAGCGCTTTGACGCGGTTGGCACGACCCTTCATAATATCGTATTTCTCCGCTTTCTGCACGTCAAATTCAGGCGATTGCAAAGCCTTCAGCACAAACGTCTGCGAAGGGTGTGGTCCGCTGGAAATTGTAGCCCGAATAATGCCGAGCGTCTTCTGCTCTAGCGCATTTAATACTTTGTCCGAAGCTGCAGCGTACGTAATGAAACCGACGCGGAAGCCCCACACATAATCCTCTTTCGTTGCGCCGTCGATTTTGATAGCTAGAACCCGAGGGTGCAGATCGGCAAATTTGCCGAACAGCGACTCGTGAACCGAATCCTCGAAGAAGAGGCCGAAGTAAGCGTCATCGGTTACAACAACGACATTAATGCCTGCCTCCGCAGCGTCCTTGACAGCGGCTACAATCTCTTCGCTCTCTTGAAGGCCTGGCGTATAGCCAGTCGGGTTGTTCGGGAAGTTAAGCAAAACGATGGCTTTGCCTTTGTCCTTCTGTGCAAGCAGCGCTTCGCGCAAGCCCTCACTGTTAAATGTGTTTCTATCATTAAGCAGAGGGTATTCCACAATTTCCGCGCCGCGGCGGATGCCGAAGGTCAGCTCGTAGTTTTCCCAGTTTTTATTTGGAATAATAACGGTATCGCCCGCTTCTGCGAACAGGTCGGCGACAATGCTCAGCCCATGCGTTAAAGCGTTTGTGACGATAGGATTGCTCAGACGCTTGCCTTCGAGCGAAGGATTTTCTTTCAGCATTTTCTCAAGCCAAGCTGCGCGCAGCTCAGGTTTGCCCGCAGGGGGCGCATATTCATATAGATCTTTAGGGTTATAAGCAGTCAGCGTATCCTGAATTACCTTAAGATGCATCGGCTGTCCGCCTTCGATCGCAATGCCGATTGTGGCATTAAACGTCCGCGCCTTCGCCTTCGCCTCCGCGGATTGGCTAAGTATGCCTTCCTTCGGGAAATAAATGGCTTTTCCTAAAGCTGACAACATGGCATGGACGTTCGGACTTTCTGCCGAGAGCGTCTCATTCAACTGCTGAGCAAGTGGGTTCATGAACTTCATTCCATCCTTCCGAAAAATCAATTCATTTTCTGATCATACTTATCGGGAGCTATTATATCATTTTTTAACGTGTCGGAACCATTTCAATTTCAAATTTTTTTGGAAAATGTGACGACTTCCAGCTGGGGTTGCGCGAAAGTTTCGCGCTGGTGTATGATGACGGCATAAGCTTACGTTTCAGGAGGGTTTTATGCTGCATTTAACACCCGATGCCTATTTACTGCTGCCGCCTTTCGCGAAGATCGTTTGCGAGCCGAATTGGAAATGGCAGCGCCGTGAAAAGCCGATGGCTAATTTCGATTTATTTTATGTGTGGAGCGGTGAAGGGGAAGTCGAAGTGGGCGGCATTCATTACCCAGTGGGTAAAGGAAGCTGTTTCCTGTTCCGTCCAGGCGACTATACGAGCGCAACCCATAATCCGCAGAAGCCTCTAGTCCTTACTTACATACACTTTGATACGGCAGAAGAGCCGGTGCTGGTGCCGGAACGGTACCGCCAGCTGCTTGATACGGTAGATTTTGAATATATGCTGTCGCGTTATGTGCGGTTGTTTTTGGTCAAAACCTATGCGGCGGAAATTGAAGCGCGCCTAGTGCTGAAGCAGCTGATGATCCATCTGCTGCGGGAGGACCGTGCGACGAAGCAAACGCCCGTGGAGAAAAAAGCGAGCAATCAGCTGACTGAGGCGATTCATGAGGTCGCCAATTATGTCCGGCAAAATCCCGGCATTGCCCACCGGGTCGAGGATCTTGCAATGCGCGCCCAGCTGTCGCCGCGTTATTTTTCAATGAAGTTCAAGGAACTGATCGGCATGTCGGTCCAGACGTATATGATCAGCACCCGCATTGACCGCGCCCAGCATCTGCTGATGCACGCAGGCATGAATGTGACGGAGGTGGCGGACGCTCTCGGCTACCGCGATATTTTTTTCTTCAGCCGCCAATTCAAGCAATACACCGGACGGAGTCCGTCGGAAATCCGTTAGTCGTAAGAATAAGCAGTTCATAAAAAAAGCCGATGCGGCCTTTATTCCCGACAACAGAGGGGGAGAGGCGCTCGGCTTTTTTTGATAAATGAGGATGTATAAATGTCACAGATGCAAACGGATTGAGTATAGTTAGTCGCCCGGATGAGCGTTTTCGTTATGGTGCGGGCAGTAACGGCGCATGAGGTCGACCGTCTCCGCATCAAGCTCCCGTCCGCGTGCCAGCAGGCCCGTTGTAATAGCCTCGCGTTTGTGCTCGTCGGCATTTTGGCCGAATTTGAACTTCGCGTTGATGTGCTGCGGCTCGATTTTCACGACGGCAACGCCCTTGAGCCTGCCTCTGTAGGCGGGATCATCTCCGGCAATCGGCAAATGCCCGCCTTCTGGCTGGAGCTTGGCCATCAGCGCTTGCAGCGCTTCGCCTTTCTCCATCAAATCCTCGACCACCGCTGCCGTGCCCTCAATAATGACCGATTTGAAAAAAGCGGTTGCCGGACAGGCCATCAGCGGATCGGTAAAATGGGAAGGAATAATCGCATATTCCTTGGCCACACAGAAGGTAACGCGCGAATCTGCCCCGAGCAGTGTCATTTTATCTCCTGCGCGGCTGCCATGAAAATAAATGTTTCCATTCAAATAAATATAATTCAGCGGGGTAATGGAAGGGGCGTCATCCGCTCTTGCTGTTCCTAGAAAGCCATAGCTCATTTCCTCCAAAAAGGCGGTAATCTCTTGTTCATCTTCGCTTCCGATTGCAAATTCTTTTCTGCGCATAGCGGACTGCTCCTTTCGTTACAATAGCGATAACTTGAGTAGGGGATGTGCCAAGCGTTCAGCTCGTTAATGGCAAGTTTAAACGGAATATTGACATATAAAAAGATCCACTTTACAGTAATTTTATTGAACCACTTTCGCAATAGCAGGAAACAGGAGGAAGTAGTAGGCAACAGGATGATCATAGGAGGTTGAATGATGGATGATCGCTGCCGTGCGGCTTATGAGCGGTATTATGAGGAGATGGGGCGCAAGGCGGATGCGCTGTTTCTGGCGCTGCGCGAAGCTATAGTCGCGGGGATGCTGGAGGATGGGGAGCAGCTCGCCTCCAGCAGAAGGCTGGCCGAAAGCTATGGCATGTCGCGCGGTTCGGTGAATGCAGCGTACGATATGCTGTATGCAGAAGGTTTTGTTCGGCCGGGAAGGGGGAGCGGCACCTATGTTTCCTATAGCAAGCCGCCAGCTTCCAAAGCTGGGGCTGAGCTGGAAGGCAAGGCGAGTACACTTGCTTTATCCGCTTGGGCGCAGCGGCTGCCGCAGATTAAAGGGTATACGAAGCGGCCTGCACATGAGGAGAATTGCATAGCATTTGATGTTGGCTATGCGGATGCTGAGCTGTTTCCGCAGGATGAATGGAAGACGGCCATGTTCGCACAGGTCAGAGGAGTGCTGGAGCGCCAGTATGAGGATTACGGGGTGATAGAAGGGCATTTGCCGCTGCGAGAAGCGATTGCTAGCGAGCTGCGCCGCGAGCGAAGCATGATCACAGATGTAGACCATTTATTTATTACGAGCGGCTCGATGTATGGCATTGCCCTGCTCGCCCAGCTATTGATTGACCCGGGTGACCAGGTTGTAGTTGAAGACCCTTGCTACCCTGGCATTAGGCGGGCGATTGCAGCTGCGGGCGGCGTCCTTATAGATGCCGCTGTTGACGATTATGGAATCGTTCCGCAGGACTGGGATGCGAAGCTGCTGTTTGTAACACCGACGCGCCAGTATCCAACCGGAGCCCAGCTTGCGCCTGAACGCAAGCTGGAGCTGCTGCAATGGGCTTCCCGGCATGACGCTGTCATCATCGAGGATGATTATGACAGCGAATTCCGCTGGGGCGGACGCCCGGCGGAGCCGCTCAAGACGCTCGACCACGAGGGGCGTGTCGTGTACGTCGGCACTTTCTCCAAGACGATGTACGCCGACCTGAGGCTTGGCTATGTCATTACGCCGGATGCGCTGCGGGAACCGCTGCGGCAGGCGAAGTTTTTGCTTGAGCCAAGCCCAAGCTCAATCGCGGAGCAGCGGGCGCTCGCCGTATTTATGGCGAGCGGGCAGTATGTTCGGCATTTGCGGCGGATGAGGCGCAGCTGCGGGCGGCGCCTCAAGCTCTTTAAGGAACAAGCCGCGGAGCAGCTCGCGGGCTTGTTCCGGTTTACGCCGTCGGATGCAGGCTTGCATCAGTACGGCGTATGGCTTGGGGAAGCCGCGGATTATGAGCGGCTGATTGAGCGCTGCCAGCGGGAAGGCGTCAGCTGGAACCGCGGCGAGCGGCTGTGGCGGCAGCCGGAGGAGCAGCGCGCTCCGGCGGCGCTGTTCGGCTTCGCGCATTTGGCCGAAGCCGATATTAAGGAAGGCATGCGGCGGATTGCCGCATGCTGGGAGGACGTTCAGCAGCAACGCGGCTGAAGCAATGGCAATAGCAGCAACAGCAACAGCAACAGCAACAGCAACAGCAGCAACTGCAACTGCTGAAGCAGACAAAAGCTCGCTACCTGGCGGAGATTTCTCCGCACGGGCAGCGAGCTTTTTTTAATTTGACGTTTATGTTGTAATTACTCTCGAATGGCGAGCGAGTGGGTTAACGCGGCAGCAAGCGGCCAAGCGCCTCGCCCATTTTCACCTTTTGGCCGAGCTTTAGACTAGGCAGCGGGGAGAAGGTTTTATTTTCAGTCAGCAGCACGACTGTAGATCCGAACTCAAAATAAGCAAGATCGCCACCCTTTACCGTATGCGGCGGCAGCGGGTCAACGTAGCGGATGCTGCTGACGTTCATGGCGCCGACTTTCACGACAGCCGTTTCGCCGCCGCCATGTTTAATATACGTAATGAGCCGTTCATTGCGACTGAGCACCCGGCGCATTTTGGTTAAGCCGAACTCATTGACCGGATATACCTTACCGGGAATATGCTCACTCTCCACAATTGTGCCATCCACAGGAGCATGAATTCGGTGGTAATCGGTCGGGCTTAAATACAGGACAAAATAATGACCGTTGCGGTAGTTTTCCGCTCTTGGCGAACGGTTCAGCAGCTCTTCTATCGTGTAGTCCTGTCCTTTTACATTGACAATTGTACCGTCTTCAATCGGGCCAATGCCTGTAATAAGAGCGTCAACCGGACTTACAAGGCTGTCTGCACTCATGTCTATTTGTCGCATGCCTGGTTTTAATCGGCGGGTAAAAAATTCATTTAGTGTAGCGTATTCATTTAGCGTTTTCTCGGCTTCCGCCACCTTAATTCCATACATGGCAGCAAAGCGCGGAATAAAACGGCGGCTCGCTCTGGATTGTGCAAAACGCCCAGTCATCCTCGAAATCGACTTGCGTGAGCTTAATTCCGTCATGGCACGAAGTAATCCATCTAGCATGCTCGTACCGTCACGTCCTTTCTTGCTTCGAATAGTGGTGCTTGTCCCAAACAGTGTGCCACAACCCGCATCACAAAGCAATAGGTTCGATTCGCGACCTTTACAGGTTGGGTAACAGGAAGGGACGATTAACCGATTTGAATTTTTTATAAGGATGCTCGATCCAGCACATGGATGCTTGGTAAATGAGCTAAAAAGAGAAATGCGAATATGTAAAACCTCCCTCCAAAATGGCCGTTTGCAGCGCTTTAGCGGCTCCTGAGTCCGCACCCTGTGCCATAACCTATGATCCGGTTGAAATAGCTGCTGCTGTGTTCGCCAAACCTAACTTGGGACTGGAAGGAAATATCTAATAAACACCATGCCTTGTATTTATTTCACGCCTTCCTGTTTATTTCTTGAACAAAAAGCTCAAGCTTCATGTAAGAAACCCAAACTGAGAAGGGGGAATTGCTTAAATGACCATCACCGTTTCATTCACACTTATACTTGCGGCCTGCTGTCTGGCAGCAGGATGGATCGGCTGCCGCAGCCGGAAGGCGCTGCTTGTTATGGATGCGCTGGCAGCCATTTTGCTTTTTGCAACGTTTGTTACCATCGCTTCAGCTATAGCGAGAACGATGCTGAAGGGCACGGTGTTTATGACGGAAATTCATGCGGTTCTACTTAATCCTGTATTTATAATAGGAGGGGCTTATTTAGCCATCTATACTCCCGCGCGAATGGCCATAAATGTGCTCCGGCCGTCCGGATAGCGGCAAGCTAGTGGCAATTTGCGGAAATAGCGCGTATGCTATCGCAAAAACTTATTGCCATTTTAATGAGCTAGGAGGCCGTTGAACGAAATGACGTTTGCCAGAGTGGCGTTTGTTACGCCAGGGTCATTTCCGATCCCATCCGCAAAAAGCAGCTCGGTCGAACGGGTAGTCGAAAAATTCGTTCCACTTCTGAAAAATCGGATTCATCCCCGCATTTATGGGCGGACGACAAAAGGATTTAAACGCAATGGGCTAGTCCATGGCGTAGCCTGCGTCAGATTCCCAGCGGTGAACAAAGCAAGCTATATTGCCGCTGTTGGACGTTCCCTAGCTGCTTACAAGCCGCATGTTATTCAGGTGGAGAATCGTCCCCATAACGTGCTTGTCCTTAAGAAAAAGCTGCCGACCGCCCGAATTTGGCTGAGCTTGCATTCCTCTACTTTTCTAAGTCCCCGTCATATTTCGCCGTCCAGCCTGCACCGAAGCCTGAAAGCGGCTGATCGGATTATTGTAAACAGCGAGTTTTTACGCCGCGTCGTTGCGACGAGGGCACCTGAAGCTGCGGCGAAAATACGGGTCGTGTATCCCGGCGTGGAGACGGAGCTTTTTCCATCGCGATTTACCTCAGAAGGGAGAGATAAGCGGCAGCGGGAGCGGCAGGCGAAAAAGCTGGAGGGCCGCGAGGTCGTTATTTTTCTCGGCAGGCTCATTCCGCTCAAAGGCGCTCACCATCTTCTGCATATTATGCCTGAGCTGGTAAAAAAACATCCGAATATGCTGGCCGTTATCGTCGGCAGCCCCTTCTATGGCTCGCACCGCTCCACCGCTTATTCCCGCAAGCTCCAGCAGCTCGGCCGCGCTTATCCGAATCATGTACGCTTCGTTCCTTATGTGCCATATACTGAAGTGCCAGGATGGTTTTTGGCCGCAGATATGGCGATCGTCCCTTCGGGACAGCGTGAAGCTTTCGGTCTCGTGAACGTCGAAGCAATGGCAACGGGTCTTCCGGTAGTAGCAACACGGGCAGGCGGCATGAAGGAGATCGTCCGGGATGGCGTCACCGGTTATTTGATCTCGCAGAAAAATCTGGAAAATGAGCTGAGAGCCAAGCTGCTTGCTCTACTCGCTAGCTCCGAGCTTAGGGCGAGCATGGGAAAGAAGAGCCGTGAGCGGGTGGAGCAATACTATACCTGGAAGCATACGGGACGCAGTTGGATGAATGTGCTGAATGAACGGAAATTGCCCGATTTGGATTGACAACCAGTATACGGGGCGGTATAGTCTAACAAGGAAATCCACTAGGGGCGCCTTCATGGCTGAGATAAAGCGAATGAGCTTTGGTCCCTTTGAACCTGATCTGGGTTATGCCAGCGTAGGAAAGTGGGAAAGTGAGTTCATCGCGAGCAGCTTCGTTTTGCTTTTTTAGCATTGGGGAAGCTCTGTTATTCGCGTATGTTTGCACATTCTGCCGCTTCTTCGCCGGAGCGGCTTTTTTGTTGCCCTCTGGTTGAACAAGCATGCATGCAAGCGGAGCGCCTCTTGGCGTATTTGTTTGTGGGGCGTCGTCATCTCGCCTAATGGAATGGGAGCAAAGGAACAGGCGCCGGGCGCTGCATTTTCCAGCTGAATTTACGTCTAAAGGCCTCCTGGTGGATCTTCATAATGCCATGGGAGGTTTTTTAGCATATGACGATCTTTATGAATCCGCTGCCGGGCAGCAGCAAAGTGTACGAATCAGGAGCAAGCTTGGATATTTGGGTGCCAATGCGCGAAATTGAGCTCGAAGCGAGTACAGGCAGAAACGGAGAAAAAATACCGAATGCGCCGATCCGCGTATATGACGCGAGTGGGCCATATACCGATACCGCTTATGAGGCGGATGTTCACAAAGGGCTGCCGCATGTAAGGGGAGAATGGACCCAAGGGCGAGGTGATGTGGAGCGGTATGACGGACGCAGCGTAAAGCCGGAGGATAACGGTTTTATGACGGCCGAGAAGGCGAATGAGCGCGGAGCAAAGCTTTTTCCAATAAAGACGCGGCCGCTGCGGGCGAAAAAAGGACATAACGTCACCCAGCTTCATTATGCGCGCCAGGGAATCATCACGCATGAAATGGAGTTTATTGCGATCAGAGAAGGGATGGACCCTGAATTTGTCCGCTCGGAGATTGCGCTTGGGCGTGCGATCATACCAGCCAATATTAATCATCCCGAGATCGAGCCGATGATTATTGGGCGGCAATTTCATGTGAAAATCAATGCGAATATTGGCAATTCAGCAGTAGCCTCTTCTATTGAGGAAGAGGTAGAGAAAATGACATGGGCGACGCGCTGGGGCGCGGATACGATTATGGATTTGTCCACAGGGAAAAATATTCATACGACGCGCGAATGGATTATTCGCAATTCCCCGGTTCCGGTTGGCACAGTGCCGATTTATCAGGCGCTGGAGAAGGTAAATGGCAAAGCCGAGGATCTGTCCTGGGAGGTATACCGCGATACGCTTATTGAGCAGGCGGAGCAGGGGGTTGATTATTTTACGATCCATGCTGGCGTATTGCTTCGCTATATTCCTCTAACAGCCAAGCGGGTGACAGGCATCGTGTCGCGTGGTGGGTCGATTATGGCGGCATGGTGCCTGGCCCACCATCAAGAGAACTTTTTATATACGCATTTTGAGGACATTTGCGAAATTATGAAGGCTTACGATGTTTCGTTCTCGCTAGGCGATGGCTTGCGTCCGGGCTCGATAGCCGATGCCAACGATGCAGCGCAGTTTGCCGAGCTGGATACGCTGGGCGAGCTGACGAAAATCGCCTGGAAGCATGACGTCCAAGTGATGATCGAAGGACCTGGACATGTGCCTATGCACTTGATTAAAGAAAATATGGACCGCCAGCTGGAGGTGTGCGATGAAGCGCCTTTCTACACGCTGGGGCCGCTGACAACGGATATAGCTCCCGGTTATGACCATATTACATCGGCTATTGGCGCAGCTATGATCGGCTGGTTCGGAACCGCGATGCTCTGCTATGTGACGCCGAAGGAGCATCTGGGGCTGCCGAATCGGGATGATGTGAAGGAAGGGGTTATTACGTATAAAATAGCGGCCCATGCCGCCGACCTGGCCAAGGGCCATCCAAGGGCCCGCCTGCGGGACGATGCACTGTCGAAAGCGCGCTTCGAGTTCCGCTGGCGCGACCAGTTCCACTTATCGCTGGATCCTGAGCGCGCCATGGCGTACCACGATGAAACGCTGCCTGCCGAAGCAGCCAAGTCCGCGCATTTCTGCTCGATGTGCGGACCTAAATTTTGCAGCATGCGCATTACGCAAGACATTCGGGATTATGCCGAGCAGAAAGGGCTGGAGACGACAGAGGCCATTGAAGCAGGAATGAAGGAAAAGTCCGAGGCGTTCAAGGAAGCGGGAAGCCATATATATGTTAGCGGGACATAGACGATTACAGTCAAAAGGCTGCTATAAGCAGGGGGAGGCAGGCGCTGTTAGGCGAACTTTTCCCCGAGCTGCTTCACTTTGGAAAGCCAGCCTTGCCTTTTGGCAAGCGATGATTTTCTGACCTCATACAGCGTGGTGAAACGGACGGATTTGACGCCGCAAAATTGCAGAGTGTTGATTTTCATCATTTTGTGGCCAGCCATGCCTTGGAAAAAACGATAGTACCAGCCCGGTACGTCCATCGTAACGATGATCCGGGCTGTTTTTCCTTTGAGCAGCTGCTCGGGAAGCGCCTTTCCTTTCACATATTTGTAAGCAAAGCCGGGCAGGAAGACGCGGTCAATAAAGCCTTTAAGCAAAGCGGGTGGCCCGCCCCACCAGGTTGGATATACAAAAACAAGATGATCGGCCCATTTGATATGCGCCTGCGCCTCCTGCAAATCCTGCTCCAGCGGTGCTTTGTTGTTGTAGCCTCCGACTAGGTTGGGATTAAAGTCGAGCTGGGACAAGTGAATGGTACGAACCTCGGCGCCAGCGGCACCCTCAGCATAAGCGGCAGCCAGCGCCTCGCCGTAGCTTCCTTCAGCGGGATTGCTTTGAATAATTAAAATGTTTTTCATCGTTTTGAAACACTCCTCGAATTTTAGTTAATGAACACTAACCAATGGATTAAAAAGAAAAGGTCACGAATGACCTATTAAGGCTAATAGATGCAGCTTAATTTGCTCGGCGTCCGGCGCAAGCTGTGCGGGAAGATCGCCATGCATGCTTGACACGGCTAGCTGGGTTATAATGCCAATCACCATGACAGCCGACAGGCGTGCATTTTGCTTTGGAAGCTCGCCGCGCTCAATGCCTTGCTCTATAAAGTCTATTAATGCATCAAGCGGCTGCCTGAGCTGCCCTTCCATCCTTGCTGTATAAAACAGCTCATGCTGCTGGGAAAGCAGCAGCAGTCCGTACTGGTCTTCATCGTGCATATGCAGCACCTCGTCGATTAATTGGCGAAACCGGCTGGCGCTGCTTCCATCCTTCTGCACGTAATAATCGATTAAAGCGGTGTAGCTGGCACAATCCTGCTCAAAGATTTCCAAAGCAACGGCATCCTTGCTTTTAAAATGCTTGTAAATCGCCGCATCCGTTACTCCTGCAGCCTGCCCGATTTCTTTGACGGAAACGCCGTCAACACCCTTCGTCGCAAAGAGCAGCATCGCCGCCTGCAAAATATCCTTTTTTTTACTATCGGCATGTGATTTTTTGTTCATGTTTTTATTGTAAGTGAACACTAACTAAAAATCAAGAGGCCATAAAAGTAGAGAGGATGGATTTTAAGTGGATACTATTCTTTCATTGAAATGGTAGCTTTGCCGCCAGAGGATGGCGGTAGCCGTTTTCGCTTGAATAAACAAACAAACTTTGGTATATTTGAAAACGAGAATCGTTATCATGATACCATTTGGTTTGGTGTGAAGGGAAAGGTAGCTGCATCATGTCGTTGAAACAGGAGCAAAAACAGGAATTAAAGCAGATGAGGCAGCGATCAAGGCCGTTAGTAGCGACGATCATTCTTATCGTTGGCACAGCCGCTGTATTATTTGGACTTGCTTTATCTATTTCAGTCGGAGCGGCTAAAATTAGCTTATCCACGGTCTGGACTGCCGTTTTTAATTTTAATCCGGATATTACCCAGCATCAGATTATTCAAGAGCTGAGAATGCCAAGGGCGCTTGCAGCTGCACTTATAGGGGCCGCCTTCGCGGTATCAGGCTCCGTTATGCAGGGGATGACCCGAAATCCGCTGGCCGATCCGAGCTTGCTGGGGCTTAATGCTGGCGCAGGCTTTGCGCTGGCGCTTTGCTTTGCTTTTTTTCGCGGCATGTCGCATTTGGAAATTATGCTTATTTGTTTCACTGGAGCGGCGCTTGCCGCAGGTATCGTCTACGGGATCGGCTCGCTCGCCAAGGGCGGCTTGACGCCTGTCCGGCTGACGCTTGCGGGCGCAGCTATTAGTACGTTGTTCGTGAGCCTGTCGGAAGGGGTTCAAATTCACTTTCAAATTGGACAGGATATAGCCTTCTGGTATGCGGGGGGCATTGCTGGTACTAAATGGTCGCAAATCGGAATCGTTGCCCCTTGGATTATCGGCGGCATTTTGGCAGCCATTGCGATTTCACGCTCTATATCCTTACTCAGTCTAGGCGATGATGTGGCGGTGTCCCTCGGTCAGCGTACGAAGCTGACGAAGACGATCGGCATTATCGTCACGCTCATTTTGGCCGGCGCATCGGTATCCGTTGTCGGAGCGGTCGGCTTTATCGGACTTATTATTCCCCATTTGGCTCGCTATTTGGTAGGCGTGGATTACCGCTGGATCATTCCTTGCTCCGCCGTGCTTGGTGCGCTTCTGCTCATCGTAGCTGATATTGTAGCGCGTACGATTAATAGTCCATCTGAGACGCCGGTTGGCGCACTGATTGCGATTATCGGTGTTCCCTTCTTCCTTTATCTTGCCGTTAAGCAAAGGGGGAATTTATAGTTATGAGCACCGCTGCTTTAATTCCAAAAAGCGAACAGCGCAGAACGAGACGAGCTATAGTAGTGATGACTATTATGGGCGTGCTCATTATTACGGCTTTTGTAATTAGTATGAATACAGGTTATATTAAGCTTACTCCATTTGATGTATTTAAAACGTTATTCGGATATGGAACGGCGAAGCAAGAGCTCATATTATTTGATTTTCGGCTGCCTCGCATCGTTATTTCCGTATTGATTGGTGCAGGCTTTGCGGTTTCCGGCTGTGTCATGCAGGGGCTGTTCCGCAATCCGTTGGCAGACCCAGGCTTGCTCGGCATTAATGCTGGAGCAGGACTAATGGTTATTTTGTATGTTTCCTTTTTTCGTGATAACCAGATGGCCTCGCCATATTTTATGCCGATGCTTGCATTCGGCGGGGCTGCGCTTACTGCCTTGCTAATTTATATGTTGTCTTACAAGCGATACCACGGACTGCTGCCTACGCGTATGATTTTGGTCGGTGTTGCGGTGCAGGCGGGGATAAGTGCGCTAATGATTGTACTCAGCCTTGCGCTTGACCCGAATGACTATCAACTCGTTCAAACTTGGCTTGTAGGAGATATTTATGGAACAAACTGGAATTTCGTGCGTGCAGCTCTCCCGTGGATTTTAATTTTAATTCCATACGTGATGTACAAGTCGCGGACAATGAACGTTTTGAACCTTGGCGAACAGATGGCAACAGGACTAGGTTCGCCGGTTGAGAAGGATCGGATGAAGCTGCTTGCAGCAGCGGTAGGTCTGGCTGCAACATGTGTGGCCGTTGGCGGCGGTATCTCCTTTGTCGGACTGATCGGTCCGCATTTGGCTCGCCGTCTTGTTGGACCGACGCATCAAATACTCGTACCAGCTTCCGCGATGGCGGGAGCATTGCTCGTCATTGTGTCCGATACGCTGGCTCGCTGGGCGTTCCAGCCTTCGGAAATTCCGACGGGAATCGTAATCGCCGTCATTGGCGCTCCCTATTTCCTTTACTTGCTATCCCGTTCCAAATAGGCGTTTGCAGCTCCGTTTATAATCGTTTGTTCAGGCCTTTCGAAGCGCTTTGCGTTTTCGGAAGGCCTTTTACTGTATAAAAGTGAGACGGGCGATGCTGTGAGAGAACGGGAATGTCCTTTTGAGCTTGTGCGTAATTGCTGGGGGTGGTTGCTTTAAAGTAATCGGTCATCTGTCAACGTTTTGCCCGCCAGCCCTGAAAATCAAGTAACGAGCCCATAGGTTTGTGCATATATTGCCTAAGACAAATCAGGTGGAAGAAGGAGAGGGCAATGGCGAAAAGCAGAAAAACAGGAAGCTCGAGAAGAAAAAGGCCGCTTTTTTACGTTGATAATCCGAATGCTTCTGAATTGAAATGGCTCGATGAATTAAATAGCAAAAAGGCGCAAGCCCAGGCACAAGTGGCCCAGAAGCAGGCTGAAGCAAAGCAAGCGGATGCAGGGCAGTCGAAGGAGGTTCGCATTAATGCGATTTCGGCTCCGGAAGCGCCGTCCAGAGTATCATTCCGAGGCGAGCAGCCGCAAGCTGAAAACGAACAGCAGCTGCCAGACGAGGATGCAGCAGAAACGCAAAGTATACGTTTGGATGGGCAGCAAGGAGGAGTGCCATCGCAAACATTTAAGCAAGAGACGTCTTCGCACGGCGGGCAGGAGGAAATATCTTTAGACGTACGCCAGCCAATTGAGCTTGAAATTGCCAGTGAAGATGAAGAAAATGCCGAACTGAGCCATGAAGAGAAGCTGGCGTTGGCAGCGGAGAAGCAAAATCCTGAGCTCGGCGGGCCGAATCCGTTTATTTATACCGACGATTTAGTAGATGGTTCGGTTACCAGTGACAAAATTGCACCAGCTTCTATTGATTCCACCAAACTAGGTGCGGGCAGCGTAGGTACAGCAGCGGTGCAGGATTATGCGATTGAAGCGATTCATATCGCTAAGGGAGCTATATCCGGCAGCAAAATTGCACCAGAATCAATAATAGCTGATCATCTGGCGAACAATGCGATCGCGGGATCTAAGCTGGCAGATGGCTCCGTTACGGGAGATAAGCTGCAAAATAACAGCGTTACTTCCGAGAAGCTCGCCGATCGTACGATCGGCTCCGACAAATTCGCCGATGAATCAATTGAAGCGAGGCATTTGAAACGACAGTTTGTAACGGAGGAATTGCTTGGGCAGCAATCTGTTACTTCTAGCAAAATCAAAAGCGGAGCCATCCGTCCTGAGCACCTTTCGAATGATGCAGTAAACAATTCCAAGCTCGCCGATGGAGCTGTAACACGCTCCAAGCTGCGCGATGGCGCTGTGCATGCAGAGAAGCTTGCTGCAGGGGCGATCGATTCTACGCATATTAAACCGGGCGTATTGCTCGCCGAGCATGTTGCCGTCGGAGTCATATTGGGAAAGCATTTGGCCCCAGGCGAAATAGGCGCCCAGCATCTGGCAGTCGGCGCGGTCGGAGCAAGGGAATTGCAGCCCAGCGCAGTAGACGCAGAGCGTCTAGCAAGCGGAGCAGTATCCAGCGCACATCTGCAGGCAGGGGCCGTTCTGGGGCCGCATATCTCACCTCGCCAAATCGAAAGCGGGCATCTCGGTGATCAAGCCGTAACGGCCTCCAAGCTGATGGATCAGTCCGTATCGACGATCAAACTGGTTGATCATGCGGTTACCGTTTCCAAGCTTTCGGAGCAAAGTGTAACCGCGGCGAAGCTCGCCGATGATGCGGTGCAAACCCGTCATTTGAGCCGTCTCAGCATAACTTCTGAGAAAATAGCAGACGGACAGATACACAATCGCCATTTGGCGGTCAATACCGTATCCGGCGTCCAGCTGCGGGAAGAGGCGGTTGGAACGGAGCATTTGCGCAGCAGCTCCGTCACCGATGAGAAAATTGCGCCGGGAGCGATTCGGGTGCAGCATCTGACGGATGCGGCTGTGGGGAGCAGACAGCTTGCACAGCAAAGCGTTACATCAACAAAGCTTGCCGCAGGAGCCGTTTCTGCTGCACATCTTGCAGACAATTCGGTAGATACGAGGCAATTGCGCGATGAAGCCATTACGTTTCACAAAATCGCGCCGGAGGCGCTGCGGGCGTACCATTTTTCAAATGGAGCTGTGACGGGGGAAGCTGTGTCTCCTGATGCGATAGCTGCTAATCATTTGCAGCCGCATATTGTTCATGAGAAGCATGTGGCGGATGATGCGATTACAACTCGAACGCTCCATGATAGCGCCGTGACGAGCGCAAAGCTTGCTTATGAAGCTGTGACAGAAAGATATATTGCGCCTGGTGTTGTATCTTCCCATCATTTGGCAGATCACAGCGTTAATTCGCTCAAGCTTTCCCCAGAAGCGGTGACGTCAGATAAGCTGGCCGATTACAGCGTAACAGGAGCAAAGCTTGCTGAAGCCAGCGTGACGGGAACGAAGCTTGCTCCAGGTACGGTGCAAGGCGAGCATATCGCTCCAGCTGTAATTGAAGGCAAGCATATTCAGGCAGGCTCGCTTGCGAAAGAGCATCTGCAAAACGGGCTTATTGCAGCCCCTCATTTGCAGCCAGGAGCGGTTGGCAGTGAGCAGCTTGCTGATTTGGCGGTTCACTCGGCGAAATTGGCGCTGGATGCTGTGAAGCCGAAGCATATTGCGGGCGAAGCGATACACAGTCGTCATTTATCCAATGGTTCGGTGTTGGGCATTCACGTGCAGGAAGGTAGCATTCGCGATGTTCATTTAGCGGAAGGAGCTGTAACGGCGGCGAATCTGGCGGAAGCAAGCGTTGCAAGCGAGCATATTCAGGAGGCGGCAATCGACAGTGCAGCGCTCAAACCACTTATTATCAGTACGGAGCACTTGCAAAGTCAGGCGGTAACTGCTGAACAGCTGGCCCCGCTTTCCGTAGGAGAAAAGCATATTCAGCCGTATTGCATCAGCGAGGGGCATTTAGCAATAAACAGCATCGCCAGTGCTAATTTGCAGGATGGCAGTGTGACAGAGGTAAAGCTTGGAAAGGATTCCGTGTCTGGGGAGCATTTGCAACTGGAGACGATAGCCGGCAAGCATCTTCGGGCCGAAACGGTGCAGGGCTATCATATTCGTAAAAACTCGCTTTCATTAGCCCATCTTGCAGCCGATGTTATTACGGTTGACCGTGCTGAGGATGAGAGCATTTTTGGAAGCAAGCTGAAAAATGGCACGATCCGTGCCGATAAGCTGGCGGATGGCTGCGTCACGACGGAAAAGCTGGGTGAAGCGAGTGTAACGGCGTCGAAGCTGGGCTTTGCGAGCGTAGGCAGTGAAGCACTGGCGGAAGGAACCGTGATCACCGAGCATCTGACGGCAGAAAGCGTAACGGGCAATAAGCTGGCGAACAGCAGTGTCACGACGGAAAAGCTGGGTGAAGCGAGTGTAACGTCGTCAAAGCTGGGCTTTGCGAGCGTAGGCAGTGAAGCGCTGGCAGAAGGAGCCGTGATTGCCAAGCATCTGACGGCAGAGTGTGTAACGGGTGATAAGCTGGCGAATGGTAGTATCACGACGGAAAAGCTGGGCGAAGCTAGTGTAACGTCGTCAAAGCTGGGCTTTGCGAGCGTAAGCAGTGAAGCGCTGGCAGAAGGAGCCGTAATTGCCGAGCATCTGACGGCAGAGAGTGTAACAAGCGATAAGCTGGCGAATGGTAGTATCACGACGGAAAA
The DNA here is from genome assembly GCF_050481745.1 of Paenibacillus algorifonticola. GTDB lineage: Bacteria > Bacillota > Bacilli > Paenibacillales > Paenibacillaceae > Pristimantibacillus > Pristimantibacillus algorifonticola_A. The sequence continues at coordinate 701,256 of NZ_JBCNGR010000008.1, read as the reverse complement.
GCTGGGCGAAGCGAGTGTAACGGCGTCGAAGCTGGCCTTTGCGAGCGTAGGCATTGAGGCGCTGGCGGAAGGATCCGTGATCGCCGAGCATCTGACGGCAGGGAGCGTAACGGGCAATAAGCTGGCGAATAGCAGTGTCACGACGGAAAAGCTGGGTGAAGGGAGCATAACGTCGTCGAAGCTGGGCTTTGCGAGCGTAAGCAGTGAAGCGCTGGCAGAAGGATCCGTGATTACCGAGCATCTGACAGCAGAGTGTGTAACGGGCGATAAGCTGGCGAATGGTAGTATCACGACGGGAAAGCTGGGCGAAGCGAGTGTAACGTCGTCGAAGCTGGCCTTTGCGAGCGTAGGCATTGAGGCGCTGGCGGAGGGAGCCGTGATTGCCGAGCATCTGACGGCAGAGAGTGTAACAAGCGAAAAGTTGGCGAATGGCAGTGTCACGGCGGAAAAGCTTGGCGAAGGGAGCATAACGTCGTCGAAGCTGGGCTTTGCGAGCGTAAGCAGTGAGGCGCTGGCAGAAGGAGCCGTGATCACCGAGCATCTGACGGCAGAGAGCGTAACGAGCGAAAAGCTAGCGGGTGGCTGCGTCACAACAGAAAAGCTTGGCGAAGGGAGCATAACGGCATCAAAGCTGGGCTTTGCGAGCGTAAATGGTGGGGCGCTGGCAGCAGGGGCCGTGAAAGCGGAGCATCTGTCGGCGGACAGCATAACGAGCGACAAAATCACGTATGGTGCTGTTGCCGCCGAGCATTTGGCAACGGATAGCGTAACGAGCGAAAAGCTAGTGGAAGGCAGCGTCACAACAGAAAAGCTTGGCGAAGGGAGCATAACGTCGTCGAAGCTGGGCTTTGCGAGCGTAGATGGTGGGGCGCTGGCAGCAGGGGCCGTGAAAGCGGAGCATCTGTCAACGGACAGCATAACGAGCGACAAAATCACGTATGGTGCTGTTGCCGCCGAGCATTTGGCAACGGATAGCGTAACGAGTGAAAAGCTAGCGGAAGGCAGCGTCACAACAGAAAAGCTTGGCGAAGGGAGCATAACGTCATCGAAGCTGGGCTTTGCGAGCGTAGGCAGTGAAGCGCTGGCGGAAGGAGCCGTGAAGGCGGAGCATCTGTCGGCAGCGAGCATAACGAGCGAAAAGCTAGCGGATGGCTGCTTTACAACGGAAAAGCTGAGTGAAGGGAGCATAACGTCATCGAAGCTGGGCTTTGCGAGCGTAGGCAGTGAAGCGCTGGCGGAAGGAGCCGTGAAGGCGGAGCATCTGTCGACCGACAGCGTAACAAGTGACAAAATCACGGATGGTGCTGTCACCGCCGAGCATCTAGCACCTGCCAGCGTAACGCTATCGGCACTTGCTTTTTCGCCAATCGTTGGTCGGAGCGGCAGCATTAGCAAGCAGCAATTTGGGTTATGCCCGTACAGCTTTCCACCTGAGAAACAGCAGTTAGAGCAGGTTATTCTATTTGACGAACCGTTCGCAAGCAACCAATATGTGCTGACAGCAACGACCGATCACCCGGCCTGCTATATATGCATTCAAGCGAAGGAGCCGGGGCATGTCATCCTATCCATTAATCGCCGCTTTTTCAGTGAGGCTTTCATCGGCACCATTAACTGGATTGCAATCGGACAATAAGGCTTGCTTAAAATGAAAATGCCATCAGCGATTTGCTGATAAGACGCTGTAATTCAGTACGGAAAAAAATTCCTCTCACGCAAGGCGCGAGGGGAATTTTTTTTCTGTTAACCGCCTACAGCCGTTGATATGGGTGCGGGACAGACATCATGGGAGTTGTACATTTGCCGTTGCGCAGATGATGGAGGTACATATTATGTGGTGTAATTACGTTGCAGCACCATTTTGAACTATAGGCGTATACCGAGGTGAACAAAGCGGATGAAGAAAGCGAAGGGTGCGAAGGGGAAAAAAGCCCGGAATTTCCGCGCTGTGAGAAAGCCGCATCCTGCCCAGAGCGGTTTGGCCGCAGACGAATATGCCGGAGATGCGCAGCCGATGCAGTCTCCAGTCGTATCCGTTATTATTCCCGTCATGAATGAACGGGCTACCATTCGCAGGGTCATAAGGGAGGCGGCGGGTGTCCATCCCAGGACTGAGGTTATCGTCGTTGCAAATGGCTCGACGGATGGTTCAGCCGAAATTGCCAAGCGTGCAGGAGCACGAGTGCTCCGCTATGAAAAGGCGCTTGGCCATGATGTTGGACGAAGCGTTGGAGCGAGGGCTGCCCTAGGTGAGGTGTTGCTGTTTGTGGATGGAGATATGGTCATCAGCACCGCACAATTGCGGCATTTTGTCTATGCAATACTGCATCGCGGCGTAGATGCTGCTTTAAATGATTATACCGGCCCCGTGGAAAAAACCGCTGTGCACAGCGTCGTGCTTGCGAAGCACACGCTCAATATTGTGCTGGAACGCCCGGATCTGAAAGGAGCCTCCTTCACAGCAATCCCCCATGCCATAAGCAGGCAAGGCCTGTCTCTAATCGGAGCAGAGGCGCTGTGCGTCCCACCACTTGCCCATGCGAGAGCTATTCGGCTTGGTTTGAAGGTTGAAGCTGTGCATACGGTCAATGTTGGCAAAATAAACAGGCGCAGGCCGCAGCGCGAACGGCGCAATCCGCTGGAGCATCTCATTGTTGGGGATCATTTGGAAGCGATCCACTGGCTCATTACACAATCGAATGAACGTGGCGGTTTTGAGGATTACCGTCGCTGCCGCGAGTTTGCGCTTTAGGCTATGGCTAAAGCGGTATGGAGGTTAACCCGTGAAAGCAGTCATTTTGGCAGGAGGAACAGGGACGCGGCTAAAACCGCTGACCACTTTAATGAATAAGCATATGCTTCCCGTAGGCAAGCATCCGATGATTTTTTATGGCATTGATAAGCTGCATCAGGCAGGCATTACAGAAATGCTGCTTGTGACAGGACGGCAGTCGATAGGTTTGTTTGCGTCGTATTTAGGAAGCGGCCGCGAGCTTGGTGTCTCGCTGACTTACCGTATTCAGGAGGAAGCGGGCGGCATCGCTGAGGCGCTGGTGCTGGCGCGCGATTTTATTCGGAATGATGAAAAGTTTATTGTACTGCTCGGCGACAATTTGTTCGAGGATAATCTGGCTCCATATGTGCGGAAGTTTGCCCAGCAGCGGGAAGGTGCGATGGTGCTGCTCAAACAAGTACCAGACCCCCATCGCTATGGCATAGCGGTGTTTCAGGAAGCAGGACAAATTGCTTATATAGACGAAAAACCAGCTGAGCCGCAATCGGATTTATGTGTAACGGGCATTTATATGTATGATTCCAGCGTCTTTGCAGCGATTGATCGGTTGGAGCCGTCAGACCGCGGCGAACTGGAAATTACCGATTTAAACAATATGTATGCCCGTGCGGGAACACTCGCTTCCCATACGCTTGCAGGATGGTGGTCGGATGCGGGCACGTTCGAATCCTTGCATGAAGCGGCAGCGAGGCTATTGAAGGAGACGGGAGAATGAGAAGAAAAGCAGCAAGAAAGCGGCCCCGCACTACAAAACAATCTCACGTGCAGCAGCAAGCGTGGTATGCCCAAGGGGTCGAGCAAGGCTATCAGGATGGTCGGCTAGCGGGACTTACTAGCTATAATGAAAAGTTTCAAGGAACGAGCATCATTATCCCGAGCTATAATCAGCTCCAATATTTGAAGCTGTGCATTGAAAGCATTATGGACCATACGGACCTTGCTTATGAAATTATCGTTATTGATAATGCTTCAACCGATGGGACGGGAAGCTATTTGGCCCAGCTTGATGGGCAGGTGCGCTACCGGATTTTAAGCGAAAACTACGGCTTCGCTGGGGCAGTCAACAGAGGCATGATGATGGCTAAAGGCACGATGATGCTTATATTGAACAATGACACACTCGTAACCGACAATTGGCTGGTCAATATGATGGCTTGCTTGAATAGCAATCCGCAAATTGGCATGGTTGGGCCTGTCACGAATTATATTGGCGGGGAGCAGCTGATAGAGGTTCCCTATACGAACGTAGCGGATATGCCGGACTTTGCTAGACTTAATAATGTGCCAGATGCCAGACGCTGGCAGCAGGTTGAACGGCTGACGGGCTTCTGTCTCTTGCTACGCAGAGAACTGTGGGAGAAAATTGGCTATTTTGATGAAGGATTTGAAATTGGCAATTTTGAAGATGATGACTATAACATTCGGGTGAAGCTGCTTGGGTATTCGCTTGTCATTGCCCGTGATTCGTTTATTCATCATTTTGGCAGTGTCAGCATTAAAGCATTAGGTGCACAGCTTGAGGAGGTCAATAACCGCAACCTGCAGCATTATATGAATAAATGGGGCAATCCGCATGAACTGGTCAGCGTCATGAAGCATCGTGCTGCCGAGCAGCCTGCGCTAAAGGCCGAGCTGGCGGCACTTGGGGAAGCAGCCTATTACCCGGATGGCATTGCCGTTACTTCATTAAATGGTAGAGTATATTGGATTGAAGGGGGCAACAGGCGCCCTGTTGAAGGCGAATTTAGCGGAGAAGCCGTCCGCATTGGACAAATTGACATTAGACGCTGGCCGCTGGGCTCGCCGATATCTAGCGAGGAGGTTCATGCCAGGTGGCAGCGAATGCTGGCGATGGAAGGCAGCGACCTTCATGGCAAAACTGTTAGCGGGCTTGATGGTTTTCATTATTATATGCAGCAGGGCCTGAAGCGGAAAATGATAACGGAAGCTGCTTTTGAAGGCTGGGCGCTTAAGGCAAGGCCATCAGTCCAGCTTACACTGGAGCAGCTGCATGCGATTCCGGAAGGATTGCCGATTATTCCAACGGTTAAGCTTCGCCAACAACTTTAGAATGGGCTTCGAGCCACTGATTGCTGCCAAGTATCACTGTGTATTGCCGTGCATATGCTGTAATTAGCTGCACCTATTCAAGTGGCGGCACAGAGTCAAGCCACAGCCTGAGGGAGGATCGTTGTCCATGCAGCATATCGTAACCGAAATTATTGAGCATTTATCCCATTCCAACAGCCAGATGGCACGAATGCTGGAGGCAAAGCGCCATGTCACGGTACGAATGGCCGAAATTGTGAAAAGCCTACCCGATCATCAACCGAATTTTGGCGGCGTAGATGATCTGCTCGGGGAATCGCAAGCGCTGCTGGGCAGTGTTATTGCTTATTTAAACAGCATGGCTGAGCTGCAGGAGACGCTGGCGTCTCAGCTGTCTTATACGATAAAAGAATTGAACCCGGGTGAGGAAGAATGACGGAGCGAAAAGGGGAGCGCATGTCATGGACCGAGAGCAAGCCTATATGCGCATGTTGGGCGCTACTGCCAATATGCAGTGGAACGTGGCGCTAATTTTGGAGGCGAAGGCGGAGGAAGCAGAGAAGGCCCGCAATTGGATATGCAATCATATTCATTCGGGCACTTTTCCAGGCGACCAGTCGCAGCTTAAGCAGACGCTAGGTGTACATGACCAGATGGTCGAGACGATTGAGGGTATTAATAAAATGAGTCAAGGCATCGTATCCGTACTCAAAGCCGTTTTGCAGAAGGACGGGGAGGAAGGCGATTCCTCCGGTGGTTCGGATTTCAACTTTGGTGGCGGATTCGGAGGCGGGCGTTGAGAGAAATAGTGCGCCGCGAGCGAGAGGTTAAATTGGAGGTGCTGGCTTCGATTGCGCGGAGCCAGCTCGCGCTTGCCCGCATTTTGAACAGCGTGGCTGATGTAGCGGAGCTGGCACCTCAAACAGCCAAGCGAATTGGTGAAAATGTGCGCTTGCTGACCAATATGCAGGAGCAGCTAGCGGAAAGCGTGACGGGTTGGCCAGTGCGCAGCTACCGGGTAAAGAAGGGCAAGCCGCCTGAGCCATGGCTCCGTAACGAGCTGCAAGGAAAGCAGGTGCGGTGGCATCCGCAAGTGAACAGGAGGAATGGGAATTGAGTATAAAAAAACGCGTGTCCGTCCGCAAACGGGCAACGAAACGCTCTGCCAGCAAAGCTGTAACGCGCCGCCCAAAAAGCTCGCGTAAGCGCAGGGCAACAGGGAAAAAAACAGGTAGCAGCTCATCGCTGCGCCGCCGCAGGAAAGTGGTCAGACAACGCGTAATTGTGCCGGAGACCTTTAATGAGGGCTTCAACCAGACGTATAATGCGGGTTATAATGCTGGATTTGCGAAAGGCTTCGAAGATGGACATCAGCTGGCGTATGAGCAAACGCCGTAAGCCGTACGTACCTTGTCATGCTTTTCGGAAGTATGCGAACATTTTATTTAAATTAGCTCTGCCTGCTTGATGGTTTATTCGCCACCAGCAGGTTAGAGTTTTTTTGGATTACCGGCTTGAGGACAAGCTGTGTTCCTATCCATATATGGCAAAAATCTTGACGGAAAAAGCAGGTTAAACGCCAATTTTTGCGATGCAGGGATAAATGCCGCTTAGCTGGACTGCTTTTTGACATATACATATTGGAAGCATGTTGTGCAGCGATTAAAATCGAAGCAAGGCGGTGCAGCTAATGGTGGCCAGAAAAAATAATTCCCGCAAGCAAGTGCGGCAAAGTGGGTATGAAACTGGCTTTCATACCGGCTGGCGAGACGGCGCTTGCGAAGCGTTAAGCGGACTGTTGCCTTCGCCGGAGCTAACGCCCGTTCCCATGCGGATGCTCTATATCCCGCAAGGGTTTGAGGCCATTGACACGGGCCTCATTGAGGCGCTGCAAGCGAGTGTGACCGAGCTTCATGTTGGAAGCGCAGAACAGCTTGCCGAGCAAGCGGCAGCTATTTCCCCCGACATCGTGCTTGTGATGAACGGCCTGCATACTTTTCCAGCCAATCATCTGCAGCAGATCGGCGAGGTCAAGCAGCGGGGCTTCCGTACAGCAGTATGGTTCGTAGATGATCCTTATATGACGGAGAAGACGGTTGCAGCAGCGCCGCATTATGATATCGTGCTGACGCATGAGCTTGGGACACTTGAGCTGTATCGCAGCATTGGCTGCACCAACGTACATTATTTGCCTCTGGCGGTGCATGCCGGCTTGTATCGGCCGCAGCGATCGAATTCAGCTTTTGCCAGCGATGTTTGCTTTATTGGGCAAGGATTTTGGAACCGAATCGGGCTAATTGATGCCATTAGCGAGCGGCTGCTGGCAAAGAGGCGCAAAATCTTTTTGTCCGGGGGTCTATGGGAGCGTTTAGCGGTCTATAAGCGGTTGCAGCCGTTTATTCATACCGACTGGTTAAGTGCAAAGCAGACGATCCCTTATTATAACAACGCCAAAATCGTCATTAATATTCATCGAACGACGGAGGCAGGCTCAGACAATTTTAATGCGTTACAGAGCCCGGGGCGCTCGATCAATCCGCGAACGTATGAGATTGCCGCTTGCGGCGCTTTCCAACTAACGGATATTCGTGAGGATTTGCCGTATTATTACACGGCTGGACAGGAAATTGAGACTTTTCAAGATGCTGAGGAGCTCGCAGCAAAAATCGATTTTTATTTGGAAAATGAGGAAGCCCGCAGCCGGATTGCAGTTAATGGTCTGCGCCGCACGCTGAGGGACCATACATTCAGATCACGTGCCGTGCAGTTATTACAGCTTATTATGAGGGAGGGAGAGTCGAATGGCTAAACGATCGGCTTTGCGACAAAGGCAGAATCCGCCCACTGAAGTAGAACTAGGGAGAGCTGCAGGCTACCATGAAGGCTGGGAGGACGGTTATTGGTTTGGCCAATGCGAGTCGGTTATTAGCCATATCCCCCCCATAGCAGGAGTATGGCCTGTACATGTCATGTACGTGTCCACAGGAAAGGGATTTCCTTATTCGCCGCTTGATGAAGCGGTAGCCGCTACATTAACGGGAATGGTCGCTCAGCTAACTGTCGTGAAGACGGGTGAGCCTGTAGCAGAAATCGCCGCGCAAGCTCGTCCGGACTATGTTATTGTGCTGGATGGGCTGCAGTTTGATGTAGCACAAATTGATGCCATGCGCGCTTTAGGCATACGTACAGCTATTTGGTTTACAGATGACCCTTATTACGCGGATATCACGATAACGCTTGCCCCGCATTATGACGCCGTGTTTACGCTTGATCGAAATTGTGTAGCGCTTTATCAGGAGCGAGGTTGTGACAATGTGCATTATTTGCCATTCTGCGTCATGCCCGCCCAGTTCAGGCCGATGAATCCGCAGCGCAGCAAGCGCAAGGAGATCAGCTTCATCGGCTCGGGCTATTTGAACAGAGTTCAATATTTTAACGAGGCTGCTTCCTATTTGGCCAGCAAAGATACGCTCATATCGGGGATTTGGTGGGATCGGCTGGAAAATTTCGATAGACTGCGATCTAAAATCAATCTAGGGGAATGGATGACTCCGCAGGATACGGCGCTTGCTTATAATGCGTCCAAAATCGTCATTAATATGCACCGGGCTCATGATGATGCCTTATTTAACAGCAACAGTCTAGGAATAACGGCGTCTTCGCCAAATCCGCGCACATTTGAAATTTCGGCTTGTGCTGTACTCCAGTTAACGGATGTGCGGGAAGATTTGGCTTCTTTCTACACACCGGGTGTAGAAATTGTGACGTATGAATCTCCGCAGGACATGGTGGAAAAGCTGGACTATTATTTGAATCATGAAAATGAGCGCAAGGAAATTGCCATTCGCGGCATGCATCGCACGCTGAGCGAGCATACTTATGCCCATAGGCTGCATGCGATGCTGTCCATTTTATTTTCATAATGAGGCTTGGGGCATGTTGTACTGGCTGCGGCAGCTTAAATGGACCACCGCATAATAACGCCAGATTGCGTAAGTCCGCCTCCAAAACCATATAACAGCAGCAGATGACCCGGCTTCACTCTGCCGTCTTTGACGGCTGCATCCAGCGCAAGCGGAATGGAAGCGGCAGAGGTGTTGCCATAATGCTCAATGCTGGACAGCGCCTGCTGCGCTTCAAAACCGATACGCTCGCATAAAGCATCTATAATACGCTGATTGGCATTGTGCGGAACGAACCAGTCAATCGTCTGAGCGGTGTAGCCGCTGCCATCCAGCAGCTCTTGAACGCCTGCTGCTACGCGGCTTAATGCCCAGCGATATACTTCCCGGCCATTTTGGACGAGCATGGTATTTTGTGTAAGCTCGAAGCTGCCGATGTGTGGCGCCAGGCTGCTGCGGTATACGTGATGACCCTGCTCACCATCGGTGCTCGCATTTGAAGCGAGTATGTCGCCAGCAGGCAGTGTAGAACCAGCGGCAGCCATGCTGCTAATATCGGATCCCGTATCGGTCGTTTCAACGAGCATGGCACCTGCGCCATCGCCGAATAAAATGCAGGTCGTCCGGTCTGTGTAATCTGTAGCCCGTGAAAGCGTTTCGGTGCCAATAATTAAAATTTTACGGCATAGCTTGGAAAGCAATAGGCCATTTGCCATTTGCAGGGCGGAAGTGAAGCCAGCGCATGCGGCTTGCAAATCAGCATTTCCGCAGCCTTTCATGCCGAATGACGCCTGTACTCGTGAGGCTACACTTGGAACGAAAGAATCCGGTGTAGAGGTTGCGACGATGATGTAGTCGACATCATGAACGGTTTTATTATATCTGTGGATCAAATCGCGCACAGCTTCAATGGCTAAATCGCTGGCAAATTGCTGTTCTCCTACTATTCGGCGCTCGCGGATGCCTGTACGTTGAAAAATCCATTCATCCGAAGTGTCTACAAGCTTTTCTAAATCTGGATTGCTTAAAATGCGTTCAGGTACATAAGTGCCGATAGCCGTTACTGCTGCATGGGATTGTACGAGTGTGGAAATGGTCATGAAAAACAACTCCTTCATAATTTAGTACCAGATGCTAATACCTGATAATAAATTACTCCTCTCCATACATTTTGTCAAGTCCAATTGGTGCATAGTCTGAATCGCGAACGCTCATCCTAATAGCGGGTCATGAGGCCTGTAAACAACCACAAGGGAGGAATACAGCACATGCGTAAAACGAATTTTCTTGCTGTCTTGTCCGCAGGCGCCCTGCTTAGTGCCATGTTGACAGGCTGTGCAGCCAATCAAGGTGATTTGGGAAATAAAAACATTCGCACCAAAATGGTAAGGGAAGATGCAAATGGAAACAGAGTTTTAAACGATCGTTTTGCTAATGATCATATGAATGAGAAAAATTATGTGAATGGAAAAAACATCTATGGAAATAACATTGTAGGTAGTCATAAAAATTATAAAATGGAAATGAGCGAAGAAATTGCGAAACGTATTACCAATAAGCATAACGTTAAGTCCGCAAACGTGCTGCTGACCGATAACAACGCTTATGTGGCGGTATCGTTTGAGGACAACCTCAAAAATGGTGATAAAAAGCTGATGAGCCGCACCAACTCCAGCTATATGGGCCGTGACGGCTCAAATTACCAACGCGGCATGAATACGATGAGCACGGGCGAAAATGCTTTGACCCACCAAATTAAAGCTGAAATTGCCAAGGAAGTCAGAAAGGTGAAGCCAGGTGTTAACAATGTCTACGTATCGGCTAACCCCGATTTTGTTGGCCGTATGACGAGCTACATGACCGATGTCCGCAACGGACATCCGATCCAAGGCTTCATAGTCGAATTTAACGCAATGGCTGAGCGCCTGTTCCCGGCCAACGCTAACAAAATCGAAACGCGAGGTTATGATGGCGACATGAACTACCGCAGCATGACCGATCGCACAGACCGCGATAATTATACAAATGCGCATAGAAGCCCGATGATTTACGATTAACTTTTAGTGAAAAATAGGGCATGAAGCATTCAGCGTGAAGCACGCGAAAGCATCTATATAATGAAAGCAGCCGGCGAATTATAACCGGCTGCTTTTGTTTGCGTTCCGTTTAATTTGTCGCTATAATAATTCTAAATTTTAGGAGGTGTCTTTCTTGACCCATTCCATGCGATTACGTTAATTTAAGGTGCATATATCATAGTCAAAATGAATGAAGGAGACTATATCCATGCAGCTTAAATGGCAAAAAACGTTCGCGGTTATTTTCAGCGGACAAATCTTTTCCATATTGACGAGTTCGATGGTGCAATTTTCGGTTATTTGGCATCTGACGCAAACGACCGGGTCCGCCTCGGTTTTAATGATAGCGGGCTTGGCTGGATTTTTGCCGCAGGCGATTTTAGGGCCTTTTATTGGCGTATGGCTGGATCGCTGGAACCGTAAATTGACGATGATTATAGCCGATAGTGCAATTGCCTTTTTTAGTTTGATTTTAGGCTTGTATTTCTTTTTTGGCGAGCCGAGTCTAGCGTTTGTCTACGTGATTTTGATGGTTCGCTCTGCTGCCTCTGCCTTCCATGCGCCGGCTTTTCAAGCTGCGATCCCATTAATGGCGCCTGAGGATCAGCTGACCCGTGTGGCGGGCTGGCAGCAGATGGTTTTTTCCTTTTCCAGTGTAATCGGACCGGCGCTGGGCATTGCAGTTTATTCCGCGACGTCGCTTGGAGCGGTGCTGTTCCTTGATGTGGCCGGAGCGTTAATCGCCAATGTCATGTTATTGTTTGTGAGGATTCATCAGCCAAAGCCGGAGACAACACAAGCGCCATCCTTTTTCAAGGAGTTTAAGCTGGGCTGGGATGCTTTCATTAAAGTAAAGCCAATTGTCGTCATTACGATAGCTACAGCTATTTTCAGCATTGGATTTATGCCTTTGGCGACATTGTTTCCTTTCATGACGTTATCTCATTTCGGGCGTGGGGGATACAGTGCCAGCCTCGTTGAAGCGATTTTTGGCATTGGCATGATTGCGGGTGGCGTACTGCTGTCGGTAGTTGCTTCTAAATGGAAGGACATTACGTATATGAGCCTGAGCTTGGCCATGATTGGTCTGACCTGTGTGCTGAGCGGTGTGATCAGCAAGGAGGCTTTTGTGCTGTTTGTGGTCGTATCTTTCTTTATGGGAGCGGCAGCGCCTTTCTTCAATGGGCCTTATATGGCGATGATCCAAAGGGCTTTCGAGCCTTCGATGCTGGGACGTGTTATTTCGCTCGTCACAAGCGTGATGATGCTTTCCTCCCCGATTGGGCTAGCATTAGCAGGACCTATTGTCGATAAGTACGGCGTGCAGGTATGGTTTTTCTGGTCGGGGATTGTCATTATTTTGACGAGTGCTGTCACATTTGCTTTGTTCCAGCGCATGAAGGCGGAATTGCCGGAGGTTTCGGAGGGGTAGTGAGGAATTTTGTAAGAAGTAGCTAAGAAAGCAGGATATATGGAGAAGGGGCAGAGGTTGCCTTGATTTTAGGGCAATCTCTTTTTAATGTGGTAGATTTAATGTTTGATTTTTGCATTACCAATGTGATGTGGTTCCGCAAGCGTATATCATTTATTTTCTAGGAGAGTGGAAATTAAAACATCAATAGTTAGTTAAGTAGCTTATATAGTGCATGTTTCAAGTGGCGGATGTGCCTTAATTATGGTTTTTGAAGTGACATGATGAACTAAGTTTTCATTTACAAATTCCTACCAATCTCAGCAATATGGTATAATAATCACAACATACCAAAGCGAGGTGAAGCCAATGAAATGGGAAGAAATAGTTGATTCACTTCCGGATCGTTTTGTGTTGGTGGAAGCGATTAAAGCTAGCTCTAACAACCGAATTCGCAGACTTCAAGATATGGCGATTATTCAGGATTATGACAACCCTCAGGAAGCGTGGGACGGATATAAACATTTTCATAAACAATTTCCAATGCGTGAATTATATGTTTTTCATACTAGCCGGACGGATGTGGAAGAGGTTGAAGAGTTTTTCTCAGGAATAAGGCAGCGTTCATGAAGATTCAAATCTTAAATGGCCTGCCTATTGTTTCCTTGACCTTGAAACACCAACAGCAATCAATTTATCTGGCTAATGTTTTGGAACGATGAAGATTGATTATTGTTAAAGTAGGCAACGGTGAAGGAGAAAGCGCAAGTATCGACGCTGGAGTAGCCGCGGTACTTGCGCTTTTTTTACATTATAAAGATTTCACAAGCCATATCCTAAAGCTTATTGCAGATAGCTTGCGAATTCAGGGTAATGAATGTATTTCAAGCTTGAGGCGCTGCTTACGGCACCTGCAAAATTGGTTGCGAAGGTTTTTACGTCGTTTCCTGAAGTTGCATACGCATTCAAGATTGGGTAGCTGTATTTAGTGGCTGGATTGAAGGTCGTCACCGTGCCGCTTGGAGTTGGTAGTGCATAAGGTGTCGCTACGGGTGCATTTTCACCTTTATTGGTGTAGGAGCCGACATCTTTGACGGTAGCATTTGGATCAATCGTAATTTCTGTATCCCAATAGCCGCTGGATGCTTTCTTAAAGTTGTGGAAGCGGTTGGCATCCGAATATACATGTGCGCCCGAGCCTCCGATAATGGCCGCATAGCCGGCGTCATCGGTGCTTGGCAGCGTCCTCTGAATCAAATTGTTTAATACATGCAGCCGGCCGTTGCCCGATTGCGGTGTTCTGCGTACCGTCGAATCAAAGTTGTTCAGCATAACGGTCGCATTATTTTTGTTTAGTGCCGTTACTGTGCCAAAAGCAACGGTCCAATATCGGTGAGATAGCTTGTTGTAGGAGATGGTGACATAGTCTGGGTCGGTGTTGGAATAGACGCTCGTATTGACCCAAATAAATTTTCCGACCTCGCCAACATCAATACCGAGAGTGGAGGTAAAGGTGTTATGGTCAATCCAGACGTTGCGCGACCCATAGATCGCAACGGTCACAACATCTCTCCTGTTCTTAATTTCAAAATTGATGTTTTTAATGATGACATTGTTGCTGACGCCCTCTACCTTAAAATAGTCATCGGTGCGCAGACGCGCGTCGGTCAGCCTGTTGGCCGCAAAGGATCCGATAATCGTCTTATTGGAGGCAATTCGTAAATCGTAAACCTCTGAGTTGGCATTATCGATATTGCTGGAAATGACGATCGTCAGCGGTTTTGTATCGAGCAAGGCAGCTTTCAGCTCGGCAAGCGTATTGACGAAAACGGTTTTTCCCAGCAAGCCGCCGATCGTTCCGGTTTTATTGGCCCCGTTCAAATCCTTGGCAAATCCGGCAAAGCCGACAAGGCCGTCTGAGACGAGCTTCCACTTGTGGGTAGTGTTGCCTGCATATGTGCCTATCATCGTTTTATTCGTCGATAGATTGAGGATAAGCGCTTTTGTGTTGTCAGCCTTGTTTAAGACGCGATAGGAAATGTAGTCGCCATTAACATCGGTATCGGTGCCAACGATTTTCCATAATTGCTCGTCTCTGTTAGCTTCCGCATAAAGCACGGCGGCGGTTCCATCTGCCAATGACCAATTAAGCGGAGAGAGCAGCAGGCCCGTTTTTTCATTAATGAGCTTGAAGTAATCTCCGTCTGTCGTTTCAAATCTCCATCTTTCGTTGCTTTCACCATTCGTAGGCCATACGTTCACTTCAGAATTGCTGCTGTAGCCGAGAATGTTTAAATTCCAGCCTTTGTTGACGTTTTCCAGTCTCATTGCTTGATAGGGATAGGAGCTGGCATCTGCAGCCTCGGCCTTTGGAATAGAAGCAGTGAATGGCAATATGCTCAAAATCAGAGCGAAGCAAAGGGTAATGCAGGTGAAATGTAAGGATTTAGACATTTTCAACACTTACGCCTCCTTGTTTGGGGTTTATGGAAAACGAGCTAGTCTGGGAACTAGCTGATGTTGATTGCCTTGTTGCTGTCTCTGCTGATCCAGAGCTCGGACCACCTCCTTAAAATGAAATAAACAATCTCTTAACTAGGATGATGGTTCCTTGGAGGCTAAACGGAATTCCCCAGGTGTCAAGCCGGTCAACTGCTTGAAGCGCCGGATGAAACTGCAAACATTGTTATATCCGACTTCCTCCGCAACGGCTTTGAGCGGCTTTTTCGTTGATAATAAAAGCTGCTTGGAAGCGGTCATTCGAAGCGACGTTGTAAATTCCAATGGCGTCTGACCGGTGTTTTCCTTGAAAAATTGACTTAAATTAGGCAGGGCCATTCCGTAATGCTGTGACATTTCCTGAAGTGAGAAACTGCTGTCTTTATAGTGATCCCTTATATACTGGAGCATGGCTTCTGCCGATCGCTGGTTAGCTGGGGTTGGCTCGTTGTCATTACGACTGTTTCCGAAGGCGGAGCTTAAATCCCGGCTTACCGCATGCATAAGCTGCTCAAATTCATCAATCGTTTCCAGACGCTCCAAATAAAAAATATCGGGATAGCGGTTCGGGCTTTGCTCGTTCAGCCCCATTTCCCGCCAGCCGCCGTTAACGGTGCGGATGATCTCGAAGCATAATCCCCTTACGACATCGAGTGGAGGCTGACGATCACGAATAAAGGCTATTATTGCCGAAATGGAAGTGTTAATTTTGTTTGTGCTGCCTGATTTAATGGCCTGCTGAAGCCCTTTAAGATCCTTGTGCGGATATTCCTCCGCCACAGCGGCCTGCACGGGAATGTCCCCGTAAAAAATCGTCCGGTTCAGTCCCTGAACAAAACGATAGCCAATGGCTGTTTTTGCCTCCAGATATGAGCGAGGCGTTCCATTTATATCGCTCATGCTTCCTACGCCCATGGTGACGGCGCTTGAAGAAGCCAAGCAAATGGATTCCCGAAACAGGCATAATGCTTTGTGCCAATCTCCTGCTGCAAGCTCCGCCTGATCAGCCGTAATGAGCAATACATAACGGTTTTTCTCGAAATGCTCCATCCCGTATGCTTGAAAAGGAGGCGGGATGAGCAGCTCCATTTCCTCCAGCGCTGGATGGGCATCTGAATTCAGGTTGGCTGGAAACTCAACAATGGCTGTCCAAAACAGCGTGCCGGAAATCAAGCATTCCACTTCCTCACCATAAGCATGCAGCTCCTCCGCCGTGTCAAATTCTCCCTTCAGTAAAGAGAGGAGCAGCTGCTTCTTAACGGCCTGAGACTGGGTTTTGACGCGTTCACCGAGCTTCTGATTTTGGCTGACTAGCGTATTTAATGCAAAATGGACCGTTTCAAGCTCATTAAGGCCATCCGTTCGTTTAAGCAGCACCTGATCGCTCGCTACTCGTAGGCGATGGATCGGGCGGTAATTCCACCGCAGACTAAAGAAAATAATCGCTCCTCCAAATATTAGAATAGAGGCGACGCCATACATATACAGCTGCCGCGTCTGCTCGACCTTACTAAGCGCTTTGCTTACTGGCAGCAGCGTTACATATTTCCACCCGGTTTTCTCGGATTTAACGAGAAACAGGTAATATTTTTCATCATTTATTTGCCACTCCCGATAAGGGTTGTCCTTATATAATTGAGCTTGTTTCGCTATATCTGCTCCCGAAGGGCCAACCGCTGTACCGATGCTCGTAACCGGTTGGTTATTCTGGTCAATAATCCAAGTAACGCCATCCGTTGGGGTGTAGGTTGACATCAGGTCGTGGATGGAGGCTTCGTTAATCAGAAAAACCATCGTGGCGTAGGAATGGCTCCGATTCGGAAATATAGGGACGACCATGCGCATATAGCGTTGTCCGGACTTGATGTCCGTCCCGGGAGCAAGGATTTTCATCTCGTTATTGACATTCAAATCTTGCAGCAGCTGTGCTTGCGGCCAATCCTCAAACTGGTAAATATCGTTGACCAGCATCGATTGCGAATAGACGCTGCTGCTCGTAAATATAGCGTCCTCGTCCTTATAATGGAGCCAAATTTCATGAACAAACGGGCTTTGCATTCGAAAACGCTTTAATTCTCGGACCATGCCAAAGGATTTATAGCCCCAATCCTCAGCTATCCGGTAAGGGTAGAGGCTGTTGTCTTCAATGACTAATTGATTTGTAATCTCCTGTACGCGCTTCAACTTATCATCCATCGCATAGCGTACTTTATCGAGCGTATTCAGATTGCCCGAAATAAGCTCCTCTTGGAGCGTATGGGCAAACGACCCGAACACAACGAATGTCAAGATCGTTATGGGCAACAGTAAAAGAATCAGATGCGAAATCAGGTACTTTAGAAAAATTCTATAGGTATTTGTTTTCATATCGTGATCCTCCGCTCGTTTGGAAAAAGGTCAGGGCCGGACCTTCGTCGCAAGCCCTGCCCCATGCAGCAAGCAGCGTTATTTCGCCTGATAGCGTTCGTACGCTGCCTGTTGAATTTGGATGGCTTCCTCGATGCCCATTTTTTTCAACGTTTCTTTGTATTTGCTAAAGTTAGCAAGAGGTTCATTGCCCATTACAAATTTAAGGCGCATTTCCTGAACATAAGTGTCCGCTTCGCTCATAATGCTGCTAATTCGCTGGCTTTCTTCCCCTTTGAACAGTAGTGGAGGCAGCAGGAGCGAGGGGTCCGCCTTAAACCATAGCTCATTAGCTGTCACTTGAGCCGGCTGCTTCAACTCGAAAGCCGCCCAGGCATCAAAATCAAAATTTTGCGCCATGCCGTTTGTCGGATGGGCATACTTGCCGATAATTTCCCACGGAAGCAGACCGTCCGGGTTGTTCATAATTTCATCGGTAAATTGCTTTTTGCCGTTTACGAGCTCATAGCTTTTGCCTTCAATGCCCCAGTTTTGCAGCAGGCTGCCTTCTGGTCCAATCATAAAATCAAGCAGCTTGATAGCCGCTACCGGATCTTTAGCCTGAGAGCTAATAACGACGCCATCAAGGGGCGCATTTTGAACAAGCCGTGTGCTTCCGCTGAAGGCTTTGCCAGCAGGGCCAATAGGAGGACTGATTCCGACGAGATTAAAGTCAGGATGGTCTTTCAGCATAAGCTCTTTGTAGGTGTTGATGCCTGTTATGACCCCCCCGTAGGCTCCAACCGTATTATTCGCGAGCTTGGCTTCAAATGCTTTGTGGTCAATAGCTGCGAATTCGGGATCAAGCAGTCCCTCCGAATACCATTTATTCATGATAGTAAGATAATCCTTATAAACCTCTTCGTACGGGCCAAATGTAATTTTTCCGTTAGTTGGGTGTACCTGAAAACCGCCTAGTAGCCCAAATGCCCCGCTAAATAGATTGAGACTACCGGCTCCCTTCTGATCGGCCAGCGGAATTTCATCGGCTAAGCCATTGCCGTTCGGATCCTGTTCCTTAAAGGCTTTGAGAACCGTATACCAGTCGTCAAGCGACGCGGGTGCCGGCAAGCCTACTTTATCCAGCCAGTCCTGACGAATGAGGTGACCGCTCCACGCATTTCGCCTTAAATCCAGAGAAAGTTCGGGAAACTTGGCAATGGTGCCGTCATCGAGGGCAATCTGCCGCTTGACCTCGGGATTTTCCTCCAATATTTTTTTGTAATTAGGCGCATATTGGTCGATGAGCTCATTCAGGCGAATGACGACGCCGTCCTCGACGAGCTTGGCAATTCCACCGGGGTAGGAGCCTCGAACGTACATTAAATCGGGGTAGGTGCCGGATGCCAGCATAATGTTGAATTGGCTGTCGTCAGCGGACTCCTGAAAATTGATTTTTGTATTCGTGCGCTTCTCGATTTCTTTGAAAGATTCCATTTCAGAGTAGCTTTTAATGACCTTGGAGTTCATCTTGCTATTGGTGAAAAAGGAAATTTCAACGATTTCATTACCTGATGCATCCTTTTCTGCTGTTGCAGAGTTAGTGCTGGAGCTTGAGCTGGCACAGCCAGAGAGCAGCATTGCCGCAGCCGTTGCTGACAACATTATTTTCGACCCCATCCATTGTTTCATGCTTTCCCCTCCTGAAAACGGTTTCACAAACTTGCGCGGATGCTCTAGCGATTAGCCTTTGAGTGCGCCAACGAGTATGCCTTGGGTAAAATATTTTTGAATAAACGGGTAAAGCACGAGAATAGGGACGGTTGCGACTATAATCGTAGCGTATTTGACTACCTCACCAAGAAAGGGGTCACTGCTGGCGGCAGATAGCGTCGTTTGCGCTGTGTCATTGTTGATAAGAATTTCCCGAAGGATGAGCTGCAGCGGAAACAGCTCACGATCCCGCAAAAAGATGAGCGCCCCGGACCAAGCATTCCAATGTCCAACGCCATAAAACAGCATCATCACCGCGAGCAAAGGAACGGATAACGGCAGTATGATCTGCCCGAATATACGAAAGTCTGAAGCACCGTCGATTTTGGCGGCCTCCTCCAGCTCATAAGGGATCGACTGGAAGGAGGTTCTCATAATAATTAAATTCCAGGTGCCGATGAGACCGGGAATAATGAGCGACCATCTCGTGTCGAGCATACCGAGCTCCTTGACCAGAATGTAGCCTGGTATCATGCCGCCGCTAAAAAACATCGTAATGACAACCATAATCATCATATGTTTCTTCCAATATAAATCTCTGCGGGAGAGGGCGAAGGCGAATAGCGCTGTAAAAAATACATTTAATATCGTACCGACGACTACGTAAAACAACGTATTTTTGTAACCGCTTACAATCATAGGATTCTTTAATACTATTTTATAGCCGTCGAGGAAAAAGCCCTGCGGTCTCCACAAAATCCCCGTATGCTTAACAAGCTCAGAAGGGACGCTGACTGAAGCAAACAGCACGTATAAAAAAGGATATAGGGTGGCGAGCATCAAGCAGCACAGAAAAATAATATTGCACGTGTCAAAGATTTTGTCACCCCTGCTGCGAGCTATCATAATTAGTTCCTTCTTTCTTACCAGAGACTGGTTTCATTGACTTTACGGCTTAGCTTATTGGCGGCTATGAGAAGCAGGAAATTGATGATGGAATTAAACAGGCTGACTGCGGTGCTGTAGCTGTAATTGGCCTCCAAAATCCCTCGACGGTACACAAAGCTGGATATGACGTCTGCTGTTTCATAGGTTTGCGAATTGTACAGCAGAATGATCTTCTCAAAGCCGACGTTCATCATGCTTCCAAATTGCAAAATAAGCAAAATAACGATCGTTGGCATAATGCCTGGCAATGTAACATGCCACATTCGCTTCCAGCGGTTCGCTCCATCCACAGTCGCTGCATCGTACAGCTGGGTATCAATAGCCGTCAATGCGGCTAAATAGATGATCGTACCCCAGCCCACTCCTTGCCAAATGCCAGAGCCGACAAAAATAGTCCGGAACAGGGAAGGATCGAGCAGCAAATTTTGAGCCTCTACGCCAAACAAGGTGAGAATTTTATTGAAAAGACCGGTCGTTCGCGAGAAATCTACGATCATTCCGCAAATGACGACGATGGATACGAAGTGCGGAAGATAAGTAACCGTTTGCACAATACGTTTGAACATCACTTTTTTTACTTCGTTTAACAGCAGCGCCAATATAATTGGGGCTGGAAAAGCAAAAAGCAGCTCATATACGTTAATCAGCAGCGTATTTCGCAGCAATCTCCAAAAATAAAAACTGTTGAAGAAGTCCGTGAAATGGCTGAATCCGACCCAAGAGCTTTCCAATATTCCCTTCGTGGGCGAATAGTTTTTAAATGCGATAATGATTCCGTACATCGGGATGTAGCTGAAAATAAAATAATAAGCGACTCCAAAGGAAGCTAAGAAGTAAATATATTTGTTTTTGAAAAAGTCCTTCTTCAGCATGGCTATGTAACTGGAAAAAACCAATTTTGCCTCTGGGCCTGCTTTTGTTGAATCTATCGCCGCGGATGTTTCTGACACATACTCACCTCCTTGCTGTACAGTTGTCACGAGCAATCTGACTATAGCACTGAGGGAACTGCTTCATCAATTTCCAAAAATTATATATACAAGTTTTATTGACGAGTTCGGCATTTGCCTCATTATAATACAAGCATTTTTGTGAAGTCTAGGCGGAAAATTGCACATTTATGCCAAATTTGCACTTACTTGTTTTGGAAGAGTCGATTCGGATGAGGAGCAAGAAAGTTTAAATTTTAATGAATTAAGCAAGGAAAGATAAGAAAATAATCACTTTCATGTACTACAATAGAGGCATTATTGCATTTAACGAATGGAGGCTGAAGCTATGAGAGTACACAGTACAGAATTCGAAAAGACGATTAGGAAATTTAACTTCACGGCTAAATCGAGACCAGGCTTTATAAGTGTAAAGTATGATTTGGAACAGGGAGCTCCCTTGTTCAACAAAGCAACTGGTTATGGCTTTATCAATCAAACTAGTTCCTCCCCGTCAAGGGAGGTGCATGCCGCACAGCTTGAATTCGATGAAACAGGCTTTTTTATTACGGAACCGGAATTTGAAGAGGAAGCGGGCTACGAGCAGGATCATTTCAATAACTACGGCATGGCTTTTCGTATACAAACTCCGCCGGGAGCCTATGAGATCTATGTCCGAACGGCTTCAAAAGCGGAATATACGAGCATTACGGTTTCAGGCATGCATGCGGATCGGTTGCTAACAGGCGGCTGTTGGGATGCAGCAGGCCTGATTCCAATCCATACAACTGCCCAGCAGTTGAGCGAGACAGAATGGAGCTACCGTTATGTGAATGGCCGTTCTTATATTGATATTGAGCTTGAGCCTAGAGTGCAGGGAATTGCAGTCGGCTTGGAGGAAATTGTACTCACGTCCATCGCTCCGAATGCTCGTCAGCAAGGAAAGAAGCCTACCGTATTCATATTGGGGGATTCAACGGTTAAATCGTACACATTCGTTGAAGCACCAATGAGCGGCTGGGGCCAAATTCTGCCTTCGATGTTTGATGAAAGCAAAGTGAAGGTGCTGAATTATTCAATGGGAGGGCGCTCCTTTAAAAATGCTTATTGGGAAGGACGGCTCAATGACATTTTAATGACGGCCTGCGAAGGAGATTTTATCGTTATACAATTCGGTCATAATGATGAGAGCCTCGATGAGCATCGGCGCTTCGGCAGAGGCTCGACGGAAGCCATGTACGAAAGCTTTATTAGAGAATTATATATTCCTGCCATTCGTGCACGGGGCATAACGCCGCTGTTCGTAACGGCAATGTCCCGCGTAAACGGAGAGACCGCTTTGAGCGGTGCTTACGAGAATTCTTTTCAAGCCCGCAGGTTTCCAGAAATTATGCTCCGTTTAGGTACAGAATTAGACGTTACGGTTCTCGATTTAAATACGGAAAGTTTGCGGTATTATCATGAAATCGGGGGCGAGGCGACGGTAGCGAGCTTCATGTCCATAGAGGCAGGGGAGACTCCAGGTAAAACCAATGATGGTACGTATGCAAACGGTCATCCGGCCAACAAAGTGGATGGAACACATTATAAAGAGGTGTTATCCAAGCAGTTCTCCCGTATGATCGTGACTTTATTAGCAGGAAAAGCGGCGGAGGGCGATCCGGTTGCTAGTGAACTGGCCTCCTATTTAAACGAGGATGTGAAGGCTGCAATTGTCTCGGAGCAGTGGTGCGTGGTTTTCCCGGAAATGGCACAAGATACGACGAAAGGTCGAGGCTCCTACTATCGGAATCAAATTGAGAAATTGATTCAGCTCGGTGTTATGGAGAAGGATCAAAATGGCTTTTTTCATCCGGAGCTCGTCATAACAGCTGGTGAATTTATTAGGGCAATGGGCAGACTTACGGGCTTGGATGAAGCTCATTGGAGTGAATATGCTGCTGGCGATTTAACTCGGGAAGCGATGGGAGCCATTATAGTTGATGCCTATCATGCAAAGCTCAGGGACAAGCCGGATTATATGACTGCCTACAATGGCCAAGCTGTTCGCGCAGGGGATGCAGGCTACGATCCGAATCTGGATTCTGGAGCGCAAGGCTTGACCTATTATCCGCTCGTTCCGTTTAATCAGCTTGAAGATAGCGGGCAGCTAACACCGAAGCTGGCAGCAAAAGTGAAGGATGCCTATGAGCTCGGACTAATCCGCTCCGAGATGGGGATACGAAGGGGCAGGCTTTTGAACGGCACAGCGCTTGAGCCGCTAGGTCTGGTAACCCGCGAGAAGGCGGCAAAGGCTTTATATTTTATATGGGTATTAATGAATCCGTCGAATATGGAAAGCCAGCAGTCTCGGAAAATCTAGCTGCAAGAAGGAAACGGAATGAGTATGTTCCTCATCACGCGTATGTTAGCGGGCTGTGAAGCCCGCTTCACAGCGTAATAATATGCTTGTGATCCTCTCCAAATATCCAGCGACTCATCCCGCTAGCCACCCACAATAAAATAAAGACAGCATAGCGCTCTATGCTGCCTCGCGAAATACCATAAATGGTAACAACCTATTAGCAAATCGCTTTTGCCATAGCAATGAAGAAGGGAGAGCCGTGAATTAAATCTGCAGCTCCCCGAGCTTGATTAGCTCGACAACCGCTTGCGAACGACCTTTAACGTTTAATTTTTGCATCACATTAGAGATATGGTTGCGGACGGTCTTCTCGCTAATGAACAGCTGTTGCGCAATATCTCGTGTTGTTTTGTCTTGGACTAGAAGCTCGAATACCTCGCGCTCACGATGTGTCAGTAAAAACTTGCTCTTATGGTCGCTACCTTTCACCTTTTCAGTCACCCCTCCTTGCTTGGGTTTTTATGGTTTAACAAGGTTAAGGGATACAGTCAAAATATAGTATGAATGATGGGTACCAATGGTGCTGTTGGTGGAGAAAATGGGCGCAAGCGGCGCATTTTATGGTATGATAGATGAAAATTTAACCAATTGACGCCGGAGCCCCTGCTGTATATGCTCGCGGTGTTATTCAGGCATGGGAGGAACGAATGAGTAAAATCTTTTTATTTTTCTTCTTGACTTGGCTCACGGGAAATCCGTTTATTGCGATTATCGTGCTGCTGCTTATTTTGTATGCATTGGATCGCCGATTTGTCGGTTTGATGCCTAGCTTTGTGCGTCCTTTGCGAAGATCGAGCCAGCTCAGAAAGCTGAGACGCCATGTCGATATGGCTCCCAATGATGTATCCTCCAAGCAGGAAATCGCGAGAATTTTAATCGAGAAGAAAAAATATAACGAAGCGCTAAGCTGGCTTTCTCCAATGGAGCATACGCTTGAGGATTCCGCCGAATATTGGGACGATCTAGGTCTTTGCTTGCTGCAGGCTGGGCAGACGGAGCAAGGCGAAGCAGCCATTAAACGGGCGCTATCGCTAAACGAGCGGGTGAAATACGGCGCGCCATATTTGCGTTTGGCTGCATTATATGCAGGCAAAGATGCAGCTCAGGCTATTTCCTATATTGAAGCGTTTCAACGCATTCAATCGTCCTCCTGCGAGGCTTATGAGCGCCTTACGAGCATATACAAGACGATGGGCAAGGAGCAGGAGGCGAAAAAAGCAATCGAGGAAGGATTGCGCATTTATCGAACACTGCCGAAATATAAAAAGCGCGGCGAGCGAAAATGGGCTCTTCGTCTATGGTTCAGAAGATGGAGCAAGTAATGGCAAAGATTACAATGGGGCATATAAAAAAACGTATATTGTCGTTTGCCTAAAAATCGTACATAATCAAGTTAATAGCTTACACGATAGAGGAGCAATACATGCAGCGGAATATATGGTTTATGGCGATTTCAGTTATTGTGGTCATTATTTTATTGAATAACACCGCTTATTATTTTTTAACGAAAGAATCATTGGAAGATGCGTTAAATCGGGAAGTTGCCGCCGTGGCCAGGCAGATTGAGTTTTCTGTAGAGCAATCGCGGCTAGGGGCGGAGCGTTATCAGGATTTAATCGGCGATGAGCTTCGGGTCGTATCGATTGCTGCTCAATATGCCCTTGATCCCGACGTCGATAAAGTAACGAATGAGCAATTGGTGGAGTTGAGCGCGAAGCTTGGCGTCAACCACATTACGCTGCTTAAACGTGTGAAGGACGATATTTTACTGTATAAATCGTCCGATGAGACGCAGCTTGGCAAAAGCACAAAATCATGGGATCCGTGGTTCGTCGTGTTTAACCAGCTGTTCGATCAGCGAAATGTAGAAATCGACTGGCTAGGCAAATCGCTGCCGGGCTTTTGGAGCGGTCCCTTCGAGGTGGCTTCTACCGATCCAGGCAGCATTTATAAATGGGGCTATTATTTTGACGGGACGACGAATTACATAACCGATCCTTATGTTAGTTACACGAAGCTGGCGGAATATGAGGAGCTGACAGGTGTAGATTCGTTGATTAAGAAGACGATTGAAAGCAATAAGGCCCTTCTGGAAGTTACGGTGTTTAATCCGGAGACGTTTGCGAAAGGGCCTTTTGAGACGGTTCACCCGAATGGCGAGGTGCAGGAGCATATTTTGCAGCAGCCAATCTTGTACGGAAGCTATAATTATGTTGCGGGCAGCGACGTAGCTAATGTGTCGAAGGCCTTCAACACGAAGCAAAATGTAACCGTCGATGAGGTAGTGGGCGGCAAGCATGTTTTCAAAATGTTCATTCCCGTCTTTACCGAGGACAAAGGACTGAATATTGTAGATGAGAACGGCGTGCCAATGGACAGCTATGTGCTGACGCTGGTGTCCGATTATCAGGTAATTCGCGACCAAATGTCTACGCAGCTGCTTAATATTGCCATCATTATTGTCCTTGTAACGGCACTAAGCCTAGTAACGGCAGCTGTCGTGATGAACTATTACCGCCGTTCGCGCGATAATGCGGTGCAGGTCACCCAGCAAACGTACGTCGATGAAATCAATCAGATGTTTCAATCAATTCGGGCGCAGCGACATGATTTTCTTAATCATGTGCAGACGATCCATTCACTTGCAGAATTGAACAAGCACGAGGAGCTCATTGCGTATACGAAGGAGCTGACGGGTGAAATTCGGCAAATGAACGATATTATTAATATTGGCAACCCGGCGATTGCTGCGCTCATTCGCTCAAAAACATCACAGGCGGAAAGCTACCGCATTATGTTTGAATGCACCTTTACGAGCTTTGACAAGCTGGAAATGGGCGTTAAGACGCTTGATTTGAACCGTATACTTGGCAATCTCATTGACAATGCGTTTGATGAAACGATGAGATATCCGGAGAGCATGCGAGTTGTAGAGCTGCAAGGCTTGCAGCGAAATGGCTTACTTGAGTTCACGATTACGAATACTTGCGAGGACGCCGAGAAGGTGGCAGCCATGCCGCTTTTCCAAGCGGGCTACTCCACGAAGGGTGATCAGGATCACCAAGGGCTGGGCTTGTCCATCGTGAAATCAATTGTAGACAAGTATAAAGGCACGATTAATATTTATGCTGATGGACCTGACCGTCTGACCTTTTTTATTACGATTCCTCATAAAATATAATCGTTTTGCAGCGCAGCAGCTCTTGCTTTCTTTATGAAAGCCGGGAGCTGCTTTATTTTATAAATAAGCCACTTATAAGAGTATTTGGAGCGAAACGGGGGAAATGCTAACAGTGAAAAATAAGCGCTTGAAAATACATAGACATCTATGTATAATCGTATTATGATAAAACATAACGCCTTATCCTTAGTTGCTAAAATTCGAGACAAAGCGAATAAGCTGATTGTCAGTGAGCTGGAAGCAAATCAGATTACAGGAATTGTGCCCTCCCATGGTGATATACTCATGTTTCTCTATCGGGAGAAGCAGCCGCTGTCTGTCAAGGCATTAGCGGAGAAAATCCATCGCACACAGCCGACGACCACCGTGCTCATCAACAAGCTGGAGCAGCTTGGCTTTGTAGATCGGACAAAGGACGAGAAAGACAGCCGCGTATCGCTGATCCTTTTGACCGAGAAGGGCCGAGGGCTGGAACCGATTTTTCTAGCTGTTTCCCAGCAGGTTAATGATGCGATTTATGGCAGCTTAAGCGAAGAACAGAGCCTGCAGCTAGAGCAGCTGTTGGAGCAAGTACACACCCAGTTTTAAAAAATATAAAGATTATTTAGGAGGAGTTTCCCCATGAAACATCTTATTGTATTTGCCCATCCGAATGAAGATAGCTACAATCGTGCCATTTTGAACACAGCGCTGCAAAGCTTGAAGGCAGAAGGCCATGAAGTAACGGTGCGTGACCTGTATGAGCTGAAGTTTCAGCCGGTGCTGACTCTGGAAGATACAGCAGCCATGCGTGCTGGCCAGACGCCGGAAGATATTTTGACAGAGCAGAAGTACCTTACTGAAGCTGATGCGGTTACTTTTATTTATCCGATTTGGTGGACGGGTCTTCCTGCTATTTTGAAAGGTTATGTTGATCGCGTATTTGCTTACGGCTACGCTTATGCTTACGGAGAAACAGGCATTGACAAGCTGCTTACCGGCAAAAAAGGCTTCATCATTAACACGCACGGCACGCCAAGTGAAATATATGATCAAATCGGCATGACCGCTGGCATGAAAATCACAACCGATACAGGCATTTTTGATTTTGTCGGCATAGAGTCCGTTGGACATCTGTTCTTCGGCAGCATTGGCCAAATCGGTGAAGCTGAGCTGAAGGCGAACCTGCAGCAGGTGGAGCAGACGATTAAAACGGTTTTTCCGGGTTAATGAATGGTAGTAGAAATGACTTAAGAGCCTCTGGCACGACTGCTGATTAAGCAGTTCGGCTAGAGGCTTTTTTGAAAAGTTTGTTTAGGTAGTTTTTTTACTACGTTTATCCCTTTCCATTGCTTCTTTAACATAATCACGAGGGGGTATTTTGGTATTAATGTGAAGTAGAACTATAAGAATTATAACGAGTAGTGCAATGATAATTAATTCCATGAAATCCCTCCTTGTGGATATGTTGGATATAATATAACATTGATCTTGATGTGTACAATTAAGTTTAAATTATGAAAGTGAGTTCTCATATTAATACTAAAAAGTACCCTGATTTTTGGCAGAATGGTGTTTGACGAAAACAGCATCACCCATAGAGAGAAGCACTTCCAAAGTGAAGTTTACCATAAAATTCACGAGTGCGAAAACGGAGTTTTCTACGAAAAATTCCACAAATTTTGCAGAAAGAAAAATCGATCTGGCGTTACTCTAAATGATTGGCTTGGGCTAGGCGTTTCAGAACCAATATGCTTGGTCGCGATTCCCCGTAGCCTCTCACCCAACTGCTTGTTTTATGGGTTTTCGTAATTTAGGTTGAAAATAGCACGCTGAGTTAACAATTCTGTGCGCACTATTTTGATTCTAGTAATTAAATGTAATACCAGTTTCTATTGCGGGTGTTTTAGTTATATTTGCTGATATTGAGAAGGCACCTGCAGCTGGAAAGCTTACTCCCAACGAACCAGAAAAACTCTGTTCCGTATGAATGTAGTGTCCCGAAAAATTAGCTGCAGTAAAGCTGCTGTTATTACGAATCACTCTATAAGCCATTGTTCCTCGGTGATTTTCATATTTATACTGCTTTCCAGTGGACAACTGCCAATCACTATAGAGCTGAAACTCAAATCCTATTCCGCCACTTTGAGTATTTGCCGTATAAATCCAGTTGTCGGCGATGCCATCAGCATTCCATGGACCTAGTCCATTGATTGGGTTATTAGAATAGTATCGATCAGCCGAATATTTAAGATATTCGCTATTTTGGACTGGAGACATACTAACATGATTACCTACTCCAATTGCGTCCTTGAAAGTATAAAAAGGCTTTTTCGTCCAAGTGAAATCATGCTTTATAATGTATTCTTGAGGGGTTGTATTAGAGATTTTCGAGATTGAGGTAGTTAATACAATCCAGTTAGTAGTTGGTTTAGTATCAGAGCATGTTTGAGAGGATAAATTACAAATCGCCATAATCGCCAGATACTCTTGTACATTTTGATCGTATTCTTCTTTTGTGATTTCTACCATTCCATTTGTATCATCTTCCATATACTTTTTATCTACAGATATAAGTTCACCTTCAAGATTATTGAGGTAAGAAATTTCATTGTTTCCAAAGTCTATAATCTCCTTTTCGGAATAACCGAGTTGTGCGTATTTTTTTAGTTCTTTTCCAGTAATCTCATTGTTATGACTTGTCACCAATACTATTGTGTTGGTCTTTGTAAAGTTGTTTATGTCTGATTGATCATAGCCTAAATCTAATAATAACTCATCATTATTTTTAATCTCGACTGCATTACTAGCATTGGCTGTAGTAATAAATAACAATAAAAATACAGAACAAAAAAACACGATCTTTCTCAACGTAAAAACCTCCATTTTTTAAATGTATTAGTTAAACACACTTTTTATACTGCCATATTTATGTATATTTGGGAATATTATTATAGTCCTGGGTTGGCGAAGGGCACAGTCAGGGTCTCCAGCCGGCCTGTATTCTTGAAAATAGAAGCTGTTAGCAATTATTTAGCCCGCGATCGGTGTCATGTGATCTTAGGGCTTCAACGGTAGATTGAAAAAGGCAACGTGGATTTTTAAGTAAGGAGGTAACACGTTGATGAATGATGTGCTTAGGGATGAACAAGAACAAGGGACATGGATTGAGCTTCGTTTTTTGAGTCATGATGCCGAGCCTGACGAGGGAAGCTGGCTATTTGTTGCGTTTGGTCGTCATGGTAAAACGGAGCGAGAAAGTCGTTTTGGCTGGACGAATAGAGTCGTACATGCATTTATACATTTGCTAAAGCATTTTCCAGAAGAAAAGTATAACAGCTATTTTCTGCATATTGAGGAGGATTTTTTTCTGCGATGGGTGTATGAATGGGCTACAGACCGCTATTTGTTGATTTCTGAATATGAGGGTCAGCTTTTTCCTCTAAAAACGTCAAAGAGTGCTCTGTTAAATTGGGCGGAAGGGCTTGAACTGAGCTTGCTGGAAGCCTCTTCAAAATAGGGATTGGAAAATATACGCTGATTGAAACAGCTATATAAATTTATAACAAGGCGATTCTCCGGTGTTGAATGCGGGGTATTGCCTTGTTTTTTTCTGTTCGGCATAATCCTGCTCTCGGTATACTCGATTGGAATAGCCACCTTGTCTAATTATTAAAGTTCTAACAAAAGCTGATGAGGGCTTGCAGCTTTTCACAGATGTTGGTTGTCTCTTCGCGTTAGGGCTATAGACTTCTCGGAAAGTCGTCTTCTCATGTGTTATAATGGAAAGAATGTTACTTGAGCGGAAGGAAGCGGGTGAACAAAGCTTTGACTAGAAATGACGGTCAGCTATTGAAGCTGTTAGAGGGCAATATCAGGGAGCATATGCAGCAGGTTATTGTCGAGCGCGGCTGGGAATATTTTCGTAAAGGCTATGTTCGTAAAGTAGAGGTGCACGATCAGCATTTGCTGACAGGCGTCGTTGCAGGGTCGGAGCTGTATGCGGTAAGCATTGATGTGATGGATTTTGCCTATAGCAGATGTACGTGTCCGTATGGCGGTTTTTGCAAGCATATGTCCGCCGTGTTTTTTGCCTTTTGCGACCATAATCAGGCGCTGCATGGTACGCCGGAGTCTGCGCATCGCCGCCTGACAGGGCTTCAGCCGGAGCCTGCACCGCGGGCGGCTGTCGTTGTGGAGCAGCGAGGGAAGGCCGCCTCTACCCCGGGGATGGATGCGTCTCCTGCAGCTTGGCAGGCGTGGATGGAGCAGGAGTATGGCGATTCATGGCGCGTATGCCGCCATTCGCTGCACTCCTTGCAGCCCGTGCTGTCTGCACTCAAAGGCACGTCCAAAGAGTGGGATAAAAAAAAGCAGCGCCTGCACTGGATGAATGTCATTTTATTCGTATTGGATCAGGCGGAGCTGGCGATTAAAGCGGTAGATTCATTCAGTCGCTATTATCACGAAATGTCGTTCGTCCGTATGGCTGAGCCATGGCTGGAGCATTATTATACGCTCGTACTGGAGCTGTCTCCTGCCGAAATGCTGGAGGATGAGCGTGTTTGGGCCGATGCGGTTGTTAGATATGCCTATAGCCGAGCTCTGCGCAAGGAGCAGCAGCTGTTCGACTGGCCTTATATTTATTTGGCGCTGTGCGGGAAGATGTCGGAAAACCGGGACTGGCAGCAGCGTGAGCTTGCCTCGATGCTAGCTTCGGCAGGCGAGCAGACGGAGAACGCTGATGAGCAAGTAAACGACACGTTTATTCATACGGCGATTGCGATGATGTATTTTTTCGATGGGCAGGATGAGGAAGCTTTGGCCCATTTCGGGAAAACGGATTTTAGAGGCTCGCAAAAAATGGTATATACATGCGCAGCTCAGCGGCTGGAAGCAGGCGACTGGAAGCCGTTTGAGGCTTGGATGACCTATCTTTACAAGCAAGTTTATGCGATTCGGAGCGGAAGGACAGTGGGACCGTTTCTAACTTTATGCCGCCGCGCGGATACGGATCAACCGGATAATTTGAAATGGACATCTTACATGACATCGCTGCTGCCGCATTCTTATTCGGAGCTTACGGAGCATTGGTTTGCGCAGAAAAAATACGAGGAATGGGCGGAACTGCAAATGCTGATTGGCGCCCAGCCCGATGATTTGCCGATTCAGGATGTGCGCGAGGTGTCGAAGGTGAACCCGCGCGTCATGATGCCGCTCTATCATCAGGCCATCGACAATTGGATCAGCTCGCGCAATCGCCAAGGCTATCGAATGGCGGTGAAGCAGCTCAAGAAGCTGGAGCGTATTTATAAAGCCGAGAAGGAAATGGAAAGATGGCAGGTTTATATTACGGGCGTTAGCCGTAAATACCAGCGGCTGCGCGCGTTCCAAGAGGAGCTGTGGAAAGGAAAAATTGTGACATGAGAGCATCTATTGGCACTGGAATTTTAACGATGGACGCCTGCTGGATGAAAGCGGAGAGTGGCGAATACCGGATTGCTCTGCTTGCTGGCGACCAGCAGGAGTCGGCGATACGTCTGCGTTCCGTGCTATTCGCTTGGCACAAAGCATCCTGGTACGGCACGGAAGTGGAGGACGCCCAGCATGGCGACCGCAAAGCTTTGCTGCTGTCGCCGCTGCTGGCGGTCGATTATTTGTCGCAGCCCAAGCATGCACGGCTGCTGCAGGTAGAGTGGACGGAGCGGGCCCAGCGGCTGAGAGAGCTGGCTTCCCTGATTCGGGAGGCGCTGCTGCAAGGCTGGTTTATGCCGGATTGGAGCGGCTGGTCGGAGGAGCAGCGGGCGTGGAAGCTGAATGTGCCGGAAACGGAGACAGGCGGCGAGGCAAGTGCGCTGTGGGAACGGCTTATTCAGGAAGCAGGGCATGCGGGAGATGTTAATGTGCAGCGCTGGCTAAGCCTGGCCGTTGAAGAGGTTTTACAGCAGCCGGATAGCTTGGCTGCGGAAGCGTGGCAGAAGGTCGGCACAGCAGCTGGCGGCGAAATCGTCGTCTTGCGCAAAGCGGCCGAGGAGGAAGATTGGCTGATTGCGCTTGGGCTGCGTAAAGATTCGCTGCCGTTCAAGGTGGCTTTGCAGCTCGTGGAGCCGGGCGAGCAGCCGGAATGGACACTGCGGCCGGCTTTGCAAAGCCGCAGCGGCGGTGCCTGGCTGCCGCTAGCGCGCGGCGCTGCCGGAGCATGGGAGCTGGCTGCGGACAGCAAGCCTGAATCTCCGCCTTCGTGGAAGGCGGGGACGGAAGGTTTAGTGCCTGCTGAGGCTGAGGCTAGTCTGCCCGAAGAGTGGCTGCCCCTGCTGCCCGCAAAGCTTGCGAAAGAGGAAGCGAAGTGGGTTAGCGCATTGCCGGGTTGGCAGGATCCGGCAACAGCCGGACAAATCAAGCTGCAGCTGTCGGACAATGAAGCATGGAGCTTCATGGAGTCGGCAAGCTTGACGCTGCTTGACGCGGGCTGTCCCGTACTGCTGCCAAGCTGGTGGGAAGCCGTTAGATCACGCAAGCTGCGGCTAAAGGCGAAGGTGAAATCATCGGTTGGCTCGGATGCGCAGCCGATGTTCGGGCTCGACCAAATCGTGCAATTCGATTGGAAAATGGCGCTCGGCAATGTCGATCTGTCTGAGGCGGAGTTTATGCGCCTCGCAGAGGAAAATCGGCGCCTGATGAAAATTGGCGGTGAATGGGTGCATTTAGATCCCCAGGATGTGGCGCAAATCCGCAGCTGGGTTTCGAAAATGGGCAAGAAAAGCGGTTTGTCTTTCCGCGATGTCATGGAAATGCACTTGATGGGCGGAGCTGTGCTGGAGGAAGAGGAGGAGCAGGTCCACGACCTGCGGGCTGAAGTAGAGCTCAATGAGCATCTTTCCAGATGGCTGGAGCAGCTTCAGCATACGTCGGAAATTCCGCTTATCGACAAGCCGGAAGGTTTCCTCGGTGAGCTTCGTCCTTATCAGCTGCAAGGGGTTTCTTGGCTGTTGTTTTTGCGGAGATTCGGCTTTGGCGGCTGCCTTGCTGACGACATGGGTCTCGGAAAGACGATTCAGTTCATGGCTTATCTCGTTTATGTGAAGGAGCAGCGCGAGCAGCAGCTTAGGCTGGGGAATTCCCCGGCGCTCGCTCATGCGCCTTCGCTGCTTGTATGCCCGACTTCGGTTATCGGCAACTGGGAGAAGGAGCTGGAGAAATTTGCTCCGCAGCTTAAGGTTCATCTTCATTATGGCCCTAAGCGGGAGAAGGGGGAAGCATTCGAGGAAGCAGTACATGACATGGATCTGGTCATTACCTCGTATTCGCTGGCTCAATTGGATGAAGAGGATTTAGGCGCAGTTTCCTGGGATGCATTATGTTTGGATGAGGCGCAAAATATTAAAAACATTTACACGAAGCAGTCGGCAGCCATTCGCAAGCTGCCTGCAAGGCACCGGGTAGCGCTGACGGGCACCCCGATGGAAAATCGGTTGACCGAGCTGTGGTCCATCTATGATTTTATTAATCCAGGTTATTTGGGCGGAGTTAATGAGTTCCGCAAGGAAGTAGTCGCTCCTATCGAACGGACGCGGGATGAGAAGATGATCGCAGGCTTGCAGCGCTGGGTGAAGCCGTTTATGCTTCGCCGAATTAAGAAGGACCCGGCCATCCAGCTGTCGTTGCCAGAGAAGTTCGAAGGCAAGACGTATATTTCGCTCACGGCAGAGCAGGGCGCGATGTATGAAAATATTGTTTCAGATCTGCTGGAGAAGCTCGATACGCTAGGGGCGATGCAGCGGCGCGGTCTTATTCTGGCTTCCTTGACCCGGCTTAAGCAGCTTTGCAATCATCCCGGCCTGATGGAAGGGGATAACGGCGGAGCGAAGCAGTGGGAGGAAGATCGCTCGAACAAGGTCGCCCGCCTGATGGATATGGTGGAGGAGGTCGCTGCCGAAGGGGAGCGCTGCCTGATTTTTACCCAGTTCGTTGAGATGGGTCATCAGCTCAAGAGGCTGCTGGAAGAGCGGCTGGGCACGAGCGTTCCTTATTTGCATGGCGGAGTGCCCAAAATAAAGCGTGATGAGATGATTCAAGGCTTTCAAAATCCCGAGCAGCCTTGCAGCGCTTTCGTCCTATCGCTTAAGGCAGGTGGTACGGGACTCAATCTTACAGCGGCCAATCATGTATTTCACTTTGACCGCTGGTGGAATCCGGCGGTGGAAAATCAAGCGACCGACCGTGCCTTCCGGATTGGGCAGACGCGCGAGGTGCAGGTTCATAAGTTTATTACGCTAGGCACGCTTGAGGAGAAAATCGATGAAATGATTGAACGCAAGCAGTCGCTGAATGACCAAGTGGTCGGTCAGTCTGAGCAGTGGATAACCGAGCTGTCTACAGATGAGCTGAAGGAACTGTTTGAGCTGCGGAAAAACTGGCTGAAAGGATGAGTGCCAGATGGCGGAAGAGAAGCTGAGAGACCAGTTAACGAAAGTGATGTCCGAGCGTCGCAAGCGCAGCGGCGAAGGAACAGCCGAGGCCGAAGTAGGTCAGTTGCAGGCCCAAACGCTGGGAGCGGCTTCTAGCGAAGCATGGAGCACAGCTTCAAATGCAGCAGGAGATGTGCCTATCGATGCACGAAACGAAGCATCAAGGGCTGAGGAGCTTGGGGCGATTAACCCTGTACGGCCTTCCGATGATCAGCTGAAGGTGCTTCCTGAGACTAGTTCAGCTGAACAACCGAATGAAGAATGGAAGGCTTTCTATGAGGCGGTCAGCCATTATGTTGCGAAGATGCGCGACTGAGCTCAGGGCTGCTTAGCGAAAAAAATGGAAGAAAGGACGGGTTTATTCCGTCCTTTCTTCCATTTCGTGTATGGAGCAGCCTAGATGTTACGCTAGGGGCAGCAATATCCAGCTGCGGACACGACTTGGCTTGGGTTAGTTTAGTATCGCTAAGCTTAGATTGGAGTTAGATTAGCTTCAGTCAGAAAGCTCATCAAGCGTCATGCCTAGGCTTGGCGCCATATGGGCGAGAAACCATTCGACCTCTGGCATGCTTAGCGCAGCCAGCGCTTGTTCGGTTTGTCCCCGCGCCACAAGAAATTCGCGATTGCCTGCTGATAATTCATAGAGGCATTTCAAGTAGGCATCGAGCAAATCAGCGGCTTTCACCATCGCTTGAAGTGTTTGCTCCTCAGGAGAAAGGCTGCCGTGATGCTTGCCGAGCAGCGGAGCATAAGTTTTCTTCATAGGTTCAGGAACCATCGCGAGCAGCCGCTCAGCGGCGAGCGCTTCAAGCTCGCGAAAGCTGGCGAGCATTTTAGGATTATGATGCTTGACCGGCGTAGGGATGTCGCCAGTGAATACCTCCGTTGCATCGTGAAACAAAGCGAGAGTCACCGCGCGATCGGCATTAAATTGCTTTGCAAAAAGCGAATTGCCGATTTCGCAAAGCATATGCACGAGCAGGGCAACGCGGAAGGAGTGCTCGGCGACGTTTTCCTTTGTCGTATTGCGCATGAGGCTCCAGCGCTCAATATAGTTCAGGCGGTACATATAAGCAAAAAAATGACTGTCCATGAGATGCAGACTCCTTTGTGCGATAAAATAGAAATGATAGCAAGAGACGATTGCTGTTCTATGCTATTATAAAGGCTGAACGCAAGGGCAGCTAGGCTGCACGCCTGTATCTTGATTTTATTTTTATTGAAAATACGGCTTATATAGACTTCTAGAACCTAGCAAAAGAGGGATGGCTTACGAAAGCATTTGGACTAGCTTTTAACCGTTATTTTGAGCAATGGATGTTTGTTATTATTCCCTTATCGTTAATTGCTGGCTTTATATTCGCAGGTACGCTCAGCAGTATGGTGGCGGCCGTGCCTTATTTGTTCGCTTATGTGACGCTGACGATGGCGCTTGGCTGCGGGGTGAAGGAGCTTGGAGCGGTTATGAAGAGGCCGGGCGTGCTTGCCTGGACGTTTCTGCTCGCGCATGTGCTCTGTCCGATTATCGCTTATGGCCTTGGGACGCTGCTGTTCGGCGCATCTTCGCCCTATGTAGTGGGGCTTGTGCTGTTTACCATTATTCCGCTGGGTGTGTCTACGGTTCTATGGGTTGGCATGTCAGGCGGCAGCGTGCCGCTCATGCTTGCGATGGTCGTTATTGATTCGGCATTATGCCCGTTCGTCGTGCCTGCGGGGCTTCATTTATTTTTCCAAACGGCAGTAGAGATCAAGAGCGCGCCGCTCATGCTGGATTTGCTGCTCATCATTGTGCTGCCAACGCTGCTCGGCGTGCTGCTCCATCAACTGAGCCGCGGGCGGTTGCAGGAGCAGGTTAAGCCTGTCGCAGCGCCGCTTTCAAAGCTGTGCTTTGTGGCGGTAGTTGCACTGAATGCAGCGGCAATTGCTCCCTATACCGAGCAGCTTAAGGGCGATCTGTTCAAGCTGCTGCCGCTCGTTGTACTGCTCGTCTCGCTTTGCTACGCAGTCGGCTTTATCGGAACGATGCGTGCAGCAAGCAAGGAGGTGCAAATTACGGTATCGTTTGCTACCGGTATGCGCAACATCTCCTTAGGCATGGTGCTGGCGCTCGGCTATTTCAGCCCACTGGCCGCTGTACCAGTTGTTCTGTCAATTATGGTGCAGCAGCCGCTGGCGACGCTCCATCATTTTATTTTGCAAAAGATCAAGCGTAAACGGCTGAATTCGTCCTTTGAGGGCAAAGCTACCGTTTCGCGATGAAATATAAGCCTATTATAAGTGTGAAACTTATAAATTCTTATATTTGAACAAAAGCAAGCAGATCGACCTGACGCCGACGCCAGTTCGCTAGGGGGAAACGCCCTTCACGATCAGTATCGCACAATGGAAAATAAGCGAATGGAGCCTACACCCACGCCCTCTATTCCAACGAATGGGGGGATTAGGCATGGCCTAACAAAAAAGCGCTTGCATAAAAAGGATTTCATGTGTTATAACCAATTTAGAACAAAATCTAATCGTTTAACATAAAGGAGTGACGGTTTGTCGACTATTAGCATTAAAGACATCGCTGCCAAAGCCCAGGTTTCAACCGCCACAGTCTCTTATGTCATAAATGGCACGCGAAATGTCAGCCGAAAGACGCGCGAAAGGGTCGAGCAGGTCATTGAGGAGATGAACTACAAGCCTAACAATGCGGCTCAGAGCTTGAAGCGCAAGCGGACGAATACGATTGGAGTCATTGCAGAGGATGTGACGGTGTTTAATGTGCCGGAGATTATCGACGGCATCAACGACTGCGCAGACCGCCTCGACATGCATATCTTGCTGACCAACCTGCGGCTGGATAAGCGGATTGGCCGCCAGTTCGACCAGGTGGACGCTTACCGCAAATATGCGGAAGATGCCGTGTCTGAGCTGCTTGGCAAGCAAGTGGACGGCATGATTTACATCGGCGCGCATCCCCGTGATTTGACGGGACTGTTCGATACGGAAGGCAAGCCCATCGTCTATACGTATTGCTATACGCAAAACGATGTGTCCATTCAGTACGACGACGAGCAAGCATCTTTTGAAGCTATCAGCTATTTGACCAGCAAGGGCCACTCCCGCATTGCAATTATCAGCGGGGCGGTGGATTCCATGCCCTCGCGGCTGCGATTGGGAGGTTTCTATAAAGCGATTACGGCATTCGAGCTGCCCTACAATCCACAGTGGATTAAAATGGGCGACTGGGAGGCGGAATCCGGCTACCGGCTGGCGAAAGAGCTGCTGGAGACACCCGAGCCGCCAACAGCCATTGTAGCGATGAATGATGTCATGGCTGTCGGCGTCATGCGGGCCGCAAAGGAGCTGGGTATCCAAATTCCTGAGCAGCTGTCGATTATCGGCTTCGACAACCGCGAATTTAGCGAATATGTAAGTCCAAGTATTACAACGATGGATCTTCCGCTTCATGAAATGGGATATAAGGCCATGGAGGCGCTGTCGCATATCCTGCAAGGAGAGAAAGTCGAAACAGGTGAGAAGCCTGTCTGCAAGCTGATTGAACGGGATTCAGTAGCCGAGCTTGCCACATGAATAGGTACCCTGATTTTTAAAAATGAGTATGACATTAACGGATGGATGCCCACTACCTGCTGTAATACGGAAGTATATGGTGAAAAACGGTACCATCCGTTACTTTTCAATATAAATCTAAACGTTTAACTTTTGACTGTAAGCGCTTACCAATGTACAGCTATAATCCGCAAGGATTGAGCATAAAAAACGTTCACGGGGGATGATGGAATGCAAAAAGGGAGATTGGGTATAACCGCAAGCATTTTAGCAGTCACAATGCTGATGGCGGCTTGCAGCAGCGGAAATGGGAATGGAGGGGCTGCACCAGCGAACAGCGGAACGACTGAGCCGACAGCAGCAGCTTCCGCAGAGACGGTGGCGCCTGCAGCGGACCCGGTCAAGCTGACGCTGTGGACGTTCGTCCAGCAGCATGCAGACTTCTACACGTTTATGGCGGATGAGTGGAACAAAAACAATCCTGAACAGCAAATCGCGCTGGACGCTCAAACGATCCCTTATGATGACATGCATACACGTCTGCTGCTTGCTCTGCAATCGAATGAAGGGGCACCGGATTTGGTCGATATTGAGCAAAGCAAATTCCCGAATTTTATGAAGGGAGAGGTTCAGCTTGCGGAGCTCAATGATATCGTTGATCCGGAAATTCCGAATATCGTTAAATCCCGTGTCGATATTTACAGCAAAGACGGCAAGTATTATGGCGTAGATATGCACGTTGGCGCAACGGTCATGTATTACAACAAGGAGCTGATGGATAAGGCAGGCGTTAACCCGGATGATATTAAGCTGTGGTCCGATGTTGAGAAATACGGGAAAACGGTAGTGGAAAAAACAGGCGTGCCGTTTATCACGTTTGAAGGCGCGGGCAACTGGTCATGGTGGCCGGCCATCAATCAGCTGAAATCCGATCAGGTTGGCCCGAACGGTGAAATTACCGTCGATGATCCGCGCAATATCGAAGCGATGACTTTCTTTAAAAAGCTGGTAGATGAAAAAATCGCAGCGGTCTCACCAGGTGTTGGTCATGATACGCCAGAGTACAAAGCCTTTATGAATGGCGGCGGAGCAGCATCGGTATTTATGCCATTTTGGTTTATGAACCGTTTCACGGATGAAATGCCTGATTTGAAAGGCAAAATGATCATTCGTCCAATGCCGGCATGGGAAGAAGGCGGCAACCGTTCAGCAGGTATGGGTGGAACCGGCTTGTCGATTACTGTTCAGACGAAGAATTTGGAGCTGTCCAAAAAATTCCTTGCTTATGCGAAGCTGTCCAAAGATGGAAACATTCAAGTTTGGAAGCAGCTTGGCATGGACCCAATCCGTACCGAAGTATGGAGCGATCCAGCGATGGCGGAGCCGAATAAATTTACCGACTACTTCGGCACAGATATTTTCAAAACTTTGACTGAAATCAAGGATGAAATTTATCCGGTTAACATTCGTGAGACGTCACCTGTTGTGTTCGATGCTGTCCGTAATGAAATCGTTCCTAAAATCTTTCAATTCAATGAAGATCCAGCAACCGTTATTAATGAAGTCGCAGCCAAGCTTCGCAAGGATACAGGAAAATAACCAAATGCCAAAATATCAAAATATTCAAAAGATCAAAAGAATTAATCAACCAAAAAGCTAAAGAAGCAGTAGAGAGGGACACAGGTTTAAGCAAGAAGCCTGCGCTCGCATGGCTGCCAGTGCTCTAGCCGAAAGGGTCAACTCGGCCTGGTTGGCATAGGCAGCCTGTGCAAGCGCTGCTTCTATACAGAAAATGTTAACTATTAGAGTGACTGCGACGAAATAAAGCACGGCTAATTTCCTCGCAGCTCCTAAGTATGCGTAAGTCGGAGGTGAAATCAGCATGAATGCCAACACGGGCAGGCTCGCCCTTAAGAAGCAAAAAACAGCGCCCAGGCGCATGAATTCACAGAAGCTCGCTCCCTATTTGTTTATAATGCCGTTTATCGTCTCATTTCTGCTGTTTTTCTCCTATCCGCTCATTCATGCGGTCATTATGAGCTTTCAGCAGGTGCTGCCAGGCGATGTGAAATTTATTGGCTTAGCCAACTACCGCAAATTGTGGAACAGCGACTTTTATCAGGCATTATGGAACAATTCGCGCTATGTGTTTTGGACGGTGCTTGTGCTCATTCCGCTGCCGCTCACGCTTGCGGCACTGCTGAACTCCAGCATGATGCGGGCGAAAAACTTTTTCAGAGCCAGCTTGTTTATACCGGCTTTGACCTCCATCGTGGTCGCGGGCATTATTTTTCGGCTTATTTTTAGCGAGCTGGATGGGGCCATTATGAATTCCTTCATTTCGCTGTTTGGCTTATCCAGTCAAAAATGGCTGCTTAGCCCCTCGCTGAGCATGTTCGCGTTAGTCGTGCTCGCCACCTGGCGCTGGGCAGGCATTAATATGCTGTATTTTCTGTCGGCGCTGCAGGGCATTCCGCGTGAGCTGTATGAATCGGCGGACATGGACGGTGCGGGTACGCTGAGCAAATTTTTCAAAATTACGATTCCGCTCTTGAAGCCGATCACCATTTATGTGTTCACGATTACCATTTATGGCGGCTATGCGATGTTTACGGAAAGCTTTATGCTGTGGGGGAGCCGGGGGTCACCGCAAAATATTGGCCTGACGATGGTCGGCTACATTTATCAGCAAGGCTTTCAGTATTTTGATCTGGGATTTGGTTCAACGATTGGGATTACGCTGCTGGGCATCACCTTGGTCGTTAGCGTCATCCAGCTGAATTTGCTCGGATTTTTCAAAAAGGAGGATTAGGGAGATGGCTGAAAAAACGGGGAATAAAGGGTTCTCCCTCCTGCTGGTGCTGCTCTTTGGGGCGTTTGCAGTGCTCGCGCTGTTTCCGCTGTTTGCACTGCTGCTTGCTTCGTTTAAACCGGCGTCAGAGCTGTTTCGATACGGACTGAATGTGAGGCTGGACTTTGATGTGATGACGCTGGCCAACTACAAAATGATTTTTTCGGGAAAAGGGGGCTCGCAAAATTATTTCGACTGGTATCGCAACAGTCTTGTCATTACGCTCTTGTTTACATTCCTGTGCCTGCTGCTCTCCTCGATGGTTGGTTATGGACTAGCGATGTACCGCTTCAAGGGAAGGGCGCTCGTATTTACACTCGTGCTTGCCGTCATGATGATTCCGGTGGAAATTATTATTCTTCCGCTGTATAAGCTGTCGATTGATCTGCTGATCATCAACTCGATTTGGGGCGTTATATTGCCATTTGTCGTAGCGCCGCTGCCGATTTTCTTTTTTCGCCAATTTGCGATTGGGCTGCCGAAGGACTTTATGGATGCGGGCCGCATAGATGGCTGTACGGAATTCGGCATTTTCTTTCGGATTATGGTTCCGCTGATGCTGCCTGCTTTTGGCGCGATGACGATTTTGCAAGCCTTGTTCAGCTGGAACAACTTTTTGTGGCCGGTCATCGTACTGCGCTCAACCGAGAAATTCACCTTGCCGATTGGCTTGTCCGGCTTGCTGTCGCCTACGAGCAACAATTATGAGGTGCTGCTTGCAGGCTCGATAATGACGATTATTCCGATTTTGGTGCTGTTCCTGTTTTTTCAACGCTTTTTCATAGCAGGACTTACAGTAGGCGGCGTTAAAGGCTGACCATAGATAGAAGAGGAGAGGAAGAGAATGAATAACCAAATGAATGAGCAGCTGCAGGAAGGAAGCAAGCTAGCGGATCGCTCAAAACCGCTAACCCTGGATAAGGTGAGAATTAGCGACCCGTTCTGGTCGGACTATATTCGGCTTGTGCGCGAGGTGGTTGTGCCTTATCAATGGGAGGCGCTGAACGACCGGGTGCCGGAAGCTGAGCCAAGCCATGCGATTCAAAATTTCAAAATCGCCGCTGGCGA
This sequence comes from Paenibacillus algorifonticola, assembly GCF_050481745.1. Lineage (GTDB taxonomy): Bacteria > Bacillota > Bacilli > Paenibacillales > Paenibacillaceae > Pristimantibacillus > Pristimantibacillus algorifonticola_A. The sequence goes on along the minus strand of NZ_JBCNGR010000008.1, from coordinate 659,078 downwards.
AGCGGAAGGCGCTTTCCACGGCATGGTATTTCAAGACAGCGATGTGGCGAAATGGCTGGAAGCCGTCAGCTATTTGCTGGAAACGGAGCCCGATCCGGCGCTGCAGCAGGTAGCAGACAGCGTTGTGGAGCTGATTGCGAAAGCCCAGCAGCCCGATGGCTATGTAAATACGTATTTTACGGTGAAGGAGCCTGAAAACCGGTGGACGAATTTGGCGGAATGCCATGAGCTTTATTGCGCGGGCCACTTAATAGAAGCGGCAGTCGCCTATAACAAGGCAACGGGCAATGAGACGATTTTGCAGGTAGCCTGCCGTTTCGCAGATTATATTGATCGTGTATTTGGACGGGAACCCGGCAAGCTGAACGGCTATGACGGTCATCAGGAAATTGAACTGGCACTTGTGAAGCTTTACCATGCGACGGGAAAAGACCATTATTTGGCGCTAAGCCGTTATTTTATAGAGCAAAGGGGCGCTAAGCCGTCCTTCTATGAGCAAGAGTGGGAGAAGCGCGGGCGGAAGGTTCATTTTCCACAGCTGGACATCGCCCATGATTTGCCCTACAGCCAGGCACATCTTCCGGTTCAGGAGCAGGAGCAAGCGGTTGGCCATGCGGTACGTGTCGTCTATATGTGCACAGCGATGGCCGATTTGGCCGCAGAAACAGGAGATGAAGCCCTGCTGCAAGCGTGCAAAAAGCTATGGGACAACATAGTAGCCAAGCGCATGTACATTACAGGCGGCATTGGCTCGATGGCGGAGGGAGAAGCTTTTACTTCCGATTATGATCTGCCGAACGATACGGCTTATGCCGAAACATGTGCCTCGATCGGCCTGATTTTTTTCGCCCATCGCATGCTGCAAATCGAGCCGGACAGCCGCTACGCGGATGTGATGGAGCGGGCGCTTTACAATACGGTTGTCAGCGGGATGGCGCGGGATGGCAAAACCTTTTTCTACGTCAATCCGCTGGAGGTGAATCCTTCACAGCTGGCCGGGAATAAAAATACGCATCATGTATGCGGGCAAAGGCAGGGCTGGTTCGGCTGCGCCTGCTGTCCGCCGAATATCGCGCGATTGCTGGCTTCGCTTGGGCAATATGTGTACACCGTGCAGAAATCAGCCATTTATGTGCACTTGTATGTAGGGGGAGCGGCAACGCTTGAAGTAGCGGATACCGAAGTGCAGCTTGAACAAAATTCGGCCTATACTTGGGACGGTGAAGTCAGCTTTACGATCAGCACGGCGCGTCCGATTGCGTTTGCGCTCAAGCTGCGTGTTCCGGATTGGTGCGGTGCAGCATCGTGGGTCGTTAATGGTGGCGAGCCACAGCAAATTAAAGGCAGTGACATCGATAATGGCTATGCGCAAATCGACCGTGTATGGCAGAGCGGCGATACGGTGGAGCTTGTATTTACGATGCCGATTCACCGGATGAAAAGCCATCCGCTAGTGCGCGAGAATGCCGGCAAAGTGGCCTTGCAGCGCGGTCCCTTCGTTTATTGCTTGGAGGAAACGGACAATGGCCAGCAGCTTTACCAATTGGCGCTGCCTGCGGGAAGCGGGCTTAGTACCGTTTTTGAGCCTGCTTTGCTAGGAGGCATGCAGACGATTTCGGCACTTGGACAGCGGCAGGTTTCGGACGGCTGGCAAGGACAGCTGTACCGTCATAATGCTGATTGGGAGCAGGAAGCTGCCGAGCTGAAGTTTATTCCGTATTTTGCTTGGGCAAATCGCGGTGCAGGGGAAATGGCCGTTTGGGTGAGAGAAACGACATAGAAGTAAATGGAAGCATAGTATCAAATGGTTTGCCTGATGAGGGAGTGAGGCTTACTCCCTCATCTACCCTATTGCCAGCAGCAGGCTAACGGAGTCGCAGCTCTGAGTGATAGGGTCTTTTTTGATGGAAATATAGGAAAGTATGTGAGGTTCTCATCCTTTCTCTATATTTCAACGCGAAACGGTAGCTTTGCCGCCAGAGTATGGCGACAGCCGTTTACGCTAGAAAGAAAGCGCTGAGAGGAGGTGGTGTGGGGATTACAAAGCGGCAAGGCGGCACAGCGGCATACCGGCGTACGATACCGGTAGTGCAAGACGCTGCCCCAAGGTGAAATGCCGAAAGCCGTCCTTTGGCGGCGCGGCGCGTTTTAGTCCGAGAAATATAGGGAAAGGATGGCGAAATCTTATACTTTCCTATATTTCAAGAAAAAGATGGCTTTTACATCCTGGGGAGGACAGATGCATTATAAAAATAGGTTCAGGGAGGCTAAACCGCATGACCATGCAATGGCTACCTCGTTCAAGGCAAATGCTTAAGCTGGCAACATCTGTTTTTGTAACCGCTTTAATGGTGATTTTGATTCCTCACATCGCTTCCGCTTACACGCTTTCCGACAGCAATTTCAACATTTCCACCGGTACAAACGGAGAAATTAACTCACTGCGCCTGACGGGAGACACCTTCAACACGCAATATGTGATGAACCCGACAGTGACGCCAAACCAGAACACCGCCGATCACCAGTGGCTGGGCGAGCTCATGTTCAAGTACCGCTTCGGTACAGGAGCTTGGCAGACGGCATTGACTCAAAGCTCCTCCGACGGCAGAACACAGAGCCAGACGGGCAACAACGTTACGATTACTTACCAGAACTCGACAAATGCAAATGGCGTCAAAAATTTCAAGCTGGTTAATACGTATTCGCTCGTAAACGATTATTTTTTATGGAAAATCGAGCTGACGAATACGAGTACGCAAACGATTGAATTTGGCGACGTTGGTTTGCCATTGCCGTTCAATGAATTTTGGACGGGGGGCAGCAACGAGCAAATTTATGAAACACGCGTGCTTACCCACTCCTTTGTCGGCAACAACAGCTCCTATATTACAGCAGCACGGCCAAGCGGCATCGGCCCTTATTTGCTGATGGTTCCTGATGCAAGCACAGGAGCAGGCTTTGAATACCAGGATCGCTGGAGAGTTGAGGAGCATCCGGGCAGCAAATGGGCGATGGATCAAGGCGGCTGGATTGAAGGCCTTAACGTTTTCTACATCCACTCCAATGTGATCAAAAGCACGAATCGCGGCTATTTGCCGAATACGAGCCTGACGCTCGCACCGGGCGCAAGCAAAACGTATGCGTTTAAATTTTTCAAAGTAGCGAACGAAAATGATGTGAAGGATCGTCTTTACAACGAGGGCCATATCGATGTAACGGTCGTTCCGGGCATGATCGTGCCAACGAACCAAACGGCTAAATTCGATCTGCATACGACGAAAACGATCAATTCGATTACAGCGCAATACCCATCCGACACGACGATTACGTCACTCGGTACAACGGGCACGAATCATAAGCTGTATTCGATTACGATGAACAAGCTGGGCCAGAATTTGATAACGGTCAACTATGGAAACGGGGAAAAGACGGTTCTGCAGTTTTATGCGATTGAACCCGTTGATGCAGCGCTCCAGCGGCATTCGACCTTCATGGTGAACAGCACGCAGTGGAACGTTCCGGGCGATATTCGCGACAAGGTGTTTGACGACTGGATGATGGATACCAACTCCAAACGCAATATATTCAACGGCTATTGGGGCTGGGGCGATGATTGGGGTTACACGCATGCACAGTTTCTAGCGGAGAAAAATGTTCAAACCCCCGTTGCCTCTGAGGTTACGGCACTTGACGATTATTTGACGGTCGCTATTTGGGGCAGGCTGATGGCGCAGCATCAGACGGATTATTTAATCCACGACTTCCTGATGCCAGAGCCAAATGACACGCCAACCTACCGCGGCTACGCATATCCGCACATTTACAACACGTATTTCAGCATGTACAAAATCGCTAAGCTGTATCCGAATTTGATTACGTATGACAACCCGAAGAACACCTATTTGCTGCGGGCGTATAACATTTTCAACGCCCTGTACGGATCAGGTGTCGCTTACAACTGGAACACAGGCTTGATGGGCGAAATGACGACGCCGGACATTATTAAGGCGCTTCAGGACGAGGGCTACACGGCGGAAGCGAACAATTTGATCGCCAAAATGGCGACCAAATACAATAATTTCGCAAACACGACGTACCCTTACGGCTCGGAGTACAACTACGACAATACGGGCGAAGAAGCGGTTTACACGCTTGCCAAGATGAACAACAACAATACGATGAAAAGCAAAATCAATTTGAAAACGCGGGCAGCACGCGGTCATATGCCGGTCTGGTATTATTATGCCGATCCGGTCACGATTACCGGAGAGAACTGGTGGAACTTCCAGTATACGGTGTCGCTGGCGGGCTATGCGATGGACGATTGGGTTCGCAACAACTCGACCAATGCGGAAGTGGAGCAGCGCTTGTCCTATGCAGCTAAAATCGCCAACGTCGGCGCGATCAATTCCGGTCAGATCAGCGCAGATGCAGCAGATCTTGGTGCTGTAGCCTGGACGTATCAGGCGGAAAAAGGCAACTATGCAGCACTAGGAGTAGGCGGCGGCGCCTTGCAAAACGGCTGGCGCGGCATGGCGGGAGAAGCAGATCTGGGCTTGTTCGGCGCCATTAAAATTTTGAGCTCCGACGTAGCCGTTGATCCTATTTTCGGCGTCTACTGTTATGGCTGCGATGCAACCGACAATAGCACCAGCTATACGGTTGTGCCGAAGGATGGCGTATTCCAGCGTCTTAACCTCATTACCGAGAAATTCGGCATGGAGCTGGAGCGTGACAAAATTGCAACAGCAACGATTACGAAGGCCAAAAACAATGTGAAATTCAATTTGAAAAACTCGACGTCGGGAACGGCGCACACCACGAAAGTAACCTTCAAAGGCTTGGCAGCTGGTTATTATAATATTTTGGTTAACAACGCTGTAGCTGGCGGAATCAATGTTTCAAGCAGTGGGGCAGCTGTGGTTACCTTAAACATTGGTACGGCTGCAACGTATGACATTGAGCTTTCGCAAGGAACAGCGCCAACGAATACAGCACCCGTTGTAAGTGCGGGTACAGCAGGCACGTTCACGCTGCCATCGCCAGTTGCTCTGGCTGGGACAGCAACGGATGATGGTTTGCCTTCTGGCACTCTTACGAGCGTCTGGACGCTTGTTAGCGGTCCTGGAACGGCAGTATTCGCAAACGCAGCAGCTGTAAATACGACGGCGACGGTATCGGCGGCGGGAACCTATGTATTCAGGCTTACGGCAAGTGATGGCAGCCTGACTGCGAATGCAACGGTTACGCATACGGTTAACCCGGCGGCTCCTTTGCCAGAGGTCATTGTGAATTACTTGTTTAATCAGACAAGCGGAACGACAGCGACAGATTCCTCAGGCAATGGGAAAAATGCAACGTTATCCGGCACGACGGCATGGGTAGCGGGGCATTCCGGCAATGCGCTCGACCTTAACGGCACGAGCGGTTATGCGTCCTTGCCGACGGGCATCGTCAGCGCTGTAAATGATTTTACGATTTCGACATGGGTCAAATTAGATACCATTAGCGACTGGTCGCGCATTTTCGATTTTGGCACAGGAACGAATGCCAATATGTTCCTGACGCCGCGTGCAGGCGGCAGCGGGCTGCGCTTTGCCATTACGACTAGCGGCAATGGCGCAGAGCAGCAGCTTAATGCACCAGTATTGCCAACTGGCGTCTGGAAGCATGTCGCAGTGACGCTTTCGGGCACGACGGGCAGAATGTACGTCGATGGGGTGCAGGTTGCGACTAATACGTCGATGACCTTAAAGCCTTCAAGCCTTGGCAATACGAATTTGAATTACCTCGGCAAATCCCAATATGGCGATCCGTATTTGGATGGAGCTTTGGATGATTTCAAAATTTACAGCCGTGCGTTAAGCGCTACGGAAATCGGTTCCATATTCAGCGGTTCCTCGCTGGCTGCGGATATTTCAGAGCAAGGCACACTGACGACTTCGCAGGATGAAGCGCAAGGCGTGGACGCAGGAACGCAGTCCAGCGGTGAACAGGCAGAGGGCCAGCCTGGTACTGGTGCGGTGACACCAGCAGCGGCAGTTGGGCTGCATCTGCTGCAGCTTGTCGCACTAAGTGCGGAAGCTCCTTCAGCAACCGAGGCACCGAGTGTTCCTGCTCCTGCTTCAGAGGCTGTTGAAGCGCCTGTTCAATGGGCGCAATACGAGTTTGCCCAAGACTATACGATTAGCAGCATTCGTGTTCATTGGAACGATGGGGAAGGTACGATTAAGCTGCCGGAGCAATATTCCGTTCAATATTGGGACGGCGAGCAATGGCTTGACGTAGCGGAAGCATCGGGTCTTGGCTTGAAGGCGAATGAAGACAATGAAACGAGCTTTACGCCGGTGAAGACGAATAAAATTCGCGTGCTTATTCCTGGCGATGAGTCGGTGCTAACTGGACTCAAATCTTTGAAGGTATTTGGATATTAAAGGTATGAAAAGGCTTTGTTAATGGAATTTACAAAAACAAAATATTTTCGTTAAACGGCCTTAGCTTGAGTTGAAAAGCGAGGCATAATCCCTATAGGGCTTGCAGTGGGCAAGTTTATCTGTAAAGATAAGCTCCTCACCGCAGCCCTACAGGGATTTTTTTGTGAAAAATGCGGGTGCCATTTTTCTATATCTGTATGATAAGATGTTCAGGATGGATAAGATTTTTTAGAAATCTGGTGGACAAGGCAAGTGGAATGAAAGGTATGTCTGGAGAAACGAAGTGCTCGCCTTTGGATTTGGTTTTCTACTGATAAAGACTTTATTATTCAGGAAAATCAAATCCAACAGCGATCGGAAGATATACCTTTCATGCAGCGAAGTTCCTAGTCCCCCAGATTTATAATAAACGAGTGCAAAGAACACGAGGAGTGGTTGGCGTGAACAGCTTTCGAAATCGGCTGACGATTATTATGATTTTAATGATTGCATTATCCGTTACGGCGGCCGGACTTATTATGGCAAATACGTTTAAGCAAAATCATATTAGTGCGTTGGAAGATAATATGGTACGGGAAATGCACATCATTTTGGCGAAAATGCAGTGGAAGCAGGGCACGCTGAGCGAGGTGGAGCCTTATTTTACCGAGGAAGCAAAAAGTCTCAAAGGCTTCACCGGCGCCCGAGTTACGTTTATTTCCGGTGATGGCGTCGTAGTAGGCGACTCGGATCATGAAGTGTCCACGATGGACAATCACAACAGCCGCTCGGAGATAGTCGAAGCGCGCGAGGACGGCGTTGGACGAACGATCAGGGAAAGCGATACGCTGCATCAGAATCTGCTGTATGTGGCGATATTGACCGATAGCAGCAATCCGAACTCCAATGTGATCCGATTGGCCATGAGTCTAAGTGAAGTCGAGCAAAGCATCCGCAACGTATGGACGGTTATTGGCGGCGGGCTGCTGCTGCTGTTTTTGGCTGCTGCCTTTGTCAGCTACCGCATTGCGCTCAGCCTGACGCGGCCGCTTGAGCAAATTACAAGCGTCGCGAAGCGGATTAAAAATATGGATTATCAGGCGCGCGTGGTAGTAGCCAAGCAGGATGAGATTGGCGAGCTTGGCAATGCGATTAACGCCATGGCGGACAGCCTGCAGGTGCAAATGACGCAAATCCGCCAAAATGAAAGTCAACTGGAAAGCGTGCTGGACAACATGATCAACGGCGTCGTCATGATCGACCGTACCGGACGTTTCGTCCTGATGAACAGGCATGCAGAGGAATTGCTCGGCTTCTCGGCACGCGAGCTCGTAGGGCGCCATTACGCCGAAGGCAAGCAGCAATTTGAGCTGGCTCAAATGATTCAAGAGGGGCTGGAAACTCGCGAGCATATCCGCGAGGAGGTTACGTTCTATTTTCCCGAGGAGCGGCTGCTGGAGCTGAATCTGGTGCCGATTGAGCAAGAGGGAGAGGAATATGAGGGCATGCTGCTCGTGCTGCAGGATGTGACAGCTATTCGCCGCCTGGAGCGGATGCGCAGTGAGTTCGTAGCGAATGTATCGCATGAGCTGAAAACGCCAATTACAGCGATTAAAGGCTTCGCAGAGACGCTGATCGCAGGAGCTGTCGATGATGCGGAAACGTCACGTTCGTTTCTGCAAATTATTTTTGACGAGAGCGATCGCTTGAACCGGTTGATCGGGGATATACTGGAGCTGTCAAAAATCGAGTCGCGGCGAGTTCCGCTTTATTTTTCACCGGTCAATATGGATATATTTATGGATAAAACGCTCAAGCTGCTGGAGGCGGAGGCATCGCGCAAGGTGATTGAGCTGAAAATGGACCTGGAAGCAGGCCTATATATGGAAGCGGATGAAGATCGGCTGCGGCAAATTGTAATGAATTTGCTTTCGAACGGCATCAACTATACGCCAGAGGGCGGGCGGGTGAACGTGAAAATGGAAGGCATAAACGAAGACCATATCCGCATACGTATCAGCGACACGGGAATCGGCATTCCGAAGAAGGATTTGCCGCGCATCTTTGAGCGCTTCTACCGGGTGGACAAGGCGCGTTCGCGCAGTTCAGGCGGCACGGGACTTGGCTTGTCGATCGTTAAGCATTTGATTGAGCTGCATAAAGGAACGATAACGGTTACGAGCGAAGTGGGCCGTGGAACGACATTTATTATTGAGCTTCCGGTGCTTCAACAGTAGCGGTTTCACGCTTAGCGCAAAAGGTTTACCACTTCTATATAATTTCATGTTAGAATAGGGTTGAATAAATGCAATAATGCTGGAGGTTACCATGTCGCATAAAGTGCTTGTCATTGAAGACGAACCGACACTCGCTAGGCTTCTGTCATACAATTTGACGCAGGAAGGCTACGAAATTACGGTCGCCGATCATGGTGGAGAAGGTTTGCAAACGGCGCTGCAGCGCAGCTTCGATCTTATTATTTTGGATATTATGCTGCCGGGAATGAACGGCTTCGACATTTTAAATCGCCTGCGTCAAAATGGCCTGCGGACGCCGGTCATTATTTTGACAGCCCGCAATGCCGAGGAAGAAGTCGTGCAAGGCTTGAAGCATGGTGCGGATGACTATATTACTAAGCCGTTCGGCGTTGCCGAGCTGCTGGCGCGCGTATCTGCGGTGCTGCGCCGGACTCAGCTTCAGGACGATAACATGATGCCTGAAACGACAGAAAAGATCATTACAGCGGGCGAGCTGTCGATCTATCCGGATAAGTATGAGGTCGTGCTGGATGGGGAATCGATTCCGCTGCGTCCGAAGGAATTTGAAGTGCTGCTGTATCTTGTCCAGCGGCCAGGCATGGTTATTACGCGCGACGATCTCATGAATGTTGTGTGGGGCTTTGACTACATTGGCGGTCAGCGCACCGTAGATGTGCATGTCAGCTCGCTTCGCAAAAAGCTGGAGCTTGGACAGCAGTCGGTGCAAATCGAATCGATTCGCGGCGTCGGCTATAAGCTCGTTATGCACAAAAAGCTTGTCACACCTAAAAGTTAAGGTGGACAAGCTTTTTTTATCGTTCGTTAGGGCGCGCGCGGCGGCTCGGTGAGGATAGGCTGTGCTGCGCTGCGTGAAAGGCTTGGCTTCCGATCGCCATTGCTGCCAGATTTCTCTTAACAATGCTCCGCATCGAAGAAATCTGGCAGCAAAAGCGAACGCTTCGCTTCTCCAGCTCAATCCTTTCACTCCTCTCCACATCAGCCCCTCCTCTCCTCGCTCCTCCTAAAAAACAATAAAAAATGCAAAGTCTGTAGAGCAGGAGGAGCAAAAACCGAAGAGAAAAAGACAAAGAGTAAAAGACAAGAGAAAAAGACAAAGAGTAAAAGACAAAGAGCAACAAAGTAAGTGCGTAGCAAACGAAGACGAAAATGGGAATCTAAAATCAGAGAAGCTACTAGCTTTAGCTGCGGTCCCATTCCAGCATTTTGCGCTGGAACTGCTTGGGGGAGCAGTCGTTGTATTTTTTGAAGGTTTTATAAAAATGGGCCATATTCGGCATGCCAATCCGCTCGCCTACGTCGGCAATGCTTAAATCCTTCGTGAGCAAAATACGCTCCGCCCACTTGATTTTGCGGTAATTGACGTATTCGGTGAAGGAAAGGCCAATCGTTTTTTTGAAAAACTTAACGAAATAATAATAGCTCATATTCACAATTCGGCACATGTCCTCCACCTGAATGCGCTCGCCCAAATTGTTTTCGACGTAGTCGAGGACAGGCTTGAGCCGGATATGGTCAAAATCATCCTGCCTGGCAAGGATGCGCTGGCTATCGCCGCGCAGCATCAGCAGCAGCAGCTGCTTGATCTGGATGCTGACGGCGATTTCATAGCCGGTTTCCTTATGGGTTGCTTCATGCAGCAGCTTAGTAATCGCTTCGCTTGCCTGCTGCCGGATGGCTTTATTTTCACGAAAAATATAATTGGCGCGGCTCAGTGGATTTTCCGTCTCGGAAAAATAGCGGATATAAGGAATGGTGCTGTTGTCGAAAAAATCCTCGAGATTAAATTGCAGCACAATATAGTCCAGCTTGCCAATATTACGGTCGCGATGCAGCTGGCTTGAGCCGAGCACGACAATGTCTCCGCTTTCAAGATCAAAGCTGTCGTCTTCTATATCGATTTTGAGACTGCCTTTTATAATATAGATGAGCTCCAGCTGTTTGTGATAATGCCATTTGATCAATTCGCTGGTCGAGCGCTGTGTTCGAAAAATTCGGATAGAAAGCAACGGGTTCTCGTAAGGAACCTGCTCGTTAAAAGCTTCCAAGGCTGCTCCTCCTTCAGGGAACGAAATCGATTGTTGGTACCGGGAGGCAATATGATTTATTGTAGAGGGGATAGAGCTGAAAGGCAAGAGCAGGAAAGCAGGAACATCATGAATTCTGGAAAATGGAGGATTATAACATGAAACCAAAAGTATTTATTTCGAGCAAAATACCCCCAGAGGTGAAAAAATACCTCGATGAGCATTGCGATACCCGGATGTGGGAGGGCGAGCAAGGGATTACCGGCGCGGAGCTGGCGCAAGAAATTAGCGAAGTGGAAGGGCTGCTTGCTGCGGGCAATGCGATCAGCGAGCGACTGCTGTCGGCTGCTCCGAAGCTGAAAGTAGTCAGCAACATTTCCGTTGGCTACAACCATAATGATCTGGATGCGATGAAGAAGCGCGGCATAATCGGTACACATACGCCCTACGTGCTAGACGATACGGTGGCAGATTTGACGATGGCGCTCATGCTCGCTGCTGCCCGCCGGGTAGCGGAGCTTGACAGGCTCGTCCGCGCAGGCCAGTGGAAGCGCGGCATCGGCACATCCACCTTTGGCATTGATGTTCATCACGCCAAGCTCGGCATCATTGGTATGGGGCGCATCGGTGAAACGATTGCTAAACGTGCAAAATACGGCTTTGATATGGACGTCAGCTATTACAATCGTTCCCGCAAGCCAGACGTTGAGCAGCAGCTTGGCGTTCAGTACAGCTCGCTTGATCAACTGCTTCAAGAGTCCGATTTCATCGTCCTGATGACGCCGCTAACGCTGGAGACCAAGCATATGATTGGCAAGGAGCAATTTGCAAGGATGAAGCGCAGTGCCATCTTTATTAACTGCTCGCGAGGGGAGACGGTTGATGAGGCGGCGCTCGTAGAGGCACTGCGAAGCGGCACGATACGGGGCGCAGGGCTGGATGTTTTTGAAAAAGAGCCGGTTACGCCGGATAATCCGCTGCTCCAGCTCGACAATGCGGTGCTGCTGCCGCATATTGGCTCGGCTACTCATCAGACGAGATTCAATATGGCGATGCTTGCCGCCCGCAATCTGGTAGACGGCCTATATGGACGCGAGCCGAAATATGTAATTCCGGAGCTGAAGTAGTCGTTCTAGTGAAGGATTTATATGCAGAAATGTAAAAGGAATTCATCCACATCATGAAGAAATAATTTTAACAAAGCATATTTTATTGGAAAAGAGGGATATCGTTATGAAGGATGTTAGTCAAACCATGCTTCGTGAAGGCTTGCCGATGCGAAGTTTCGAGGCTCGCTCCATGCAAAGTCTATATGACAGTGACGCGGTTGTTTGCATGGAGCCTATTATTACCGTATAACAAGACGTTAACGACAAAAGGCTGTTAAAACATCGTATGTCATGTAGGCTTTGCAACTTTCCATCGCTAATATGAGGAAGGGGCGAAGCCAATGAAAAACTATGTTTCAGCAAGTGACGTTTTACCAGAAAATTTACTTCGTGAAATTCAAAAATATATACAAGGCAAGACGCTGTACATCCCCGCACCCAAAGGAAGTAGAAAAAAGTGGGGACATGTTTCAGGACATCGTGAATTTCTTATGAACCGAAACGCAGAGATTCGGAAGCTTTTCCAGCAGCGCATAACGGTGGATGAGCTCGCGAGCTCCTTTTGTCTATCACATGAGAGCATTAAGAAGATTGTTTATAATACGAAAGCCTAACAAAAGGCTCGCGTTGGTTAAACCCAACACGAGCCTTTTGTTAGGTAAGAAATGATTGGACGAATTCTCTGCCTATAAAGGTTTCGATAGCCACTCTATAATGAGGCTAGGAAAGAATCATGGTATTAGTCATACCAGTGATTTCACTAATATCAAGCATTGAGAGTATCGAAACCGGAGGGGCTGCAAAGTGGATCGCATTAATAATGAAATCAATCAATTAAAGGTTACTGTTCGACTATGCGGTGTAGAGGAGAAGTTTATTATCAATAACATTTACCCTCTATATTTGCATGATTTATCCGAAGTGTGGAAACACAAAATTAATCGTTATGGAGTGTTTGAAAATGATGATACCCGTACCTTGACTGAACAAAATCGCGTGTTTGATATTTGGTGGGAGCACCCGAACGTATTATTCCCGTATCTTATCACAGTGGATCATCTACCTGCGGGTCTTGCTTTTGTTGCGACTCCGCCTTTCACACCATGTCCTCCCTCTATCCATTATTACATGAATGAGTTCTTCCTATTACGTAATTATCGAGGCAAGGGCATCGGAGAAGAAGCATTTCGGCAGATTATTAAAAAAATGCCAGGAAATTGGGAACTGCAAACGAATCCCACCGATCGAAACGAACGTGCCAAACATTTCTGGCGCAAGACTCTTAACACTTGTACCAATGGGAATTACTCCGAAGAGCTCGGACATCATCCTGAAGATGGTGATAAGCTAATCTTTCGCTTCAGTACGAGTTCTAACCAAGTTATATGATTATTCGAAGGTTCAACAGCATTTTGGTGGCAAACCTGTGTAGCCGATTTCGATCATTAAGCTATCGGAGAATGTAAATGAAATGACTGTAGCGGCAGTCTAAGACTTTACTTTTCAAGTCTTGCTCTGCCGCTGCTTATGTTACCAACTTAATTCAAATTTAACGATTGCTGCTCAAACTCTGCTCTAATCCGTGCCAGCAAAGCTGGATCACTATATACATCCGCAGCTGTGGCAGCGAGCATTTTCGCACCAAAGATCATACGCTCCAGCGCCCGTTCTGTAATAGCTGCGTCCCGGAATCCTTCCGTATGCAGCAGCAGGCGATCCTCGACGATTTTCACATAAGGATGAATGGCTGGGCAGTGCGTGGACACATTGCCGAGATCGACCGAGCCATGGTCTTTGCCAATTTGAATTTCGCTTGGCTGAATGCCTGCCGCAATCAGGTTGGCGGAAAATTGCTCTGACAGCGCCTCATTCGTGCGCAGCTCATCATAAGACAGCTCATAATTGTTCGTGCGCAGCTCGCAGCCGGTTTGCAGGGCGGCTCCTTCGGCGCAGCGAAGCACCTTTGCCGTCAACTCGTTCGTATACGTGCGCGAAGCCGAGCGAATATAAAATTTCGCCGAGGCATAGTCAGGGATAATGTTGGGCGCCTTGCCCCCATTGTCGATAATGCCGTGAATACGCGTATCGCTGCGGGTTTGCTGGCGCAAGGCATTGACGCTGTTGAACAGCTGGATAACTGCATCAAGTGCATTAATCCCCTCATAGGGGCTTGCAGCCGCATGTGCAGCCGCTCCCGTAAATTCGAACTGCACAGCGTCCATCGCCAGCGATTCGCCGGATTTTTCAAACGTATGATAAGGATGCGCCATCAGGGCGAAATCACAATCATCGAACAAGCCAGCTTCTGCCATCGGTACCTTGGCGCCCTTCGTTTCTTCCGCAGGCGTACCATAGACGCGAATGCTTCCCGCTTCTAAAACCGATTTCAAGCCGACCGCAGCTCCAATGCTCATCATGCAGATGAGGTGATGGCCGCAGGCATGGCCGATTTCCGGCAAAGCATCGTATTCGCAAAGAAAAGCGGAAACAGGGCCAGGCTTGCCTGTATCATAGGTAGCGATGAAAGCAGTAGCCAGTCCAAGCGTGCCCCGTTCAACGCTAAAGCCTTGACGCTCAAGCTCCGCACACAGCGCTGCTGAGGCTTTAAATTCCTCATGCCCAAGCTCCGGATTTGCAAAAATGGAACGGGAAATTGCCTTGAAGCCCTCGCTATGACGATCGATTTCCTCAAAAATCGCAGGTTTATTCAACATCCTCTTCATTCCTTTCTAAACAACCGCTTGTCACAACATATTAAATAAAGCAGATGCTGGCATTATAACATGCCGTGCAGTCTGCTAGATAGCCAGCCGCATAAGTGGAGATGCAAGGCGAACAAGCCAATCAGGCGCAGTACCAAGCCTTTACTAAGCCTCTGTTCAGCGATTAATAAGCTTCTAGTCCCAGCGAGCGTTATGCGAATAGGCGGTTTATCGCATGCCGTGCATTTTTTTAAACTGTTCGGGACCGACGCCTTCCAGCCGTTTGAAGACGGAGCTGAAATAGCTGGCGCTGTCGAAGCCGGACAGCTTGGCGATTTCCTGCATTTTCAGCGTGCTCTCGCGGAACATCAGCTGCTTGCTGCGGCTGATTCGCTCACGGTTGACGTATTCCATCGGCCGCATGCGCATCGCTTTCTTGAATAAAAGGCATAAGTATTGCGGCGTTACATTAATCGCACCTGCTAAATCCTCAATCGTAATGAGGCTGCCCGCATGCGCTTCAATATATTGAATGACGGGATGGAGCCGCGATAGGCTTTGATGCGCCGAATGGGAGCTGACACGAACGACCTTCAGCAGATCAAGCAGCATCGCATAGAGCAGCTTCGAGCATTCCAGACCGAGAAAAGGACGGTCCGACTGCGACATGGCATATATGCTGCGCATATGTGAAATTAATACTTCTCCATCTGCTGTTGCATAGACGCCGGATTCAGTGATGCCGGCCTGCTCAAACAACGTTTCGCACAGGCTGCCGCCAAAGCTGACAAAATGCACATCCCACGGCTCGCGGGTTGCATAATAACGATGCGGCACTCCGGGGAACAGGCAGAAGCCTTGGCCATTTTTCACCGAATAGCTTTTTTCTCCGATAATAAGCTCGCCTTCCCCAGATGCAACCTGCAGCCATTGATAGTGGGGAAAGCCATTCATGCGATCGATCGTCTCCTGATTGCCCCAATGTCCGATTATGTCGACGTAAAGCGGCAGCGCAAGCTCGGTATCCGTTACAAGCGGGAATGCGATTGTATCCATATGCTGCACATCCTGTTTCATATTTTTATAGAGATAAGAATATTGTGAGATTTAGTTTCGATAAAACGAAATATATAATATGAATATAGTTAAAGAATGAGCGTTCGTCAAACGAATGCCGCTATTACAGGAGGTTACACAGATGAGCAGCAAATTTCCACCAATCAGCTCGAAAATTCCCCAAATGCTTCATGGCGCGGATTATAATCCGGACCAGTGGCTTAAATATCCTCATATTCTGGAGGAAGATATTCGTTTAATGAAATTGTCGCACAGCAATGTCATGTCGGTTGGCATTTTTGGCTGGGTTGCACTGGAGCCTGAGGAAGGCGTCTTCACTTTTGAGTGGATGGATCAATTGCTCGACCGCTTTGCGGCCAACGGCATTTATGCGCTGCTTGCAACGCCGAGCGGAGCGAGACCGGCCTGGATGTCATCTAAATACCCGGAAGTGCTCCGTGTAGATGAGAACGGCATTCGCAATCTGCATGGCGCACGTCATAATCACTGCTTTTCCTCTCCGGTCTACCGCGAGAAAGTGCAAATGATGAATACGAAGCTTGCTGAGCGTTATTCCAGCCATCCGGCTGTTATTGGCTGGCATATTTCCAATGAGTTCGGCGGCGAATGCCATTGCGATCTGTGTGCAGAGGCGTTCCGCGGCTGGCTGCAGCAGCGTTATGGTACACTTGAGGCATTGAACGATGCTTGGTGGACGACGTTCTGGAGCCATACGTATACCGATTGGAGCCAAGTCGATACGCCAACGCGGCGCGGAGAACGGGCGGTTCACGGCATGAATGTGGACTGGATGCGTTTTGTTACTGACCAGACAGTGGACTTCTGCCGCAAGGAAATGGAGCCGCTTCGCGCAATCAACCCGGAGCTGCCAATTACAACTAATTTTATGCTCGACTTTGAAGGGCTTAATTATTGGAAGTTTGCAGATATGCTCGATATGATTTCGTGGGATGCTTATCCAACTTGGCACAGCCTGGAGAGCGATAGCGAGCTTGCGGCTTGGATCGGCTTCAACCATGATATTTTCCGCTCGCTCAAAGGCGGCAAGCCATTTATGCTGATGGAAAGCACGCCAAGCATGACGAACTGGCAGCCGGTCAGCAAGCTGAAGAAGCCGGGGATGCATTTGCTTTCTTCCATGCAGGCCGTTGCCCATGGCTCGGATACGGTGCAATATTTCCAATGGCGCAAAAGCCGCGGCTCCAGCGAGAAGCTGCACGGCTCGGTCGTTGACCATGTCGGACATGAGCATACCCGCGTATTTAAAGACGTAACGGATGTAGGCCATGCGCTTACACAGCTTGGGGGAGTCGTAGGGACAACGGTGAAGCCGGAAGTCGCGATTATTTATGATTGGGAAAACCGCTGGGCGGTTAAAGACTCCCAAGGGCCGCGCAACTGCGGCATTCATTATGAGGAGACGGCGCGCAAGCATTACCGTCCGTTCTGGGAGCTAGGTATTCCGGTGGATATTATCGATTCCGAATGCGTTTTGGATTCATATAAAATCGTGATCGCGCCTATGCTGTACATGGTGCGTCCAGGTGTGGGCGAGGCTATTGAGAAGTTTGTTGAAAATGGCGGCACGTTTATTGCGACTTACTGGACCGGCATCGTGAACGAAAGCGATCTATGCTTCCTGACAGGCTTCCCAGGGCCGCTTCGCAAAACGCTCGGCATCTGGTCGGAGGAAATCGATTCCCTTCATGACGGCGAGACGAATCGCGTAGTCATGACGGAAGGCAATGCGCTGGGCTTGTCCGGCGAGTACGAAGCGCATGAGCTGTGCGACCTTATTCACCTGGAAGGGGCAGAGGCGCTGGCCGTATACGGCGAAGATTTCTATGCTGGCCGTCCGGCATTGACGGTGAACCGCTTGGGCAAGGGGAAAGCGTATTATGTAGCTTCCCGCAACAAAGAACCATTTTTCACAGATTTCTTCAAGACGCTTGTGGAGCAGGAGGGCATTCGCAAAGTGCTCGATACCGAGCTTCCTGAAGGCGTGACTGCGCAGCTGCGTGGCGATGGGGAGTCAGACTATGTATTCGTATCCAACTTCACGCCGCAAGAGCAGCAGGTAGTGCTCGATGGCCATTCCTATGAGGATGTTTTGAATGGTGGTCAAGCGGAGTCTGCACTGACACTTGCTGCGTATGATGTTCGGATTTTAAAACGTAAATCTCGTTAATCGTTTCAAAATGATGAGAGAACCGCGAACCTCGTTCGCGGTTCTTTTGTGCTGGAAAACGCTTTATTGAGTTTTGAAATAATCGGAAAGTTGAATATAGTTCTAAATACCTATAATCAAATATAGGCATATTGACGATTAACGATTCATGTTGTTTTGTATGGAGGAGTGGGTAGCTTGAGAAGGAAGCAGCTGCATTTATCTTTGACGGTTAAATTGGTATCCTGTGTGGTCATTTGCTTGCTTGTCATTTTTACTGTAATGAATGTGCTGAATATTAATCAACTGGAGTCGCTTGCTGTGACGAAGGGTGAGCAGGAAGCACAGTTGGCCGGAACTGAATTTGTGATGTCGATACAGCGTGAGCTTACGGCAACCGAAGCAAAATTGGAAAATCTGATGCTTATCCTGAAGGAAACGCGAAGTGAAAAACAGCTATCGCGTCAAAAAGTCGTTGAAATGCTGCAAACCATGGTCGAAAATGATCCACGTGTGCTGGCATATTATACGTTATGGGAGCCCGATGCTTTTGACCAAGAAGACGAGGCCAATAGTAACTACTCGACATACGATGATAAAACAGGCCGTTTTATTCCTTATGTTTTCCGTAACGGCAGTGGAACGGCAATCAATCCGCTTTCGGATTATACGGTGGAAGGGGCGGGAGACTATTATTTGCTGCCCAAGCAATCGAAAAAAACAACGTACGTTGATCCTTATTTTTATAATGTAGCCGGTCAGCAGACGCTTATTACATCGATTGTTGTTCCTATATTGGATCAAAGCGGGAGCTTCCTAGGGATAGTCGGAGCAGACTTATCCATTGAGAGCTTCCAAAAGTCGGCAGCCGAGTATTCGCCAATGGGCGGTTATGTATCCCTGATTAGTGAAAAAGGAAATTATTTGGCAAATCCGAATGATACGGCAGCACTGAATGAGGCTTTCGCGGATAATGAAGGGAAGCAGGCGCTTCTAGATGATGTGATGAGAGGTACGCGTTATTCGGGATACACGGCGGATACGAATGGCGACGAAGTTATGCGGCTGTTTGAGCCGATAGCGCTGCCGGGAAGCAATCAATTTTGGTATAGCCAGAGCGTCGTTCCTAAAGCAGCAATATTTGAAGATTTTAATGCCAGTCGCACGGCATCGCTGGTTATTGCCTGTTCTTCGATGATTTTATTGGGTGTTATTATTTCTCTCCTGATCCGCTTTATGGTCATTCGCAAGCTGAAATGGTTTAATATAGGACTTGAAAAAATGGCCGAGGGCGACCTCACCCAGACGATTGCCATTAAACAGCAGGATGAGCTAGGCCAGATGGCTGCCTCCTTTAATAGGATGACGGAGAAGCTGCGGGGCATGTTCCAGCTCGTGACGAATCTCGGGGTAGCCGTAAGTGAAACGTCGGAGCAGTTGACGGCTAGCGCTGATCAGACGAGCAAAGCGTCCGAGACGATTGCCGAATCGATTCAGACGGTAGCGATGGATGCCGAGACGCAAAATCAGCATGCCGGCGGCACCGCAGAAGCGATGCATGCGATGTCCAGCCATGTTCAGCGCATAGCTGAATCGAGCGATCAGGTAGCCTCCTCGGCGAATGGTGTCGCGCTGCAGACAGCGGATGGTTATCAATTGATGCAGGAGGCCGTCCGGCAAATGGGCCAAATCCAGCATTCGGTTACGGAGACGGAAGCAGCGATTGAACGGCTTAATGAACGCTCGGCCCAAATCGGTCAGATGACGGGCCTAATTACAGCGATCAGCGTACAAACGAATCTGCTTGCGCTGAATGCCGGCATTGAGGCTGCACGGGTAGGCGAGCATGGACGGGGCTTTGCCATAGTAGCGCAGGAGGTGCGCAAGCTGGCGGAGCAGACGAAGCAGGCAGCGGATCAAGTATCACAGCTTGTGGATGGCATCCGCAGCGATACGGATCATGTGGCGCAAACGATGCAAAGAGGCTCTAAAGAAGTGGCGAGCGGCGCGCAAACGGTAGAAGGAAGCGGCGAGCTGTTCAATGCGATAATGAATGAAATGAGCGCAGTCAGCAGCCAGATTCAAGAGGTTTCAGCAGCGGCTGGGCAGATGAATGCGAGCTCGCAGCAAATGACCGCAAGCGTTGAACAAATGGCGGTTATAGCGGGCGACACGGCATCCAATTCCCATAATGTCGCAGCGGCCTCCGAGGAGCAGCTGGCATCGATGCAGCAAATCTCGGCGGCGGCCGAGTCACTGGACCATATGGTTCAGGAGCTGCTGGAAAAACTATCGCAGTTTAAAATTTAATTTCTGTCCAAAAACCGCTATTCGCCTGCTCATTCAGCAGCGTGAATAGCGGTTTTTTTGAAATATAAGCCCATTTATAAGTATCACACTTATAAATGGGCTTATATTTCATCGCGAAACGGAAGCTTTGCCGCCAAAGGACAGCTTCAGCTGTTTGCGATTGCCTCCTTTTCCTCAAAGTGGAATTTCCGAGAAGCGGGCTTGGTCTAATTTGACATTGCGTTAACATAGCAAAGTATTTCCGTTGATGCTAAAGACCTATAGTGAAGGAAGAAGGAATTACGGAAGGATGATGACCAATGACGACTGCTGAGCTAGCGCATCCGATGGATATGAAGCTGGAAATGGACGAATTAGAAGCCAAGCATCCAGAGCAGCAGGCAGAAAACGTCTTAACGGCGGAGGCTGCCGGTTCGGGAAAGCAGACAGGCGCTCCGTCGCAGTCGGCTGCTCGGCTTGCCGATTTTATTCGTCAGGCGCCGATTGTGCGGGAGGAGCGGACCTGCAAAGAGACGATAGCGGTCTTCAAGCAGCATCCCGAATCGGAATGTGTCGTCGTTTGTGACGCTGTTGATCGAGTGAAGGGACTCATGATGCGGAATCGTTTTTTTCTAAAGCTGGGCCATCGTTTTAGTGCGGATTTATATTATGAAAAGCCTATAACCGTCATGATGGATGCAGCTCCGCTTATTATTGACTTCGAAAGTGCCCCGGACCATCTTATTGAGCGGGCGCTTAATCGTCAGGAGAAAGTACTCTATGATTGCGTGCTTGTGACGGATGCAGACAAATTCACCGGCGTCTTGACGGTTGCCGATTTGCTGAAGCTTTCCAAAAGGCTGCAGGAAGAAGCGGAGCTGGCACAGCGTAGGACGATTCGATCTGCAGAAGAGCGCGTAAAGGAGATCGAATCAGCGATTCAGAGCGTACGAGGCTCCACGGAGGAAGGCGAGGAGCTTTCAGTCGTGATGGTCGATTTGACGTTGAAGGGGAAAAACGAGCTGGATAACGTAACGAAGGCATTCGCTTCCATCGCGGCCAACTCCCAGCTTCAGGAGGAGCGAATGCGTGCCTTGCAGGCGGAAGCTGGTTCGATTAGCAAGGTGTCGGGGCTGATTAAGGAGCTGGCAGAACAAAGCAATTTGCTGGCGATCAATGCTTCCATTGAAGCGGCGCGGGCTGGCGAGCATGGGCGAGGCTTTGCAATCGTGGCTGGCGAAGTGATGAAGCTGGCGAACCAGACGAAAACATCAGCAGGTACGATTACATCGCTTATTCAAACGATTATCCATGAAATCGAACAAACGGCGCAGCTGGCGAAAAACGGCAGATTGGAGACGGCGTCTAGCGAAGCGCATGTGCATGAGGTAGAAGGCGCATTCAATAGCCTGTTTCATGCGGCAGCCGAAAATCGCGGCAATGCCGGGCAAATTGGGGCATTGTCCGAGCAGGCTTATTTGCAAGTGCAGCACGTCGCACAAGAAATGAGCAGCCTCCAAAGGAGCACTCATTCATAAAACGTCTACTTTTAACACTACGTTAACATAAATGCAATATAAGATTTACAAACAGTCTGTAACATATAGAAGCGTGGTGGGAAAGGCGTAACGGAATGGAAAGCTTGAGCTGGAGAAGCGGTAGCGTTCGTTTTTACCCTTGAATTTCTCCATTTAATAGCTTATTCAAAGAAATTCAAGGGTAATGGCGATCGTAAGCCAAGCTTTTCGTGCAGTGCAGTCTCTTTTTCACCACACTTCTAGAACGGAACAGACTAGTTGCGGCATGAATCACATACAACCCATAAATAAGGGGTAAACGGGCAATGGAAAGCAATAAGGAGGAGAACGTTTGGAAGCGCTAATTAACATAGACAAGCTGAATCTTTATTACGGGGCGTTCCACGCACTGAAGAACGTATCGCTTACGATTCCGGCTAAGGCGATTACCGCCTTTATCGGACCTTCCGGCTGTGGCAAATCAACCTTGCTGCGGACGCTTAACCGGATGAATGACATGATTCAAGGAACGAGGATCGAAGGCAGCATTATCATTGACAAGCAAAATATTTATTCTAACGAGGTGGAGGTAGAAGCGCTGCGCCGTAAAATCGGCATGGTGTTCCAGCAGCCGAATCCTTTTCCAAAGTCGATTTATGATAATGTGGCTTATGGTCCGCGCCTGCACGGCATTACAAACAAAAAAGAGCTTGATGAAATTGTAGAAACGAGCTTGAAATCTGCGGTGCTGTGGGGCGAAGTGAAGGATTCCTTGAAGCGCTCGGCACTGGGCTTATCGGGCGGTCAGCAGCAAAGGCTTTGTATCGCCAGAGCGATTGCGGTTAACCCGGATATTTTGCTGATGGATGAAGCGACTTCGGCGCTTGATCCGATTTCTACCTTGAAAATCGAAGAGCTGACCCAGGAGCTGAAGGACAAATATACGATTGTTATGGTCACTCACAATATGCATCAGGCGGCTAGGGTATCCAACCAAACGGTATTTTTCCTGAACGGCGAAGTTGTTGAATATGCGGATACGGAAAAGCTCTTTTCCAATCCGTCCGACCAGCGCACGGAGGATTATATTTCCGGACGCTTCGGCTAATGCTGAATAAGCGGGCTCATGCGTTTTCCATGTAAAGATTGATCATTTGGGAGGAAAATTAAAATGATGACAACACGCAAGGAGTTCGACCACGGCCTCGAGCAGCTTCATGATTTTGTAATTGAGATGGGGAATTTTGTTGAGAATGCATTGGTCGAATCCATCGAGGCTCTAAAAGCTGTTGATGTAGAGCGCGCGCAGCAGGTCATCGCCGCTGATCTTTCGCTCAATCAACTGGAGGAGAAAGTAACGGAGCTTGGAGCAAAGCTCATTGCGACGCAGCAGCCGGTAGCGAAGGACTTGCGCCGGATTTTATCTTCCTTCCGCATTGCCAGCGATTTGGAGCGGATGGGCGATCTGGCGGTTGATATTGCCAAGGTCGTATTGCGCATGGAAGGGCAGGAGCTAATTAAACCGCTCATCGATCTTCCGCGCATGGCCGAAATTGTTCAAATGATGACAACGGAATCTATCCAATCCTTCATTCAAGAAAATGTCGACCTCGCTTACAAAATGGCCAAGGATGACGATCAGGTCGATGCGCTGTACGGGCAAATTACCCGTGAGCTTTACTCCCTAATGATGGAAAATCCTCGCAACATTACGCAATCCTCGCTGCTTAGCTTTGTTGGCCGTTACCTGGAGCGCTTCGGCGACCACGCCACCAACATCGGTGAGAGCGTCGTCTACATTGTGACAGGCACAAGACCGGATTTGAACGTTTAGCCTCATAACCTAGTGAAAAAGGTTCCGTTTCCGCGCAGCTGTGGAAATGGAGCCTTTTTTTAATGTTATAAGCTGATGCTATCCAGCACCTGCTGCATAAAAGCTTGATCCCAGTGCTGGCTGCGCCAGCTGGCGATCATCGGCCACCGGGCTGCCTCACTGTCCAGGGCAGCAAGCTTTAAACCAAGCTCATCTAGCTTAGCCGCTTGCGGCAGTAAGCATTCGGGCAATATAGCAAGGTCCCCGCAGGCTGCGGCGGTATTTATTAGCAGCTCCACCGATCCGAAGGACATATGCGAGGTTAAGGAATACTGGTGCTTGCGGCTCCATTCATGAATGCGCTGTGCGACAGAGCTGTCAGCAAGCTCGGCAAACTCATATTTCTCGAGCTGGGAGCCCAATGAAATTTCTCCTGACCAAGCATATAAAGGATGCTGCTGAGGAATAATAACCCGGAGCGGCGAGGCGCCAATCGTCTGATTGCGGAATTCGCCGCCATCAGCCTGCTGCTTTCCTTCCCCATACATAATAAAGTCAACCGTTCCCAGATGCAGCTTCTGATAAAGCTCCTCCTCATCATGAACAGCGATGGACATAATAGCGGCATGGCTTTCGGAAAGTGTCCGCAGCTTTCCCATTGCGGCGCTGTTTGCAAGGTAAGCGGCGGTACTAGTCGTACAGCCGATCACAAAACGATTTTTCTCTGCCGCATGAATGGCACCAAGCCTCGACTCCGCCTCGCTATATAATTGGTCAATTTGCGAAGCATAATGAAGCAGCAGCTTTCCATTGCGAGTGAGCAGCACTTTCCCCGTCCGCATTTCGAACAGCTTGACGCCCCATTCCTCCTCCATTTTCTTCATATGAAAGCTGACGGTAGGCTGCTTGATTTGCAGGGCATTGGCCACCGCTGTGATCTGTTTATAGCGATCGATGAGGACCATTAACTTCATTTTTAACAAACTCATGAGCTGCCTCCTGAAATCTTTCATTTTATCTATATCATATCCACATTCATAGAAAAAATCTATGAGATTTAATTGATAATTTTACAAACAGAAAACATTAGGTTAATGCCCCCGATCTACAATAGGTCTTGTGAAGCAAACAAGGTATTGAGAGGGGAAAATAAGAAATGAAGAAGTCTTTGATGTTGATTATGGCAATGGTACTGACATTTACACTGGCTGCATGCGGCCAAGCAAACAATGGAGGTACAACAGCAGGCAACACAACAAGCTCAAGCAGCCCATCGACAGAGCCATCCGCTGAACCATCAACAGAAGCATCTGGTCTAACAGGCTCGATTCTTGCAACAGGATCCTCTGCCCTTCAACCATTGGTTGACCAAGCATCTAAAATGTTTATGGAAAAAAACAGCGGCGTTACAATTCAAGTACAAGGCGGCGGCAGCGGTACGGGCCTGACGCAAGTATCCGAAGGACAAGCAAATATCGGCAACTCCGACGTTTATGCGGAAGAGAAGCTGGATGCAGATAAAGCAAAAGAATTGGTTGACCACCAAGTGGCAGTAGTCGCTATGGCAGCAGTTGTGAACAAGGATGTAAAAGTAGACAACCTGACGAAGCAACAGCTGATTGATATTTTCACAGGCAAAGTAACGAACTGGAAAGACCTTGGCGGCGACGATGCAGCAATCGTAATCGTAAACCGTCCAGCAAGCTCCGGTACTCGCGCTACTTTTGAGAAATATGCACTTGGCCAGAAGTCTGAAGATCTTCAAGGCTCGATCCAAGAGGATTCGTCCGGTACCGTTAAGAAAATTATCGGTGAAACACCAGGCGCTATCGGTTACCTGGCACTTTCTTACCTTGATGATTCCATTAAATCAGTAAGCTATGACGGCGTAGCAGCTAACGTAGAAAACGTAGCAAACGGCACGTATCCAGTATGGGCTTATGAGCACATGTATACAAAAGGCGAGCCTGATGCAGCAGCAAAAGCTTTCCTGGAATACATGATGAGCGAAGAAATCCAAAACGAAAAAGGCTTGGTTGTTGAGCTGGGTTATATCCCAACTAGCCAAATGCAAGTCGTTCGCGATCTCGACGGCAACATCACTAAGAAGTAGTAGCTAATCATTCATAGGCCAGCACAAGAGGCGGATTCGCAATCTGCCTCTTTCTGGCTGTATAGAGGAGATTATTATGGCGCAAACGATACCGAAAAAAACGGCGGGCAATGGCCGTACCGCGGGCAATAACCATTTTGTAGAAGAATGGGTCGGTAAAGTATATACAACCTTATGTGTCCTGTTTTTGGTTGCGACGATTATTGCGATGGTGTATTTTGTCGCTTCCCGTGGACTAAGCACCTTTTTCAAAGATCATGTAAACGTATTTGAGCTTTTAGGCGGTTTAAAATGGAGCCCGGAAGGAACTCCCCCATCCTTCGGTGCATTCCCGTTCATCTTCGGCTCCTTCAGCACATCGCTGCTTGCGGCATTGCTTGCGGCACCGCTCAGCATTTGCGCTTCCATCTTTATGATTGAAATTACGCCGAAATTTGGACGCAAGTTTTTGCAGCCTGTTATTGAACTGCTGGCGGGCATTCCATCCGTCGTATACGGCTTTATCGGTCTTAGCGTCATCGTGCCTTTATTCCGTGATATTTTTCCTGGACAAGGTTTGGGTGTAGCTGCGGGTGCGCTTGTATTGTCCATTATGATTTTACCAACGATGACGACGGTTGCGACAGATGCGCTCGCTTCCTTGCCTGCTGGACTTAAGGAAGGCTCTTACGCACTAGGTGCCACACGCTGGCAAACGATTTATCGCGTCGTTATTCCGACCACGCTTCCTGCGCTTATGACGGGTGTCGTGCTCGGTATCGCACGGGCATTCGGCGAGGCGCTCGCTGTACAGATGGTTATTGGCAACGCGCCCTTCGTGCCGCGCTCCCTGTTTGAGTCGGCTTCGACGCTGACAAGCGCTATTACGCTCAGCATGGGCAACACGGCTGCTGGCTCCACGCATAACAATGCTTTGTGGTCGCTTGCGATGATTTTGATGCTCATGACATTCGTTTTCGTATTTATCGTACGCTGGCTGGAAGGCAGGTCTAAACTATGAAACCAAAAACAGTAGATAAAATGGCCACAGCCGTCATTATTTGCGTAGCTGCATTCATCGTGCTGCTGCTAATCGGCTTGCTCGGCTTCATTCTTGTGCGCGGGCTAGGCCATATCAGCTTCAGCTTCCTGACCTCGGCTCCTGAATCGTTTAGAGCGGGCGGAGGCATTGGGCCGCAGCTGTTCAACTCCTTGTTCCTGCTCGTGCTCACGATGATTATCACCGTTCCGATTGGCATTGGTGCAGGCATCTATATGAGTGAATATGCGAAGCCGAGCAAGCTGACTGATTTTATCCGGCTTGTCGTTGAGGTATTATCTTCGTTTCCTTCCATTATTGTTGGTTTGTTCGGTTTGCTTATGCTTGTCAATTATTTCGGTCTTGGCTTTTCCTTGCTGGCGGGTGCGCTTGCACTGACCGTGTTTAATCTTCCGCTGATGGTGCGGATTACGGAGCAGGGCCTCAAAAGCGTGCCAAGAGAGCAGAAGGAAGCGAGTCTGGCGCTGGGCTTGACGAAGTGGAAGACGATTACGTCCACCATGCTGCCCATCGCATTGCCGATTATTGTATCGGGCACGATTTTGGCTGCGGGCCGCGTATTTGGCGAAGCGGCGGCGCTGCTCTTTACGGCTGGGATGAGCTCGCCTAGACTCGATTTTTCGGATTGGAACCCATTTAGCCCGGTATCTCCGCTTAACCCTTTGCGTCCGGCTGAAACGCTTGCGGTTCATATTTGGAAAATCAATTCCGAGGGACTTGCTCCCGATGCTGCGGAAATTGCTGCTGGAGCTTCGGCTGTACTAGTCATCACGGTGCTGCTGTTTAATTTGCTCGCACGCTGGCTCGGCCGCTTCATGTACCGCAAGTTTACCGCTACGAAATAGGAGGATGGCAGCATATGGCTGAAAATGGCATATCCGTACGCGATTTAAGCGTTTATTATGGCAGCAATAAGGCTGTTAAAAATGTATCGATCGATTTTGAAAATAAACAGGTTACAGCGCTCATCGGTCCGTCCGGCTGCGGGAAATCGACGTTTTTGCGGACGCTGAACCGAATGAACGATTTGATTCCGAACGCCAAAATGACCGGAGAGATCTGGATTGGCGATGAGGATATCAACAATCCGAAAACCGATGTGGTGCTGCTGCGCAGACGCATCGGCATGGTATGGCAGCGGCCGAACCCTTTTCACAAGTCGATTTATGAAAATATTGCTTTTGGCCCGCGCTACCACGGCATCAAAAATAAAAGTGAGCTCGATGAGCTGGTAGAGGAATCGCTCCGCAAAGCGGCGCTTTGGGAAGAGACGAAGGACCGCTTGCATACGTCGGCGCTTAGGCTGTCTGGCGGACAGCAGCAGCGGCTATGTATTGCCCGCTCCATTGCGGTCAAGCCGGACATTATTTTGATGGATGAACCAGCCTCGGCGCTTGATCCCATTTCGACCTCCAAGGTAGAGGAGCTGATTACGGAGCTGAAGCAGGACTATTGCATCGTTATTGTCACGCACAATATGCATCAAGCGGCAAGGATTTCGGCCAAGACGGCGTTTTTCCTGTCCGGCGAGCTGGTGGAATTCGAAAATACAGAGAAAATGTTTACGAATCCCAGCAAAAAAGAAACGAGCGACTATATTTCAGGTCGTTTCGGGTGATCCCCTTGCATGCATGCTCTCAGCATAGCCACAAGGGAACCCCGTATGCCCCAGCAACAACTTCTGCCTGCTAAGTTAAGCCGGTATGGAGTTGTTTTTTTATATGCTGAAAAGTAGGTGCAGCACCCATGCATGCTAACAGCATCTAGGGCAAAAGTCTTGTGCTTTACAGATAGTTTACATGAATATGTTACTCTGCTCACATTTGGCTGGTAAGGTAGAAGCAGAACAACCAAGACTAAAGGGAGACCTGGCATGGACGAGATGGCAATTGGTCTGATCCATATAGAACTGCTCCAAGTGATGAGGGAAAGCTGGCGGCTTGGGGGAATTGGCATCATATATATGCGGCTTACGGAGGAACGAGCCTTGCCCGAAACATGGCTGAGGACATGGGAGCGGCAGTTGAGGGCGTTCAGGCTGATCTGGAAGCACAGCTTAGGACAGGAATATTACATTATGCTCGGCTGCAATGGCTCGAGGCTTGGATCTGAGCAGGCGATGAATGACAGCGCAGCGGAGCTGTATACGCTCGCAAGCCGGGAGCAGTCAGTTTTTATAGGTCATGTGATCGCATATCCGCCTGCGGGGCAGAGCCATGAAGCGGCTGAGCAAGCCGCATGGAAAGCGCTTAGGGAAGCTTGGCGGCGAGCGGAAATGAACAGCATGCGGGTTTCAAGCAAGCAATCAGAGGAAGCGGACAATAGTCCGGATTCGGATAGGCGGCTGGAAACAGCGGCAGCAATGGCGCTTGCAGAAAGGCAAAGTCGGCAGGAGATAGCGGCTGCGCTTGAACCGGAAGCAGCGGCGATCGCTTATTATGCTGCACCAGGCATGAGCATTGGTGAGCAGGCAGCGCCGTTTCCCGTGTTTTCAGCGCAGGCGCGCGTGACGGAAATTGCCGATTTTTTCAATATGAACGGCAAGGAGCAGTGCGTGATTTTACAGGAGGAGGGGCGCCCCGTCGGCCTGCTGATGAAGCAAAAGCTGCATGAGCTGCTAGCGGGGAAATATGGGCTGCCGCTTTATTCTACTCGTCCTGTTGAAAAAATTATGAATGCATCGCCATTAATTGTGGACGCTGACATGCCGATAGAGCATGTATCTCAGCTGGCGATGGCACGGGATATTTCCCATTTGTATGATGTCGTTATCATTACAGCGGGAGGCCAGCTGTTTGGCGCAACGACGGTTCGCGATATTCTGGAGCGCATTACGACGCTGCGCATGGAGGCGGCTAGATCAGCCAATCCGCTGACGGGTCTGCCCGGCAATGAGGGCATCCAGCTGGAGCTGGCTCGCAGGAGCAGGGGAGACAAGCCGTTCGCCGTCATTTATGCGGATCTGGATTATTTCAAATGGTTTAATGATTGCTTTGGATTTAGCCAAGGCGATGCGCTTATTCGTTTTTTGGCGGATACGCTAGTCGGGATTAAGGAAGAATACGGGATGGCGAGCGATTTTATCGGGCATATCGGCGGTGATGATTTCATTATGGTAACGGAGTCCTCTTATGCTGAAAAAGTTTGCACCAGGCTGATTGAACGTTTCGACGGCGGGGTGAAAAGGTATTACGGTGGAGTGGAGGTCAGCATGGTGGAGGATCGTCACGGCAACACTGTGGAGCAGGAAGGGGTAACCTTGTCCCTATCTTTAATGCTTGCTGCCGGCGGCACGGCGCCAAGCCACATATCCACTTTAACAGCGAAGCTCAAGAAGCGTGCCAAGATGCAAAAAGGCAGTGTATATGTCATGCAGGATATGGCTTTTTGCACACAAGAAAGTAATGCTACAGAGGGGATCGAAGTGAGACGTGGGACATCATCAAGCGATAGTGCAGCGAAGCAACCTTATAGTGGATGAAAAGCCGGAAAATATTGGCGTTATCTATTTATCCTGGCACAGTGTACATTCGGCAGGCACCTTTGAGCAGCTGCCCCCCTCATTTATGAAGAGATGGAAGCTATACATAGAGATGATGATTTATGCGAACCCGGAAACAGCTGCCCATGTACGGGACAAGTTTTGGATGGGCGATGATTTGTATATTGTGATGGCTTTGCCGGATTTGCAGCAGCAGGAGCTGCTGGGAAATTTGCTGCAAGCCGCAGGCAAATGGCAGGAGGAAGCCGAGCGGGGGTTCAGTGGGGCCGAGTTTGGACCCATGTCGGATATGCGTCTGCATGCAGGCGTAGGTTTGGTAGAGCGCAGCGATACCGGAAGCTCAGTCTCCCGCCTGTATGAAGCTTCAAAGCGAGCGCTATTATATGGGCAGCAGAAGGAAGCTTTAACACGCGCCATGCGGCTGCAATATTTGAACGGCCTAATTCGCGGCAAGCTGCTCATTCCGGTCTATCAGCCGATTATGTCGCTACAGGAAATTGGAGGCGAGCGGGCAGCCTTCGGATATGAGGCACTCACGCGGTTTCCTGAAAATAAATGGTTTTCCAGTCCGCTTGACTTGTTTGCGTTCGCAGAAGAGTCGGGAGAGGTGGCGCGGCTGGATCAGACGGCGCGCGAGCAGGCAGTGGAGAGCAGTAGCGGCCTTCATTCGCATCAGAAGCTGTTTCTAAATATGACGGCGCAATTGCTAAATGAAGGAAGCTTTTACCCCGACCGGCTGGCCAAAATGATGGAGCAGCGGGGGTTGTCGCCCCATCATATCGTCTTTGAAATTACGGAGCGTTCGGCTATTCAGGATTATGGCTCAGTACTAGCTACACTTGCGCAGTATCGCCGCCAAGGCTTTCAAATCGCAATCGACGATGTAGGCGCGGGATATTCGTCGCTGCAGGCTATTATCGAGCTGAAGCCGGATTATATAAAAGTAGACCGCTCCCTCATTATGGGCATTCATGAGCACGAGATGAAGGAGCATATTGTGCATACGCTTGTCCAACTGGCCGACAAAATGGCCATTGGCATCATCGCCGAGGGCATTGAGCATCAAGAGGAGTTGAACAAAGTAAAGGCAATGGGCGTTCATTATGCCCAAGGCTATTTGCTAGGGCGCCCGGGTAAGATTGCCGCTCTGGTCCAGCGGCGATAGCCGGGATGAGAAAAGCTGTTTCTGAGCGATCCATATGGAGCTTGGAGAGAGCTTTTTTTCACGAAATGGGCCATGTATGAAGTGGTCGGCAGCCTTGCTAATGCTAGCTGCGGATGCGGATTTTCAGGAATGTTGGCAACCTAGCGCGAGAAGGAAGCAAAGGCATTTGCAGTTATGGTATGATAACCATTAGAACCGATAAATGAGGTGTCAATAATGGATAAATGGATGTTATTAGATGGCAATAGTATTGCGTACCGGGCATTTTTTGCAATGCCTCCGCTTACGAATTCGGCTGGTTTACATACGAATGCGATATATGGCTTTACGACGATGCTGCTTAAGCTGCTGGAAGACGAGAAGCCGACGCATGTACTCGTTGCATTTGATGCAGGGAAGGCAACCTTTCGCCATGAAGGATATGCAGAATATAAAGGTGGACGGGAGAAAACGCCGCCGGAGCTGTCGGAACAATTTCCGGTGCTCAAGGAGCTGCTGCAGGCTTTTCAAATTGCGCAGTTTGAGCTGAATGGCTTTGAGGCGGACGATATTATTGGTACGCTCACCCGGCTTGCGGACGAGCAGAAGGTCGAGACGCTTGTCGTCACGGGCGACAAGGATATGCTCCAGCTCGTATCGGAGCATGTGACCGTCGCGCTGACGCGCAAAGGGGTGAGCGAGCAGGAGCGATATTCGCCGGCTGAAATTAAGGAGAAATACGGACTGACGCCGAATCAAATCATTGATTTGAAAGGGCTGATGGGCGATGCCTCCGACAATATTCCGGGCATTCCGGGAGTTGGCGAGAAAACAGCGCTCAAGATGCTGCATGAATTCGGCACGGTTGAAGAAGTGCTGGCGAATACAGCGAGCCTGAAGGGCAAGATGAAGGAAAAGGTCGAGCAGCATAAAGAGGATGCGGTAATGAGCAAGAAGCTCGCGACGATTCACCGCGAGGTGCCGCTTGCGCCGGAGCAGGAGCCTGAAGCGATTCGCTACGGCGGCTTTAATGGGCCGGCGCTTGCGGATGTGCTGCGCCGGCTGGAATTCCGATCCGTTCAGGAACGGCTCGGACTGAGCGGCGAAGGAAGCGGTTCAGCAGGCGAAGCGGCCGAGCTGAACCTGATCCCAATCGAGTCGGCTGCGGACGCGCCGAAGCTCGATGAGCTGATGAAGGCGCTTGAAGCGGATGAGAGCGGCTTCGGTCTGTATGTAGAGGCGATAGGCGAAAATCCGCATCAGGCTGAGCTGGTCGGGCTCGCGCTGGCAAGCGCCGAAGCGGCCTATGCGCTGCCTTTCGCCGCGCTGAAGGAAGCTTTCGCAGAGCCGCTGCGGAGCTGGCTTGCCGATCCAAGCAAGAAGAAAATCGGCTTTGATACGCATAAAGTCGAGCTGGCTTTGAAGTGGGAGGGCATAGCGCTGAGCGGCGTGAGCTTTGATGTCCAACTGGCCGCTTATGTGATTGATCCAACGGAGTCGAGTCTTTTGCTCTCCGGCATTACCCATCGCTACGAACAGCCAGCTGTCCCTAGTGATGAGTCGGTATACAGCAAAGGAGCAAAGCTTAAAGTACCAGCTGCGGCTGTGCTGTATCAGCATCTGGCAACGAAAGCCGATGCGGTGCGCAGAGTGGCGCCTTTGCAGCGCGAAGAGCTGAAGGAAACAGGCATGCTCAGCTTGTATGAAGAGCTGGAGCTGCCACTTTCCGTTATATTGGCGGGGATGGAGCATCAGGGCATCAGCGTCGAGAAGGCGGAGCTGGAGACACTCGGCAGCGAGCTGGAGCGCCAGCTGAAGGCGCTGGTGACGGAAATTTACAAGCAGGCGGGCATGGAATTTAATTTGAATTCACCGAAGCAATTGGGCGAGGTGCTGTTCGAGAAGCTGGGCTTGCCCGCAAGGAAAAAGACGAAGACGGGCTACTCTACAGATGCCGAGGTGCTTGAGGAGCTGGCACCTTACAGTGAAATTGTGCCGCTCATCTTGCATTATCGGACGCTTGCGAAGCTGCAATCCACCTATGTGGAAGGGCTGCTCAAAGAGATTCGCCAGCAGACGGGCAAAATCCATACGTATTTCCGCCAGACGATAGCGGCAACAGGCCGTCTGAGCAGCCAATTCCCGAATTTGCAAAACATTCCGATCCGCCTGGAAGAGGGCCGCAAAATCCGCAAAGCATTCGTCCCGTCCGAACCGGGCTGGACCATACTCGCAGCGGACTATTCGCAAATTGAGCTGCGCGTGCTCGCCCATATTTCCGGCGATGAGAATATGAAGGAAGCGTTCATTCAGGACATGGACATTCATACGAAAACGGCGATGGACGTATTTGGCGTAACCGAGGATCAGGTGGATTCTAATATGCGTCGTTCGGCAAAGGCAGTCAATTTCGGTATTGTGTACGGCATAAGCGACTTTGGCCTTTCCAACAACCTGAACATTACGCGAAATGAAGCCGGACGGTTTATTGAGCAATATCTCGGCGTCTTCAAAGGCGTGAAGTCGTTTATGGATCGAATTAAAGTCGAGGCGGCGAAGCAAGGCTATGTGACGACTTTGCTCGATCGCAGACGGTATTTGCCGGATATTAACCATTCGAACTTCAATAAACGTTCATTCGCAGAGCGCACAGCCATGAATTCGCCGATCCAAGGCACAGCAGCGGACATTATTAAGCTGGCGATGGTGCATATGAATAAGAAGCTGCACGAGCTGAAGCTCAAAAGCCGCATGCTGCTCCAAGTACACGATGAATTGGTATTTGAGGTGCCGGAGGATGAGCTTGAACAGATGAAAAAACTTCTTCCCGAGGTGATGGAATCCGCTATCAAGCTTGATGTTCCGCTTAAGGCGGACGTTAGTTTTGGAGCGAACTGGTATGAAGCGAAATAACCCGCTGGGAGCGGAAATCAGGTATAATAGACGTTGAGGTGAGATGCAATGCCGGAACTTCCAGAGGTAGAAACGGTTAGACGAACATTAATTGAGCTTGTTGCAGGAAAAAAGATTAAATCGGTTACGGTGCGGCTGCCCCGCATCATTCAGCGTCCGGCTGTGCCGGAGCAATTTGAGGATGCGCTCGTCGGCATGACAATCGAGACGGTCGAGAGGCGCGGAAAATTTTTGCGTATCGTCATGGACGGGCTTGTGCTCGTATCGCATTTGCGCATGGAAGGCCGCTATGGATTATTTCAAAGCGATGAACCCATCGAGCTTCATACGCATGTCCTGTTCCATTTTGAGGATGGAACGGATTTAAGATATAAAGATGTCAGACAGTTCGGCACGATGCACTTGTTCACGCCGGGCACGGAGTTTGAGCTGCCGCCGCTGAATAAGCTGGGCCTTGAGCCGCTTGAGCCTGAATTTACTCGCGATGTGTTGCATGCCAAGCTGGCAAGGCGCTCTACGAAAATCAAGCCGCTGCTGCTCAATCAGGAGTATGTGGTTGGACTCGGAAATATTTATGTAGATGAGGCGCTGTTTCAAGCGGGTATCCATCCTGAGCGGAGCGCCAGCTCGCTTGCTGCCGAAGAATGGGATAAGCTGCATGCAGCGATCTGTTCGACGCTTGGCAAAGCGGTGGAAGCGGGCGGCTCATCGATTAAATCCTATGTAAATGGGCAAGGCGAGATGGGCATGTTCCAGCATCAGCTGCTCGTGTATGGCCGAAAGGATGAGCCGTGCCCAGTTTGCGGAGAAGCCATTGAGAAGTTTGTTGTTGGAGGCAGAGGCACGCATATTTGCCCGAGCTGCCAGAAGGCGCCGGAGCAAGCAGGCGAGCAAAGCGCAGGCTAATCGCGATAACTAAAGCCAAGCTCTCCATGATGTAGTCATTCACCCTAGGCATGCAGCTGCATATGCTGTTGTGAAGAACAATAGGCAGATGCCCTGTAGGGTGAAATCGGGGCACCTGCGTATGCAGGGAGTGACGAGGGTTGGCTTTGCATCTGGTTTCGTTGATCGTGCTCGCTTTTGCTGTGAGCGTGGACGGCTTCGGCGTTGGCATTACGTATGGTTTGCGCCGCATTCGCATCCCGTTGCTGTCCGTGCTGATTATCGCGTGCTGCTCAGGCCTGATCATTTTATTGTCCATGAAGCTAGGCAGCGTTATCGCCAAATATTTGTCGCCAGGCTCGGCGAGCCTGATTGGCGCCATCGTGCTGATGGGTATTGGCTGTTGGGCGCTGCTCCAGCTGCGGCGAAATCGCCATGAAAGCAAGAAGGTGGATGCGGAAAATGCGTCTGCCGCTTCTGGTGCCAGCAGCCCGCTTTCAGAGGATCGTTCAGGTCTGGCAGCTGTAGAAACAAACGCTGCGGAGGCAAGCCATCCGGTGCTCGTTGTGATTGTTGAGCTGAGGCGCATTGGGCTTGTCATTCAGATTTTACGGACACCGCAGGCTGCGGACGTTGATAAGTCAGGCACGATTTCCGCCTCAGAGGCGATTATGCTCGGCGTAGCACTTTCGCTCGATGCTTTCGGCGCGGGAATCGGGGCCGCGATGATTGGTTTGCCTGCTTTGCTGACAGCGATTGTGATCGCTGCGGCTAGCGCCCTATTTTTGCTAGGGGGCATCAGTTTCGGCTTCCGCTTCTCGCATTGGAAAGGCATGCAGGCGCTGGCGGTACTGCCAGGCATTTTGCTTATTATGATTGGAATATCAAAGCTGCTGTAAAGAAGAGGTGGAAGGGCATGAGGATCGGATTAACCGGCGGCATTGCTACTGGAAAAAGTACCGTTGCCCACCTATTAGTGGAGCTCGGAGCGCTGCTGGTGGATGCCGATCAGGTAGCAAGGGAAGTTGTTTTGCCAGGGGAGCCCGCTCTAGCGGCGGTCGCCTCTGCGTTTGGACAAGCTGTGTTACATAAGGACGGTACACTTGATCGGGCCGCGCTAGGCCAAATCGTATTTAATAATAAAGCGCAGCTGGGGCAGCTTGAAGCGATTTTGCATCCGGCGATTCGCTCTACGATGCAGCAGCGAATGGCTGACTATGAACGGCAGCATCCGGGCAAACTGGTCGTTGCTGATATACCGCTGCTTTATGAGACGGAGCAAGAGCACTTATATGAAGGCGTGCTCGTTGTGTATGTGCCGGAGCACATCCAGATGGAGCGCCTGATGGTGCGCAACAACGTAGATGAGCAGGAAGCCAGGCGGCGAATGGGGCTGCAAATGAGCATGGAAGAGAAGAAGCGCAGAGCTAATTGGATCATCGACAACAGTGGAACGCTGGCGCAGACGAGGGAGCAGGTTCAGGCGTTTTGGCAGAGCAAGGGTCATACATGCTGAGGGCCAAGAGAAGAAAGGTCGCTCGCAGAAGGCTGTTTTTGTTATTATTTATTATTATTGTTGTCATTATTGTCGCTCAACCCGCATGGATGCTCAAGAAGCTCTATCCCATTGATTATAAGGCCGATATTCGGGCAAGTGCTATTAGCTATCAGGTAGATCCCCATTTGGTGGCGGCCATTATAAAAGCGGAGACGAATTTTCAGACGGGTAAAGTTTCGAAGAAAGGTGCGCTCGGACTTATGCAAATAATGCCGACCACCGCCGAATGGATTGTCAAGAAGGCAGGCTTCGAGCAGGTTACTGAGGAGACGCTGCGCAATCGCGCTGACGTGAGCATCGAGCTGGGGGTATGGTATCTGGCTTCGCTGCACAAACAATTTGATGAAAATAATATCGTTGTCATTGCTGCCTACAATGCAGGACCAGGTAAGGTTCGGCAATGGCTCGATTCGGGGGAATGGGACGGCACGTTCGAAGAAGCCGCTAAAATTCCATATAAAGAAACACGCGATTATGTACAAAAGGTCGTGAAGTATTATAATAAGTACAAAGACTTGTACCCGGAACTTGAGCCGTAAACAGGAAGAAGCTTTGGCTGCTCGTCACTTCAGGACTTAAGCAGCCAAAGCTGTCTGTTATTACAAGAGCTATTTATTAATGGGAGCCCCCTGCAAGGGATTGCTCTGCGATTTGTACCAGGCGGCGGGTAATGTACCCTCCGATGGAACCAGCGTCCTTTGTAGCCATGTTACCGTAGTAACCGTCTTGTGGAATCGCGATTCCAAGCTCTTGAGCAACCTCGAATTTCATTTGGTCGAGTGCTGCTGTCGCTTGTGGTACAACCAGTTGGTTGCTGCTGCGGTTTGCGCTCATGTGTGTTCACCTCCTCGCGGTTGGTAAAAGTATTATGTGCGAAAATCCGAACTTCATTACAGGAATTGTTTGGTAATTTTTAGGGATAGCTTAGAAGGGAGGAAAAGAGAATGAAATGTCCATATTGCGACTACTCCGGAACGAAGGTGCTGGACTCGCGTCCCGCTAACGAGAACAAATCCATTCGCCGCCGCCGGGAATGTGAGAAATGCAAAAGCCGCTTCACGACGTTCGAGATGATTGAGGAAACGCCGCTCGTTGTCATCAAGAAGGACGGCAGCCGCGAAGAGTTCAGCCGTGATAAAATTTTGCGTGGTTTAATCCGTGCCTGCGAGAAGCGCCCCGTGCCCGCTGAAAGGCTGGAGGTTGTCGTTTCTGAGGTGGAGAAGGAGCTGCGCACAACTGCACACGCCGAGGTGGAGAGCCGTGTCATTGGCGAATTGGTGATGGGACAGCTGTATCCTGTAGATGAAGTAGCTTATGTCCGTTTTGCTTCTGTTTATCGGCAGTTCAAGGACATTGATATGTTCATGAAGGAGCTTAGCAGTCTGCTGTCGAAGGACAGCTCACCCAATGGAATGAAGGATTAAATTTGATGCTGCTTCCGAAGCAGTGACATGAATAGATTGGAGAAAACAGCGCCGCTCCAGGCGTTGTTTTTTTTGCGTTAGAAGGCCTTAAACAATAGTAGGATTGAATATTAAAACAGTTAAGTGTATAATTATTCATTGTTGAAAGGGAGGTTTTTTTATATGTCATTCAAAATTAGGCTGGCGGAAAATAAGGATATCGGCGGCTTGACCGAATTAATGCACGACTATATCGTAGGCTTTTATCACAATCCTTGGCCGGGCACACCAGAAATTCATCAATTAATTGAGCAGCTGCTGGAGAAACAGGGTGGTATCCAGTTTGTCGTAGAGAAGGAGCAGCAGCTGATTGGCTTTGCTACTTTATACTTTACGATTAGTACAATGAAGACAGCGCGGATTACGCTAATGAATGACTTTTTTCTGCTGGAGCCGTATCGGGATACGGAAGTGGAGGAAGAGCTATTTTTGACATGCAGAACGTACACACAGGAGCAAGGCTTTGCTCATATGTTCTGGATAACAGCTCCGCAAAATAAGCGGGCTCAACAATTTTTCGCTAAAATGGATGCGGTTCAAGGCAGCTGGGTGAACTATACAATTGTCTAGAAAGCCTGATAAACTCCAATAGTATCCTTCAAGTAACTACACCACTTTCAAGTGCGTACTTCCTCAAATGTCGGAAAGGGGCTAGACTAAAACCTGTAGCAAGGTTAACATTTTCCAACATTTGATGAAGGAGTGTGCGTATACATGGAATTGCAATTGGCGCTTGATTTGGTGAACATTGAGGAAGCAAAGGTTTTGGTCAAAGAGGTTGAGTCATTTATCGACATCGTAGAAATTGGAACACCTATCGTTATTAACGAGGGACTGCATGCGGTAAAAGCGATTAAAGAAGCTTTCCCTAACCTCAAAGTGCTGGCTGATCTGAAAATTATGGACGCTGGCGGCTATGAAGTGATGAAGGCTTCCGAAGCGGGTGCAGACATCATTACCGTCCTTGGTGTTTCCGACGACTCCACCATTAGAGGTGCGGTTGAAGAAGCTCGCAAGCAGGGCAACAAAATTATGGTCGATATGATTAATGTGAAAAATATTGAAGCCCGTGCAGCGGAAATTGATGCGCTTGGGGTAGACTATATTTGTGTCCATTCCGGCTATGATCACCAGGCTGAAGGCAAAAACTCCTTCGAAGAGCTGGCAGCGATTAAGCGTGTTGTCAAACAAGCAAAAACAGCAATCGCAGGCGGCATCAAGATCGACACGCTGCAAGAGGTTATTTCGGCAAAGCCTGATCTGGTTATCGTAGGCGGCGGAATTACGGGTGTTGAAAATAAATCCGCAACTGCATCGCAAATGCAGCAGTGGATCAAACAGGCCTAAAGCTGATGCGTATTAGTCAGCTTGCAGGAGAAATCGTACAGGAGCTGGAGCGGCTGACGCAGCTCATTCCGGATGAAGCCGCAGGCGAGCTGGCAGATGCGATTATGCAGGCGCCGCGGGTTTTCGTCTCAGGCGCTGGGCGCTCAGGCCTAATGGGCAAAGCTTTTGCGATGCGGCTCGTGCATATGGGCTTTGACGCTTATGTGGCTGGCGAGACGGTGACGCGTGCACTCGGCAAGGACGATGTACTTGTGCTGGGCTCGGGCTCCGGCGGGACGAGCAGCCTCATTGCGATGGCACAAAAGGCAGAAGCGCTCGGCGGCAAGCTGGCCGTCATTACGACGAATCCAGAGTCGGAGCTTGGACGTGCGGCGCATATCGTCGTAACGCTGCAGGCTGCGGCGAAGGAAGAGCAGGATGGGGCCAAGCAGACCGTGCAGCCGATGGCTTCTCTTTTTGAACAAGGCCTTCTAATTTTCTATGATGCGGTTATCTTAAGCTTGATGGAGAAGAAGGGGCTTAGCGGCAACACCATGTACAGCAATCACGCGAATCTGGAGTAGCAGGTGGCGCGCAGCATAGCTGGAAGCTGCTTCATCATGTATACTGGGAAGGAGGGGGAATGGATATGGCTCAGGAATTAAAGGAACGTATTAATTTACGGGAAATCAACTGCGAGAAGGAGCTTACGCTGGCCGTCATTGGGGGCAAGTGGAAGCTGATTATATTGTGGCATCTTGGTCTTGAAGGAACGAAACGTTTCAGTGAGCTGAAGAAAATGATTCCCCATATCACCCAGAAAATGCTGACGAATCAGCTCCGCGAGCTGGAGGAGGATTTGCTGGTTGAGCGCAAAGTTTATGCGGAGGTTCCGCCGCGGGTGGAATATACGTTAACGGCTTACGGCGAAAGCCTGATGCCTGTGCTGCGCATGATGTACGATTGGGGCAAAAACTACGGCGAGGAAGTCGTATGGAAATAGCAGCTTAGCAGCTTGATAGCTAAGCAAGGCTGGGGTTAGGGGCAGAGGATGCTTCTGGCCCCAGCCTTTGTTTTTATTATTAAAAAAAGAGGCTTCTCTATTTATTCATGCTTAATAACGGCTTCCGAAGGTACTGCCAGCAGGGGCAATTTCATTCAATCGGGATAGCTCTTCAGGTGTTAAGCGGATGGATAAAGCCTCTACATTTTGTTGCAAATACTTCACACGCTTTGTACCTGGAATCGGAACGATATCGCTGCCTTGCGCGGTTACCCACGCCAGTGCGATTTGGGCGGGAGTCACTCCTTTTTGCTGGGCGAGCAGCTGTATCCCTTGGACGATCTTCCTATTTTGTTCGAATGCCTCATCAGAAAACCGGGGATTATACTTGCGCCAATCGTCTTGTGCCAGTTGGCTTCGACTGGAGAGCGTGCCTGTCAAAAATCCTCTTCCAAGCGGGCTGTAGGGGACAAAACCGACCCCTAATTCTCTGCAAGCATTCAATATACCAAGTTCAGGCTCTCTGGACCATAAGGAAT
Organism: Paenibacillus algorifonticola; assembly: GCF_050481745.1. GTDB lineage: Bacteria > Bacillota > Bacilli > Paenibacillales > Paenibacillaceae > Pristimantibacillus > Pristimantibacillus algorifonticola_A. The sequence goes on along the minus strand of NZ_JBCNGR010000008.1, from coordinate 618,203 downwards.
ATTCCGTTTGAACGGCTGTAATGGGAAAGACAGCGTGAGCATCGGCCAATTGTTGAGAGGTTACTTCTGACAGGCCCAAATAGCGGACTTTTCCTTCTTTCACGAGCTCAGCCATGGCTCCAACCGTCTCTGTAATTGGAACATTAGGATCTGCTCTATGCAAGTAATACAGATCGATATAGTCCGTGCCCAAGCGATGCAAACTAGCCTCACAGGCTTGCTTCACATATTGCGGCGTTCCATTGTAGCCTAGATGCTGCGTTTTATTGCGTATGGAGCCAAATTTCGTTGCGATCTGCACGGCTTGACGATGCGTCCTTAATCCTTTGCCAACCAGCTTTTCATTTGCACCGATGCCGTCCTCGTCATAACCGTAAATATCCGCCGTATCAAAAAACGTAATGCCTAACTCCAGAGCGTGGCTTAGCGTGCCTAAAGACTCTGACTCATCGGTTGCCCCATAAAATTCGGACATTCCCATACATCCTAATCCCAAACGGGATACTTGCAGTCCTTGACTACCTAATGCCAAAGTTTCCATCGTGTTCAAGCCTCCTTTTTATTTTTACATTTCTTGAAGATAACAATAGCACGTGAAAAGCTAAAAAGTAAACTAAATAATCAATAAAAGTTCAATTAGTACAAAATGTTCATATTTTTGTGGGATTGGGTTATAATTCGTGGTATGAAGAAATAGGAGGCTTTACCCCATGGATATGAATTCCCAGTCATTGGATAAGAGAAATAAAACCATCCAAAAGCTTATTATAAAGATTATACCCGCGCTGCAAAAAAACGGATTTTCCTCGCTGAAGATGGATGATGCAGCTAAATATATGGATATTAGCAAGGCGACCATGTATAAATATTTTGCTTCCAAAGATGAGATCATTGAAGCGGTTGTAGGTCGCTACGTGGCATATATTTCGGACATGGTGAAGGACTGGTCCTTGGCCGATCATTTGTCCTATGTCAAATCCTTTGATAAAGTGTTTCAGCAGTCTTTGCTTATGGCGGCATACTTGTCAGATATTTTCTTACAGGAGTTAGGCAGCCTGTATCCACACTTATATGACAGGCTTTCAAATGAGGTTGAGCTGCGAAATGAACAGGTGAGGGAGTTTTTTAACAGGGGGATGGAAAATGATGTGTTTCAGCGACTGAATTCCGTTATTCTCCTTATTCAAATGGACACGATGCTTAGGAAAATGATTGATCCCAAGCTGCTGATGCTCCATCATTTGTCGCTGAAGCAGGCATTATCCGATTATTACGAAGTGATGAGACACCAAATCATAAAATCTGAATTTATTAACTTAGAATATAGTTCGGAGATGGATTTGTTTTTGAATCAGATGGTTCAAAAGCTGTCGAGGCAATAGGGGAGTGGCGCTCCGTGCGCGCGGAATAAACCCCGGGTGTTCGCTCCAAGGTATTCCATATAAAAGAAATGCCACCAACGTTGTATGATGACGTTGGTGGCGTTTCTTTTATATGCAGTCTAGGGAGGGGATAGGCCTCTTCTATGTCTCTACTAACTCGAAGCGGGGCTTGTTATGATTCAGTGCGTTCTTCCCCTTGTAAAAAGCCAGCCGCCTGCTACGAAAATGAGGAAAAGGATAAGATTAAATCCAACGCCCGCCAATAACGAGCCATTGAATAATAGAGCTTTGAAAAAAGAGACGACATGAACGCGCAGCGATGGAATCGACGTTCCGACCGGGATCGCCGCAGCGAGTAGGGCCCATAGCAGCCAGCCGGTAAAGCGGTAGTAACCGGAGGTCAGCATACTTAGCAGCGCCATCGCCATCAAATAAAAAACGGTTTGGTAGAGAAAAGAACCTGCCAAGCCAAAACCATCCCAATGAAACGCTTCTATAAGACCAACGGTGCTCTCGTGATCTTGGAGCATATTTACTTCAATATGAGTCCACAAAGAATTAAGCAAAGCGAGCACTGCTGCCCAGACGGCATAGACGAATTGAAGTCCCCAAAAATATTGTTTGCGACTTGCACCTAAATGTACGATGCGTTTGTAATAACTGAGCGGCAGCACGACAGAGAAAAGAAGCAAAATAAGAATCAGCATGTTGCCAGCCGAAAGGATAGTACCTCCACTATTGTTAACAAGAAGATTAACAATAAACTCCGCCAGCCTGCCAAGCACAGTTAAAATAATGATAAACCAGATGTAAATTCTCATTTGCAAATAGGTTGCCTTAAGATGAACGGCCAATGCCCCCACTTTAGTGACCTCCTTCAATCAAATACGAGAAAAACTTTTGAAGCGACATATTTTCAATCGAAATGTCCATCATGAGGGCCTGCTGCATGTCCTTATCGTTCAACGGTTCATAAATAGCCGCAAGTGTGCCGTGGCCATAGGATTCCGTATACAGTACGCGTTTCCCGGCTGTGAACGATTTCACCGCTTCTGAATTTCCCCGAATAGAAAAAGCTGCCATTCGTATTTGATCCAAATCATCATGAAGCAGAATGGAGCCATCTTCAATGATATAAACTTTTTCTGCGACGGGGACGATTTCGTCAATCAAATGCGTAGACAGTAAAATCGTTCGAGGGTAATTTGCGTAATCTTCCATCAACTCTTTGTAAAACTTTTCACGCATCAAAAAATCAAGTCCGAGCACCGGCTCGTCGAATAATGTCAATGGTGCCCGGCTGGCCAGACCAATGGTGTTTCCTACGAGTGTTCCCGCGCCTCTTGATAGCTGTCTGATTTTTTTGTCCGGATCGAGCCGAAACGTCTGGAGCAGCTTGTGAGCTAATGTCCAATTCCAATTGGGATGAAAACTCGCAGCAAACTGCAAAATCTCGATCACTCGCGCTCCGCCGAAGCGTTTGTTATTCTCCGGTACGAAACAGAAATCTTTCGGAAGTTCTCCCCTGCCGAGCTTTTTTCCTCTTACCTCAATTGTGCCTTCATTCGGCAGGATTCCGCCTGCGATTAAGTTAAGCAACGTCGATTTGCCAGCGCCGTTTCGCCCGAGCAAGCCATAAATGACGTTTTCTTCCAGCTGAAGATCCAGATTCCGTAAGGCGTAAGTTCGACCGTATTTTTTAATTAATTTGTCGCAACTCAATACGATGCTCACGATGCGTTCAATCCTTTCTCAACTGCTTGATCATGTCTACGATATCGCCGGTCGTCAGCTCGAGTTTGTCCGCTTCGATCAGCAGATTGGACAACATCTCCTTATAGAAGCGCTCTCTTCGCCGATTCTGAATCTTCTGTCTCGCATCCGTTGAGACATACATGCCAAGCCCTCTTTTTTTGTACAAAACACCTTCATTTACGAGCAGGCTAATCCCCTTGACTACGGTCGCTGGATTAATTTGAAACAGCTGAGAAAACTGAGCCACGGAAAGAATTTGCTCGTCAACTCGGAAGGTTCCGTTCAGAATATCGTCTTCAATTATATCGGCTACCTGTTGATATATTGGTTGCTTATCGTCGAAAGTGACGTTCATTGCCTCACCACTCAGCATCGTAGTTTGTTTCCCATCTAGTAGCAAACCATATCTTATGTACAAACAATTGTCAACAAACAAACGCCCGAAAAAACAATAGGCAACATAACTGCTCCGGTTATTGACAGATATCCAATGCGGTATTATAGTATACTACATTAGTAACATACCAATATACCTAGGGGCTGGCCTGGCCTGGCCTAGCCAATAGAGTACTTGGAAAGTATAATCCAATACGATATGGGGAGCTGTAAAAATGGGAGCGTTAATCGAATTCAAAAAGGTAACGAAAGAATACAAAATAGGTGAAGTGCCTATCAAGGCTCTTAATGGTGTTGACTTTTCCATAAATGCTGGTGAATTTGTCGTTGTTCTTGGTGCTAGCGGTGCTGGTAAAAGCACGATTCTGAATATCCTTGGCGGTATGGATAACGCTACTTCAGGTCAAGTGTTTGTTGGCAATGAAGAAATTACAAAGTTGAGCGAAAGAAAATTAACCGAATATCGCGGTGAAAATGTTGGCTTTGTTTTTCAATTTTATAATTTGATTCCGAATTTAAATGCGCTGGAGAATGTTGAATTTGCCACGGAAGTATGTCAAAACCACCTCGATGCCAAAGACATTTTATATAAGGTTGGATTGAGGGACCGCATTCGAAATTTTCCTTCCCAGCTTTCTGGAGGGGAACAGCAGCGCGTTGCGATTGCGAGAGCGGTAGCTAAAAATCCGTTACTTCTACTCTGTGATGAACCGACTGGAGCTTTGGATTATGTTACAGGGAAGGCCGTCTTAAAACTGCTTCAAGATTTGAACAAGGAAACGAAGAAGTGTGTGGTGTTGGTCACACATAACACGGCGATTGCTCCAATGGCGGATAAAATCATTCAGGTGAAAAGCGGAAGGATCGAAAGCGTTACGGTGAATCATAACAAACAAAGCGTTGAAGGGATCGAGTGGTAATGATGAAGTTATTTAAAAAGTCATTAAGGGACATCAAACAATCAAGCGGTCAATTTCTCGCCTTTGTGTTGGTAATTGCAGTGGGCGCTTTTTTCTATGCAGGACTGATCACGTTAAGCGATAATCTTAATCATTATACGAAGGCTTACTTTAAAGAGCATAATTTAAGCGACCTGAATGTCTATTACAACCATATTTCCAATCAGGACTTGGCGGAGTTAAGCAAAATCCAAGGTATAAACAAAATCGAAGGACGGTACAGCTTCAATGCGACGCAAGCTTTTGAAAATAAGAAAGCGATCTTAAAGGTTCATTCAATCCCTGTAAACAATAAAATCAATACACCTTTGATCATTGAGGGCAGAATTCCGTCGCATAACAATGAAATCTTGCTAGATTCCCATTATGCTAAAGAGCATCAGTACCAAATCGGAGAGCAGATACATTTAAATGTGAATGACAGAAATGTGACGTTCACCGTTAGCGGCTTGGGCGAGAACGTGGAATATGCCAAAAAGAACGAAATCCAAGATCATAAAGCATATGGATTTGCGTATGTGGCTGAAGCGGGAATATTACGAATTACAGACAGCTTGTACTATAATGAAATCTTGGTTGATGCGGAAGAAGGCATCAATATTGACCGATTGGGTCAAGCCATTGAAGCACAATCCAAGGATCTCTCCTATGTCGAGCATATGAGTAAAGAGCGGACATTCAATTATTCTCAACTCCAACAAACGATCAAAAACAATCAATTGATGAGCAGTGTAATCCCGCTGGTTCTCTTTATAATTGAAGCGATTATCCTTTTCCTCACTATGTCGCGGATTATTGATTCTCAACGAAACCAAGTAGGTATTATGAAGGCATTAGGTATAAAAAACAGAAACATCATGTTTCATTACATGGGTTACCCGATACTGGTAGGGATCATAGGCTCCATTCTAGGTTGCATCATTGCCGCTAATGTATTTATTCCATTAGTAAGGGCGTCGAATGCAAATTCCTACTCGCTGCCTGACATTACTTTCTCGCTTTCCTTCTTCTCGGTGATTCCACCTATCCTGTTCTCGAGTGCGTTTGGAATGCTGGCCAGTTTTTTGAGCAGCAAAGCCATACTTCGAGAATGCGCAGCCCAGGCAATGCGCCCAAAACCGCCCAAGAAAATGAAGAAGCTGCTCATCGAACGAATTCCGGGGATTTGGGGTCGGATTCCCTACAGCTACAAGATCATTTTAAGAAATATATTTTTAAATAAACAAAAAGCGTTAGCAAGCTCCCTTGGTGTTGTGGTAAGCACGGTTTTATTGATTACGGCTTTCGGTACTCAAACTTCCTTGCAAAAGGTAGCTGACCAGGTTGCAGAGGTGAATACCTATGATTTAAAAGTCGATTTCAAGAAAGGAGCAGCCCTGAATACTTTGCAACTGCCCTCCAACGTTAAAAGCAGTTATGGTCTATCCAGCTTTCCTGTGAAATTCATAAAGGGCGATGATAACGAAAATGCTACGTTAGTGGTTACGGAAAAAGAAAACAATCTCATTACTTTCTTCGATGAAGATGACAATCGAATCGCTTTGGAAGACAATGGTGTGCTGGTACCCAAATCATATGCCGACCACTATAAGATTGCTGAAGGAGATACCATCCAACTCAAGCTCGCCGAATCAGCGCTTGCCAATAAAACAGTCGATCTGAAGGTTATAAAAATAACCAACCAGTATGCGAATCCTTCGTTTTATTGCACGAAAGCTTATCTCGAGAGCCTTGGCATCGACTACAAGCCAACCTCGCTTTTAGTGGAAGCCAGCACCACGAACCTTGCAAGCATTCACCAATTTTTCGAACAAACTCAGCAGGTAGATACATTTGAAGATAAAGATGATCTTAAGAAATCGGCTGAATTTATTTTGAAGCAAAATAGTTTTATGTTTATCATGTTTATCATTAGTGCCGTCGTTCTTTCTTTTGGCGCCATTTATACGATATCTTCCATAAACATTTATGAACGAAACCGTGAGATGGCCACACTAAAGGTATTAGGCTATCCCAAGCATAAAATAAACCGGTTAATTTTCTTTGAAAACATCATCCTCACCACCTTTGCGGTACTTGTAGCGTTGCCAATCAGTGGCTATATGTATGACCTCGTTGTCATGGGGCTGTCCAGCACTCATCAGCAAATCCCGGATCAAATAAGTTTGTTCGTCATGCTGAAATCTGTTATTCTTGCATTCGGGCTCACCATTCTTTCGAGCCTGCTGCTTCGAAGAAAAGTATCACGCATCAATATGATTGAATCCTTGAAAAGTATCGAATAGTGCAGCGGGTACGCTGTTAGCATTCCATACAAAAAAACGCCACCGCGATATGTGGTGACGTTTTTTTTGTATGGAGCCTATGGGATTGGTTTCGTCTACATCGTAAATCCCTCATGGGATGTCCGAATCTTTGATGCGGTCATCTTTTTTTCAGCTTTTCGTGCCAGTTTTAATGCGCCTTGATCGATATATTTCATATAATAATGCGACAAAATAAATAAGGGCACCATGGAAACCAGAAACGTAATTGCATAAGCAAAATTATAACTGAAATGATGAATCACTTTACTAAACAGGAATGCGGAGAACGTATTTAGGAAAGTGAAATGAATGAGGTAAAGGGAAAATGAAATCTGTCCTAAATAAGCAAACGGCTTCCATCCAAACACATGCTGCAGACCTTTTAAACGAAGCAGAGCATACAAAATCATAGCAGAACCTAGTGTTCGTGCAAGAAGTCGTGGATCGATGTTAAAAAGAAACCATTCATTAATATTTTTTGTCCACACTTCTATAGGTTCGTACATAGTCCCCATTAATGCAGTATAAGGTGCCGAACCTAAGTAAATCCCCATTAAAAGCACAAGTACTGCCGTTATTTTACTTTGGACCCATTTGTGCTTAAGCAAATCGGCAAGCAGCATTCCCCACAAAAAAGCGACAAAATAGGTTTGAATTAACGCAATGGATAAGACCACATACACAATCCATCTTTTTTTCACTCGTCCAAATAAAGCAAGAAAACCGAAAATTAAAAAAGAACCTAATAGCTCATAGCCCATTGTCCAAAGGACTGGATTGTAAGGATGTGCATCAAAACGAAAAAAAGGATCAAAAATAGCAGCTTTGATAACGGTATATACATTTGTATCTAAAGCGTAGTAGTCCTTTTTCATATCCGTCCATGTTGCTCCCCATATTTCTTGGAGATGAAAGGCATTCGTAATAATGGCTAGATACACAAGCAAGACGGATACCGCTGCCGGCACGGCAAGCCGAATATACCTTCGTATGGCGCTGGAATGCAATAATTTTTGAAAGGTGTCACTATCGAGCTCTGTTTCAAACATTTTGACACTGAGTACATAACCACTTAGCACAAAAAACAAACAAACGGCAAATTGTCCATTATAAAATAAATTAATCGGAGAATGTCCGTACCAGATATCCCATTCAAAATGAGCTTGTTGCGATCTTCCATTTAACGCAGCTGGATAAAATACTTGTATGTAGTGCGAAATTACTACGGCAAATGCTACGAGTCCCCTAATGCCATCCAAATAGAACAGCTTTTTTTCGGATGTCTCTTTACTCATTTTTTCCCTTCTTTCATGAATAGAACAAAATAAACGCAAAAAAACGGCATTTCTGCCGTTTGTGTTCAAGGAATATGGAGCTACGCGGAATCGAACCGCGGACTGATCGCTGCCAGCGACCTATTTTCCCCCTAAACTATAGCCCCTTTGCAATGTGACCCCATTACTGCCAGCTGAGCTAAGACCCCAAGTGACACTTTTATTATTATACATAGAACAGTCACTCCGCGCAAGATGGCTGGAAATATAAATATAGCAAATAAGCAATTGAAGCAACCGTTACAAACATTAATAAAGCAGAAAAACAGCTGCTGCTGCGGAATGCTGATGGGGATGAGCAACTGATAAGTTACGATCTGTACAAAGGGGCATTGATTTTATAATAACGGGCAAAAGGGGTTATCGAATCAAACAGTCCACATGGAATATAGCCAGCTCCATTTTGATGGAGGGGAGATTGTCAATTGCGGCTCTGTCCACAGTTATGTCGGTAAAGCTAGGGGCCCTGCTGATGTCTCCGCGAAAGGAGGTGTCAACATGCTGACAAAATCAACAGCGGTGGCATATGCGTCAAAAGGTATTCGTGTTAATTACAGGTGCAAGCTTGCTTGTAGATAGAGGATACACTGCAGTTTAAATAGTTGCTGTAAGGTTAAAAAGTGACACTCGGGACATATGTCCTTCCCAATATGCAGCGTCCTGCCGTTTAATTAAGGAAACGACGAGGACGGGGAGAGCAATCATGAAAGGGATCTTGTTTGCGATATTAGGAGGGGCATGTATTACGCTGCAGGGAATAGCAAATACCCGAATTAGCGGAAGCATCGGGACGTGGCAGGCGGCTACGCTTACCCAATTTACAGGCTTTATTGTGGCATTAATTATTTTGATGAGCGTAGGTGCCGGGAAATGGCGTGAATTTCAGCAGGTGAAGCCTATCTATTTAGCAGGTGGCTCTTTTGCAGCTATTATTATTTTCAGTAATGTAACGGCCATTCAACAGATCGGCGTCACGCTGATGGTAGCGATGCTTCTCATTGCCCAGCTCGGCATGACGGTTATAATAGAGACGAATGGCTTTTTTGGCATGAAGAAGCAAAAAATAAACGGGGCACAATTGATAGGCATTGGCATGATGATTTGCGGTGTGTTTTTATTAAAAGGCTGATGCCGAAGGCGAACAAAGCCATGAAAGAAGTGGAGAAATGATTGAAATTAAAGACCGCGAGCTGCTGGGTCATTATTTGCAGCTGCATCAGTTGGAGTCCGTGTTTAGTGAGCTGCTGCTTCCTCACCTGACCTTGTACAGCTTTGAACAGGAGGAGCTCATTTGCGGCCAAGGAGAGACGCCGCAGCATATGTTTGTGCTGGTGAAGGGGAAAATTAAAGTATATACGAACTCGCCGGAGGGAAAGACGCTCATTATTTCCTTTAAGACGCCCCTTGAGGTCATTGGCGATGTGGAATATATTCGCGGCACGGAGTTTCTCAATACAGTGGAGGCTGTATCTCCCGTTATAATGATTGGGGTTCAGCATCGCTGGCTGAATAAGCATGGAAGGGATTATGCGCCACTGCTGCGATTTTTATTGGAGAAAATTACGCGGAAGTTTTATTTTAAAGCCAATTCCATGAGCTTGAATGTGATGCAGCCTGTGGAAGTACGCCTGGCAAGCTATTTTCTGTCGGTTTCCTACGATGAATCCGATGCGCAATTTAAAGGGGAACTCAGCACGGACAATTTGAAGGATGTCGCTAATTTGATTGGCACAAGCTATCGGCACCTGAACCGGGTCATTCGGCGGTTTTGTGAGGAAGGCCTCGTCGAGCGTACGAAGCAATGGATTGTCATTAAAAATAAGGATGCGTTAAGCAAACGGGCCAATCATCATATTTATACATTAACTGATCAGAAAGGAGAACAGGGTCAATGATGACAGGCATATTGTTTTCGCTAATGGCGGGTGCGCTCGTCAGCATACAGGCGATTTTTAACAGTAAGGTAAATGAACGGGCAGGAACGTGGTCGACTACAACGCTCGTATTGGGACTCGGATTTCTGGCCTCCATGACCATTGGCTTTATTTTAGAAGGGAAGCAGCTGTTTGCATGGCAGGAGATGCAGCCTTGGTTTTGGTTCAGTGGGTTCATTGGGGTTGGGGTTGTCATGAGCCTGGTTCAGGCGATGAAGCGGCTTAGCCCGACGATCGCGATTGCCATTGTTATGACGTCTGAGGTTTTATTTGCCCTATTATGGGATTCACTTGGCTGGATGGGGCTGGAGCAGGTTCCATTTACAGTCAACAAGCTGCTGGGTGTATTGGTCATTATCGGCGGCATTTTTGTATTGAAATTTGGTGGTAAGCGTGAACGTCAGAAAGTGACTGAGGCGGCTTAGCCTTCTGCAATTGGATTGAAAGAGCGTTTCTCTGGTAGAGGAATGCTCTTTTTTTTGATTGAAAATGGATTTCTACACAGCAACAATAATATATTAAATAAGATGAAATTTTTATTGTAAAACGATAAATTTCATGTTAAAGTCTAATTAAATTTAATCCTAAGCGAGGGGCTTCTTATGGAACGGGGAACAACACTTTTTTTAAAAACAGCGGTTATGGTCATGGGTATTCCAGTTCTTGCTATATGCCTATTTTTAGTGCCGGAAATTGCGAATTTTATAGCAGATTCATATCCAGATCATGCATATTTGAAATATCTCTTTTTCATCGATTTATATGCAGCAGCGATTCCTTTTTATTTTGCATTGTTTCAAGCTTTAAAACTTTTAAGCTATATTGACCACAATAAAGCTTTCTCGGAATTATCTGTACGTGTTTTAAAGAACATAAAATTTTGTGCAATCCTAATCAGCTTCCTGTATATGGCAGGCATGCCATTCTTCTATCTGATCGCGCAGAAGGTCGATCCCCCAGGCATCATGGTAATCGGACTGGTCATCATTTTTGCCTCATTGGTGATTGCTGTGTTTGCTGCAGTTCTCCAGAGGCTTTTGCAAGAGGCTATTGATATAAAATCAGAAAATGATTTGACGGTCTGAGGTGAATGAAATGGCGATAATCATTAATATTGATGTAATGCTAGCGAAGAGGAAAATGAGCGTAACAGAGCTTTCGGAGAGGGTTGGAATAACGATGGCTAACCTTTCTATATTGAAGAATGGAAAGGCAAAAGCGATAAGATTATCAACTTTAGAGGGGATTTGTAAGGCATTAGAATGTCAGCCTGGAGATATTTTAGAATATAAAAGCGACTAAAACTAAAAGGCTGGAGAAATCATCGACTTTATTGAACTTAGGGGAACGATGCTACAGCCTCGCTTCGCTAGCGAGACACAACAGTTGAACAATCAAGGAGCAGCATTGCAGCCGGTCAATGGCTTGGCTGCGATGCTGACAATCAATCAACATGCCTTTATCGGCCCTCGCTCAATCTGCGCAACCGATAGGCGTTCATGGCGGCTTCGCCTAGCTCCTCGAGAATGGTATAATTCGCCCAAGCGCCCGCCACCGCTCCAATCCCCGGCACCATCTGCAGCATTTTCCGAAAGTCGATGGAGTCACGGTATTCTTTCTGGAACGTCTCCCAGTCCATGTTTTTGGAGTAATCGGTATCCGAGAGCCCCAGTTCCTTTTCAGTATCCCAATGCTTAATTGAGTCCAGCAGCTTCGCACGCTGTTCGGGTCCGGAGAACGCCATTTGGAAAACCTTAAGAATGAAAACGCGCTCGGAAAAATCTTTCGTGTCATACCCGTAGTTATGAGCCAGTTCAAACAAAAATTTCATCTTAATCGCGATTAACGCAGGGAAGTCCACGATGTTAAGCACAATGCCGCCCGCCCCGGTGCCTGCTCCTTCGGCAGTCGCTACTTTTTGGTATAAGGAAAATAAACGTTTCGCCTCTTGATCGGCGAGTTCTAGAGAGAGAGTCCGCTGCACCGGTCGCTGAGGCGTATATTCCGCACCGAACAACGCTGTCCGCACGATGGATTTTATGGTGGCCGTCATGACGTTGTGAACCTTGGGTGGAATTAAGTCGTTAATTCGCTTGCCGATCGTCTTCGATGTTCTCTCCAGCCAACTGGGAGGCTTGAACAACTGGCGCTCCCAAGTGGCAATTTCGTTGTGCACTTTCTGTTCGTAATTCATTTTCAATCGCTCCTCCAACATATGTGGCTATATTGTAACGGAGAACGCCGCGATTTGGAACCGACTGCGGCAGGTGGCGGCGCCCGACCAAAGTCGTGGATGCACGGATGTTTTAGTTCGCCAATGAGAAACGATAGTTGAACAATGACAAGAAAAGCTAAACGACCTAGAGTCCCGTGGAAAACAGGACAAAGGTCGTTTAGCTTTTTATTTAATGGATAATTATTTTCTCAAAGCTTTGTTGATAAAGCTGTTGTCTACGACCTTGGAGACGTCAAGCTTCTCCTTGATTTCGCCTAGCTCCAGCAAAATATCGGCAGTCACTTGCTGGCTTTCCGTTGCTTTATCCGATACCGGATTGTTCAAGTCGACGTTGTTTTTCAAAGAGATGCGTACGGTTTCTTCGTCCAGCTTCTTAATCGCTGCAAGCAGCGTAACCGCTTCGTCAAAATGCTCTTTTTCCCATTGCAGCGCTTTTTCATAGGCTGTCAAATAGGCGATAACGAGGTCGGGATGCTCTTCTGTAAATTTGGTGCGGGCGATATTATAGCCTGGCGTGTAAGCATCGATGATTTTAGAATCAGCAATAATCGCAGCGCCGTTCGTATTGACTTGATTCGTGCGATGCGGCTCCCATACGCCCCATGCGTCAACTTGGCCGGACTGGAATGCGCCTTGTGCCTCATCAGGCAGCAAATTAATCAGCTCGATATCCGAAGTTGTCATGCCTTCCTTCGCCAGTGCCCGCAGAAGCAGACCCCACGAGCTGCTGCCTTTAGCAACGGCAACTTTTTTGCCCTTCAGATCTTTAAACGATTTAACCGGACTGTCCTTCTGGACGAGAATCCCGTCGCCAGCGCCGTCGCTGCCTTCGCTCAAAATTTTGAAATCCACCTTGGCAGCTTGTCCAGTAATCGCGCCTACATAGCCGATGCGGGCAAAATCAAGGCGATTGGAGGCGATAGCTTCCAAAAATTGCGAGGAGCTTTGCAGCGTTTGATAGCTCACGGTTGCTCCATATTTTGCGAATTCCTCTTCGAAAAAGCCTTTTTCCTTGGCGATCAGAATCGGGCCAATTTGGCTGGCTTCAATATTAACCTGTACACCGTCTGCGCTTTTGCTTGCTTCTGGCGAGGCGGAGCTGCCCTCAGCCGTGCTTGGCGAGCTGCTTGGTGAAGCATGATTAGCTGTTCCGCAGCCTGCAATAATGGCAATGGCGAGCAGAATAGCAGCTAGAGGCAGAAGCTTGATGTTCTTCTTCGGTTGCATAAAATTTCCTCCTAAAGTGTGTTCGAATGGTGAAAAGCATCTATGATGTTCTGGCTGTCCAGTCAAAAATAAGAGGGCTCGCGGAATTGGTTGCCCGGCTGCTGTAGGCCAAGATGGCCGCGCAGCGTATAACCGTCGTAATCTTGGCGGAAAAGTCCCCGTTCCTGCAGCAGCGGAATAACCTGCTCTACGAACGGTTCAAGTCCGCCCGGCAAATGCGGCGGCATGACATTAAAGCCATCACAAGCGCCGCTTAGAAACCAATCCTCCAGTTGATCGGCGATTTGTCCAGCTGTGCCGCATACGGTCAAATGTCCACGGGCTACGGAAAAATGCAGCCCAAGCTCGCGGATCGAAAGCTGTTCCTTTTGCGACATTTCCACGACCATGCGTGCCCGGCTTGAATTGTTCTCAAGGGCGATCTGCGGCAGCGGACCGTCAACCGGATAGCTGCTCAAATCAACATTTAGCAGCCGAGATAAGTAGCGGGTGCTCGCTTCTGGCACGATCAGCTCGTTAAAAGCAGCTTCCTGCGCCTTCGCTTCTTCCTCCGTATCTCCAATGAAGAACATGACGCCCGGCATAACCTTCAAGTCCTCCGCTGTTCGGCCAAACTCGGCGAGCTGTTCTTTTAAAGCATCATAAAAAAGAATCGCTTCTTCCTTGTCCGAGCAGGCAGTAAATACGACATCAGCGGTTTGAGCTGCAAGCCGTTGACCGGCCTTCGACGTGCCAGCTTCAACGATGACGGGGCGTCCTTGCGGCGTTCGCGGAATGTTAAGCGGGCCTTTCACTTGAAACGCAGCGCCGCTGTGATTAATAGAATGAATGCGCGATGGATCTGCAAAAATGCCGCTTTTTTTATTCAGAAGCAGCGCTTCTTCTTCCCAGCTGTCCCATAAAGCATGGACGACATCGATAAATTCATGCGCCCGATCATAACGGTTGCCATGCTCAGGCAGATCCTCGCCTTGGAAATTATGCGCTTCTGTATTTTTGGTTGAAGTGACGACATTCCAAGCTGTTCGGCCACCTGACAAATGATCGAGCGTTGCAAATCGGCGGGCCAAGTTATAAGGCTCATTAAAAGTGGTCGATACGGTAGCGGCAAGGCCAATTCGCTCCGTAACAGCAGTTAATGCCGCAAGCACAATCATCGCATCGGGATAAACAGCGCTGACATCATGCTGCACATCGGCTTTATCCGGTAAAGACAGCGCGTCGGCGAAAAACAGCATATCCATTTTTCCACGTTCCGCCATTTGGGCAGCTTCTTTATAAAAGTTCATTTCAATGGGGGAGTTGGCTCCTGTATCGTGATGGCGCCAAGCGGCAAAATGATGACCGAAGCTGAATAAAAAGGCGCCCAAGCTCATTTGCTTTTGGTTAGTTTTATCGCTGCGCTTCAAAGCGTTCACTTCCTTCATGTAAGGCTGAGTTTATCCAAGCAAGGGGGATGCTGGGTCAGGCTATACTGAGCCATTTTTGCTGTTTTTGATGTAATCGTAATAGGCTTTGGCAAACAACTCCACACCCCGTACAATATCCTCTTCATTGCAATAGCTGAAGGAAAGCCGGGCATGTCTATGGCCTTCAGGCTTGACGAAAAATTGCTTGCCGTCGATGAAGCTCACACCACTGGCATTCGCATCCGCTACGAATTTGCTCGTATCGATATGTGGCGGGAAGGTGAGCCAAATAAAGAAGCCGCCCTTCGGCACGTGGTAGCTGACGTCATTGCCCAAATAATGCGCCAGCGCTGCGACCATAGCATCCCGATTGTTGCGATACAGGCTTATGCTCCGCTCCAAATGCTCTTCGAAAGGAAAGCTTTGCAGCAGCTGAGCGACAATTTCCTGCGAAAAGACGCTCGCCTTGCTGCCTTGAAAGAAGACGTTGATGCGGGCAATAACATCCGGCGCAGCAATCGCCCAGCCTAGCCGAATGCCTGGCGCGACAATTTTGGAGAAGGTGCTCAGGTGGATGACCCGCAGCGGAGCGAACGAATAGAGCGATGGAAGCGGGTCGCCTTCGAAGGAAAGCTCGGTATAAGCGTCATCCTCCAAGATGAAAAAGTTATATTGATAAGCAAGCGCAGCAAGCTGCTTGCGCCGTTCCAGCGAAAGCGTGACGCCGCCTGGATTATGGAAGTTCGGCATGACATAAATAAATTTTGGAATCGGGCTGCCATTCTTGGCTGCTTGCTCCAGTGCCTGTTCGACTTCATCGACGAGCAGGCCATCTGCATCAATGGGGAAGGAGGTTAGAACGGCTTCAGCTGTACGGAATGTGCTGACAGCTCCAAAATAAGTCGGGGCCTCCAGCCACACATGGTCGCCGGGGTTTAGCAAAGCACGGGCAACATAGTCAATCGCTTGCTGCGAGCCATACGTTAACAGCACATGAGAGGCATCAACATCAATCGAGCGGCGGGCTGAACGGTTCGCCACCCATTGAAGCAGCGCGGATGGCCCGCCAGCTCCAGCATATTGGAGGGCATTTCGGCCTTGTGAAATAATAGCCTGAGCCGCCGCTTCCTTCAATGCTTCATAAGGGAAAGTATCGGAATGCGGTGCTCCGAAAGAGAGCGGAATGCTGTTTGCCTGGCTTGCTGCTTGCGCAGCTCCAAGCGGCGGCAGAGCAGGGAGTCGCTGTGCGAATGAAAAGTCTTGTGGAATAATAGCTGTCATGGCAGGTCACCTCTTATTTTAGGAGTAGAATGAGTGCAGAAAATTTAACCTTTATAGCTGTCCTGCCATTTCAGCAGGCGCTTCTCAAGCAGGCGTACGAATGAATCGGTCAGCTTGCCGACCGTAGCGAAGGTGAAGATGCCAACGAAGACGACGCCGGTGCGCATGAAAGAGCGGGCATCCTGGATCAAATAACCGATGCCGCGATCCGCGCCCATCAGCTCGGCAACGACGAGGCACAGCCAAGCCATGCTGAGCGAAAGCCGGAGACCGAGCAGCACATTAGGCAAAGCGGCTGGAAGCACCAGCTTGGTGATTTGCTTGGCTCTTGTGAATTCAAGTGCCCGCGCTACATCGAACAGCTTCGAATCGACGTTGCGAACTCCGAGAAACGTATTGACGTACAACGGGAAGAAAGCGCCCACGGCGATCAGCAGTATTTTGGAAAGCTCGCCAAAGCCGAACCATAAAATAAACAGCGGCGTAATCGCCAGCAGCGGAACCGTTCGCAGCATTTGAATCGAAGGATCAAGCACATCCTCGGTGCGTTTGGACAGGCCAACCAATAGCCCGATTAACAGGCCGAGCGTACCTCCAATTAGAAAGCCCATCGCAGCTCGGTAGATGCTGATTCGCAAATGCTTGATAAATTCCCCCGAAATCAGCAGCTCGTAGAAGTCTTTCATAATAGAGAGCGGCGATGGGAATAATTGAGCAGAAATCAGCTCGGCGTAGGATAAATACTGCCAGATTATGAGTACGAGCAGCGGCAGGACAGCTCCTATAAGGAAGCGGCTCGCTGCGCTTCTTTTGTGACTTTTTTTCGTTAGCTTGGTCATCGCATTTCAATCCTTCCTGAGCTTGTCCATTTGCTTTAAATTTCCCAGCCTGTCAGCACAGGGGACGTATCATTGAGCGCAGACAGCACCTTGGTGCGGAATTGTTGAAAGCTTATTCCTGTCCGGTCCCTCGGATACGGAAGATCGATTGTAATTGTGCTTTTGATCGTTCCGGGCCGAGCGCCCATTACATAGATGCGGTTCGACAGGAATACAGCTTCGTCGATATCATGGGTGACGAGCAGCATCGTTGTGCCATTTTTCTCCCAAATATCGAGCAAGGCTTCCTGCATATGTGTTTTCGTGAAAGCATCCAGCGCACCGAATGGCTCGTCGAGCAGCAGTACCTCAGGATTACGCAGCAAAGCTCTAGCAATGGCAACCCGCTGTGACATGCCCCCTGACAACTCGCGCGGGTATGACTTTTCGAAGCCTTGCAGCTTTACCAAGGCGATGATGTCATCGACCTGTTTTCTAACTTCAGGAGTGCGCAGCGACAGATCAGCCGCAATATTTTGCTCGACCGTAAGCCAAGGAAACAAGCGATGCTCTTGAAAAATAACGCCTTTTTCCTTGCCGGGCCGAGTGACCTCTTTCCCGCTCAGCATGACGTTTCCTTCATATTCCGCATCGAGTCCGGCGACGATTTTGAGAAGCGTGCTTTTGCCGCAGCCGCTTGGGCCGATAAAGCTCACAAACTGTCCAGGCTTGACGCTAAAATCAATTTCCGATAAGACGTTCAGCGTTTCGGCTCCGCGGTTGAATGATTTATGCAAGGAACGTATCGTCAATTCACCTTTTTGCGTCAAAATATCACCTAACCTTATTGAATTAGTGGGTTATTAACTGCTATTATTAACTCATATAAATACTTCTGATGTAAAATATGAATTTTTTATCTTATCATAAATTTCATTTATGTAATGGGGGCCAATATGCGAATTGAGCAGTTGCAATACGTTGTGGAAGTAGCATTAACCGGATCCATATCCATTGCCGCAGAGCGGATGCACGTATCACAGCCGAATATAAGCCATGCGATTTCCACCTTGGAAAAGGAGGTCGGCATTACTTTATTTCATCGCACACGTGCAGGAACGACGCCGACGGAGGCTGGCAAATCGATTATTGCCAAAGCGCAGAGCATTTTGCTGCAGCTCGATGATTTAAAGGAAACTGCGAAGGTCCACTCGACGCTGCTTGACGAGCAGTTGTCTATTGGCGCCATTTCCGGCATTTGCACAAGCGTTCTTCCTCGTACTTTATCCAGCTATGCCAGTAAATATCCTTATGTGGAAATGGAAGTCGTAGAGGATCATTCCGGGGGAATTGAGGAGCGGCTGCTGGAGGGAAAACTCGATCTTGGCTTGATGGGCATTACGGGCGAATATTCCCATAAGCAGCTGACGGCCGAGCGTTTTCTGTCCTGTGAAATTATGGCCTGTGTAGGTGCCAAGTCGCCGCTTGCTACGCGAAAAAGCCTTTCCTTGAAGGAGATTTTGGAATATCCGATTTTGGGCGCCTCGGGCCATATGCAGGAGCTGCTGAAGCCGCACGGCACACCTCGGCAATTGTTTCATTCGAAAGGCACAGAAGCGGCGAAATGTGTAGCGGCGGAAGGGATGGCAATTTGCTTTTATATGGATATGTCCTTGAAAATGGACCCTTATGTGGCCACAGGACAAATCATTCCGATCCCTATTAAAGAAAAGCCTGTCGTGCATTTATATTGGGTGCATCAGAAAAAAAAGCTGACCGCAGCAAGCGAGGCCTTTATGAAGGAGCTGTTTTTGCAGCTTGACCAATTTAATCGCATGCAGCGATTTTATTAAGAACGGTTTAAAGATGATAGGCCTTTAAATTAACGGCAGAGAAGGGCATATAAATGCAATTCCATTGAAAAATAACAAGTATGCCTTGTTCATTGCATGTAAATCAAGCTCTTGATTATGTAAACTTAAATCAGCAAAACGATGGATGGCTTTGCTGAAGAGTGAACCTATTATTAAGGGAGTGTTTTTACATTGAACAAGCATCAACTTACTTCTGCCCGCCGAGCGGCAGCCAGTTCCCCAGCTACTGATCGTCTGCCTTGGGCCGCATTATTAGCGCTCGCTATGGCAGGGTTTATATGTATTTTGACGGAGACGATTCCCGCGGGCCTGCTGCCGCAAATCGGGGAGGGGCTGCACATTTCAGAGGCGCTAGCGGGTCAACTGGTCACTGCGTACGCGCTGGGCACCTTATTGACAGCCATTCCTTTGACTGCGGCTACAAGCGGCTGGCGCAGGCGTCCTCTGCTGCTGCTATGTATGGTCGGCTTTCTGCTGTTCAACAGCGTAACGGCGTTTTCCTCCAGTTATGGGCTGACGATAATTGCCCGTTTTATGGCGGGAGTAAGCTCCGGCATATTATGGGGCATGTCAGCTGGCTATGCTCGCCGCATGGTGCCTGATGCACTGAAGGGCCGCGCAATGGCTATAGCGATGCTTGGGGCACCGATCGCGCTTGCACTTGGTGTTCCTGCGGGTACTTTCCTTGGTGTATTTGCGGGCTGGCGGTTTGTTTTTGGAATGATGTCGCTGCTTGCCGTGCTGCTCATCTTGTGGATCATGTGGAAGATGCCGGACTTTGCAGGACAAGCTTCAGCCAAGAGACGCTCCCTCTACAACGTATTTATTATCCCGGGAGTAAGGCCTGTCTTAGCCGTTGTCCTGGCCTGGGTGCTTGCACACAACATTCTTTATACGTATATAGCGCCTTTTTTGGCTATGATCGGGCTTGTGGAACGCGTAGATGTCGTTTTGCTGGTTTTTGGAGTGACTTCGGTTGCGGGCATCCTATTCATTGGCCTGTTAATTGACCGCATGCAGCGGGCTTTGGTCATTATAAGCCTCGCGGGTTTTGCCGTCGCATCCGTCCTGCTGGGCATAGGCAGCAGCCAGTCTATGCTCGTCTATGCAGCCATTGCTTTGTGGGGGTTGACCTTTGGCGGGGCGGCGACGCTGCTGCAGACAGCGGTGGCCGAAGCCGCTGGCGATCATGCAGATGTGGCGCAATCCATGCTGGTGACGGCCTGGAATTTGGCGATTGGCGGGGGCGGATTAATCGGTGCGATTTTGCTTGAAACGCTTGGTGTTATTTCCTTCCCATGGGTACTGTTCCTGTTGGTTATCGCAGCTCTGCTCATCGCGTGGCTTGCCAAGGAGCATGGTTTTCGTGCGAACATAAACTGAGCTGTATGAGCATCAGCCTAAATCGGTGAGGTAAGGTGCTCCCGCAAGAGCGGGAATAAGATGCCTATGGTCAATGGGTGATGACATCACAATCAAAATCGTATAGGTGCCATATTTATCACATTGATTGCCGAACTCTTCAAGGGAGCGGGTGGAGTCGGTCAGCACTTTCAATAAGTAATTGTGCTGGCCGCTGATGCGGTGGCACTCGATAACATCGGAAGAGGAATGGACAAAATCAAGAAAGGCATGGCAATCCCGCGTCTGAAACAGCATATAGGCGATGGATTGCTTGCCGATTTTTTCCGGAGAAATGATCGTGCGATATTCCTCGATAGTACCTTTTTCCTCCAGCCGTCTGACTCTTTCCGTTACAGCGGGTTGGGACAGGCCCACGCTTTTGCCAAGCTCCGTCATGGAAATTCTCGCTTGATTTTGCAAATGAAATAAAATTTGTTTGTCCACATGATCCATGAAAAATACCTCCTTTAAATTTAAAGTTTAAATATATAAATACATATACTTTATAAGTATTATAAATTTTTTCTTAATAATTATAGGTGATTAAGCCGTTCATACGACTATCATAAACCTATAAGCTTACTTTAAGCAAGTGAAAGCTCCTCTTTAATAAACTGCATCAATTGATGCTTCGATGTGGACGCATAGGCCTCATTGCGCAGCTGCAGCAGGCCAATGGGAATGGAGGCATCCTTGAGCTGTACATCAAGGACAACAAGATTTGGCGCCAGCTGTGTCGAAGCAAGAACAACGCCTATAGCGGCTGTCTGCTGGATAAATGCCGGAATAGCAGAAATTTGGCTGATCGTATGCAGGAGGGGAGCATTGTCATAGCGTGAAAACTGCTTGGATAATCGCAAATAATACAGGCATGCAGCTCCTCCAATAAGGAGAGGATAAGCAAGCAGCTCGGCAAAATCTATTTCTTTCCTGCTCGCAAGCGGATGATCGTTAGCTGCCACAAAAGCGATTCTCTCTTCAAATAAGGGCTCAAAGCGAAAGGCAGCCGAATCAGCAGGTTCCCCGCAAATGGCAAAGTCGAGTCTGCCTTGCAGCACTGCGCGAGACAAAGTATCGGTGTTGCCTATAACAAAATGGCAGGAAACACGGGGTTTAAGCGCCTGGAACCGCCGGAGTGAAGCAGGCAGTACCTGCTTTGCAAGCGATTCTAACGCTCCTATGCTGACCGTCCCAATCTCCTCTTGCTGCAAAGCCTTCGCCTGCTCCGCTACATGATGCCAATGTCCAATCAGCTTGTCCACCTCGGCGGCGAACAGCTGCCCTGCGGCCGTAAGCTCGGCATCCCAGCCCCGATTGAACAGCTGAATGCCAAGCTCCTTCTCCAGCCGCTGCACCTGATTCGTGACAGTAGACTGGGCATAATGCAGCTTGAGGGCGGCTTTGGAAAAGTTGCCTTCTTGAACAATCGTTTGAAACGTCGTTAGCTCCTTCAAATCCATGCTGAGCAGCTCCTTGTTTATGGCTAATAATCTCATTTGATAACATTGAATATGATTATGATTTTATTCAATTATCCGGAGGAAAACAAAAAAACCAGTACACGGACAAGTCTCTCGTCTACTGGTTTTTGCCGTTTATATCATATCGAGGTAATCAATTTTCCAATGCACGGTTTTAATAAACTCGTCCAGCTTTACGGAATCTCTTTCTTTGAAAAGCTGAATAATCTGCTTATGCTCCTCATTCATTTGCGACAATACCGAAAACAGCCGCTGCTTGTCCTCGCTTAAGTAAATTTGCCGGATAAAGCTGTTTTGCAGCGATTTTAATATTTCAATTAAGGTGCTGTTGTTGCATTTCAGCAAGTAAACATTATGGAAATCGTTCTGGTAATGCTGGTAATCGGTATAATTTTGCTGCTGGATCGCCAAGTCGATTTTTTCAACCAGCCGCTCCATCGTCGCGATATCGTCTTCGTCTAAATGTGAAACGGATAAAGTAGCGGCAAGCGAATCCAGCACCCCGACGACCTGAAAAACATCCAGCTTCTTTTTCGTATCCAGCTCTTTGACGATGAAGCCTCGGCGGGGCAAGTTTTCCAGCAAATTTTCCGAGGCCAGCTGAATCAGAGCCTCCCGGACAGGGGTGCGGCTGACCCCCAGCGTTTGGCAAATGGAGGCTTCGTTCAATTTCTGATTAGGCAGCAAAGAGCCGTTTTGAATTTTTTCTGCTATATAATTGTACACATGATCTTTTAAAGACTGGTACTTTTTGATGGTCATCGTAGCGCTCCTTTAGGACGAATAAAAAATGCGACTTCCAGTATCTGCAGGGAAATCTACGATTCATAGTACCATTGTCATAGGGTTTGATCAAGCGGCGAAGCCATTTTGAAAGCGCTTTATAATTTTATTGATTTTCAAAAGAATGCATGATATGATCAAAAACATAAACAAGAAAATTGTATATTGTATACAAAATACAAAATTGATCAGGGGGCATTCATGCCGCTGTCAAAAGGAGCAATCGCGCCATAAATTGTATACAATATACAATTTATAATGGTGCAAGCGAAGTTTTCCTAGAATCTATGAACAAAAGCAAAGGGTGAGGAAGCAATGCGTGAACACATCGATAACAATGCGCGAATAGGCACAAAAGCGGTTTGGGGCGGGGAGAAGGATTTTCGAGTATTCGGATCCACTCAGGTTCCCGTCGTGCTCAGCGTAGCTTATGACTATAGCGACGTTGACGAATGGCAGGAAGTGGCGCTGGGGAACAAACCGGGATATACCTACAATCGGATGTCGAACCCGACCGTCCGGGCGATGGAAGAAAAGGTGCGGCTGCTGGAAGAGGCGGAGGAGGTTATCGCTTTTTCATCCGGCATGGCGGCGATCAGCAGCGCGCTTTATACGTTTTTGCGGCCTGGCGACCGCGTCGTCTCCGTCAAGGACACCTACGGCGGAACGAACAAAATTTTCACGGAATTTTTGCCGCAAATTCATGTAGAAACGGTGCTGTGCAATACCGGTGATCATGAGGAGATCGAGCGCGAGATTGCTAAAGGCTGCAACGTGCTCTACCTAGAGTCGCCGACGAATCCGACGCTGAAAATTACCGATATCGAACGTTTGGCCAAAGCGGCGAAAGCCGTCGGCGCGCTGGTGATGGTCGATAATACGTTCGCAACGCCAATCAATCAAAATCCGCTGAAGCTCGGCGTCGATCTCGTCATTCATAGTGCGACCAAATTTTTAAGCGGCCATGCCGATGTGCTCGGAGGCGTCGTGTGCGGGTCCGCAGCTTTGATGGAGAAGGTGTACCACTACCGGGAAATTCACGGGGCGAACCTCGATCCGTGGGCGGCTTATCTGATTTTGCGGGGGATGAAAACGCTTAAGCTCCGCGTCCGTCAACAGGCGCAAAGCGCCATGGAAATCGCCCGCTTTTTGCAAAAGCATCCGCTTGTCGAGTCAGTCAACTATCCTGGTCTGGAGACACATCCGCATCATGATATTGCAAAAAGGCAGATGAACGGCTTTGGCGGCATTTTGAGCGTTGTGCTCAAAGGGGAAATGGAAACGATCAAGCTGCTGCTGCCGCGGCTCCAGTATGCGAACCGGGCAGGCAACCTTGGCGCCGTCGAAACGATTTACGGACCGGCGAGAACGACCAGCCATGTCGAATGCACGCTGGAAGAGCGCCGGGCGCTGGGCATTTCCGAAGGCCTGCTGCGCATCTCTGTCGGCATCGAGGATACGGAGGATTTGATCGCCGACTTGTCGCAGGCGCTAGCCTATGTAGAATCGCAGATGCCTTTAAGCATCTATAACCTATAAGGAGAGATCGATATGGAACTCAAAATTGCACTGCTTGGCTTTGGCGTCGTAGGTCAGGGATTGGCGGAAATATTGGAAGAGAAAAGCAAGGCATTGCACAGCGATACCGGGTTTCAGGCGAAAATTGTCGCGATCTCGGACATGATGAAAGGCTCTTTGTATCATCCGGACGGCTTGAATATCGTGGAAGCGCTGCGGGCTGTAAAAGAAACGGGCAGGCTCGACGCTTACCCTGAAGAGCCGGGGCTAACCCGCGGTTGGGACAGCTTCAAAACGATTCAGGAAACGAATGCCGATACGATTGTAGAGCTGACCTTTACCGATGTGAAGACGGGCCAGCCGGCGATCGATCACTGCCGCGCCGCATTCAAATGCAAGAAAAATGTCGTGATGAGCAATAAAGGCCCGGTCGCGCTTGCTTATCAGGAGCTGTCGGAGCTTGCTCGCATAAACGGCGTTCGCTGGGGGTACGAGGGCACGGTCATGAGCGGAACGCCTGCGCTCCGCATGCCGATCACCGCGCTTTCGGGCAATCGGATCAACGAGATCAAGGGCATTTTGAACGGGACGACCAATTATATGCTGACCCGGATGGAAGAGGGCATGAGCTATGCGGACGCGCTTGCCGAGGCGCAAGGACTAGGCTATGCGGAAGCGGACCCGACCAGCGATGTCGAAGGCTATGACGCGCAGTACAAGATTACGATTTTGAGCAATATCGTGATGAATGTGCCTCTGGAAAGGGAGGACGTTGCCTGCGAAGGGATTAGCAAGCTGACCCGGGAAGATATGGAGCGTGCCAAACAGGAAGGCAAGCGCTGGAAGCTGATCGCACGCTGCTGGCGCGACGGCGAGGAGGTCATCGCCAAGGTAGGGCCGGAGGCGATTCCGCTCAGCGATCCGCTGGCGGGCGTGGGCGGTGCATTGAATGCCGTTACGTACGATTGCGATCTGGCCGGGCCGATCACGCTGATGGGCGCCGGGGCCGGACGCAAGGAAACAGGCTTTTCGATTTTGATTGATCTGATCAACATTCACCGCAATCAACTGTAGCTTCTGCAATCATAGAAATTAAACAACCAGGATGAGGTGTAAACAATGACTATGGAAACTATGGTAAAGAAAAGCAAGATGTATTTGGCCGGACAATGGGTGCTGCGCGAGAACTTGATGGAAGTCCGCGATCCGCAGGACGATAGCCTGATCGCAACCGTGCCCGCTGCCTCGACGGCGGACATGCTGTTTGCCATCGAGCAGGCGAAGGAAGGATTCCGGCTGAGCTCGGAGCTTCCGACGCATGAGCGGATCGCCATTCTGAACCGCGCAGCCGACTGGGTGGACGTGCATAAGGAAGACTACGCGGAGACGATTGCCCGCGAAGGCAGCAAAACGATCAAAGAAGCGCGGAAGGAAGTCAGAAGATGCGTGGAGACGCTGCGCATCAGCGCGGAGGAGGCCAGACGGCTCCATGGCGAGACGATCGCGTTCGACCAAATGCCGGGCAGTGAAAAACGTTTCGGCTACTACTACCGTTTTCCGATCGGCATCATCGGGGCGATTACGCCCTTCAACGATCCGCTCAACCTGGTTGCGCACAAGGTCGGCCCGGCAATCGCCGCAGGCAACGCGATTATTGTAAAGCCTGCGCCTGCAACTCCGCTTAGCGCGCTGATGCTGGCGGAAGCTTTTGATCAGGCGGGTCTGCCCGCCAAAATTTTATCGGTCGTAACGGGCAATGCCAGCGAAATCGGCGATGCCTTGGTAACGCATCCCGATGTGAGAATGATTTCGTTTACCGGGGGACTGACGACAGGCAAAGCGATCATGCAAAAGGGCGGACTGAAAAAAATGGGCATGGAGCTCGGTTCCAACTCCCCGGCTATCGTATTGAACGACGCGAATATTAGCGATGCGGTCGAAGCGACCGTATCCGGCGCATTCTGGGCGGCGGGCCAAAATTGCCTGGGCGTGCAGCGCATTTACGTGCAGGAGGCGGTATACGCATCCTTTGTCGCCCAATTCGTCGCCAGAACGAAGCTGTACCGCATGGGCAGCAAGCTAAAGGAGGACACGGACATGGGTCCGATGATCAACGAAAGAGAAGCGAAGCGCGTGGAGAGCTGGATTCAGGAAGCGGTAGAGCAGGGCGGAGAACTGCTGTGCGGCGGCCAGCGCCGCGGTGCATTCGTGGAGCCGACTGTTATGGCGAACGTTCCGAAGACGTGCAAAGTCGTGAAAGAGGAAGTGTTCGGTCCCGTCGTGACGATTTTCAGTGTGCCTGATTTGGATACGGCAATACGCGAATCCAACAGCGTCGATTTCGGGCTGCAGGCAGGAATTTTCACGGCAAATCTGGAGCATGCCTTTACGGCCGTTCACAAGCTCGACGTTGGCGGCGTGATGGTCAACGACAGCTCCGATTACCGCATTGACGCCATGCCTTTCGGCGGCGTTAAAGGCTCCGGACTTGGCCGGGAGGGCGTTGCCTTCGCGCTTCACGAGATGACCGAGCCGAAAGTGGTCTGCTTTCAGATGTCGAAATAAATGAAACGAACTTGTATTCCACCAAGATGACTTCGGGGAGAGATCCACATGTCAGTGCGTATCGAACATGATTTTCTCGGTGAAAAGGCGGTGCCCGCCGAAGCCTACTACGGCATTCAGACGCTGCGGGCCACCGAAAATTTCCCGGTGACCGGAACCCCGGTCAGCCCGCATTTGATGACGGCTTTGGCCGAGATCAAGAAGGCCTCGGCTTTGGCCAATATGGAAACCGGCATGCTGCCGAAAACGATCGGTTTCGAGATTGTGCAGGCTGCGGAGGAGGCGGCTGCGGGCAAGCTGTCGGCGCATTTTATCGTCGATGCCATCCAGGGCGGGGCTGGCACTTCCATCAATATGAATATGAATGAAGTGCTGGCCAACCGGGCGCTGGAGCGGCTCGGCAAGCGGAAAGGCGATTACTTCCACTGCTCGCCAAACAATCACGTCAACATGTCCCAATCGACGAACGATACGGTTCCGACGGCGATCCGCATCGCCGCTTACCGGCTCGCCGAACCGCTGCTGGCCGCTGTTGCTGCTCTCGAAGCGGGGTTTGCGCGGAAAGCGGAGGAGTTCGACAATGTTCTGAAAATGGGACGCACCCATTTGCAGGATGCGGTTCCGATCCGGCTGGGACAAGAGTTCGGCGCCTATGCCCGCGTAATCGGCAGGGATCTTGCAAGAATCACCGCGGCGGCAGCCGGATTGCTGACGGTTAATCTGGGCGCGACGGCCGTCGGTACGGGGCTCAACGCCAATCTGAGGTACAGCGAGCTGGCCGTGCGGAATTTGATTCAGCAGACAGGGCTTCCTTTAACCGCGGCGGATGATTTGGTGGACGCTACTCAAAATACGGACGCCTTTACGGCGCTCTCTGCGGCGCTTAAAATTATGGCGGTAAATCTGTCTAAAATTTGCAATGACCTCAGGCTTATGGCTTCGGGACCTCGTGCCGGGCTTGGCGAGATTCAATTCCCTCCCAAGCAGCCCGGATCGTCGATTATGCCGGGCAAGGTTAATCCGGTCATGGCGGAAATGGTCAACCAGATCGCCTTTCAGGTGATCGGCAACGATCATACGATTTGCTTGGCCGCAGAAGCGGGCCAGTTTGAGCTGAATGTGATGGGGCCGGTCTTGGCCCATAATTTGCTCCAATCCTTACTCATCTTGCGCAACGGGCTCAACGTTTTCCTGCGCGAGGCCGTGGAAGGCATTCAGGCGAATGAGGAAACCTGCAGATTGCACGTGGAACGAAGCTTCGGCGTCATGACGGCGCTGAATCCTCATCTCGGTTATGAAACCGCTGCCAGGCTAGTAAAGGAAGCGCTCCAATCCGGACAAACGATCAAGGAAATATGTCTGGAAAGAAATCTTTTGACCCCCGAAGAGTTAGATGTTATATTAAATCCCTTTGAAATGACAACCCCTGGAATTGCGGGCCTTGAGTATCTCGAAAACTTCGACAAGGGAGCGAAATAGGATGAGCAGAATCGGTGAGAACGAGCAGCACACATTGAAAAGATCGATGAAAAGCCGGCATATTTTCATGATTTCACTTGGCGGTGTCATCGGAACAGGACTTTTTCTAAGCACAGGCTATACGCTGAACCTGGCCGGACCGGGAGGGGCTGTGCTCGCTTACCTGGTCGGAGCGCTGATTATGTATTTAGTGATGCTTTGCCTAGGCGAATTGAGCGTAGCGATGCCGGTTACGGGTTCATTCCCGGCTTATGCGACCAAATTTATCGGGCCTGCTACGGGTTTTACGATCGGCTGGCTTTATTGGCTGACGTGGGTCGTGACGGTCGGATCGGAGTTTACGGCGGCTGGTCTGCTGATGCAGCGCTGGTTCCCCAATATCTCGGTTTGGATTTGGAGCGCGATATTCGCCGTTTTACTGTTTGCTTTAAATGCTTTATCCGCGAAATTTTTTGCAGAATCCGAATTTTGGGTTGCCGGCTTTAAGGTCATTGTTATTATCCTTTTCATTGTGCTTGGCGGAGCGGCCATGTTTGGGCTCATTCCGATGGAAGGCGGCGCCTCGGCTCCGATGTTCTCTAACCTGATCAATCAGGGCGGGCTGTTTCCAAACGGCTTCCTGCCGGTATTATTCGTCATGATATCCGTCAATTTCGCTTTCTCCGGCACCGAGCTGATCGGCGTGACCGCAGGGGAAACGGAAGATCCAGACCGCAGCATTCCGCGCTCCATCCGTACAGTCGTTTGGCGGACGATGATCTTCTTCGTCGGTGCGATTATCGTGCTGGCCGGGCTTATTCCATGGAAGGAAGCGGGAGTTATCGAAAGTCCATTCGTTCTCGTATTTGACAAGATCGGCATTCCGTATGCGGCCGACATTATGAACTTTGTCATTTTGACCGCTTTGCTTTCGGTGGGCAATTCGGGACTGTATGCTTCGACGAGGATGCTTTGGGCGCTTTCCCAGGAAAAAATGATCAGCCCGTGGCTTGGCAAAGTGACATCGCATGGCGTACCGATGAATGCGCTGATCGTCAGCATGATGGTTTCCTGCCTGTCCCTGCTCTCCAGCGTGATTGCTCCTGATACCGTCTATGTCGTACTGATCGCCATCTCCGGGTTCGCCGTCGTAGCCGTATGGATGGGCATCGTCGCTTCGCAATTTATGTTCCGCAGACAGTTTCTCAAGCAGGGCGGCAAGCTCCAGGATTTGAAATACCGGACTCCGCTGTACCCTTATGTGCCCATTGCGGCGTTTCTGCTCTGTCTGACGTCCTGCATAGGATTGTATTTCGATCCTGCTCAGCGCATCGCTTTGTATTGCGGAGTTCCTTTCGTCGTCATGTGTTACCTTATTTATTATTTGAAAAACAAAAAATCAGCGGCGACGCCGCCTGCGCAATAAATGGAGCAGCTCTTTGGGATCGGTAGGAATGGACGATTCCAGCAGCGGCAATTTGTGGACTGGGAGTGATCGTGAATGACGGTAAAGGCTAGTGTAAGTGGAGGCACAAGTATTATTATTAGGCTGGAAATCAGCCAGGATGTGGTGACGTTCGGGCAGATCGCGACAGCGATCGGCGATGCCGGCGGGGATGTTATCGCGATCGATGTCGCGAAATCCGGCAAAGCGACGACGATTCGGGATATTACGGTTCATGTGAGCGATCATAAGCATTCCGACTCTATTGTAAGCGCTGTCAAAAAATTGGCAGGCATCAAAGTATTGCATGTTTCCGACCAAACCTTTCTGATCCATCTCGGCGGGAAAATCGAAATGGTGCCGAAAATGCCGATCAAAAACCGCGAGGATTTGTCGCGCGTTTATACGCCGGGCGTAGCGCGAGTCTGCATGGCGATCCACGAGGACCCGAGAAAAGCGCATTCGCTGACGATCAAGCGTAACACGGTTGCAGTCGTTTCCGACGGCTCTGCGGTGCTCGGACTCGGCAATATCGGACCGGAGGCGGCGATGCCGGTTATGGAAGGCAAAGCGATGCTGTTTAAGCAATTGGCCGGTGTAGATGCGTTTCCTATTTGCCTGAATACGCAGAGCACCGAAGAAATTATTCAAATTGTTAAAGCGCTCGCGCCGACGTTCGGCGGCATCAATCTGGAGGATATTTCGTCGCCGCGCTGTTTTGAAATCGAGAACCGGTTGATCGAGGAACTGGATATCCCCGTTTTCCATGATGACCAGCATGGGACGGCGGTCGTCCTGCTAGCAGGATTGCTGAACGCCGTCAAAGTGGTGAAAAAAGAGCTCGGCCGCTGCAAGGTAGTCGTATGCGGTATCGGAGCGGCGGGCATCGCCTGCACCAAGATGCTGCTGGCCGCCGGGGTGACGAACCTTATCGGCGTCGATCGGCAAGGCGCTATCGTGCGGGGGCAAACCTATGACAATCCTGCATGGCAATGGTTTTCCGAGCATACGAATCCCGAGGGCCTAAGCGGCGCTTTGAGCGAGGTGATCCGCGGCGCCGATATATTCATCGGACTGTCCGGGCCGAAGGTGCTCAGTGTGGACGATGTACAAAATATGGCTGGCGATCCGATCGTTTTCGCCATGGCGAATCCGACGCCGGAAATTCCGCCGGAAGAAGCAGAGCCGTACGTCCGCGTGATGGCGACCGGAAGGTCGGATTACCCGAATCAGATCAACAACGTGCTTTGTTTCCCCGGCTTGTTCCGCGGCGTCCTCGACTGCCGTGCCTCGCGAATTACGGAGGAGATGAAGCTGGCCGCGGCAAGCGCGATCGCTTCCGTCGTTACGGAGGAGGAACTGAACGAGTCCTACATTATTCCAAGCGTATTTAATCAACACGTTGTGGAAAAAGTGCGGGAAGCCGTCATTGCCGCAGCCTACCAGTCGGGCGTAGCGCGCCGCAGCCTTAGCCAAGAGACCACGAACGAGGCGGCCGAAGCGCGGCTCCAGGAAGAATTTGCATGAACGAGCATTTGAAAAACGGTGCCGCCATCCTCGTCGGCTCGGCGATTATGGGCTTTGGCATCAACTATTTCAATGCAGCTAACGGGCTGGCCGAGGGTGGTATTACCGGAGCCAGCTTATTGCTGAAATATATGTTTGGCTGGGATGCAGGAGTAACCAATTTTTTGCTTAACCTCCCGCTTTTTTTTGTTGGCTGGAAGGCGCTCGGAGGGCGTTCTTTGGCTTATACCGTTTTTGCAACGTTGATGTTCTCGTTTTTTGTATACGTCTTTCGGGACATTCATTTTGTTATGAGCGATCTGCTGCTGGCTTCCTTGTATGCCGGCGTGACGGTCGGTGTCGGTTTGGGCCTTGTTTTCCGGTATGGCGGGACAAGCGGCGGAACGGACATTTTAGCGCAGGTGCTCAAAAAATATTGGGGATGGCCTGTCGGAAGAAGCGTTTTTATGTTCGATTGCGCCACCATTGTGCTGTCGCTTATTTATTTGGATCGGGAACGGGCAATGTATACGATTGTGGCCGTTTTCGTGGGCTCGCGGGTGCTTGACTACGTCATGGAAGGCTCGGGTAGAGGCAAAGCGGCGATCATCATTACGAGCCATGCCGATCAAATATCGGCCCGCATCCATACGGAAATGGAGCGAGGCACGACGTTTTTCCACGGGAAAGGCGGTTACAGCGATGCCGAGAAAAAAATTATTTACTGCGTCGTCAGCCGCTCCGAAGTAGGCCGGCTCAAAAAGCTGGTCCACGATACGGACCGCTACGCCTTTGTTACCGTTCACGACGTCGTCGAAGTGTTCGGAGAGGGGTTCAACTCGCTGCGGGAAAAAGAGTGAGCGCCATAGGCCTAGGCCTTATTTCCTTCAAATTGATGCTGAACAGCTCCTTGTACAAATAGCTAACCATCTTATTCGATAAAATTGAATAAGAATATGATTTTATTCAATTATACAAATAAATGACGAAGGCGTACAATGAGGGCAACCCATTGAAGGAGGAAGCCAGCATGCCATTCGTCAGAGTCAGTTATTTGGAAAATAAATATGATGAGCCACAGCTGTCAGTCATTAGTCAGGTCATTATGGGTGCACTCATGGAGCATTTCCATGTGCCGGAGGATGATTTTTTTCAAGTATTCCATGGGCATCGGGCAAGCGAATTTTATTACAGTCCACATTATCTAAATATTAGGCGGACCGATGAGTTGCTTTTTATCCAAATTACTTTGAAATCTGGAAGAAGCACGGTGCAGAAGCAGCATTTTTATAAAAGGGTAGCGCAGCGTTTGGCGAGCGAGCTGGCCATTCGCGAGGAAGATGTATTCATCATGCTCGTCGGGACGGAACTGGAAGATTGGACGTTCGGCAGCGGGATCGCCCAAATGATTAACCCTCCAGAAGCAGTCGCTTCAAATGTCCGGCAAACGTTCGGAGATATAGCGCCCGCTTTTGTCCAATATTCGGAGGAGTTGCTCTTCGGAGAGGTTTGGAAAAGAGAGCAGCTGTCGCTTCGGGATCGCAGCCTGCTTACGATATCAACATTAGTGGCCGGCGGATCCACGGAGCAGCTGCCCTTCCACATTCGTCTAGGGAGGCAGCATGGCCTGACGGAGGAGCAGATCGTGGAGGCATTAACCCATCTTGCTTTTTACGCGGGCTGGCCGCGTGCCGCAGCTGCTATCCAAGCAGCGAAGCAGCTGTTTCAAGAAACGAGTTGATCCTCCCCCCCAAACGGGGGATTTTCTAATCGCTTGCTTCCTATTATGATAAACAAGAATACAGCATTGTTTTTTTCGGTGACACAATATGACGCATTTTGCCTCTCAAGGCATCAGCCGAGCTGCTCAGCTCCAATGATGCCAGCCTATACTTGCAGATCGCGGCGACGCCTCCACTTAGAGGCGCTGCCCATCTGTGGGACACCTCAACAATCGTTATTTCATAAGCTAACCTATCTAATACGGCGGGTACTGGTCAAACAGTATGTGCCGTATTTTTAATGCCCTGTTTTCTGCTATACTAGGGGTGGCCTGGAATATTGAGTATTAATACATAGGCATTTTCGGAGGTGTCCGCAAGTAATGGCAAGCATTAAACTTCATATTCCTCCCATTCGCAGCTCTTTAGTATTTCGGCCGAAGCTGATGAGCAAGCTCGACGAGGGAATGAAAGCGAAGCTGACCGTCGTTTCCGCGCAAGCCGGCTATGGGAAAACGACAGCCTTGAGCGGGTGGGCGAAATTATGCAGCTCGCCAGTGGCATGGGTTTCACTGGATGTGCATGACAATGACTGGATTGCCTTTTGGAGCTATGTGACAGCGTCCATTCAAGCCCGTATTGCTGGGTTTGCTCCTTTCCTTCGAGCCTTGATCGAGAAAGGGCCATCGGTGTCCGCAGAGCCTGCGATGAGCATGCTGCTGAATGAGCTTGCTGGCTTGGATAGCGAGCTTTCCATCATCCTTGACGATTTTCAATTTATTGAACTGCCGTCTATTCAGCATTCCTTCATTTATTTGCTGGAGCACCTGCCTGCCCATATTCATATATATATCGCCAGCCGCAATGAACTTCCCATTCCTACAGCAAGGCTGCGGGCGAAAGGGGAATTTCATCAAATCAAGATGCCCGATTTGCGGTTTGAGCTGGAGGAAGGCTTTGTTTTTTTTCGCGATTTGACGGAGCTGCATTTAACGAAAGAACAGGTGACGCGGCTGTGCCTCCAGACGGAGGGCTGGATCAGCGGCTTGCAGCTGGCTGCCATTTCCTTAAAGCAGAGCGGCAATATTCCGGAATCGATTGAGCAGTTTAATGGGCATCATCATCATATTTCGGACTATTTGCTGGAGGAAGTATTTAGTCAGCTGCCGATTCAATTGCGCGATTTTCTACTGGAAACGTCTATATTACAAAGGCTGAACGCTTCTATATGCGAGGCGGTAACGGGCTGTGCCAACAGCCAAGAGCAATTGGAGAAAATCGAACGTTTGAATTTATTTATTATCCCGCTTGACGAGCAGCGCGGCTGGTATCGGTATCATCATTTGCTTTCGGATTTTTTGCAGCAGCAGCTGCTGAGGGAAAAGCCGGATAAAAAGCTGCAAGCGCACATTCGTGCCGCACAATGGCTGGAGAGCCAGGGGCTTGAGCAGGGGGCAGTCGAGCATTTTTTGCAGGGCCAGCAGTATAGCGATGCCGTACGCTTAATGGAGAAAAATCTCATTGCTTTCATGCAAACGAAAAGCGTTGTATTAAATAGATGGTTGTCCGTCTTGCCGGAAAGCACCTTTGCAGATAAGCCGATGGTCGAAATGTTTTACATTTCGGTTCTGCTCGGGGTGGGGGAATGGAAAGCCGCTTTCCGCAAAATCGAGCAAGCCCGAATTCGCTTTGCTTCATTGAAAGAGCAATTAGCTGAAGCGGATTGGAAGCGGGCAATGGGCAACATTTATTTCTTTTGCTCCATCGTTTCCTATTTGCATAAAGACCTCAAGCTGACGTCGGAATATTTGGAGCAAATGGAGCAATACATGCCCGAGGGCAGTTTTTTTCAAACGATGGGACGCAATCGCTATCAAGGCTATGATGCCTTTGACGACCATTTGGCATTTATAAACGATCTTCATGCAGCGAGTGCATTTTTACTGAGATGGATTAAAGCATGGGAGCATAAAAAACAATACCCGTTTATCGGCTTTCTCAACGTGTCGTACAGCAAATTGCTTTATGAATGGAATCAGCTGGATGACGCTTCGTTTTATGCGAATCAAGCACTTGGACGCGACGATATTAAGCCCTTTGCCCGAATTATGATACAATTGGCGGTTAGCGCTTCACAAATCGAGCAGGCTAAGGGAAATAGCGAGCGGGCTGCGGAGCTGCTCATGCAGCTAAAGTCGCATATCGATTCACCCGATGCGGTATTGTTCCATTTGCGAATTGAGGCGGAGCAAGCTCGACTTGCTTTGCGGCAAGGCTTCATCCAAGAGGCACAAAACTGGCTCTATCATTGCGGCATGCTGCATACGGACGAAGTATCGCTAGGCCGTGTGCCTGAGCATCTCATAATGGCCAGAGTGCTTGCTGCCTGCGGCAGACCGGACGATGCGCTGCATTTGCTAGGGCGGCTGCTCCAGCTATTAAGCGCGGAGGATCGGCTGCGCGATCGCATAAAAAGCATGATTTTGCAAAGCTTAATTTTTGAGCAAGTGGGCCGGATGGATGCTGCGCTTGCACAGCTGGAGGGAGCGCTGCGGCTTGCCGAGCCGCAAGGCTACATTCGCAGCTTCATTGATGAAGGCGAACGGATGGCCGTACTGCTCATCGCTTATACAAAGACTAGACATGCAATTAAGAACGCTAAAGAGCAGCGGCTGCCTGTTGTAACACTGGAATATGTAAGAGAGCTGCTTCTTGCTTTGAATGCGGAAGCAGGAGAGAAGCAGCAGGTGAAAATAATTTTAACGGAACAGGAAATACGGGTGCTGCGGCTCATTGCTGATGGCTTGGAGAATAAGGAAATCGCCGCCAAGCTCGGCAATGCGAGCGAGACGATAAAGTGGCATATTAAGAGCATATATAGAAAGCTTGGTGTGAGCAATCGCGTCCAGGCGCTGCAGGTTGCTAGGGAATCTAATATTTTTCTGCCCTAAATCGGCCGATTCCGCATGAACTAGGATGCAGCTTTGTAAGTCTTGCCGCGGGGCAAGGCTTATTTTTTATGAGTAAACAAGATTAATTACAATATTTTCTGTGTAGAAAGACCTATTTTTGTAACAATATATTTTTAAATCGGCGATTTATTCAGATTCTAGTGCTCTATCAAAAATAATAGCAAATGTCTTATAATAGAATGTGAAGTAAATTATAGGAAATGAGTAGGGAGGAATTTTTTTTGCTTGAAATTTCAGCATCCTATGTCGATTCGCTTGCTCCGAATGCTGCCGCTATTAAGAACGGGCAAGGACTCGTTAAGAAAAAAAGCTTTGTGCAATTAAACCGTTCTGAAGATGGAGAGCTTTTATTTGGGCAATGTGCAGGCAGCGGCAAGTCCAACTATGAGTGCTCGGTTGACTTTCTCATCCCAGAGAAGCCGAGCTTTCGCTGCACATGCCCCAGCCGCCAATTTCCTTGCAAGCATGGTTTAGGCTTGTTGTATGCATACACGGATGGGTTGTCCTTTGAAGTGGCACCGATTCCTGAAGATATTATAAGCAAACGCGAAAAAGCAGAAAAACGCGTTGAAAATAAAGCGCAAAAGGAAAATAGTGATGAGCCGCCTAAACCGAAGAAGGTGAACAAGACGGCGCTGAAGAAAAAAATAGCTTCCCAGCTGGAGGGGCTTGATGTGCTGGAAAAGCTCATTCTTTCGCTTATTCGCAGCGGTCTTGGCACCATCGACAGCAAAATGCTTAAAGCTATCCAAGAGCACGTCAAGCAATTGGGCAACTATTATTTGTCGGGTGCCCAAATTGAGCTGCGGCGGTTTGCGCTGCTGCTTGCAGATGGTCGTGACCGTGAAGAGAGTTATACCTACGCGGCGGAGCAGCTGAGCAGGCTGCATGCTTTTATCAAGAAAGGCCGAGCTTATCTGCTCTCCAAGCTGGAGGATCCGGAGCTTGCGCTGGATCATACGTCAACAATTGAGGAGTGGCTGGGCCATGCCTGGCAGTTAACCGAGCTGAAGGAATATGGCCTTGTAACAGAACAAGCCGAGCTGCTGCAGCTGGCCTTCTACAGCTATGACGATGATGCCCGCCAGGAGTTTGTAGATGTTGGTTATTGGCTTGAAGCGGCCAGCGGCGAAATTCATCGCACCGTGCAATATCGCCCCCGCAAAGCGGCCAAGCATATGCGCGAGGATGACAGCTTTTTTGAAGTCGCTCAGGTGCCTTGCTTGTACAAGTATCCAGGAGATATGAATGCCCGGGTGCGCTTTGAGGAAATGGTGCCGAGAGCTGTGACAGCTGCTGATTTGGCGAACGTATCTTCCAAGGCGAACGGTACTTATGCAGAAGCGGTCAAGCGTGTAAAGAACCAGCTGAAAAACCCGCTCAGCGACAAGTCGCCTGTAATGCTGCTGCACGCCGCCAAAGTCGGAGCAACCGAAAGCGGGCAGTTTGCATTAGTAGACGAAGCGGGAGGACAGCTTGTGCTGGAGGATGCTGCAGCGCTGCCGCAAGGCACCGTATCCTTGCTGCCTTATCTGAATGACGCTCAGCTGAAGGACTGCTGCGTTCTGGTTATGTTTGAGCACCGGATGGACCAAGGGCGGCTTGCTGCCCAGCCGCTGACTATCATAAAGGGTGAAAATATAACTCGGCTTTTATACTAGCTTCTATTATCAATTTAGGGGGACAGCCCATGAGTACAGCGTTATTGCAAGAGCTTCATCAAGAGGTAAGAAGGCTTTATATTGCCGGGAGCGATCTGGCTGCGGGAGATTTTCGATTGAAGCGCCTTCTGCCTCAATTCGAGCAGCTAGGCGAACGCGCAGCCATTTTCAAAAGACTGGGAGAGGGCATTGCAGCGCTGCTTGAATCAGCCGAAGGCACGGGAGCATCCGTGAAGCTGCAAGAGCTGGCCGTACTGCTTGGCTCTGTGCTCTACACGCAAGGCCAAACAGCGGTGGATGGCGAGGTTTTGGATCTGGCAAGCGAAGGGGCTCCATTATCCACAAGCTACTCCTATCGCAAGCTGGCCGAGGTGCAAAAGGCGCTTTCTACGACAGGCAGCGGCCGCTACGAAATCGTGACTGATGCTTTTGCCGAAGGGCTATTCAACGATTTGCGCCTATTTCCATTTGCGATTCGTGCACTGGACGATCCCTATTCCGAAATGGCCGAATTTGCCATGGATAAAATTTTGCCCTCCTATGGCTCAGCGGTAGTTCCGTATTTGATCCGATGCTTTAACCGCTCTGGCGGCAAAAGCGATGTGCGTAAGCTGCGTGTTATTTATAAGGCAGGTGGTGCAGCGGAGCTGGATCTCATCTTTGATGCGGCGGAGTATGGGGCAGATGAAATTAGGGCTGCGGCCATTGAATGCCTTGCCGCTCATGAGAAATATATCGATGCCATAATAGGCTGGACGCTGGACAAAAAGAAGCCCATTCGTGAAGCGGCTTATGCCGCCTTGGCAGCAGGAGCTTCCGATCAGGGCACAGAGCGTTTATTTGCGGCGTTTTCTGGAAAAGACATCGAGCTTGCGGCGGAGGCGCTCAACAGCTGGCCTTCTGAGCCGCTGACGGAAAGGCTTATTCCCCTGTTTAGGGCAGAGCTGGATCAGGCTCCAGTGAATAATAAGGATGAGAAGGCTAGCGATAAAGCGTGGGCGAAAGTACAGCCGTTTTTGAGAGCGTTCGAATATGTGCGCATGCCCCAGCTTGAGGAGCTTTATTATCACATTGTGCGTGAAGCGGACCGATTCACCGCTTTAAGCTGGATTACGCTGCTGGACAAAGCAGCGCAATACTTGGAGCAAACGAATTCCACGGAAGTATTAAGGCTGCTGCAGGAGCTGGATCACAAAAATCATCGTTTTTTGCCATATTCATTCCGCATGGCGAAGCGTCTTTTGCCTCCTGAGGAATTATACATGCATTATGTGGGTTCTACTGCGAGCAAGCTGAAATCGGTCTTCACCAGAGCAACCAGCGCCCGTGATCGTCAGATGCTGGATACGATGGAGTACATGGTAGCCAGCTATGACTATTACAATGGGGAGATCAATACGGCGGCGCCGCTGATTGAAGCTTGGGATGGCCGCTGGCTGGACTGGCTCATTGATCGTAAGCATTGGAAGCTGATTGCTGTTTTTGCACGGCCTGGGCACAAGAGGGTAGAGGAATTTCTGCTGCAGAATCTGCAAGAGTGGAAGGAGGAGGAGAAGAAGAAAACCAGTTTAAATACAATTGGCGTACATGTTTTTAAGGGGTTGGAGCATGCCGGAGTGGAAGAAGCTAGGCGCCTTGAGCTGTTAATGGAGATTTTGGAGGTTTCAAAGGACAGAAGCCTGTACAGTTTCTCTGTTTATCTGTTCCATTTAATGCTTCGTTTCCCGAAGGGCTATGCAGACCGCCTGGAAGCTATTCTTCCGAGCTATAGATACGACTGTGCGAGACAACTGGAAGAAGTTATCGCCTTATTGCGGAAATAAGGGCTGTCCTAATGCTGAATGTTCAAAAGCCTATTTAAACTTAAAGGAGATGGACAAATGAGTACAGATCAAGAACAGCTTCAGGATATGATGCGGCTGCCGGCAGAGGTTTTGTACAGCCACGAGCTGGAGGCGCTGCGCAAGGCAGACAAAGGGAAAATTCCGGCAGGCTGGCAAATGTCGCCTCGCTCGGTGCTGACCTTCATCGTTGGCGGCAAAGCCGGCAAGACGATCATTACGCCTAAATATATCGGCAATACCCGCTTAATTGAGATGGCGATTGCTACGCTTGTTACGGACCGCGCCTTGCTGTTAATTGGGGAGCCGGGCACCGCCAAATCATGGCTGTCGGAAAATCTGGCAGCCGCGATCTATGGCAATTCCGGGCTCGTCGTGCAGGGAACTGCCGGAACGAGCGAAGAGCAGGTGCGTTATTCTTGGAACTATGCCATGCTGCTGGCTAATGGGCCTACGCCTGAGGCGCTTGTGAAAAGTCCGATTATGCGTGCGATGGAGGATGGCGGCATTGCCCGCTTTGAGGAAATTTCCCGCTGTGCGTCGGAGGTGCAGGATGCGCTCATTTCGATCCTTTCCGAGAAGACGATATCGGTGCCCGAGCTTGGAAAAGAGACGAGCGCCCGCAAAGGGTTCTCGATTATTGCGACAGCCAATACCCGGGATCGCGGAGTGAATGAAATGTCTGCGGCGCTCAAGCGACGGTTCAACATCATTGTGCTTCCGGCACCATCGGATCTGGAAACAGAGCTTGAAATTGTGAAAAAACGGGTCGGCGAAATTGCGGCGTCCTATGAGCTGGAGGCTTCCCTTCCAGCAGATGAGGCGCTGCTCAAAGTGGTTACGATATTCCGCGAGCTGCGCAGCGGCATGACGCTCGACAAGAAAGAGAAGCTGAAATCGCCAGCAGGTGTCATCTCGACTGCGGAAGCGATCTCTCTGCTGACCAATAGCATGGCGCTGGCCGCGAGCTTTGGCAGCGGGGAGCTGTCAGATAGCGATTTGGCTGCCGGTCTGCAGGGCGCCATTGTCAAGGATGATGATAAGGACAAGCTCGTCTGGAAGGAATATTTGGACAACGTCATGAAGAAGCGGGGAGCGGAGTGGCGGAATTTGTATCAAGCCTGCAAGGAGATGAACGAGTGAATGTAAATGCTGACGATCAGGTGTTTATTTTCGGAGTTCGCCATTTGTCTCCTGGCGGGGCGAAGCAGCTGCTTGAGTACCTGAATGAGCGTGAGCCGACGGCGGTGCTTATTGAAGGTCCCTCGGATGCAACTGGCGAGATCAAGCACTTGACACATGCCGCTACTGAACTGCCCGCAGCCATACTAGCCTTTACCGAAGAGCTTCCCGTGCGTACCGTGTTATGGCCCTTCGCTGTATATTCGCCGGAGTTTCAGGCGATGAAATGGGCCAAGGAGCATGGCGCATCCGCGGCATTTATTGACCTTCCTTCATCGGTGACGCTAGCGCTGCAGGATGCGCTCCGATCAAAGGAAAAGGAGCCTTCTGCTGTACCCGAAGGGGAGGAGAAGCGCTCCATTTACAGCCGGATTGCCGAGCTTGCGGGTGAGAGCGATTATGATATGTATTGGGAGCGCAGCTTTGAGCATAATGTCAATCCCGGCGCATACCGGGAAGCCATTCTCGCTTTTTCGGCGGAGATGCGCGAGCTCGGCGAGGCGAAGGAGCAGCGCGAGCGTCCAGCTGAGCATGCCTATAATGCATTACGAGAGTCTTATATGCGGCGACAGATCCAGCAAACGATTGCTGCGGGCCATGACCCGCAGCGTATTGTAGTCGTCTGCGGCGCCTATCATGCTGCTGCTCTAGCGGATTTGACACAGGCGATGAGCGATGAAGAGGCAGCGGGACTGCCTTCCCGCAGCACCAAGCATACGTTAATGCCTTATTCCTATTATAAGCTGTCGACGATGTCGGGTTATGGTGCCGGAAATGATGCGCCCCACTACTTCCAAATGATGTGGGAAGCGATGGAGAGCGGAATGCTGGAGCAGCTTCCACACCGTTATCTCGCCTCGGTTGCCAGACTTGTACGGAGCGGGGGCACTCGCCGCTCTACCGCCGAGGTGATTGAAGCTGTACGCATGGCAGAGTCGCTCGCTGCACTGCATGACGGCAGCGCGCCTACTTTGCGCGATCTTCATGATGCTGCTCAAACGCTGCTCGGGCATGGGGAGTTATCTGCTGTCGCTGAGGCGCTGGCAAGAGTTGACGTGGGAACGGCGATAGGCCGCTTGGCAGAAGGAGTGAGCCAAACCCCTATTCAAGACGATTTGAACCGGCAGCTAAAAAGATTAAAGCTGGAAAAGTATAAGACGATAGTCGCCAGCACCCTAACGCTTGATCTCAGAGAAAACCGCAGGGTCGCTTCAGTGGAAGCTGCTTTCTTGGACTTAAACCGTTCCATCTTATGCCACCGATTGCTTTTGCTGGGCATATCTTTTGTGAAAAGCCAGCCAAGCGGTCAGGAAGGGGCAACCTGGGCGGAAAATTGGCTCATTCAGTGGTCGCCGGAAGCTGAAATTCAAGTTGTGGAAGCGACGCTGCTCGGGGAAACGATTGAAGTGGCGTGTGCCTATGTGCTTCGTGAGAAGCTTCTTGCCTGCCGCTCTATTGAAGAAGCCTCGGCGCTCATTCATGTTTCCTGCTGCTGTGGCATGACCTCGCAGATGGAGGAAGGCAGCAGAGTGCTGCAGACGCTGGCTGCCGACAGCCGCGATGTCGTGCAAATTGCAGCAGCGGCACGGGGATTATCGATGATTATTGGCTATGGCGATATTCGCAAGGTAGATACACAGCCGCTTATTCCGCTGCTGGAGCAGCTGTTTCACCGCGGCTCCTTGTATTTGCTGGATGGCGCGGGCTGCAATGATGAAGCAGCAGGCGGCATGATTACGGCGATAAACGAGCTCAACCGCATTTCGCAGGACCATAGTGAAATCATTGACGACAAGCAGTGGGTGCAAGAGCTGCTGCATTTATCCGAGCGGGATGACCGCAATCCCAAATTGTCGGGCTTTGCCTGTGCTATTTTGATGGAACGGGGTGCGATTACGGCGGAGCAGTGTGCTGCGGAAGTTTCACGGCGTCTTTCCCCAGGCATTACGGCTGATCTTGGTGCAGGCTGGTTTGAAGGGCTATCGATGCGCAATCGCTACAGCCTGCTCTCACGGACAAGCTTGTGGGAACAGCTGAACCATTACATCAATTCGCTGCAAGGCGATGAGTTTAAGCGGGCGCTTGTCTTTTTACGGAGAGCGTTCAGCTCCTTCTCTTCAAGGGAGAAGACGATGATTGGCGAGCTGCTGGGCGAGCTGTGGGGAGTAAGCGGGGAACAGGCTGCGGAAATAATAACAGGTGAGCTAATGGAGGAAGAGATGAAAATGCTGGATGATCTGAATGATTTTGACTTTGAGGACCTTTAACGTATGGAGGAAAATCGGAAAGAAAATACAGTATCGCGCTGGCGGCTGATTTTGGGACAAGAAGCGGAAAGCCAATTGGCTAGCTGCAATGAAGACGGACAGCTTGGCCTGACGGAAGAAGAGCTTATTATGGATGCGGCGCTGGCAGCGATTTATGATGAAAGCGCCGCGGCTGGCAGCGCGAAGGGCGGCTCCGGCACTGGAGCCGGCAGAGGGTCAAGCGCAGGCCACGGATCGCTTAACCTGTCCAAGTGGCTCGGCGATGTGAGGTCGTTTTTTCCAGAGGATGTCGTGTCTATTATTCAAAATGATGCGATGGAACGCAAAGGCTGGAAGCAGCTGCTGTTCGAGCCGGAACTGCTCGCTTCCGTAAAGCCGGATATTCAGCTCGTGGGCACACTGCTGTCGCTTAAAGGGAAAATTCCTGAGAAAACGAAAGATACAGCGCGCCTGCTTGTGAAAGCGGTAGTAGATGAGCTGGTGAAGCTGCTGGAAACCGATATTCGC
Organism: Paenibacillus algorifonticola; assembly: GCF_050481745.1. GTDB lineage: Bacteria > Bacillota > Bacilli > Paenibacillales > Paenibacillaceae > Pristimantibacillus > Pristimantibacillus algorifonticola_A. The sequence goes on along the minus strand of NZ_JBCNGR010000008.1, from coordinate 574,982 downwards.
CGCGCGGTGACGGGAGCGCTTAACAAGAGACAGCATTCGCCGCTGCCTTCCCTGAGCGGGCTGGACTGGAAGCGGACCATTCAGCGGAATTTGAAGCATTATGATACGGAGCGGCGGGTCATCATTCCTGAGAAATTTTATTATTTTGACAGGGCGCAGCGCAGCAGGGAATGGACGGTCATTATCGACATTGATCAGAGCGGCTCGATGGCCGATTCGATTATTTGGGCTTCGGTTGTCGGCTCGATCTTTGCCAGCATCCCGGCCCTAAATACAAGAGTAGTCGTATTCGACACAGAGGTTGTGGATTTGACCGAGCAATGTGCCAACGATCCCGTGGATATGCTGTTCGGCATTCAGCTTGGCGGCGGCACGGATATTCATAAGTCGGTCAAATATTGTGAGCAATTTATTGAAGAGCCGAAGAAAACGCTGTTCATTATTGTCTCGGATCTTTATGAGGGTGGCAATCAGTCCGGGCTTATTCGCCGAATGCGTGAGATGCGGGAATCGGGTGTGCGCACGATGTGCCTGCTCGCTTTATCGGACAAGGGCAAGCCATTTTACGACGAGGGACTTGCCAAACAGCTGTCCCGCGACGGCACGCCGTGCTTTGCCTGTACGCCCGCCTTGCTCCCTGCCCTTGTGGAAGGCGCGCTGAAAGGACAGGATTTGGCAGAGCTGTCGAAGCGGATTGGGACTTTGTAAGGCTGAAGCGGCAGCTTATAGCCTATATGTTTCTGTAAAATGGGGATTTTAAATTGCATTTCTACTACAGTTTCTAGTCGTATTATGTATATAAAATTTGGCCCATTTCTTCCATTTTTATTGAAAGAAATGGGCCAACTATTGATGATCGAAAGGTTGCGTTTTCCATGAAACAATCAATTGCTGTTCTGTTAGTTTCTTGCCTATTATTCTTATCATTCAGTGCAAGCGTTTCGGCAGAAAAGTGGAGCAAGCTGCCTACACCTCAATGGACACAAGGGACTGGCTCCGATTATCTGGAAGTAAAGAATGACATTCATGTGTTGCCCAATAAAAAAACAGTTTATATGCATATGCAGGATGAAAAAGTTTATACCAAAGCATGGCCTTATGATACTCTGAAGGCTGTTGATTTAGACACAGGGAAAATTAAATGGACGTATCATTTTTATAAAGCAGGCATTGGTTATTTTAATACAGATAATTCTTTTTTATACGCTCCCAATGGAACGGTGTACGCCTACTTTGAATGGGAAAATGTTCTCTTTTCAATTCATGCAAGCGGCAAAGAGAATTGGATGATTCGACTTCCAGATCAAGGAAAAATGCACTTAATGTCAGATGGCACATTGCTGCATGTCGTTTCTACTTCATCTAAAGCTGGAGAGGAAACAAGTACGGTGTATGGATATAATAAGGAAGGTAAGCAATTGTTTAAAAAATTAATTAAAGGGACTGTTGCAAAAGTATCAGATACTTTAATTATAGTTGAAAATCATTCGGCATCCTTTACAGATTTTAAAGCGGATATCTACAATTCTTCGATGAACAGAGTTTTTCGTTATAACTTTCCGCAAGGCTCTTATACAGATCTAAGCCATTCTCTGCTGTTATCTAATGGAAATATTATTTTTAGGGCTAATTTGAACAAAACAGGCAATCGTCTCATAGCCCTTTCATCAAAAGGCAAGGTGTTGTGGGGACGTGATATTCCAGGAAATTCAGAGATCGTTGCAGCCGGAGACAATTACATGGTTTACTTAAATAAAACGGTCTCATTGTATAATACAAAGGGACTTGTAGCAAAGCAGACATTTAGTAATTTGAATACTGAAATTCCGATATATCCACTAGCAGAAATGACAGGAGACGATAATATATTATTAAATCTTAGAACAGCTCAATATGTTCTTGATCAGAAAAAATTATCTGTACTTCAAGAGTTCGTACTAAATGATACTGATGCTGAGATCATTTATTACAATGACAATACCTTATTTTCTCACTTGAAAAAAGCAAATAAAATAGCTAAATATAAATTGAAATAGAAATCATTCAGCTAGTGGAAATTTGTTTCCTAAAAGACACGGAAAGGGCTCTCCGTGTCTTTTTTATTTTTTCAATACACCGAGTATGGTATGATAACAGTCACGAATCAGAGCGACTAATCATCTAAGCTTTGAAGCAAAAAAAGGAGATCAAAATCATGTCTAGCATTATAGCGAAACCATTTGATAAAGAAATGCAGAACACACTAGGCGAGATTACGACGACCTATCATGCAAGCGAATTGAGCCAGAAGGACCAAGCGGAGCTGCCGGAAAACATTTATGTAATTGAAGCAGACGAGACGATGGTCGGATACGGCGTCATCTGGGAATATGCAAGCGGCAAGCAGCTGATCGAAAAAGCCGAAAAAGATTATTTTAGCGATGATGAAAAATATTTGGAAAAAGATTTTTATATCGATATTAAAAATAAAAAAGATTTTGTTTTTATAGAAGCGCTCGATGTGCTGAAGGAATATGAAGGCAAAGGCCATGCGGCTTCCTTTATCAGCTGGCTTAAAGCGAAATATCCGAAAAAGAGAATGTATGTGTACACGCTGGATAAATCGCGCAACTTCTGGTTCAAGCAAGATTTTGAAGTACTCGGCACGACAGCCTGGATGACCTATAACTAGCCGATGAACATTGAATTTGAAAATCATACGATATCGTTTCATGTTCAATATGGCAATCGGGAAAAGAAAATCTCCATTCAGATCGAGCCTTCAGGCTTCATCACGGTTAAAGCGCCGAAAGCGGCAAGCGAAGAAATCATTAAACGGGCTGTCGAGCGGCATGGGAAATGGATTTTAGAGCAGACGCGGCATCTTGCGGAGGCTAATAAAGCGCCCCAAACGAAGCAATACCAAGATAAAGAAAAATTTCTTTACCTTGGCAAAGAGCATTTGCTGCATGAATTAATCGAGACAAACAGTTTAACTGAGGAGGAGCTGCGAAAAAACCTCAAAAAGTTTTATTTTTCAAGCTGCAAAAAAATAATTGGCGAACGTCTGCCTCTTTATCAGGCGCAGCTGAAGGTAAAGCCCAAAACGGTTGAAATCGTAGAGTCCACGACGAAGTGGGGAAGCTGCAGCGCAACGAAGCATCTGACCTTCAACTATCGTCTGGCGATGGCGCCGATTGAAGTTATTGATTACGTCATTATCCATGAGCTTTGCCATCTGCTGCATATGAATCATGATCGTTCTTTCTGGCGGCGGGTTGGCAGCATTATGCCGGATTATAAAGAAAAGGAACAGTATTTGGCCAGATACGGAAGCTTCATGACGCTCTAATCTAGTAGGAGACAAGCACGCCATATTGCTTGAAAAAGCCCATAATCGCAGCCTTGTCCATCCGCGAATCCGGCAGGTCCTCTGGATAATAAACGCCAGGGGCGAGCGGTTCATTTTCAGGCATCAACAGCAATTTCTCGGCTTGGACAGCAGCTCCCAAAGCGGTAAGGTGAGTCTGGCCAAGAGGGTCCGAAATGGCGATTCGCCGTTCAACAGGGTGTCCATTAGGGTCTTGTCCCTTTAGGTGAATAAGCACATGATGGGCGCTGCCGGTACCTGGATTGTAGAGCAGGCGTTGTCTGAACGAACGGAACCTTTTTCCGCTGATCATCTTCCATATGCCGCTGTTAACGAGTCCCACAAGCAGAGAGGTGGATGCTTTACTGTCGAAGGAGATGCGGAAGCTGGCTGTGTGAATATGGCTTGCCTTAAGCAGTGTCACATGATCAGGGGTGTCAAGCCGATAGCATTTTGCCTTATAGCCATTGGGAAACTGGACCTTCACCGGATCGGTCATCGGATGGACAAGTCGGTTTCTCCCCGCTTCCGTAATATGAAAGGGGATGCTCATGCGATCCATGTATGCGGTAGAATCTGGGCCTGCTTTATCCCGCAGGGAGTAGAGGGCATGGATATCGACAGCTACGTTGTCAAGCGAATCGGCATGCAGCATAGCGAATAGAGAGGCCGTTCCTGCCATCCAGCCTGAAGACAGCACGACAGGAGCATGGAGCTCCACCTTTCTCAATTTAGCAGAAGCCTGCTCGAATAGCTCCGTCCAGCGCGTCACGTCGATAAACGGGATTTTTCTTCTCACGGCAGCTAGAAGCAGCTTATCCTGCAAATCGTTGACAGCGCTAATAATGAGCGAGATATGCTCGCCTGCATGCTGCAGCGGATCTTCCGCATTCGTATCTACAACCGCAATATGTACCCGTTCAGACTCAAAGGCTGCGGCTTTCCCCGGCGACCTTCCTCCCAAAATAATTTCCAAATCCGCATGCCGATCAAGTAAAATGTGGGCGATCTGCCTGCCAACTTCTCCATATCCCCCAACGATAAGAACCTTGTTTCTATTCATAAAATGAACCTCCGATTAAATGTTTATATGTTTAAGTTATTCAACCTATAGCCGTTTGAAAAAGGAATGGCAGCAAGCTAGCCTAATATTGGCACTAGCATTGGCATTCCTCTTCTACGAATTGGACAAGCTGTTTCATAAGCGCAATCGCATCATTGATTTCAAGCCGATAATACATTTCGGTTCCTTTTTTCTGAACGGTAAGCAGCCCTGCCTGACGCAATATTTTCAGATGATGGGAAACGGTAGGCCGCGACATCGGAATATGCTCAGCAATTTGCGTTACATTCATACTGTCTTTATCGATTAGCAGCGATATAATTTGCTGGCGAACAGGGTCCCCCAAGCCTTGAAAATACGGGCTTAAGCTTTCAAAAATGTGAATCGCTTTCTGATTGCCGATAAATTCGCTCATGGCTCCACTCCTCTGCTATATGGTTTAATTGTTTAAACATATCGCCAAGTATAATTCATTTCACACAAAAATTCAAATCCACACAAAATGTCACAAAAACCAGCTTCTACTCGTTATATGGGCAAAATGATTTACAGGAGACCAGGTGTATGCTTAATAATGCGTGTGGACGCCAAATGGTGTGCTTGATATGATCGATACAAGAAATGCTGGTAAGCATAGATGGGGCGTGCGAAGTGACGGAGCTTTATGAACGGTACAAAAATCTTTTATTCCAGCTGGCTTATCAGCTAACGGGTTCGGTATGTGACGCGGAGGACGCAGTTCAGGACGTATTCATCAAGCTTCAGCGAGTGGACCCGGCGCGGCTGCAGGAGCCAAAGGCGTATTTATGCAAAATGATGACGAATCATTGCTATGACCTGCTCAAATCTGCGCGCAAACGCCGGGAGCAGTATATCGGGCCATGGCTGCCCGAGCCGCTGCAAATGAACGCGGATGATGGATTTGAAGCCGTCGTTCGCGGTGAGCTGCTGTCTTATGCGATGCTTGCATTGTTAGAGCGTCTATCGCAAGCCGAGCGGGCGGTATTTGTGCTCAGAGAAGCGCTCTCGTTCGATTACGCCGCCATAGCGGAAATTACGGGCAAAAGTGAAATGAACTGCCGCAAGCTGCTAAGCCGCGCCCGGGGAAAAATGGGCGTTTCGGAGCAGGAGCTTGCGGGGGCAGGCGCCGTTAGCGACGAGTGGGCGCAGCAATTTCTCGCAGCTTTGTCCGAGGGGAAGGTCGATACGGTGCTGTCTATGCTCGCTGAAGATGCCATGCTGTTATCCGATGGAGGAGGCAAGGTGAGCGCCGCTATACGTCCTATCCAGACGAGCGATCATGTGGCCCGATTCCTGATGGGCATCATTCGCAAGGCAGGCGAAGGAGAGGACGAGCGCTTCAACATCGAAATCACGAAGTTGAACGGCCAGACCGCCATCCTGTTCAGGCAGCATGAGCGCATAACCTCCGCCATATTCCTCCATATGAAAAACAAGCTGCTGCAAAATATTTATATTATCCGCAATCCGGATAAGCTGGAGCGATTGAATCAGCAGGCCTTATAGCAAACAAATAAAGATTCACCAATTTAAAGGGGTTAAAACAACGACCGAGGAAAATACGACTGCAGCGCAGCCGCAATTCATGTAAAATAAAAGGGTTGGCAGGCGGATTAGCAGCTTGCCAGCCCTTTAAGCTAGTGATGGAGGCGATGCAATGACCTTGCAAATTTTTATTCTTGGAACGTTGAGTGAAGCGGAAAGCCATCCGTATGATATAAAAAAACGGTTGCTTAAGTCGCTCGGCAATACGATTCCCATAAACGATGGAACGCTGTATTACCAATTTGATGTGCTGCAAAAAAAAGGGCTTATTCAAAAGCTTGAGGTCGTCCAATCGGATAATCGTCCAGAAAAGACGACTTACGGCATTACAGATAAAGGCCTCAAAGCGCTGGAAACCGAAATTTATGCCGCTTATCAGAACGTCACGAGCATAACGGCTTTATATGCTACGCTTTTTTATTTGGACAAGATCGATAAACACAAGCTGGCTTATTTGATTGAGGAAGCGATTGACAAGCGCCAGGCTAAACTCAGGCTGATTGAGGAAACCGATCTGGATACGCTGCAAATTCCGCAGGACAAGCAGCAGCCGCTTGAGCTGCTGACGGACCATGCCTACCATTTGATCCAGAGCGACGTCGCTTGGCTGCAGAAGCTGCTCGTTTATGTGCGAAGCGAATAGGCCCATCGTGGATAAAATTCAATATTTGTCGCAATTTAATCTGCTTCATTCCTTGTCGATGGAAGATTTAATCGAGATGGAGGAGCTGACCGTCATTACGCCTTTTCCGAAAAATACATTTATTCAGACGCCGGCATCCTTTGCCGAAGGACTTTATTTTGTGAAAAAGGGCAAGGTGCGCTTGTATCAGCTTAGCGCGGAGGGCAAGCAGTTCACTTCGGATATTTTGAGTGAAGGCAATGTATTTGGGGAAATGGCGATGATTTCGTTTGGAACGCGGAACCATTACATTGAAGCGGCCGAAGACAGCCATATTTGCTTAATGGACCCAAAGCGATTTGAAAGTTTTCTGCTTCATCGGCCCCGGTTTATGCTGTCACTGCTTCAAGTATTAAGCGAACGCTTGAATGGCATGAGCCAGTTGACGCAGCATTTGGCGCTCGGGAACCTGCATGATAAAATTTTGCATGCGCTTATGCGGCTCGGCAAGGACTTCGGCCTTACTAGCGCGGGCGAATTCGATAAAATTAACTTTCCGCTCTCGCATCAGGAAATTGCCCATCTCGTCGGGGCTAGCCGGGAATCCGTGACGATCGCTCTGCAAGAGCTCGTTAAAGAAGGGTTGATTAGCACCGGCTTTAGAACGATTTGCATTCATCAAGGCAAGCTTCTGGAGCGTCTGGCAACTTAGCTGCAGAAACAAAACTAAACAAAACAAAAGCTGTAAGCTGCCTTACAGCTTTTACGTTCCCTTTTCGCGTATTTTATAAATAGCAGCTTGCTTTGAAGGCATTATCGGCTACTACCCGACGATGCGTGCTGGCATGCTGCTATTTTCAAAAAGGAAAGGGAGAGTTTCATGGATAACGATATGCGGATACCGGATGTTATTTTGCACCGTAAAGGAGCTCGAAAAATAGATGATATTCCGCCTAAGGTTGCCAGTCTGCTGAATGAGGGCAAGCTTGAAAGTGCCAATTTGACCGAATGGCTGGCCGTTGACCATAAATTGCTGCTGCATGCCGTAACAGGTGAGCTGAGCCTTGGACAGGATGCTGAGCCCATGCTGCTGCGGATGAACGCATTCAGCGAGCGTAAAATCATGAAGGTCATTCCGGCCATAGCTGGAGAATGGCTGGCATGGTTTGAAGGCAAAGATGCTGCGGAGCGATCTAGCCTCTGCGAGGCACTGGCGGGCCACCGCTCAGACAGTGTCCGCTGCTGGGCCGCTTACATCATCGGGCTCGATGCCCAATTGAGCTTGGAGCAGAAATTGGCAGGCATCCGTCCATATGCAGCAGACCCTCATTTTGGCGTGCGCGAAATCGCTTGGATGGCCGTCAGAGAGCCCATTATTCGCGAATTAAGCGCAGCATTGGCTTGTTTCAAGGGCTGGGTAACGGATGCTGATCCCCATATTCGGCGGTTCGCTATTGAAGCGACGCGCCCGGTAGGCGTATGGGCCAAGCATATTGCAGCTTTAAAGGAAGATCCTGCACCTGCTTTGCCGCTATTGGAGGCTGTTTGCTCCGACCCGGCAAAATATGTGCAGGATTCGGTAAGCAACTGGTTGAATGATGCTGGCAAAACGAATCCGGATTGGGTGCTTCAGGTTTGCAGGCGCTGGCAGGAGCAGTCCGAGTCGAAGCAAACGAAGCGGATTGTAACAAGGGCAACACGAAACCTGCTGAGCCTATAATAACAGCTCCCGCAACAGGAAGCGGGTGAATCGTATTGATGAAGAGCATGCGCAGGGGCACATGCTCTTCTTTTTAACTTTTATTGAGAAGGTTTATCATTTATAATGGTGGAAAAGTGGTTTGGCTACAGTAGGGGAGAAGCAGGGTGAAGCTGGGTGAGCATATAGCCGTATGGAATCATACAGCGGTGAAAATATTTGATATTCGACATATTGTCGTGAATGCTGGCGAACGGCTGAGTGACTATCGTTTTCCTGCTAGCGGTTTTTTGTATGGGGTAAAAGGGACAGCGAGCTTGCATTTGGACGGCCAATTTCATAAATCGCGGCGTTTTTATTTGCTGCATGGCGCAAAGGGCATGCGGCTGGAAATCGAGGCCCAGGAAGAGTTTGAATTTTATTTGCTGTATTATCGGGCAAAGCTTGCTTTCTCTGGCTGGAGGGAAATTCGCCAGCTGCTGGAGCGCCGATGCCCTTTTGAAATGCAATATGGGTTTGAGCCCGATGAGCCGCTGGCCATGCTCGTGCTGATGTCAACGATGAATCAGACGCTGAAGAATGAAGGAAGTCTCGGCAGCGTGCAAATTAAGGGGCTGTTCTACCAATTTGTGCACGAGGTGCTGGGCCAGCTGAAAACAACGGAGGCGGCCGTCAGCAAGCCGGATCTTGTGACTCAGGCAATACGTTTTCTGCACGAGCATTATCAGGAGGGCATCTCGCTGGATGAGCTTGCCAATCGCTTTAATTACAGTCCGCGTTATCTGTCGATGAGGTTCAAGAAGCAGACGGGCGCAAGCCCGATTGACTATCTTATTCAAATTCGCATTAAGGAAGCGAAAAAGCTGCTGCTGGAGACGGGGGCCACACTTCGGGATATCGCGGCGTATGTCGGTTATGCGGATGAATATTATTTCAGCCGTTTATTTAAGAAGCAGACGGGCCTATCGCCAGCGCATTATCAGGCCAAGGAGTGAGGCAGCGGCATAAAGGAAGATAGTCCATTCGACAGTACCAAATTGTCCATTGGATCGTACGAACAGCAACGTTATAGTATGGATGGTGGTGATAATCATTATCAATATTATGGCGGAGGGTTTACAAATATGAAACGAAATAAAAATTCAGCACTAATATTGAGCGTGCTGCTCAGCTTGACGCTGCTGCTTAGCGCTTGCTCAGCGGGAGGAACCAATGCGGGTTCAAACACATCCCAGACTACAACGAACGTAACAGCAACTTCTGCGGCCAATGCCGATACGGCTGGTGAAGCGAGTACAAGGACAATTTCCACGGTAACAGGAGATGTTGTCGTGCCAGCGGAGCCGAAACGGATCGTTGTGCTGTATATGCTTGGTGATGCGGTTGCTCTTGGCATTAAGCCAATCGGTATTTCTGAGGTTTATGATGGAGCAGCCTTCTCTGAGCAATTGGAAGGTGTGGAATCGCTGGGCCACTGGAATGAAGCGAACCCGGAGGCGGTTATGGTGCTTGATCCGGATCTGATTATTGCCAATTCCGAGGATAATTATAGGATGCTCAAGGATATTGCGCCGACCGTGCTTATTCCAGCTGATCAAATCTCGACAGAGGAGCGGATTAAGAAGCTTGGCGAAGTATTCGGCAAGGAGAAGGAAGCGCAGGGGCTGCTGGACAGCTTCCAGAGCAAAGTAGAAGAAAGCAAAGAAAAGCTTCGCACAGCGGGCTTGCTGGACAAGACGATTACGATTGTCGAAGGCGGCAATAAAGAAATGCTGGTCATTGAAAGCAAGGAGTATGGTCGGGGCTCGCAAATCGTCTATGATTATTTAGGCATGAAAGCGCCGGAGATTATTCAGCAGAAGATCGATAAGACAAAAACGGTAGAAAGCGAAATGGTATCCATGGAAGTGCTGCCACAATTTATGGGTGATTATGTGCTGCGCTCCTCATGGGAGGGAATGGACGACCTGTCTGAGCATGCCGTTTGGAGCAGCTTGGCTGCGGTGAAGGCTGGACATGTTATTGCAGCGGATTTTGGCTTGTTTTATTACACCGATCTTTATTCCTTGAATACGCAGCTGGATGTCATTACGAACGCTTTGCTGGCGACCACATCGAGCAAGTGACCATAAGACGGCTATGTTGAAAATAAAACGTTCTGCTCTTATCATTCAGAGCAGAGCGTTTTTTATTGTGGCAGGTCGCCGCCTGCATAACATTTTTTATACTGGCTACTGCTCACTCAATCATCCTGAATTGGTTGCCACTAAGAATGATTATCAATTATAATGGAGTAAAATTTAATCGTTCGGTTGAGCTTGCAATAGGGGAGTGGAGCGGCAGTATGCAATTAAATGAACATCTACGGTTATGGAACCATGTTTTCATTAAAATAATTGATATTCGCTATTCGGCAATGGACAAAGGGGAAGAGCTTTCCTCTTATCGGCTGCCTGCTAGTGCGTTTATGTATACGGTGCGCGGAAGCGCGAAAATCTGGCTGGACCGCCAAATGCATATGGCCAAGCGATTTCATATTTTTCATGGCGGCAAAGGCATGAGCTTGACTATTTTAGCAGAGGACGAGCTGGAATATTATATGATTTTGTACAAGCCGACGCTTGCGCTGCCGGGCGCACAGGATATAGCGAAGCGGATAGAGAAGGATAATCCTTTCCATTTTCAATATGCGTTTGAGCCCAGCGCTCCGCTTGCTTTGTTCGATAAAGTCGAGCGTCTGTATGAGGAGTGGAGGCAGGAGACGGGGCTGGGCAGGCTGCAGGTGAAGGCGGGCTTTTACCAGTTTGTCCATGAGCTGCTCTGGCAATGGCATCAGCAGGAAATGGACCCGATTCGGCCGGACTTGGCAGCACTAGCCGTTCGCTATATTCATGAGCATTACAATAATCCGCTCACGCTGGAAACAATTGCTGCAGCATTGGAATGCAGTGAAGGGCATCTATCGAGATTGTTCAAAAATAAAACAGGCAGCAGCCCTATGCATTACTTAGGCCTGATCCGCACCCAGCGAACGACTCAGCTGCTGCTGCGGACGGATGCCACCTTGCAGGAAATTGCCGAAAACGTAGGCTTCCCGGATGCCCATTCTTTAAGCCGCAGCTTCAAAAAGTATAAGGGGATTTCTCCAGCTCGGTATAGAGAGAAATATGGCATGGAAGGGAAAGGTCGGGATTTGCCCTTATCGATGCAAGGAATTGCCGTTCTGCAGCCTCCTTTTTATCCTTATAATGATACTGAAAATCATTTTCATTATTGGACAGGGAGAGAGTTATTGATGCAAAGAAGAACGAAAATAGCAGTTATGGTTTTAGTGATGTGTTTTACCTTGCTCGTAAGCGCATGCGGGGGAGCGGCAAATACGAGTGTCAGCCCCTCGGGGTCTGGGACTAACCAGTCGGCTGGTGCTGCGAATGCGGAGACATCGCCTGCGGCTCAGCAAACGGAGCCACAAGCCGCGACCCGAATCGTAGCTACGCCTAAAGGTGACGTAGAGGTGCCTGCCAATCCGCAGCGAGTTGCGGCCGATCAATATATGGGCCATCTGTTAAAGCTCGGCATTGTTCCAGTTGGAGTTAGAAGCTATATGTTGAATGAGGCTTGGATTAGCGAATCCGGTATTTCACAGGACGTTCTGGATGGCATAGAGGATCTGGGGGATTTTCCGCTGAATTTGGAGAAGCTGACGTATTTGGAGCCGGATCTCATCATTGGCTCTATTGATGAAAATATTGAGCAATATGAGAAGGTTGGAACGACGGTGTTTTTGCCTTATTGGGAAGGGCTGAAGACAGCGGGACCGCTGGATAAATTCCGCAAAGTAAGCACGATCTTCGGCAAAGAGCAGGAAGCTGAGCAGTGGATTACGGAATATGTTGCAAAGGTTGAAGAAGCCAAAGCGAAAATAGCCGGAATCGTCAAAGAAGGCGAAACGGTATCCATCGTCCAATTCGGATACAATGCGCTATATGTAATGGCGGCTGAGGGCGGCAATTATGGCAGCTCAACCATTTATCAAATGCTGGAGCTGTCGCCAACGCAGCAGGCGAAAGATATGAAGGAGGGCTTTGCAAGTATTTCATTGGAAGTTCTGTCTGAGTATACGGGCGATCATATCTTTTTATACGGGGCAGATGATGAAGGCAACGAAGAAATATTGAACAGCCAGCTGTGGAAGCAGCTTCCTGCTGTGAAGAAAGGCCAAGTGTATGCTTACGGCTCATCTGGTGAAAAAGACGATGAGTTCGTTATGGAAGATCCGTATTCCCTGGAGCTTCAACTGGAGAAAATCGTCAACGTCATGACGGCGAATCAAAAATAATCGGTAGAAAGCCGCCAGTCCTGTTTAGAGGATTGGCGGCTTTTTCACGCTGGGATATGGACGTCTGATAATTCATCTAGAAGTTTGACTAACAACTAAGTGGCAGGGTGCGATTTTAGCCTTCCTGTTTAGCGAACAAGGTGCTCGCTAATAGGGAGATCGTTTGCTGATAAGTGGCGTGGGCGGAGGGAACATCGCCAAAATGCCCGCCCATTTGCAGATGGATGACACCATGGAGAGCTCCCCAGACGAGGCGGACAATTTCTATCGTATCCGTCGGTGCCGCCGCTGATAGGAGACCCTGCTGCTGGGCGCTGCCGATGACATGGATTAATTGCCGCATAGCCGTCACGGTGCCCTGCATGCTTTCCTCATCCGGCTTGAAATCGCCGAATGCTCCGCCAAACATAAGCTTGTAGTAGCTGGTGTAGCGCTGGGCAAACTGCCAATAGGTTTCGCCTAAAGCGAGCAAATGCGCTCTCGGGTCGGCTAGTGCAGGCGTTGCTTCAAACTCGCGAGCCATTATTTTGCAGCCATCGAGGTACAGCTGCTGGGCTAGACCCTCTTTATTCACAAACAAGCTGTATATGATTTTGGTGGAGCAGCCCATTTTCTGTGAAACTTTACGAACGGTAACCGCCTCAGGGCCTTCCTCCTGCAAAATAGTAGCCGCAGCATCTACGACAAGCTTGCGGAGATTTTCGGTATTTTGCAGCCGTGCTTCCTGGTAGGTTTTCAGCTCGCGTTTATTCGTATTAAGGGAACGATCCTGTTCACTCATTTTTATCACCTTCGTCTCGATCGAGCTGTTTTTAATCAGAAACAGAGTTTCCAAATTGCTTACCCAAATTCTATACAGACGACGTGGGCTTGTCAATGCGAACTAACAGCAGGCTGGAAGCGGGGTATGGTGGAAGGTTGACCGAGCAGCTTAGAAACCGGCTGTAGAGGAATTTTTTTGATTGATAAAAAAAGCATTGACAGCATGAACAGACTGAATTACTATGGTTCTATAAAGAAACACTGTTACCAAACGAAAGCTCACTTGGCTAACCCACGGTAATGGTGCTTATTTTTAAAGGTTTGGTAACAGTGTTTCTTTAAAATTACATTGTATATCAATAGGAGGACGTTATATGAATATTCAAGGAAAATGGACACTTGTTACGGGGGCATCATCAGGTATAGGAGAGCAGTTCGCCAGACAATTGGCGGAGAAAGGCAGCCATTTGGTGCTTGTAGCGCGGTCGGAGAGCAAGCTGAACAGCCTCGCCACCGAGCTTAGCAAAAAACACGGCATACAAGCAAAAGTCATTGCGCTGGATCTGTCCAAGGAAAGTGCGCCGAGCGAGCTGTATCAGCAATGCCAGCAGCTGAAGCTGGATATTGAGCTGCTTATTAATAATGCAGGCTTTGCTACGCATGGTTTGTTCGAGCAAGTATCAGGTGAGCGCCAGCATGAGGAAATCATGCTCAATGTTGCGGCGGTAGTGAGCCTGACCCATCTGTTTTTGCCAAGCATGCTGCGCAGAAATTCGGGTACCGTCATTAATGTATCTTCCACTGCTGGCTTTCAGCCGCTTCCTTATATGGCCGTCTACGGGGCGACGAAAGCTTTTGTCTTATCGTTCACGGATGCTCTATCGTGGGAAAATCGCAACCGCGGCGTGAAATTTTTTGCCTTCTGTCCCGGCTCGACCGATACGGATTTCTTTAAGGTCGTAGGTACGGAATCAGCTTCCGTCGGAAAAAAAGATACACCGGAAAGAATCGTCAAGGAGGCGCTGCGCAAGCTGGCGCAAGGCAAGTCGTATTTTGTACCGGGTATGCAAAATTATCTCGGAGCACAACTGTCGCGGTTCGTAACGCGCAAGCAGTCTCTACGGATCGTAGGCGGCATGCTCAAGCCTCGCTAACCATCCCATTCGCTATTACATCAACTTAGAGGAGTTATTTAAATGACAACTACAGTGAAAAAAACGAAAGCTTCCGCTAAAAGAAAAATCATCAGCCGGGTGGCCTTATCCCTAGTAGGGCTGCTCGTGGCAGGAGCGCTGGTTTTTGTTGCAATACCATCCCCAGTCGACCCGGTAAAATGGATCGCGCCAACCGCGCCTGCTTTCGAGGCGGAAGGGCCGTGGCAGCAGAACGACAAGCTCAGCTCCGCCCAACTGGTTACGGCTGCCCCGCATTTTCCAGAGTTTATTACCTTTGATAAGGAGGGACAGCTCTATACAGGCGATTCCGACGGTAAAATCTATAAGGTTCCGTTCGATGCGCAGGGCAATCCCGGGCAGGCAGAAGTGTTTGCAGATACGCAAGGAACACCCAATGGCATGATGTTTGATGCTAACGGGAATCTTATAGTGACCGATGTTCAGAAAGGCTTGCTTTCGGTATCGCAGACAGGGAGCATAGAGGTGCTTGCCGATTCAGTGGACGGAGAGCCGATTTATTTAGCCAATGAGCTCGATATCGCGAAGGATGGCACGGTTTATTTTTCCGATACGTCGAATTATGGCAAGGTGACCTTCAAGGAAATGGCAGAAAATAAACCGCATGGACGGCTGCTCAAATATGATCCGGCGACGAAGCAAACGTCAGTGCTGCTGGAAGGACTTTATTTTGCCAACGGAATTGCGTTGTCGGCAGATGAGGAGTATGTGCTGGTGGCAGAGTCGTATCGCTATCAGATGACCCGCTATTGGCTTTCAGGGGAGAAGCAGGGGACGGCAGATATTTTTGCTGAAAATATGGCTGGCTTCCCGGATAATGTAACGCGGGATGCGCAAGGAAACTTCTGGGTCGGCATTTTCACGAGCCGCTTGGCATTTGTTGATCAAATGCACAACAGCCCGTGGCTGGCTGGGCTGATGGCTAAAGTGCCGCAAGCGCTGCTGAATGGTGCCAGCGCGCCGGTGAAGCATGGGCTTATTGCCAAGTACAGCCCGCAAGGAGAGCTGCTCGAGAGCTGGCATGACCCGGAGGGCACGCTTTATGGCATAACGACAGCGGTCAATCATAACGGCTATTTATATATCGGAACAGCGCCTGGAGGCAGCGAGGGTGTATACCGCGTACCTTTGTCCTCATAGGCTGGTCGTATTCACCAATTGTAGCTTGTTGCGGATCGGATATTTAAATTAGAAAATCAATAATCTCTATTAGACGGCAGCAGGAAACAGGTGATAAGGTGAATTTAACTTAATTCATATTATAATCATGTGAATAGTAGTATATTGACCTTTTATCCTGAGAGGAGCCACAAGCATGAAATTTGCTTTATTCAGCTTGCTGATGAATATTCCCAATGCCGTCACTGGAGAGGCGCTCACCACGCAGCAAAAATTTCAAAATGTGCTAAATCAGGCGGTGCTGGCAGAAAAGCTTGGCTTTGACGCTTATGGAGTGGGGGAGCGGCATGGCGCGCCATTTTTGTCCTCGTCGCCGCCGGTCATTCTCACCGCAATTGCCGCCAGAACGTCGCACATTCGTCTGCTTACGACAGTTACCGTATTAAGCGTGCTTGATCCGGTGCGCGTAGCCGAGGACTATGCGACGCTGGACCATCTGTCCGGCGGGCGGCTGGAGCTCATTATTGGCAAGGGCAATGATCCGCGGCATTATCCGCTGTTTGGCATTACGGAAGAGGAGCAGTGGGAATCGATGGCGGAGCGGTATGCTCTGCTTAATCGGCTATGGACCGAGGAAGAGGTAAGCTGGGAAGGCCGCTACCGTACTCCGCTTGACAAGGTGACGACGCAGCCGCGCCCCTTCCAAGCGCGCATTCCGATCTGGCATGGCAGCGCATCAAGCCCGCTATCGACGGAGCTGGCGGCTAAATACGGTGAGCCGATTTTTTCCTCCAACAGCTTTCATCCACAGGCGAAATATAAGGCGCTGATTGATCATTACCGCGAGCGCTGGGCGTTTTACGGGCATGATCCGAAGGATGCGGTCGTTGGCTCGGGGGCAGGCAGCTTATATTTGGCGGACACGAAGGAAGAGGCGATTCGGCGCTACCGCCCCTATTATAACGCCTTTCAGTCGACGGATTCTGCGAAGCATAATCAATCGCCGTTCAAAGATTTGGAGGATAATATTGCGAATGGGCCAGCCCTTGTCGGAAGTGCGGAGCATGTGATTGAGAAGATTTTGGATTATCATCAAGCGTTTGGGCACGAGGTGCTGAGCATAAGCGTGGATGGGCTGACGGAGGCGGAGCAGCGCGAGCAGATGGAGCGTTTTGCCGCTGATGTCATTCCGGTATTGAAGCGGGAAATTCCGAGCAAGGTATGGGAGGGCAAACCGTTATTCTCGTACCAGAAGGTCTGATAGTCAGGCAATACTGCAACGTTTTATCTTTAATGATGAAGCCAAGGGGAAATTCCTCTTGGCTTCATGCTGT
Organism: Paenibacillus algorifonticola; assembly: GCF_050481745.1. Classification (GTDB taxonomy): domain Bacteria; phylum Bacillota; class Bacilli; order Paenibacillales; family Paenibacillaceae; genus Pristimantibacillus; species Pristimantibacillus algorifonticola_A. The sequence continues at coordinate 557,936 of NZ_JBCNGR010000008.1, read as the reverse complement.
TTGAAATGGGATTTTCTAATTTTAGGGGAGCTGTTCGCACAAAATAAGCTCTACCTCAATAACGGTTTGCTGCGGCAAATATTCTCCCTCTATTTGCGATTTCAGCAAGGTGACAGCTGCTTGGGCAAGCAGATTTTCGTTCTGGCTGACATAGGAAATGCCCGGAAGGTCGGGATTATCGAAGGAGACGATTTCGGTTTCCCTGCGGTCAAGCTTCCCAAGCGATTGATAGGCAATTTGCGCTGTTTCAGCGGACAAAGCATAGATGGCGCTTACCTCGGGATGAAGGCTTAGGAAGGCCGTTACGTATGGCTCGGCCCGATCTGTGCGTAAAATATCGAGCGGAACATGGCACCATAGTGTTTTGTCGATGGATATACGTTTATCGATATACGCCTTCTCGAAACCCAGCGTACGGTCTTCAATCGCTGTATTCGTATTGTCAGGCGAGATTAAAGCAATATTCTGATGTCCTTTGCTTAATAAATAATTGATCGTCTCGTAGGACCCGGCTTCATTATCTGAAATAATTTGATAAGTATCAATGTTGCGCAGGTAACGGTCAATAAATACAAAGGGAAACTTATCGAGCGATAATCGCAGCAGCGATTCGTTGTATTTCTCGTCCTCGGTTGGGAAAACGATAATTCCCTTTACCCCAATCTCAGTCAATTTGTTAATCGCCTTTGACTCTTCCACAGACGATTCCCTCGTAATATGCAAAATCGTCTGGTACCCCGCTTCCTTCGCATGAAGCTCTACATAATCTACCAGCTTCTGAATGACCTTCGTCTTCAAGGTAGGAATGATAAACCCAATAATGTTATTCATGCCTTCAGCAGGCGAACCGCTTTGCAGCTCCGATTTCACGCTGAGAGCCTCATCGTTCACTTGAGCGACGAAGGTGCCCTTCCCTTGAATACGGGTGATCAATCCTTCTTCCGCCAGAGAGATCAATGCATTTTTCACCGTAATTTTGCTGACCCGGAATTCCTCCATAATTTCTTGCTCGGAAGGCACTCTGTCCTTGTAGCGCAATTCGCCTGTTAGAATCCGCTCTCTGTAATAGCTTTGTATTTGTTTGTATAAAGGCATTTTAACCATTGGCGCCACCTCAAAAGGAATGATAATTATAATATATCATCAAAATAGAGGGACTTAAAATAAAAAATATAATTAAGTGATTTTTATAACCAATTGGATATATAATATCGCTATTTTTTATTCTATAATCCAAATAGAAAGCGGTTACAATTCGAAATACCCATCCATAACTAAAGCGGAGGTCAACAAAATGAGAAAAGCGAAAGCAATATCAATGGCAAGCACCTTGTTTTTGGCAGTAACGATGTTATCTGGTTGCGGAAGTGCGAGCAATGGCAATGAGGGTTCCTCCCAGACAGGTGCATCTCCATCGGAGCAGGCATCCGCTCCTGCCAAAACAGACGCAGGCGAGAAAGTTACGCTGAGCGTCGTTCACTACATGGTTGAGAAGCCGAAGGTCGATACCTTCAAGAAGCTGACAGACAAATTCACTGAGCTGAATCCAAACGTAAGCTTCGATATCTCGGTTATGCCAGTAGATAAATACAACGATAACATTAAGCTGAAAGTCAGCGCAGGAGATACGCCTGACATTATATTTGGACGCCCTGCAGGCATGGTTGACATGACGAAGGCCGGAGCCTTTCTGGACGTCACGAATGAGGCTTTTGTAAAAAGGGTCGACCCAGCCTATATTCCAAATGTTACGTATGAAGGCAAGGTTTACGGTTTGCCGATTGACCTGATGACGAATGCCGTCATTTACAACAAGGATTTATTTAAAGAGGCAGGCGTTGAGGTGCCGAAAACCTATTCGGAGCTGCTGAAGGCTGCGGAGACGCTGCAATCCAAAGGCATTACGCCATTTGCAGCCTCATGGAAGGATGGAGCTTCCTACATGAGCTTTATGTGGCCGGACATGTGGGGGACGCTGCTTGTGAACAACCCTGATTATGCGAGCAAAATTATAGCTGGTGAAAAAAGCTTCTCGGACGTTGCTGGCTATAAGGACTTCCTGCAGCGGGTAAACCAGCTTAGCGCCTATGCGAACAGCGACGCCAAGGATATTGATTATGACCGTTCCTTGCAATATTTTGCACAAGGCAAAGCCGCGATGGATATTATGGGCAGCTTTGCGATTGGCAGCATTCGCAGTTACAATCCGAGCGGCAATTTCGGAGTGTTTATGTACCCGGCGACTGATAATCCAGAAGACAACTACATGACGTATTCCACGGATGATACATGGATGATCGGGGCCAAGTCGGCGAATGTCGAGATGGCAAAAAAATTCTTTGATTTTATGGCCTCCGATGAGGGAGCGCAAATTTGGGCGGATGGCGTACAGACAATCAGCACCATATCTAAAGATATTAAACCGGCGCAGCAGGATCCGATCTCGGCTGAGTTCCAAGCCGTTTTCCAATCCGGAAAAATTGTCAACAATCAGGTGAAACCGCTTTGGTACGGCCAATATGACGATACATGGCAAAAAGTGATGACCTTCTTCCTCGTGACCGACCCTGCCGAGCGCAATGTGGATGAGACGATTAAGAAACTGGACGATGGCTTTGCAAAAATCAATAAAATGAATTAACAGCTCTAGCTTTTCGGCGCTTGAATCGCATAGGGGCGCCGAAAAGCTCTACATTCTTAATAAAGATTTGGCGGTGAGTGGATGAAGAGACTATACAAAAACAACCTCGTAACCTTTACGTTCCTGATTCCGGCTCTTTTATTTTTTTCTTTAGTTGTCATTTTCCCCTTTTTCCGCGGGCTGAACATTGCGTTCACCAATTGGGATGGCATCAGCCCAACCTATGACTATGTTGGCTTGCGCAATCTCAAGCTGCTGTTCAGCGACACCGATGCGATCGAGCCGATTAAAAATACGTTGTTTTTCGCTTTTTCCACGACGCTTCTCGTGAACGTATTGGGCCTATTGCTAGCCGTGGCGCTTAATACCAAATTCAAAGGGGTCAACCTGCTAAAGACGTTCATTTTTATGCCGATGGTCATCAGCCTTGTGTTGGCCTCCATTATTTGGCGCTATATTTACAGTGATATTTATCCGATTTTATTCCACACCGATAGCGGTCTGCTTGGCAATCCTTCAACTGCCATGCTGGGCATTGTCATCATTGCTGTCTGGAAAGAGGTTGGTCTGGCGATGGTCATCTATTATGCGGGCCTGCAAACCATTCCCAAAGACATGTATGAATCGGCCCGCATTGATGGCGCTGGCATCATACAGCAGTTCCGCAGCATTACGATCCCCTTGCTGATGCCTGCCTTTACGTATTGCATTCCTTTGTGGCTCGGTACAGGCTTGAGGCAATTTGATTATTCGATGGTTGCGACAAAAGGTGGTCCAGGAACGTCTTCCCAGACGATGGCTATGTATGTGTACAATTACGAATTCCCTTATTTCAAGGCAGGCTACGGGCAGATGTCTGCCATTGTGCTTTTCGCGTTCATTCTCTTTATTACCGTTCTCGTTACCGGCTATTTCCGCAGAAGAGAGGTGGAATATTGAACACATCGCGAGCTACCAAACAGTCTAAGTGGGTGGAACGAATGCGCATTGCTATCCTTTATGCCATTGGCCTGCTGTTCTTGTTCCCCTTCTATATCGCAATCGTCTATTCCATTAAGACACCGATAGAGACGGCCGAAAGTCCGCTCAGCTTTCCCAAGCACATTTCATGGAGCAATTATGCGGATGCTATTGAAGCCTCCAACTTTTTCCTTGCGCTGCGCAACAGTGTGGTGACAACGTCGGCGACGGTTGCTCTGACGATTCTCGTCTGCTCCATGGGAGCCTACGTCATTGCCCGAAACAATAACCGCTTTTATACGTTTTTCTATTATTTATTTATGTCGAGCATTATGCTGCCGTTTCAGGTGCTGATGTTTCCGCTGTACAAAACCTGGGCGGACCTTCATATTTTGAATACGCTGCCGGGGCTCATCACCTCGCTTACGGGCGTGCAAATCGGTTATTTTTGCTTCCTTTATGTCGGCTTTATTAAGACGGTTCCGAGGGAGCTGGAAGAGTCGGCTTTGCTGGACGGAGCTTCAAGGTATCGTACGTTTTTTAGTATTATTTTTCCGCTGCTAAAGCCTATTAACATGACGATCATCGTACTTAGCGCCCTGGGGGCGTGGAACGATTTTGTAGTTTCTATGGTGCTTGTGCAGAAAAAAGCGGTTTCCACGCTGCCGCTCGTGCAATTCCAGTTTTTCGGCGAATATACGTCCCAGGTGAATATGGCATTCGCAGCTATTATCCTGTCCATGATTCCTATTATGATCTTCTACGGATTCGCTCAGCGCTATATTATTGGCGGCGTAACGGCGGGCGCGGTAAAAGGCTAACGACGAAATGAGGCTCACAACGATGAAAGATGCAGCTAATCCAGTAAGTAAACAGCTTTTTCCTAATCCCTTTATCGAACAAAGAGCGGACCCGTGGATTTACCGGCATTCGGACGGATATTATTATTTTACAGCATCCGTGCCTGAATTCGACCGAATTGAGCTGCGCAGGGCAAAGGGGCTGACGGAGCTTGCCGAAAGTACGCCAGTCGTTGTATGGACGAAGCCGGGCATGGGGCCAATGAGCGCTTTAATCTGGGCACCGGAAATTCATTTTATTGAAGAAAAATGGTATATCTATTTCGCGGCGGCGCCTTCCGAGGAAATCGTTGACGGCTTATTCAACCATCGCATGTTTGTCCTTGAAAATGCTTCGTCCAATCCGCTGGAAGGCAATTGGACGGAGAAGGGACAAATCCATACCGCCTGGGACACGTTCGCGCTTGATGCGACCAGCTTCTCTCATAAAGGCAAGCAGTATCTGGTTTGGGCGCAGAAAGCGCCGCATATTGCCGGCAATTCCAATTTGTACATTTCAGAGCTGGAAAATCCGTGGACGCTGCGCGGCGAGCAGGTGCTTCTGACGAAGCCGGAGCTTCCATGGGAAATCATAGGCTTCAAGGTAAACGAAGGGCCTGCGGTGCTAGCGCGCAACGGCAAGCTGTTTATCACCTACTCCGCAAGCGCAACGGATCATCATTATTGCATGGGACTTCTGACAGCAGATGCGGATTGTGATCCGCTTGATGCGGCTGCTTGGAGCAAATCGCCACAGCCGGTGTTTCAGACGAGCGAGCGGACAGGGCAATACGGGCCAGGGCATAGCTGCTTTACGGTTACGGAGGATGGGCTTGAGGATGTGCTTGTCTATCATGGACGCAGTTATAAGGAGATCGTGGGCAATCCGCTGTATGACCCCAATCGCCATGCCAGAATAAAAAAAATCGACTGGGATGAGGATGGGAATCCGGTATTCGGTGAACCAGCAGCTGACGATCCTTCCTAATGCCTCTGTCATGATCAAAAAATGAAGTTAGCTAGGGAGTGTCTTCAAACAGGGCGATTCATAAACGATGATAGGGAAAAACGGGCTCATCCGCCTAGAACGGCTGGGACCGCGCTATCTATCCCTCGTTTAGTGTTTAAGCGGTTTGAAGACACTTCTTGTTTTTTTGATTGCGGAATGGAGCGATAGGTTTTGGTGCAGCTACTATTTTCAACGCTTCATTGACGAATGGCAGATAGTTGTGATTAAATTGTTTCAAGGGAAACAATTTGCACGAGGTTTCGGAATTAAATTCTCTTGCTATAGCTGGATTGTTTCCTTTGAAACAAAAATTTTGGATTGAAAAATAAAAGGAGGGGCATGTCAATGAGCATTGCAGTTACGATTCGTGAAAGGCGGAGCATTCGGCAGTTTAACGATAAACCGATTGCGACGGAGCTGCTTCTCCAATTGTTAAATGATGCTGTGTGGGCACCTAATCATGGATTACGGGAGCCTTGGCGCTTTATTGCAGCCGAACGTATGGAGGCCAAAGCCAGGCTGGTCGATCTCATGATGGAATCAATGTCCCATCTGAAGCGCCTTAAGCTGATGCCAGGAAAGATGAAGCAAATGATGTCGCAGCATTACAGCAAAACCCCGGCCTTTTTAATTGTTGTGATGAAAGCAGACAAAGATGCACATAAGCAGGAGGAGGATTTTGCTGCTGTCAGCTGCCTTATTCAAAATTTTCAACTACTCGCTTGGGAGCAAGGGATTGGGATGGTTTGGTCGACGCTTGAATGTATCCATTCTCCTATATTTTGTGAAGGGTTAGGCGTCAAGCCGGGAGAGCGAATAGTCGGTATACTGCATATGGGCTATTATGATAAAATTCCGAAAGCAAAGACCCGGACGCCTGCTGAAAAGAAACTAACCGTTCTGTAATCTGCTGCTGCGGGACATTTTTTATTGGCCAAATTGTTTCATTTGAAACAATTTATGAGTTATACTGAAAGGAGTGAAGATAAAAAGGATGGGTTAAGCATGGAAAAACATCAAATGAACAAGCAATATGTTTATGAAATGCTGATAAAGCTTCTGCATCAGCAGGAGCAGTTTGAGCAGGAGGAAGGCAGCTTGTTTTTACAGGAGCTGCGCAAAAGCATTGAATTCGATACGCCGCTTAATATGACGGAGATTCATGTGGTAGCCTGCATCGGACAGCATGAGCCGCTTAATTTGACGGCAATTGCTGATAAAATGGCACTGAGCAAAGGGAATATCTCCAAGGTGACGAATCGTCTTCTCAAAAACGGCTGGGTACGTAGAACACAATTAAATGACAACAAAAAGGAAGTTTTTTTTCGTCTGACTTCGCCGGGCAAGCAGCTGTATGCCATTCATGAAGAGATACATGACAAGGTACAAGCGCAATTTATGGGGATATTGCATGCCTATAACGAGGCCGAGCTTGAAGTAGTCAAACGGTTACTGCTCGATTTGATCGGTTTTTATGAGCAAAGCATTGCAAAGATAACGGAGCAAACATGATGAATAATCGATGGAAAGGTGTGACGAAAGATGCATTATGGCGTAATTGTGGTAGGAGGTGGACCGGTCGGCTTGATGGTAGCCTCTGAACTGGCATTAGCTAATGTAAAAGTGTGCTTGCTGGAGCGTTTGAAGGAAACAACGCCTTATTCCCGGGCATTAACCATTCATCCTCGCACATTGGAGATTTTAGATATGCGAGGCATGACGCCGGAACTGCTGGAGAGGGGGAGGCCGATACCAAGAGGGCATTTTGCCGGCCTCCCAACGCCGTTGGATTTTTCGATTTTGGATTCAGCCTCGAACTATACATTATTTTTGGCGCAAAGTGAAACCGAGAAGCTGCTGGAGGAACGGGCAAAAGTGCTAGGGGTAGCTATTTTCCGGGAAACGGAAGTGAAATCGATCCGCCAGCACGACGAAGGTGTTGAAGTGACGGCGATAGGAGCGGAAGGGGAATATAGGCTGACTGCCGAATACGCTGTGGGCGCTGATGGCGGCGGGAGCCTTGTCCGCAAACAATTGGGGATCGCATTTCTAGGAACGGATGCTACTTTTACCGGTATGCTTGGAGACGTCAAACTGCCCGATCTTGAGCCAGGCAAAACCGTATCGCAATTTACGGAGCAGGGCGGCATCATGATTGTACCCGTGACTAGGCACATTCACCGGGTTATTGTGTTCGATCCTGAGCGGATGGCGATTGCTAAGGATGAACCCGTAACACTGGATGAACTGAAGTCCAGCATGCTGCGTGTTTATGGACAAGATTTTGGTATTCGAGAAGCGCAGTGGCTCTCGCGATTCGGCAATGCAACTCGCCAGGCTGAGCATTTTAGCAAAAAACGGATTTTCCTGGCCGGAGATGCGGCGCATATTCATCTCCCAGCAGGAGGGCAGGGGATGAATGTCGGTTTGCAGGAGGCTGTGAATTTGGGCTGGAAGCTGGCTGCCAAGCTGAATGGCTGGGCCCCGGACTGGCTTTTGGATAGCTATCATGAGGAACGTTACCCTGTCAGCACGGCGCTGCTCCGCAATACCGAAGCGCAGGCTCTACTGATTAGACAGCTTCCGGGCATAATGGAGTTAAGAAAGCTAATGTCATCCCTTCTGCAAATTCCCGAAGCCAATGCGTTGCTGTCTGACCAAATTTCAGCCTTTAATGTGGGCTATGCGCCTGACCCGCACTCTCCGCCGCATGCCCTGAATGGACGCCGGTTCTCGGAGCTTACGTTGAGGCTGGCGAGCGGCTCTCTTCTGAAATCCTATAAGCTCATGCATGCTGGCTCCTATGTATTGCTTCACCTTGCTGGTGATCCCCAATTTGGCGAGCTAGTCGATTGGGAGAAATATGGGCATGTGGAAGGCGTGCAAGCTTCTATAGCAGAAACGGCTGCCGATTGGGAAAATGTCCATACGGCATTGATTCGCCCAGATGGCTATATTGCGTGGGCGATTGACTGTGCAGAAGCGGCGCCGCTGGAGGCGGTCAATGCAGGACTTGCCCGCTGGTGTGAGCTTGGTTAAGTAATCGTTGAATGGCTAGTCTAGTTCCCCTTTCTCGCTGCCGAGATAGGGGTTATTTGATTTTTCTATCGTTATATCAATTAATTTTATAATTCCGATAAGAATAGTTGACTTTAAAAAAATCGACTTGTATAATGCATAAAAAGGTTGAAACATCCTGAATTTTACATGGAATGAGATTCCTTTTTATTTCTAGCATTTGGGGAGGAAACCTTGTTGAAAAAAGTAAAGATAACAATCGCCCTATTCTCGGTCCTTTTATTATTAGCAGGCTGCACAAGCGCAAAGCAGGGCTCGGGTACGACGCCAGCTTCAGCTGAAAGCTCTAGTACCCCATCAGAGAGCGTGGCGCCAGCAGCAAGTCCTGAAGCGCTGAAGGTGCTTAATTTGGGAAAAGATGTGGAGCTTGCATCCATGGATTCGGCCATTGCGACAGACGGGCTGTCCTTCGAAGTAATTGCCGCTACAACAGAAGGCTTGTATACGATTGATGAGGATCGCGTGCCTCAGCTGGCTTTAGCTGAAAAGGTAGATTTGAGCGAGGATGGCCTCCATTATACGTTTACGCTGCGAGATGCGAAGTGGTCCAATGGCACTCCAGTCACAGCGCATGATTTTGAATTTGCATGGAAGCGCCTTGTTAATCCGGAAACGGCTAGTGAATACAGCTTCATCGCAGGGGTAGCCGGTTTGAAAAATGCCGATGCCATCATCGCCGGCGAGAAAAGCTTCGATGAGCTTGGCGTAAAGGCTGTTGATGACAAGACGCTGACGGTGGAGCTTGAACGCCCGATCCCTTTCTTTAACTCTGTAATCGCCTTTCCTTCATTCTTTCCTATAAATGAAGCCTTCTTGAAGGAGAAAGGCACAGAATACGCATTGACTCCAGAAGCGCTGCTGGCGAATGGCCCGTTCAAGCTGAAAACCTGGGAGGTCGGCGGTACAACCTTTTACTTGGAGAAAAATAACGACTACTACGACGCAGACAGCGTAAAGCTGGATGGTCTAAACTATAAAATTATTAAAGATACCCAGCAATCTGTCCTTGCCTACGAAAATGGAGACATCGATTATGTCGCCCTCTCTGGCGAACAAATTGCAAGCTATCAGCAAAGTCCTGAATACCATAGCGTGCTGACAGGCTTCTTATGGTATTTGTCACCGAATCAGAAGGTTCCCGGTCTTGAAAATGTCAATTTGCGCAAAGCGCTCTCGCTTGCTTATGACAAAACAGCGGTCGTCGATGAAATATTGAAGGATGGCTCCATCGTAGCAGACTTTGCCGTTCCGCAGTTTCTGGCGACCGGACCTGATGGAAAGGACTTTAGGGAAACGGCAGGCAGCTATCCATCGGGCAATAAAGAAGAAGCACTGAAATACTGGGAAAAAGCGAAAGCCGAGCTTGGCATTGATGCCATTGAGCTGGAGCTGCTGTTCGAGGATACGGAATCGGCGACGCTCGTATCGCAGTACATTCAATCGGAAATCGAAACGACGCTGCCCGGCGTAACCTTTGCGCTCAAGTCCCAGCCGAAGAAAAATCGCGTCGAGCTGATGTACAACGGCGAATATGAAGTGGGCCTGACCAGATGGGGGCCAGATTATAACGATCCGATGACCTATCTAGCGATGTGGACGACGGACAATCCGAACAATTTTGGCAAATGGAGCGATAAAGCCTATGATGAGCTCGCGGATCGGGTGAGCAGAGGCGATCTGGCCAGCCAGCCTGCGCAGCGGTGGGAAGCGTTAAAGCAGCTGGAAGCGAAAGTGCTGGAGCAAGCGGTTATTTTCCCTGTGTATCAGAAGGGCAACGCCATTTTAATTAAACCGAAGGTAACCGGAGTTAATCTTGGCGCTATAGGTGGCAGCATTTCTTACAAATTAGCTGACAAACAATAACGGGCTTACATTTCATCGCGAAACGATAGCTTTGCCGCCAGAGGACGGCGACAGCCGTTTACGCTTGAGAGGTGAAACGCTTGAGAAACTATGTGTTAAAAAGATTAGGCTTAGCCGTTGTGACTCTGCTCGTTATTTTGCTGGCGCTCTTCCTTATGCTGGAGCTTATGCCGGGCTCGCCGTTTAACGATGAGAAGATTACCCAGGCGCAGCGGGCCGTACTGGATGCCAAATATGGCCTGGATCAGCCCGTGTTTAATCGCTTTGTCCATTATATGAAAGCGATGCTGAGCGGTGATTTCGGCGTTTCTTATGTCATTCAGAAAAATATGCCGATTTCCGCCATGCTGGAGGCGCGCCTGCCCGTATCTATACAAATCGGGTTTCAGGCCGTGCTGCTGGGAACGGTGATTGGATTGCTGCTCGGCATTGCAGCCGCTCTTAAGCACAATAGCTTTGCCGACAGCCTGACGACTTTTGTTTCGGTCATTGGTGTCAGCTTTCCCTCTTATGTATTTGCCCTTGCCCTGTCGTATTTTTTGGGATGGAAGCTCAAGTGGTTTCCGCTCTTATATAGCTCTGCATCGCCGCTTGCGTCTACGGTGCTGCCAACGATTGCCCTTTCGATGTTTACGATTGCGACCGTTGCGCGTTTTACTCGCTCTGAAATGATCGAAGTGCTTAGCTCAGAATACATACGGCTATCGGAGAGCAAGGGTGTGGGAAGCGCGAGGCTGATCATCGTACATGCGCTGCGTAATGCGCTCATTCCCATTATTACGGTGCTGGCGCCGCTCGTTGTCGCTTTAATGACCGGCAGTCTCGTTATTGAGCAGATTTTCGCCATTCCCGGCATCGGCAGCTTGCTCGTGACAGCGATTCAAATCAATGATTACAACGTCATCATCGCCGTATCCTTCCTTTACAGCACGATGTTTATTTCGATTATGCTGGCTGTAGATATTTTATATGGCGTCATAGACCCGCGCATTCGTTTGGCGAAGGGGGAGAAGCATGGGTAATCCGGTTCAATCTTATACAGGCGGCGATTTCGAGCTTGCTGGCAATAGCGAGCGGGTGCAAATCGATCATACCTATACGAGCCAATCGTATGGGCGGGATGCCTTCCTGCGGTTTAAGGCGAATAAAGGTGCGGTTATGGGCCTAGTCATTATTATTATCATTTCTTTTTTCGCCGCCTTCGGGCCGATGATGAGTGAGCACACGTATAAATCAATTAATATTAAGCATAAAAGCTTGCCTCCACGCATCGAGGGCTTGGATCATTTTTTTATTTTTAATGGAGCAGCCAATGGGGTTCATGCGTACGAGCAGAAGGGGCTGACCGACGTCTATTATATTTTCGGCACCGATACGCTGGGGCGCGATTTATGGACCCGTACCTGGGAGGGGACGCGCATTTCCTTGTACATCGCGGTAATTGCCGTTGCAGTTGATGTGATTATCGGCATGTGTTATGGCCTGGTTTCCGGTTATTTCGGCCGTTCGGTTGACAATGTCATGCAGCGATTTATTGAAATTTTAAGCGGCATCCCGAATTTGGTCATTGTGACGCTGCTCATTGTCGTGCTGAAGCCGGGGTTTGTAACGATAACGCTCGCCTTAATGATCACAGGCTGGATTGGGATGAGCCGGGTAGCACGGGCACAAATTTTAAAGCTGAAGGAGCAGGAGTTTGTGCTGGCGTCCCGAACGCTCGGGGCGGGTCATTTCCGTATTATTTTCAAAGATATTTTACCTAATATTTTCGGGCAAATCATTATTATGTCGATGTTTTCAGTGCCGAGCGCAATTTTCACAGAAGCTTTTCTGGCATTTATCGGTCTCGGCATTCCCCAGCCAATGGCATCTTTAGGCTCGCTTATAAGCGAAAGCTTCAAGTCGATGACGATTTATCCGTATATGCTTGTCGCACCTGTCGTTGTGCTGGCGCTGCTGATGCTGAGCTTCAATCTGCTCGCAGACGGGCTGCGCGATGCGCTTGATCCGAAAATGAAGGAAAGCTAGGAGGAAAAAGCAAATGAGCGAAACGGTGCTTTCGATTCGTAATTTATCGATATCGTTTCAGACAGCGAGCGGGCTGGTCAATGCGATACGCGGAGTGGATCTCGAATTGAGCAAAGGGGAGACGGTAGCGATTGTCGGGGAGTCCGGCAGCGGCAAGTCTGTTACGGCAAAAGCAATTATGCGAATTTTGAGCAGCAATGGGCAAATGAATGCCGGCTCTATCCTATTCCACTATGAGGATAAAGGCAAAGTTGTGACCCGTGATCTGCTCAAGCTGTCACAAAAGGAAATGCGCTCGCAAATCAATGGCAGGCGAATCGCCATGGTGTTTCAAGATCCGATGACGTCGCTGAATCCGACGATGACCGTTGGCAATCAAATTATGGAGAGCATGATCATCCATTTGAAAAAAAGCCGTGCCGAAGCGCGCAAGCGGGCTCTAGAGCTGCTGCAGCTCGTTGGCATAAGCGATCCTGAGAAGCGGATGAGATGCTACCCGCATCAGCTGTCCGGCGGCATGCGTCAGCGTGCCGTCATAGCGATTATGCTCGCCTGCGACCCGGAGGTGCTTATTTGCGATGAGCCAACGACGGCGCTTGATGTGACGATTCAGGCAAAAATTTTAGAGCTGATAAAAACGCTACAAGCGAAAACGGGCATTTCCGTCATCTACATTACGCATGATTTAGGCGTCGTTGCGAAGGTAGCCGACTATGTGACGGTCATGTACGCGGGAAAAATGATTGAGCGGGGGACGGTGGAAGAAATTTTTTACGATCCCCGTCACCCGTACACATGGGGACTGCTTTCCTCGATGCCGGACATGGGCTCGCCGAACGAGAAGCTGTACACGATTCCCGGCAGTCCGCCGAATATGCTCCATCCGATTACTGGAGATGCGTTTGCGCCGCGCAATGTCCATGCGTTAAATATTGATTTTAAGCTGGAGCCGCCCATGTTTAAAGTAACGGATACGCATTATGCGGCGACCTGGCTGCTGCATGAGAATGCGCCGAAGATCGAAATGTCAGAGACGCTGAAAGCGAGATTGGGCAAGGTGGCGAAGGAGGTGGGGAGCGAGTGGGAAGAGAAACGATCTTGCGAGTTGCTGATCTGAAGCAGCATTTTAAAGTAAGCAAGCATTATACAGTCAAGGCGGTAAATGGGGTTTCCTTTGACATCCATAAAGGGGAAACCTATGGGCTTGTCGGAGAGTCGGGCAGCGGCAAATCGACGATTGGGCGAACGATTATTCGGCTGTATGAGCCGGCAGCGGGCGCGATTTCTTTTCAAGGTGCGGATATTTCCGGCGCGCTGAGGGAGGAGGAGCAGACGCTGCTGCGCACCAAGATGCAGATGATTTTTCAAGATCCGATGGCCTCGCTTAATCCGCGAAAGAAAGTAATCGACATTATTGCGCAGGGGCTGGACATTCATAAGCTGTACCGCACAAAGCAGGAGCGCCAAGAAAAGGTAGAGCGCATACTCGAAAAAGTGGGGCTGTCGCGCGAGCATGCGAACCGTTATCCGCACCAGTTTTCAGGCGGGCAGCGGCAGCGCATAGGCATAGCCCGGGCGCTCATTATGGAGCCGGGCCTTATTATCGCTGACGAGGCGATCAGCGCCCTCGATGTGTCGATTCAGGCGCAGGTTGTAAATTTGCTTAAGAGCATTCAAGAGGAGACGAACACGGCCTTTTTGTTCATTTCCCATGATTTATCGATGGTTAAATACATTTCCGATCGAATTGGTGTGCTGCATTTAGGCTATTTAGTCGAAACGGGAACGACGGAGGATATTTTCGAGCGTCCTGTACATCCGTATACAAAGTCGCTGCTGTCGGCGATTCCCCATGCCAATCCGTTGAAGGAAAAAACGCGAGTCGCCCTCTCCTACGACTATGCCGACAGCGGGATCGACTATGCAAGAGGGGTACAGCAGGCCGTTTCGGCGACTCATAGCGTGCTTGCGACGGAGGAGGATTTTTCGTTGTGGACCGGCAGATAATGAATGCAAGCGGCATGCTGTTAAAGGGCGCTGATAGCATAGTTAGCTATGAGCGGATGGTTATGGCTAGTAACCGTCTGCCGGGTGCTGTTGGCTAGTTATCGTTTACTTTCAGCTATTATCCCCTTAGCTCAGAAGATCGCATAAATAGATAAAATAAAGAGATAACTTCAAACCTGCAAGCCTCTTCTTAATCCCCGTGTTTAACCTTCTCTTTGTTCATGCTTGTTAGATGATAGGCTCTGAATCGCTGTGTTCGGCTCTAGCTCCAAGTTTTCTGAGCTAAGGGGATAACGGCCTAAAGTGCAGTGCTGCCAAGCATGCGACTATGTTTGAAGAGAGTTGTCCATTAAAGAGGCGAAGCCAGCGTTGGGTGAAAAACAGCCTGTCCTCCGTCATGATTTATCATGACGGAAGGACAGGCCTTTTTTATGTGTAAACAGCAGGCTTGCTTTTCTTATTGTGCATCTATGCGCATCGGATTTGGTATTTCCACGTATAATGGCGTTTCGCCGCGCTGATGAAAACGGCTAAGCAGATTTGCCTTTGCCGGCAGTGTGGCGCTGGTTAATAAATCTTGAATAAGATTGTGCAGCGGCATATGGGAGGAAGCTTGCTTGATTTCTTGCAGCACATCGCTTGCGATTGCCCAGTACACCTGCTCTTCCTGCCCGCTATAATACGAAATTCGTGCGATGAGATGGGAGAGATGGTTAACGAAAAAATAATATTTTAAGCGATGGCGGGCTTGCTCCTCGGAATAGAGGACAGGGCTGTCTTCCCGCAGCAGGGTGTTAATCCAGCCCCGCTCCGTGGCCATTTCCACGTTCATGCTAATGCCCTCAAGATCTCTGACATAAAAAGTGCCGGGCATGCCTTGCTGCAAGCGCAGCATCGCATTTTGCACATGCGCTTCCAGGCTGATGCCCGTTTCTGCATATAAATGCAGCAGCGGCTTCATCGACAGGTGCAAATATTGGCGCAGCCAATTTGCCCAGTCAGGCTGCTCTGGATGCAGCGCTTGGCGCACGGCTTGGAATAGCAGTGGCTCGCTGTGTCCGGGCGGCACTTCGAGCAAGGAGGCGATGACAAATGGTGGCTCCTCGGCAGAAGTGCATTCTTCCGGTGCCTCGCGCACAATCATTGAGAATGCAGACATCAACTCCTCGTTCAAGCTTTGCTCGGCATCAGGTATGTGCAGCGTGCGATAACCCTCCTCAAGCAAAAGCTTAAATGACCCCGTCGTATACTCCTCGCGAATAGCATAAATTGCCCTTGAGGCATCAAGCGTTCGCAGCAGCTGCTCGGGCGTGTTCTCACGAATGAAATTCGTAATCCGGATGTGCAGCGATAGCTTGTAAAAGCAAGCTTGCTCCGGGTTCCATACCGTTCGCACAGATGAGGTTGGGTATACGAGTGGCCCTGTGTCCCCTAAATCTACGAGCAGTCCTTGCTCTAGCAATTTTTGCACAGGAGCAAGGCTGCGTACGTATGCTGCCTGCCAAGGATGGCAAGGCAGCAGCACATAATCGCCGCTTGCTGCGCCAAGCTTCGCTTCAGCTGCAGCTTTCATCGCAGGCGGAATCCATGCGAACTGCTCCTCATTCGTTCGATCGCCAAGCCAATCCTCTGCGATATAGGCAGGGGCCGCAGCGAAGCAGTGGAGGGTGAAGGCTGCTCCAAATTCTGGCGAATAAGCCTGTGAATCACTGCCCGAAAAGCCTTGCAGGCTTTTTGGCGTCGGATGAAAAGGATGTCCGCACAGCAGCGCCTGCTCCAAATAACGGAAATCGAGCAGCTGCTCCCCCTGTTCTTGTTCCTGCTCAGCCGCATAAGCCAAATAGTGATTCATGCGCTGCTGGCTATTATGAATAAGAGCTTCCAGTTCCGCCCGTTTTTGCGTTTTAGACGCTGAGTCTGCTTCGATGAAGCAAATTTCATCCAACACGAGGTGAATAATTTCGGCGAACGAGTTTTTTTTCCACTGCTGTGCTTCCTTCGTATAAAAGTGCTCCCCGAATACATGGTGGCCTCCCGCAGACAAATGCAAAACGGTTCCATAGATTCCAAGCTTCGTGTGCGGGAGCCAGACGACCTTCGTTATTTCAGGATGAAAAAAGGAAACATCGCTGGGCTCGAATTGCCCCGATTCACGAAGGTAGGCATTTAACAAGCGGCTGATGCTTTCCTTTTCCGAGCGTTGAATCGATGGGGTAGATAAAGTGCTTTCGTTTGTTTGAGCTTGCGGCATGTTGGATTTGCTCCTTTCAATCGCTGTTTTATTGGGCGGAAAAATGTTTTTGCTTCCTAGTGTGGGCAGCGGGAAACCAGACAAGCATGGAGGCAAGCAGCATGAAGCCTCCCATTACTAAAAAGACAGAGGACAGACCTAGCTGAGCGCCAATAAAGACACCGATGGTTGGACCTGATATTTGTCCTGCCATGAGGAGGCTGTTCGTTGCCCCGATTCTCACGCCTCTGTCATGGTCGGATGAGGTTTTGAGGACTGACAGCATGACGGTTTGCAATAAGGCACTGTAAAAAAAGCCTTGCAGAAAGCGGACAATAAATAGCCAAATAACGCCAAAGGGCAGCGTTTGGGCTATGATGCACAGAGCGCATAACAGTCCGGCTGCGGTGAAATTGCGCGCGGGCTGGTGGTTATCATTTCTTTTTCCCCACCATGGGCCGCCCACTAATTCTCCGGCAGAAGAAGCGGCAATAAGTAGGCCTACCGCCGTCGCCGCTTTAGCGGGGGAATCTAGCAGCTCCCGCATATACGGCGTAAAAATCGTAAAGGTTGCGAAGTCCGCAAGCTTGAACAAAATGCCGGCAGCGATAAAGGAGCGTGCTACAGGATGCTTCAACAGCGCAGCAAAAGCAGCGAAAATACCGCTCCGCTTAGAGGGAGTAATCGCGGTTTTCGGCTTTTCCTGTGCAGAGCCAGGTAAAACAAAGGCAGCAATTATGGCAAATAATGCGGTTAAAGAGGCAGTTATGAACAGCAGGGGACCGCTTCCCCATGTATTTACGCAAATGCCGCCAAGCAAAGGGCCAACGAGCAGTCCTGCCGCGGAAGCGCGTTCCATTTGCCCGAGCGCCAAGCCTTGCTTTTTAGACGGGGCGTGGGTTCCGATGAACGCACTGCTTGCATCGGAGATGCCGCCGAACGCGCCTTGGCACAGCCGAAACAGAAAAAATTGAAACGGCGTAGCGGCAATGGACATCAGAAACATGCTTAGCGCGAGCCCGAGCAAAGCTCTGACTACCATCCATTTCCGGCTCCAGCGGTCACCAAGCTTACCCCATAAAGGAGTCAGCAGCGCATAAGAGACCGCTGGCGCCGATACGGCAAGTCCGGTCCACATGAGTACTTGGGAGGGGCTTCCTGCATGAAGCGACTCCATGTAGTACGGAATAAATGGGCTAATGCCTGTTAATCCTGCGCTGGTAAGGAACCTTCCTCCCCATAATACACGTACACTCCTATTCCAAGATAATTGCTGCATTTTATCCTCGCCTGCCTTGTCTAACGTGATAAATAATCAAATACCACCCGATATTATCAACAAATATTGTCAAAGTCAATGATGTTAAATGAAAAATATAAAAAATAAAAATATATTGACAGTCAAATAAAGGAATAGCATAATGTAGCCTATGTCGCATTTTTGAAATTAATAATCATTATCATTTGGCGTATAAGCGGCATCAAAACTAGAGGAAAGCTGGTGTTCATGCATGGAACAAAACGCTTTGCAGGTTAAAGAACGGTCGCCGAAAATCGCCAATACGATCATCGATTGCATTGGACGAACGCCATTAGTTCGCTTGAATTCCCTGTTTGGTTCACACGGGGCATCTATTTTCGCCAAGCTAGAGATGATGAACCCCGGCGGGAGCATGAAGGATCGTCCTGCCCGCTACATTATCGAGAAGGGTCTGAGGGAAGGAACGATTCAGGCAAATACTCATCTGATCGAGAGCACGTCGGGTAATCTGGGCATTGGCCTGGCACTCGCTGCCAAGATGTATGGACTTAAGTTCACCTGTGTGGTGGATCCGAAGATTACCTCGACCAATTTGCGAATGATTACGTATCTGGGTGCCCATATCGACATGGTTAAGGAGCCTGATGAATTCGGCAGTTATTTGCAATCGCGAATAAGCAGAGTGAAGGAGCTTGTGAGCCAAGATCCCCATGCTTACTGGATCAATCAATATGCGAATCCGCTTAACTGGGAAGCGCATTATTATGGGGCAGGAGAAGAAATCGTGGAGCAAATGGACAGCCCAATCGACTATTTAGTATGCGCTGTGAGTACAACTGGCAGTATACTCGGAATTTCACGCCGCGTAAAGGAGGCATTTCCACGGGCCAAAATAATCGCGGTAGATGCGGTAGGCTCTATTATTTTTGGAACACCGCCTGCGCCGCGCGAGCTTCCCGGAATCGGAGCCAATCGTGTGCCCGAATTGTTTGCTTCGCTTGAGATCGATCAGGTCATTCATGTCAACGATCGCGAATCGGTGCAGGGCTGCCGCAAATTGCTGGAGCGCGAAGGGATTTTTGCAGGTGGATCATCAGGTTCCCTTGTAGCCGCACTGCAAAAACTGCTTCCGACCCTGCCGCCTTCAGCCAATGTAGTAACGGTACTGCCAGACCGGGGAGAGCGTTATTTGGATACGGTTTACGATGAGCGATGGGTACAGCAATTGCCGCAAGGCAACGATGCAGTTGGGCAAAACCATTACGAGCAAGGAGTGGTCAACAAATGAATCAAGTACAGGAGCATGAAATTTTATATTTGAGCAAGCAGCATATTGTGGAGCTTGGCGGAACGCATTCAGCGCCATATGTCGCAGCGGTGACCCGGGCGTTTGAGCTTCATGCTAAGGGAGAATTTATGCAGCCTCTAAAACCGTATTTGCGGGTGAACGGGGACGCAGGCCATATTGCTGATCGTATTATTGCTATGCCTGCTTATGTCGGTGGCGAAGTTGCCGTAAGTGGGCTGAAATGGATTGGCAGCAAGCACGATAATCCGGCGAAGCGCAACAAGGAACGGGCAAGCGCGCTTATTATTTTGAATGATCCCGAGTCCAATTATCCGATCGCGGTCATGGAGGGAAGTCTCATAAGCGGCATGCGTACAGCCGCGGTGACCGTCATTGGTGCAAAGCATTTAGCTAAAAAAGGTTTTGGCGCGGTGTCGGTCATCGGCTGCGGCGTCATTGCGAAGATGCAAATTACTTCTTTGGTTGAGCAATTTTCGGCGATTCACACCGTTCGTTTATTTGACCTGAACAGGGGGAATGCCGAGCTGCTGGCAGCAGAGCTGCGAGAGCAGTTTAAGCAGGTCGACTTCAAGGTGGAGGAATCGGCTGAGCAAGCCGTTCGGCAGGCGGAAGTGCTCGTCACCGCAACCGTAGCCTCTTCGCCATATATCCCGTACGAATGGCTGAACAAAGGCACGTTCATTAGCAATATCTCGATTATGGATGTGCATAAGGACGTATTTGTTCATGCGGACAAAGTTGTTGTCGACGACTGGGATCAATCCAACCGCGAGAAAAAAACGATTAATCAGCTTGTGCTGGAGGGCAAGTTTTCGCGTGAGCAGCTGCACGCTGAGATGGGTGAAATCGTAATCGGCAGCAAGCCGGGGCGTGAAACCGATGATGAAATTATTTTGCTCAATCCGATGGGAATGGCGGTTGAAGATATTTCAAGCGCGGCAGAAATTTATGCGCAGGCTGTGCAGAAAGGGATAGGTACCCGTCTATGTCTGTAACCTCAAGCGGCGTACGTTCAGAAATTCAGAACATCGTTCCTTATATTCAAAAGCTGAAGGCGGAGCAGCCCGGCCTATTATGTGCATATGTGCGTGATATGGATGCCTTGCGCAGTCATGTGAGGGAGCGGGTGCAGTCGCTGCCCCGGCGCTGCAAGCTGTTTTATGCGATTAAAGCAAACTCGGAGCGCGAGGTGCTTGCTGCACTCGCTGAAATTGTGCACGGCTTTGAGGTCGCATCGCTAGGCGAAATCAGAAAAGTGCGCGAAATCTCCGCAGAAATTCCGATTTTATTCGGCGGACCCGGAAAGACGGAGGAGGAGCTCGAAGGCGCAATCGAATACGGCGTCAGTCTCATCCATGTGGAGAGTGGGCATGAGCTGAATAAGCTGAATGCGATTGCTGAAAGGCGCGGCATTGTGGCACCGATTCTGCTGCGCATAAATTTGCGGGGCCCGCTTCCAGAGGCGACGCTGGCAATGGGCGGGAAGCCAACGCAGTTCGGCATTGACGAGGAGTCGCTGCCGGAGGTTATGGGGCAATTGCAGAAGCTGCGGCATGTCCGCGTGGAAGGATTCCATTTTCACTCCCTATCGAATAATTTGGATGCAGAGCAGCATGTTCGCCTGGTCGAATATTATTGCAGCATTTCCCGGCAGTGGGCTGTAAAATACGGCCTGACCTTGAACTATATCAATGCAGGCGGCGGCATCGGTGTCAATTATGCGGATTTGGAGCAGCAGTTTGCTTGGGATAAGTTCGTCGTTGGTCTAGCGCCAATGCTGGAAAAGGAGCTGCCGCCAACCACCACCATACTTTTTGAATGCGGACGCTATCTTACCGCCTCCAGCGGGTATTATGCCGTCGAGGTGCTGGATATTAAGCGGAATCACGGGAAGGATTATGTCATTATTCGTGGAGGAACCCATCATTTTCGGCTGCCTGTCTCCTGGAATCATAATCATCCGTTTGAGCGGATCGCCATTGAGCATTGGCCGCATTCCTATGAGCGCCCGGCGCTTTATGACAGCTGGGCTACAATAGTCGGCCAGCTATGCACACCGAAGGATGTGCTGGCGCATGAGGTTGAAATGAAAGAGGTACGCGTAGGCGATATCCTGCTGTTTCGTTATGCGGGCGCATACGGCTGGGCGATTTCGCATCATGATTTTTTGAGCCATCCGCATCCTGATCATGTTTATGTCGAAGAGCTGAACACTCTTTTTGGAGGTGCCGTGTGAGCCATATAAGTTTGTCATTGATGCACTCCCATGAGCTAATTCAAGTAAGAAGGCGTATTTTCCGTCAACTGATAGAGTCGCTGTTGTATGAGCGAATTATAACCGGGCCCGCTATCGCAAGCAGCGCAGAAACAGAATATGAGCTTCACGGAAAAACAGACTCTGGCGAGCAGGTCGCTTATCGGTTTAAGGCTTCCCGTAAAAAAAGCTTTGGCCGCATCCGCTTGTCGGAGGAGCCCGTTGTGCGCTGTGCGGCGGGTCATGCTATTGAGGCCGATTCGCTGCCGCGCTTTCTGTTGGAAATCGCAGCTGCGATAGGGACGACGGAAACATTATTGTCCGTCTTTATCGATGAAATTCAGCAAACACTGCTGAAGGATACGATGGCTGTCCAATGGATGCTGGAATTGCAGCAGCACAAGCCAGCCGATTATGACGATTGGGAGAGCTATGTGCAAGCGGGACATCCCTATCATCCCTGCTACAAATCAAGAATCGGCTTTACGCTGGAGGATAATTTGGCCTATGGACCGGAATTCAAGCCGGAGCTGAAATTGGCTTGGGTGGCTGTTCACTACTCAGCTGCGAGTTTTTCGATTTCTCGCATGCTTGATCTGACTAGCTATATGCAGCATGAGCTTGGAGCCGATTACGCAGCATTTCAAGCGACAATTGAGGCAGCGGGTAAAAATCCCTCTGAGTACAGGCTGCTGCCCGTTCATCCATGGCAGTGGGAGCGATTTGCGGCGATTGCTTTTTTTGAGCAGCTGGAGTCGCAAGAAATCATTTATTTAGGCTATGGCAGCGAAGGCTACGTGCCCCAGCAGTCCATTCGCACACTTGGCAATCGGGCGGACAAGTCCAAGGCATACGTTAAGCTGCCGCTTAGTATTACGAATACATCGTCCGGCCGTATTTTGTCTCGGCATACGCTGCTTAATGCGGCGCGCATATCAGATTGGCTTGGCGAAATGGTGGCGAGCGATGCTTTTTTACGTGATGAGCTCAGGCTCATTATGCTGAAGGAGGTGCTGGGTATTTCTTATCAGCATCAGCAGCTGCCGAACCTGCTTGAGCAAAAGGTTTATGGCGCGCTTGGCGCCATTTGGCGCGAAAGCCTGCATCCCTATTTGGAGCCAAGCGAGGAAGCTCTTCCGTTTGGGGCCTTAAGTTATCTTCAAGCGGACGGGACGCCGGTCATTGATGGCTGGATTCAGGAGCATGGCCTGGAGGGCTGGGTGAAAAAGCTGCTTAGCGTCTCGGTCATTCCTTTGATTCATTTGCTGTATGCGCATGGAACGGCGCTGGAGTCCCATGCGCAAAATATGATGATTGTGCTGGAGCGGGGGCTGCCGACACGTATCGCTTTGAAGGATTTTCACGATGGCATTCGCTATTCGCCAGCCGTTCACAATCCACTGGGCTATCCGGACATTATGCATCCTCCGGCTAATCATCAACGCGTTAACCGCAATTCATTCATTGCGAAGGAAGATGTCAAAGAGGTCAAAGACTTTTTGCTTGATGCGTTTATGTTTATTAATTTAACCGAGCTGGCCTTCTTTCTGGAGCAGCAATATGGCTTGACCGAAGAAGCATGGTGGGGAATGACGGCTGAAATTATCGCCGGCTATCAGGAGAAATTCCCAGAGCTTCAGGATCGTTTTGACATGTTTGATCTATTTGCTTCTGATATCGAGGTGGAACAGCTGACCAAACGCCGCTTATACGTAGGTCCGAACGATTGCGTTCATAGCGTAAGCAACCCGCTGTATGCATTCCGCCCGAAGCACCGCACATTGGTAGGGGAGTGAGAAGATGGAATACGGTAAGACAGAAGCTTTAACAGCAATGCCGAAAGAGGGAGCGATGCAGGAATACAATTATGCGCTTGCGATGCGCTCGCCTTATTTTGTGCAAGTAAGACGCCGGATTTTTCGGCAGCTTGTTCAGTCCATGCTCTACGAAGGGATTGTCGATGGCTTGAGGTCGGAGCCGGATAATCGCTGGTCCTGTGAAATTCAAGGGGTGAGCGAAAGCGGAGAGACGATCGCTTATATTTGCGGGGGCACGCGGCATCTTACGTTCGACCGCTTGCGGATGGATGGCCAGCCGCTAAGGCGCCGGATCCATAACAGCGAAGCCGAGGCGGATTCGCTTTCGCTGTTTCTGCTTGAGACGGCTGCGGGGAGTGGAGCAGACGAGGCGCGGACGCTGCATTTTATCCAAGAGCTTGAACAGACGTTAATCAACGATACACTCGCGCAATATGAACGGCATCAAGTGGCCATTCCTATCCATCAGCAGCCTTATGAGGACTGGGAAAGCTTGATTATGGATGGGCATCCGTATCATCCGAGCTACAAATCGCGTATTGGCTTTAATGTTTCGGATCATTGGGCGTACGGACCGGAGTTTGCTAAGCCTATCGAGCCGCTATGGGTAGCCGTGCATCGAGAGTTCGCACGGATAAGCCGCTCAGCCACAGTCCAAAATGGCCATTCATCGCAAACTGGCCTATACGGATGGATCGGCGCACAGCTGGATGAGGGCAGCCGTTCCAAATTCGCCGCTTGTTTTAAGCAGGCTGGCGTTGATGCAGACTCCTATGTGCTGCTGCCCGTGCATCCATGGCAATGGCATAATAAATTAACGGCCGTATTCGCAGCGCAAATTCGCGGGGGAGAAATGATACTGCTAGGCACAGCTGGTGATCGCTATACCGCCCAGCAATCGATTCGCACACTTGCCAATCGGACAGCTCCGCATAAACCTTATGCCAAGCTGGCCTTAAGTATATTAAATACATCAACCGGAAGGATTCTGGCTCCTCATACGGTTGAAAATGCACCGATCATTACGGATTGGCTGCAAGGCTTGGCAGCCGAAGACCGTTATTTACGCGAGCAGCTGCGCGTCATCCTCTTAGGCGAGATTGCGGGGGCAGCTTATGTCAATGCTGATATTCCCGCTGCTTTGCAGCCGCAAACCTATGGCGTGCTTGCCTGCATATGGCGGGAGAGCTTGCACCCGCTGCTGCTGCCGGAAGAATCCGCCGTACCGTTCAATGCCCTATGCGCGACGGATCTGGACGGCGCACCAATCATTGATCCATGGATCAAGCAGCATGGTGCGGAAAACTGGCTGACTGAGCTGCTGGACGCGAGCGTACGACCGATTATTCATTTTCTGTTTGCCCATGGCATCGCTCTCGAAACTCACGCCCAAAATATGATATTGATTCATCAAGCGGGACTGCCGCAGCGGGTTGCACTGAAGGATTTTCATGACGGCATCCGATTTATGAAAGCAGCTCTTGCCCAGCCAGACAAGTGTCCGCAGCTTGTACAAGTGCCGGAATATCATCAGCGGGTCAATCGCAATTCGTTTTTGGAAACGGATGACCCGGCAGCTGTACGGGATTTTGTCCATGATGCCTTTTTCTTTATTAACTTAGGGGAACTGGCCTTGTTTATGGAGGAGCATTATGGCTTCGCCGAGGAGAAGTTTTGGCAGCTGGTTAAACGGATTATTGTGGCGTACCAGCAGCAGTTTCCAGAGCATGCAGAGCGATTTGAACGTTTCTCGCTGTTCGATGCGGTCATAGGCGTAGAGCAATTGACGAAAAGAAGGCTGTTCCCGGATAATGAGCTGCGCATTCATCAAGTTCGCAATCCTTTAGCTGATTACTGATGATTTATGGATAAAAATGGGTGAATTTTTGCTGATATTAAAAATAATGCATGAGATCGACAGCTTATTGCATGGACAGCTTGCTAGGGGGCTTGGTATCCTTATTATTAATGATAATCATTATTAATCGCAGGGGGATGTCGTACATGCTAGTAAGAGCTTTAGACAAAAAACACCGTTTTACGATTCATTTTGCAGGGTTTATGATTTTGCTCCTCATTTTATCGGGCTGCGGCAATGCGGCTTCTGGCGGAACAAATGCCGCTTCACCAGCTGAATCGCCAGTTGCTTCACCTGAAAGCACAAGCGGCGCGGAGCCAGCGGCAACGAACCGAGTGGTTAAGGATACATATGGCGATGTTGAAGTGCCTACGAATCCAACGCGTGTTGTTGTGCTCGATATCGGCGCTTTGGACAATTTGCTGGAGATGGGCATCAAACCAGTCGGTGCTCCTTCGATTTTGGCTGCTGGTGATCCCTATCCTGCCTATTTGACGGGAACGGATGGCATTGAAAATATTGGATCGGTCAATGAGCCTAATTTAGAAGCGATTGATGCACTCAAACCGGATTTGATTATTGGAAATAAAGATACACATGATGCGATTCATGATCAGCTGGCGCAAATTGCCCCAACCGTATTCGTAGAAACGCTAGGCGTAACATGGAAGGAAAACTTGCAGCTGCATGCCGACGCCGTGAATAAGCAGGCTGAAGGAACAAAGCTGCTGGAGGGCTACACGCAAAAAATAAATGAGCTGAAAGCAAAAGTCGAGGGCAAGGAAGTATCGCTCTTCCGTCCCCGTCAGGATAAAATCCAAATTTATTTGGAAGGCACATTTGCTGGTGGTATTATGAAGGAAGCGGGCATCGTCCGTCCAGCTGCGCAAACCGATGAAGGCTTCTCTAAAGATTTAACCGAGGAGCAGATCGCTGACCTTGATGGTAATGTTATCCTATGGTTCGATCGGGAGAAGGATGCCTTTGCCAAGCTGGAAAGCAGCCCGCTATGGAAAACCTTAAAAGGCGCGCAAAATAATAGCGTTCATCCGGTAGATTGGGAATATTGGATGAGTGGCCTAGGCATTCAAGCCGCTACAAAAGTGGCAGATGATTTAAACACCTACGTTGCAGGTTAAAAGGCTTGAGCATATCGTTTCATTGGAGATTGGGTTCCGCATTGGCGGCCCAATCTTTCTGTATGATTATACCGTTTTACGTTCGGAGGTAGAAACATTGAGGGGCAGAATGACCGGTTTGGCAGTGCTGCTTGTTTTTCTTGTGCTGGCATGGGCTTCCAGCCTTATGTTTGGCATTGTTCGGGTGCCTTTTGCAGCCGTTTTAGATACTTTTTGGGCTTTTGACGAATCGCGGGATCAGCTCATCGTAAGGTCGGTACGATTGCCGAGGGCAATGATCGCGATGCTGGTTGGCGGCTCATTAGCAGCAGCGGGCTGTCTGATGCAGGCGCTTAGCCGCAATGCACTCGCAGGCCCGGAATTGTTCGGTATTAATTATGGGGCTGCTTTAACGACCGTTATCGCTTCTTTCCTTTTTGGCACAACCTCGCTTGGCCTGTTTACTTGGTCAGCCTTTGCGGGCGCGGCTATAGCTGGTTTTTCCGTTTTTATACTTAGCTCCATCGGCAGACAGCCGCTAACGTCGGTCAAGCTGGTGCTAGCCGGGGCGACGATTAATTTGCTGCTGGCCTCGCTGACACAAGGCCTTCTCATTTTAAACGAACAATCGCTGGATACGATGCGTTTCTGGCTTGCCGGCTCCATTACGGGTCGGGATATGCAGTTGTTTTTAACGGTGCTTCCTTATATGCTGCTTGGTTTGGTTGGCTCGTTTTTATTAGCTGGGCATATGAATGTCATCAGCTTGGGAGAGGAAATGGCCCAAGGGTTAGGACAGCGGGTCATATTCATTAAGCTGCTCTGTATCGGCGTCGTTATTATTTTAGCCGGAAGCGCCGTTGCTATTGCGGGACCTATTGCTTTCATTGGGCTGGCGGTTCCCCATATGGCCCGATTTATGGCCGGAACCAATTATCGCTGGATTTTGCCGTATGCCATTGTATTAGGCGCTTTGCTGCTGTTGCTGGCTGATATTGCAGCCCGGTTTATATTGCCTGGTGAGGAGCTGCCTGTAGGCGTCGTGACTGCTTTTCTGGGGGCGCCTTTTCTCATTTATTTGGCACAGCGAAAGGGGGGAGCGAAATAGTTTCTTCTATTATAAAGGGGCGCTACTTAGGAATCATTTTGCTCTTGCTTGGCTTGAATCTGCTCATTCTGCTTCTCAGCATCGTACTTGGCGAACGAGCGGTGCCTCCCCTCGAGGCGATTCGAACGGCGCTGCATGTCGGCAATGATGAATTTGCGTTTGCGATTCGTGGAGTTCGACTGCCGAGAGTACTCACTGGCTTCTTAGCTGGCTGCGGGCTCGCTGTATCCGGCATGATTTTACAAATCATTACTCGCAATCCGCTTGCCTCGCCAGGCATTATTGGACTGAACTCGGGCGCAGCCGCGGCTGTTGTCGCTGTCATGGTGCTTGTGCCTGCGTATCCGATGAGCCAGCTGCCGTTTGCCGCTTTTGCCGGAGCCATCCTAGTAGCCGCCTTAATCTATTGGTTGTCCTGGAGCAATGGCATTTCGATCATTCGCTTGCTATTAGTCGGAATTGGCATTTCAGCTATGGCAGCAGCATGCATTACTTATTTGCTGACACTTGGCAATATATTTCGCGTTTCCCAAGCGTCGGTGTGGATGGCGGGCAGCTTGTACGGTCGAACATGGGAGCACTTTTGGCCTTTGCTGCCGTGGATGGCGGTGCTGCTCCCCTTGGTGCTGTTAAGCGTACGCCAGCTCGATCTGTTTCAATTAACCGATGATTCGGCCAAAGGGCTGGGTTTGCGCCTGGAGCGGATGAGATTTTGGTTTATTCTCATGAGCGTTGCGTTAGCGGGATCTGCCGTATCGATGGCGGGGACGATTGCGTTCGTTGGCCTTATCGCTCCTCATATGGCTGTGCGACTAGTTGGTACGCGCAGCATAAAACGACTGCCCGTTACAGCTTTGCTTGGCGGTTTAATCGTTATCGTTGCAGATTTGATAGGGAGGAACGTATTTTCTCCTTATGAAATACCAGCGGGTCTAGTTACCGCATGTATTGGCGCACCTTATATGATCTATTTGCTGATGAGGCGTAATCCTATATAATAGAAGAAATTGTCACGGTTTTACGAAAGGTCGGTGCTCAACCGAATGCTGCTGCGTTCTTCGAAGACGAATCAGCTCTATTTATTTTCATCCCTGCGGAAACGGAAGTTCCCCGTTCAACAAGGAGCAGGCAGCCATCGGATAGGCGTGCATGTGCTGTGTTTTATTTTGGAAGGTGAAGCAAGCCTTTTAATAGATGGTGTATTGTGCAGAATTCTCCCCTTCGAGCTGTATTTGTTAGTGCCGGGAATGATCGTTGATTTTCCGGACCGCTGCAGCACGATTACGTATTACGGTCTTTTTTTCGAGCCCGTCATGCTTGTGAAGGAAGGCAAAAAGTTCGAAGGGGTAAAATCATTAGCGCTGTCCGGCGCTTTTTTGCCGGGCCATATTCCTATTCGCCAACCGCAGCAGGTGCTTCAACGATTGCTGCATATGTATGACCAAAGCAGAGGGGCAGCAAGGGCAGATGCATTTTCCTTGCGGCTGCTATTGGAAGAGTTTATAAGCTTTATTATTACAAATGCACCGGAGCAGCGTGAAGCGAGCGATGAGCGGATTGAGCGCAGCATCATTTATATGAAAGAAAACTATATGCGGAAAATAAACATCGACCATTTGGCAGAGGCAGCCGAAATGACGACGACCGCCTATTCACGCCTCTTTCGCAAAATGAAGGTCGCAAGCCCTGTTGAATATTTGAGCCAAATTCGGATGGAAAAGGCTAAGCAAATACTCGATCAGGAAAATCGGCGCGTGAAGGAAGTGGCCGATTGTGTCGGCTTTCGCAGTGAGTTTTATTTCAGCCGCATGTTTCAGCGTTTAGTCGGCGTATCGCCAACCGTTTATATGAAACGCGGGACGATGAAAATAGCGGTAGCTTCTTCCCTTGGCTTTCACGAGCATTTGCAGTCCATTGGCATCGAGCCTGTATGCGTCGTCGATTTGTTTCAATATCCAGGAATAGGGGAACAGGCGTATAGCAAACAACTTGATGAACAGTTTAGCGAGCTAAAGCGTTCCAAGTGTGATTTAATTATTGCAGACCATTACCATTTGCATTTTAAAGATAGCTTTAAACAAATCGCAACTCCGTATTTTCTCGATTTTTCCGTGTGGGATTGGAAACGAAACTTTGTGAAAATTGCCGAGCTTGTAAACCGGGAACGTGAAGCCGAAGCGGTATTGACCCGTCTGGATTTGAGCATTGAGGATGCTAAGCGGCTGCTCCACCATTCGATGGGCGAGGAACGAATTACGGTCATGCAGGTCAGTCACCGGGCAGTCGGCATTCAGGGGGAAACGGACCATCCACTTAATGAGCTGATTTATAAAGAGCTAGCTCTAAAGCCGGGTGGACAGGTGCCTAAAGAGATGTGGAGACTGGAAATTCCGCCGGAGGCTTTGCCTGTATTGGAAACAGAGCATTTGTTTATTCAGAAGCATCATGTACTGGCAGGCAGCGAGGAAATATTCAATCTGATGTTACAAACAGCTGCGTGGCAGGAGACCATTGCTATTCAAGAGGGGAATGTACATGCGATTCCTAATTGGTTCGTGATGAGCTGGACGCCGTTGGGAAGGCAGCAAATTATAAAAACGCTCATTGATTTGCTGGCAAAATAGCCGATCAATGAGCGTTTTTTTCGTTCTGGTATTAGTGGGATTCCGATGTCAAGCGGCGGCCGCTTATGCGTACAATCGCAGCAGCGGCAAGCAATAATAAGGCGCACATGCTGTACATAACGGAGTAGGATAAATGATCGGCGACTGGCCCCATCGCCATGTTGCCGAGCACAACGCCGAGGTCGGACATGGCAATAAATAAGCCAATGAGCGTATTTCGGGAGGCGGCTGGCAGCACAAAGGTCAAATAGGTCATTAAGGTTGGATAAAGCAGAGCCATGCCAAGCCCGATTAATCCGGCTGCCACATACATATAGGCGGCTCCCCAATGGATGGACAACGCTAGCAGCTCGGTACCTATCGTCATACTCAGCAGCAAACTGATTGTTAAGCCAGCAGGCCACTTGCCATCGGAGGGCAGCTTTGTCCGCAGCGCAAAGCGGGAAATGACGATGATGCCAGCCTGGATCATGAGATAAATGCCGGCATCGCCGACCCCGCTTTGCTTCGTATACAGAGCAATAAAGGTGACGACAGCACCGAAGCCAATAGAAGCAATGAGCATGGCCAAGCTGCACACGAGAAAAGCCCGATTGCTCCATAATTGGTTAAGCTGCGCCAGTGTAGAGCTTGTCTTCACACCAGTGCTAGAACTGGCCAAGCGGGAAGGGAGGGGGGAACTATACCCCACAAAGCCTGCTGCAAGACCAATCATAAGCATGGCGGCTGCGAAGGTGTGCAGTTCGCCCCAGTTCCATAAGTAAAGTGCTGCCATAGGCAGGATAACGGTTGGCAGCATGCCAGCTAACAAATATAGCGACAGTCCTTGCGAACGCTCCTTTTCAGGCAGCGTATCGACAATGCCCATTTGCAGCGCCAAGGAAAAAAAGGCGGTCGTCACGCCCTGCAGCGCACGCAGCAGAAAATACCATTCCAGGCCGAGAAGCGCATATAACGCCAAAATAATAAAGTTTGCGAGCAATAATAAACGCAGCACAAACTGTGGGCCAAAACGGGCGACCACATTGCCTGCCCAGGGCCGAAGCAGCATGCTGGTAAGCATATAAGCGCCCATCATCATGCCAATTTCGAAATTGCTTGCTCCTTCGGCTTTCCCGCGCAGCGGAACAACGATATTAATAATCGGATTCGCGCTGAAAAATAAAAAGGTAACAATATAAAGCCGCATAAAAGGCGGGGATACGGATACAGCTATGCTTTTGCCCATTTTACGGATTTAGTTCGAGCCCTTCAAAAGGATGGTCCCAACGGCTGGCGGGAAATTTGAAATTTTTCAAGTTTTTCTGGTAAACGACGGTTTGTTTAATATAAGAAATTGGCAAAATAACCGACTGTTCATTCAATGTTTTCAAAATGGTCGTATACAGCTGCTGGCGTTCGGCTTCATCCGTGGAAGCGAGTGCTGTGACAATTTGCTGATCGAGTTCTGCCTTCATGGGGAGGCTGCTATGTGCTTCCGATATACCGAAGCCCGGCTCCCTGACCGAATTAATAAGCGTATGCGGATCATAAGGCACGCCGTAATTGAACCAGAAGTGGATGTCGAAGGTCCCTTCCCGCAAGCGCTGAGGAATCATCGCGAGTTCCACAGCATTGAGGTTCAGCTTGACTCCGATTTCTGCCCACTGGGATTGAATCGTTTCGGCCATCGCTTTCTGAATAAGATCGCCCTTATCGTACATTAACTCAAGCTCGAGCTGCTGGCCGTCTTTTTGGCGTACTGTTTTACCAGCCTCGAGCTTCCATCCCGCTTCCTCCAAATAGGCATTTGCTTTCTGGGCATCGTAACCGATAGGCTCAAAGTCGATATTGGAATAAGGATAGTTTTTGGATAAAATATTGTTTGCAGCTTCCTCAACGCCACCCGTTACGCCATCTACCATGGTTGCTTTGTCAAAGCCTTGCTGAAGCGCGAGCCGCACCCGGTGGTCAGCCAGCTTGTCGTTTAGCGTATTGAGCAGCAGGCTTCTTGTGCCAACAGGCTCGGATAGCCCAGTCTCATATTTGCCTGAATCCTTTAATTGCTGGAAAGCGTCCATACTGATTGCGCCCTCGCCAAAAATCAGATCCAGCTCGCCTTTCTCGAAAGCGAGAACCCGTGTTTCACCATCCGGTATAATTTTGACTGTTATTTTGTCGAGCTTCGGCATTTCTCCCCAGTAATTCGGATTTCTGGTGAAAACCGCATATTCATCTTTCTTATAATCAGCGAGCTGCCAAGGTCCGGTGCCGATCGGCTGCTTGATATCTTTCGTCGTATCTCCGTCATCCGGGAACCCGGCTTCGGCAAGAAAACGGAAAGGCCGCACAATCGCCAAATCCTGCAAGGTTGGATAGTAGGGAGCGGTCAGCGTTATTTTAAACGTAAATTCGTCGACAGCTTCCGTTTTTTCAAGCACTTTGACAAGTCCAATCCAGCTGTGTACGCTTTTGTTAAGCATGATCGCATCAAAGTTTTTCTGGACAATGGCTGCGTTAAACGGCGTTCCATCCGCGAATTTGACATCTTGGCGGAGCTTGAACGTATATTCCTTGCCATCGGTTGAAATGATCCATGACTCAGCGAGCAGCGGTTTAAGCTCTCCACCTTCGTTGTAGCTGACCAATGATTCATAGAGCATGGACTGGGCAAAGAGTTGCGATGGATAGTAGACATGAGGATTAAGCGGACCTATATCTCTTAGCCAAGCAACGGTAATCGCTTGTTCCTGCGGGGCGGCTGTGCCTGTTCCCGCCTCGTTGTCCGTAGAGGCCGCCTCTTGCTGCGAGCATCCCATTGCGAGCATGACTAATACGAACAGAGCGGAAATCGTCTGCAGGGTGGTATTTTTTTTTATTCTGGACATCTTAGCAGGTACCCCTTTTCATCTATTGAGAATGATTATTACGTTCAATAATACTAAGGATTCTTCACTTGGCTAGCAATAGAGAAATGTCTGTTTTTTTATTGGACAAAATGAAGAGCGGGCGCGGATGTTTCTTGATAGCCCATGTATATTCCGATATACTAATACAATTATGAAGAGAAGGGGAACCGCCAATGGATGAACATCCCTTGTTAGAACCTGGTGAAACATCAGCTTCCCTATCGCCGCCTTACTTGTATATTCTTACGTCTGTTAACATAGTAGATTGTACGTTTGATTGGCCGATCCATTCATTAGAAAGCGAAGGACATCGCCTCATTGCTTTTGCTCAAAGCGGGGGCAGGCTCCATCTGGAGGGCCACTCTATTTATGCCGAAAAAGGGGCGTGCTTTCTTCTTGCTCCTGGAGCAAAGGCGCAAGTGGAAGGAAGTGAGACAGGCGATCATCAGGGAGCGGTATATGTGATTGCTTTCGATGCTCATCGAGTGGGAGAACGGGAACCAGCGCAAGAAATAGGCTTAACCTTGCCCTACGAGACGAGAATTGATGTGACCGCGATGGCCCGGCTCGTTGATTTGCTGGAGCAAACTGCTGAGGGGGCTGCAAATCATCAAGGCTGCAAGCAAGTGGACCAAATCAAGCAGCAGATTAGGCTGCAGGAGCTTCTTGTGTTGCTGATGGAGCATGTGCAAGCTTCACGTTCCTCTTCGGATGCTAAGCTGGCCGTTCAGGAAAGCATCGCTTATATGGTAGAGCATTACCGGGAGGAGATGACCGTGGAGCAGCTGTCGAAAATGTCTGGTGTAGCCCGCTGGCAATATAGCGCATTGTTCCAAACCCTGACGGGCAAAAAGCCGCTCGATTATTTGACGGAGCTTCGCTTGAATCGGGCGAAGGAACTGCTGCTGCTAACGAATGATCCTTTGCGTGTTATTGCCCGCCAGGCAGGGTTCAAGGATGAATATTATTTTGCCCGCAGGTTCCGGCATGCCATGGGGCTGACTCCGAAGCAATATGCTAAAACTCGCGGCGTCAGCCATCCAACGATTAAGCAGGACGTTAGCCCTTTTTCACGAGTCGTTGTAGTTGGTTATGTGCTTGGCGAATTGCTATCTCTGGGCATTAGGCCTGTAGGAGCGGACATGGCGGTCATTGGCAGAAAGGTCGTTTATCGCAATGAGCTGAAAAATATTTCAGATATTGGCTTGCTGGGGGAGCTCGGCAAGGTGAAGGCGCTATGCCCGGATTTGATTCTCTACAGCAGCTTTCGTCAGGATCGAATGGAGGAGCTGTCCAAAATAGCACCAACCGTATCCATTGATCGCTTGCAGCCGACCTATAGTCGGCTCATGCAAGTGGCGGAGCTGTTCGGAAAGGAAGAGCAGGCGAAGCAATGGATTGAACGCTATGAGCGCAAAGCTGGGGAAATGTGGCGGTATTTGAATATACATACCAAGGAGAGGGAAACGGCAGCTATTTTCGTTCTGGTAGATGGCGATTTATATGTCATGGGCATGAGAGGCATCGCCTTGACGCTTTACCATCCGATGGCGTTTGAGCCAGCAGACAAAGTGAAGCAATTAATTGGAGAGGGAATTCTTTTCCAAGCGATTGCTCTGGAGCAAATGAGTGAATATCATGCTGACCGCCTATTTTTATTAGTAGGGGAGAGCGAGCGTTCTAGAACCGAGGCGGCGCGCATTACAAAAAGCGCGTATTGGCAGTCGTTAGACAGCAGCCGGGTTTATGTAACGGAGGCCAAATGGAATTTCGATGATCCCATTACAAGGGACAGGCTTTTACCCGCGCTGCCGCGAATTTTCCGCTTGCCGTAGCAGTAGGAGCATCATATTGTCATTTTGGGCGTGCTTGCACTCATTTCCTCGATCTTGTATGCGCTGCCGCGTACGTCTTTCCTCGGCGTTGTGCTGCTGACTGGCTATTTCGGCGGGGTTATCGCGACGCATCTGCGCTTGGATGCACCATTGCTGAGCAACACATTATTTCCTGTATATCTTGCTGTGCTTGCTTGGGGTGGCATTTGGCTGCGGAATGAGCAGGTGCGCAAATTAATTCCTTTTCAGAAATAGAAAAGGAACTGGGTGAGAAGCTGCTTGCCTAAACAGCCTTATTTGCTCGCGTTCGGAACGATTACGGTTCCGGGTCGCCGAGAAAATAAGGCTGTTTTAGTTTGCAGCTCATCTATAAGGGCGGTTCATCGAAGGCAAACCGTCTAGTAAAACTTGCATGGCTGGCTAGGCATGCTGATGAGTCAAATCATAGCTTTGAAGAATAGATTATCGAGAGGGATATTCTAAAACGATTAAAGCCTGTTATTATATCTGACATTATTTGAAGGGGATAGGAGTGGGTGTTTTGTATTTTGAGCGGTTGGAGCAATATGGGATGGAGCAGCTCGTTTTTGGTTATGATCACAAATCGGGCTTAAAGGCGATAATCGCTATTCATGATACGACGCTTGGACCGGCGCTTGGCGGTACTCGCATGTATCCCTATGCAACGGAGGAGGCTGCCGTCCACGATGCCGTCAGGCTTGCGCGAGGCATGACCTATAAATCGTCCGTTGCAGGGCTTAATCTGGGAGGGGGCAAGGCAGTCATTATCGGCAACCCCCTGACGGATAAAAGCGAGGAGCTGTTTCATGCGTTTGGACGATTCATTGGAACATTGAACGGCCGATACATCACGGCGGAGGATGTAGGGACGAATGTGGAAGATATGGATTTTATTCGTCAGAAGACGAAGTTCGTTACAGGAGTATCGCCTAAGTTTGGTAGCGGGGGGAATCCTTCACCTTTTACGGCACTAGGTGTATTTCATGGCATCCGGGCATCTGCCCTTGAAACTTTTGGATCAACGGAACTGAAGGGAAAAACGATTGCGGTACAGGGTATAGGCAGCGTTG
Organism: Paenibacillus algorifonticola; assembly: GCF_050481745.1. Classification (GTDB taxonomy): domain Bacteria; phylum Bacillota; class Bacilli; order Paenibacillales; family Paenibacillaceae; genus Pristimantibacillus; species Pristimantibacillus algorifonticola_A. The sequence goes on along the minus strand of NZ_JBCNGR010000008.1, from coordinate 522,118 downwards.
CCTATCATTTATGCCGCTATTTGCATGAAGCGGGCGCAAAGCTGATTGTGACCGATATCGTGCAAGCAAATGCAGAGCGTGCAGTGCTTGAGTTTGGGGCAATAATGGTCGGCGTGGATGATATTTATGGCGTCGAATGCGATATTTTTGCACCATGCGCGATGGGTGGAATTATTAATGATGACACGCTTCCGCTGCTTAAGGCGAAAGTGGTTGCTGGTGCTGCCAATAATCAGCTGAAGGAAGAAAAGCATGGCGATCAGCTAACTGCCCAAGGCATATTATATGCTCCAGACTACGTCGTCAACTCCGGCGGATTAATGAATGTGGCTGACGAATTGTATGGCTATAACAGGGAGCGGGTGCTCAGCAAGGTAGAGGGAATTTACAGCCAGCTCCAGCGTATTTTTGAACTATCGAAAGAGCAGCAAATTCCTTCCTTCCGTGCAGCAGATCGGCTTGCGGAGATGCGGATAAATAAACACCGGGACTCTGTTTAGTGGTGAAATTCTGCTAACGCAATGGAGAATTGCAACCACCAAGTAAGCTTATCCAGGTTGCACTAATGCCAATGCCGCCTCCCTATTTGGCACATATGCTGCTCATTATTCCAAAAGTGGCTGCTTTGTGTTGATCCGGGTAAGAATTTAAAGTTAATCACTGGGAAAACTGAGTTTTAACATGTTTAAAGTTATCCTCAAGCTTCTTACGATAGCCGTAATATCATCCTTTATTTCCCGGGGAATTATTGGCTTGTTCGCATCAGCTATTCCAATGTATTTGAAACACTGAATTGAAACGACTGGATTCGCATTAAAGGTTTTATCGCGACGCTATTGCGGACAAATCATACTGTTTACATCGTGCGTCTTTCCGCCGCAATTTTATCGTTCATGCGAAACGCTGATGCTGTTTTTTGCGCTTTGCTAAGTTATCCCCTTAGCTCAGAAACGGTGTGTCAAATGGTGCGCCGATATTTTTTTCTGAGCTAAGGGGATAACGGCCTAAAGCAATGGAACCCCCAATACAATTGGCGGATGCACCGTTGAAAAAATGGAGAGCTAGGCAGCAGCTTTGGGCAAGCGGGTTGCCGCCCAAAATAGCAGCGCTATGGCGCTAACGCCTGCTCCTAGCCAGCATACGCCGCTCCAGCCTGCATAAGCGTAAATGCTGGTAGAAGCAATAGAGCCAGCTGCGCTGCCGATGGAATAAAACACCATATAACCTGCAGTCAGTCTGCTGCGCGCCTCTGGTCGAACGCTAAGGATCATGCCCTGATTGGTGACATGTACGGCCTGTACGGCTAAATCCAGCAAGATAATCCCTATTATTAATGGAAAAAGAGATTGGTCGGCATAACGAATGGCCAGCCAGGAAATAAGCAGCAGCGCAAGCGCGATGCCTGTTGTTCGTTGGCCAAAGCCACGGTCAGCAAGCCGTCCTGCTTTTGCTGCGGCTAAAGCTCCGGCCGCGCCGGCTAGACCGAAGGCGCCAATAGCGGTGTGCGAAAGTGAGAAGGGCGGAGCGCTAAGCGGCAGTACCAAAGACGTCCACAATATGCTGAAGGCGGCAAAAATGAGCAGTGCTAGCACAGCACGGACGCGAAGCACCCGTTCTTCCGCGAATAAGGCGATTACAGAGCGCAGCAGCTGCCAGTACGATAGGCTGTCACGCTGCCGCTCATCACGTGGCAATATGCGGTACAGCGCGACGGCCATCATAAGAGTAAGGGCGGCAGAAGCTAAATATACAGAGCGCCAACCAGCGATGTCTGTCAAAATGCCGGCAAAGGTGCGAGCAAGCAAAATACCCAACACGATGCCGCTCGTTACAACTCCAACGATTTGCCCACGTTCAGCAGGTGAAGCTAGCGCCGCTGCGAATGCGACCAAGGTTTGGGTGACGACAGCAAGCAGTCCGACAATGGCAATGCCAGCAAACAGTACAGACGAGCTTGTTGAGAAGCCTACGACGAGCAAGGCGATGACGGATAGCAGCATTTGCGTGGCAATAAGTGTGCGGCGATTTATTAAATCGCCAAGCGGTACCAGCAACAGTAATCCAAGCGCATAGCAAATTTGGGTAACAGTAATGACCGCACCTATCGAGGAGGCGGCTATGCCCAGCTCGCCCGAAATAGTATCCAGCAAGGGCTGGGCAAAATAAATATTCGCTACGGCAAGTCCGCAGGAGAAGGCGAATAATAACGCTTTTTTTCGCGATAAAGCCGGAACGGGGCTTTCTTTGGACTCACCCAGTACGGCTGCGGCGTCGAGGTTCGCAGACGGTGTTCTTTTTTTCATCATCAAAAATAACTCCTTCGTGGATTCGGTTTTGTGAGGGCTGTTCATTGCCTAATATAAAATACTGATCAGTACATAATTATGCTTGATTACTATAATTTTAAAACCGTACACTTGTCAAGTTTTGAATGCTTATACATTGACAATGTGCCTGTTTGATTTTAATATAATAGAATACCGATCGTTATTTAATTGGAGGTTGCTATGGCCCGATTACGCGAATTTAATGAGGAGCAGGCATTGGATGCGGCGCTGCAGATTTTTTGGGAGAAGGGCTTTGAAGCGACTTCTTTAAGTGATTTGACTGGGGCGATGGGAATTCAGCGTCCGAGTATTTATGCGGCTTTTGGTGATAAGAAGTCACTGTTTGAAGCTGCTCTGCGAAAATATACAAGGGAACATGCTGCTCATGTACGTACGAGCCTGCAGAAGAAGGCTTCGGTTAAAGAAGCGTTTCGTGCTTTTTTTGAGCAAAAGCTGAATAAAGAATACCGGGAAGGGCCAAGTATGGGGTGCTTTTGCCTCAATACGATGGTGGAGCTGTCCCCTCATGATGAGAAATTTGAAATTTTGACGAGGGAGCATCAGATGTATCTCTCTGTTATTTTTGAGGAGACGATTGAACGAGGTATTAGTACGGGCGAGCTTGCTTCCAATATCAACGCCAAGGGGTTGGCCCAAACGCTGGTTGTGTCGCTTATAGGACTTACGGTTTTGATGAAAGCCCGCCCAGATCGTTCTTTTGTTGACAATAGCATGAATATGATATTGAGTTTGCTAGATTCATAACCAGTAGGAAAAGTAGGATGAGGATGTCGGCTGCGCAGGTTGTACGTGATTTTTTTTGAAAAGGTCCGTTCAGGCAAGGAGCTTGATGCGGTATATGGAGTAATGGCGGAACGCGTATTGGCCCATCAGGTTCAATCGGAAAAGGAAGTAACGGTAGAGCGGTCGCCAGCGAATTATGCAGCTCATGTCCGCGAAATGATGCAAATATATGGGGAGTTTACGTTAACGGTTGAACAATTTTTAGTGCAGGATGATCAGGTTTACGTGCGCTGGAATAAATCGTCGAATATTGGATTCAAATCGATCGTGAGGGCATTCGTGTTCAATTGGAGCAAAATGCTAAACTTTAAGTTAAATGTTAACGGCAGTACGTTTAGCGTCATTATGCAGCTTATTATTCCAATTAAGATTGCTAGGCCATGAGTTAGATGGCGCAAAAAAAGCTTTCAGAACCACGGATCTCGTGGAGCTGGAGGCTTCTTTTTATATGAGGCCTGCTGGCGTTCGGACGAAATATTTATTTTTTTAAACAAAATATCCAAAAATAAGGATTTTCATGTTAGTATATATGACAAGAACTTTGTAGTTTATACAACATGATGAAGATGATGCTATAAAGGGAGTGTAGCTATGTATTTGCTGGAGAGAGAGAAGGAAAAGCTGTTTATCGTGCTGGCGGCTGATTTGGCACGGAGAAGGCAAGCTCGCGGCCTGCGTCTTAATTATCCCGAGGCCGTTGCCATTATTACTTATGAGATTATGGAAGGTGCAAGGGACGGGAAGACGGTAGCTGAGCTTATGAGTTACGGGCGTACCATTCTTGCCGAGGAGGATGTAATGGAGGGTATCTCGTCGATGATTCATGAGGTGCAGGTCGAGGCCACTTTTCCAGATGGAACGAAGCTAGTTACGATTCATGACCCCATTGTTCCGCGAAGGAAGGGGAGTGAACAATGATCCCCGGCGAGGTAGTTCCGAAGCAGCATGTTGTTTGGCAAAATACAGGCCGCATAGTGAGAGACGTATTAGTAATGAACCGTGGTGATCGTCCGATTCAGGTCGGGTCGCATTTTCCATTTGCGCAGGTGAATCCGAAGCTGGATTTTGACCGTGCGACAGCAGAAGGCTTTCGCCTCAATATTCCATCAGGCACGGCTGTACGCTTCGAGCCAGGCGAGGAAAAGCCGGTTCAGCTCGTAGCTTATGGCGGAGCGGCCGCACCGTTAAGCACAGAGGGTGAGGATAAGCAGGTGGGTTTGCCGATTTCTAGAGAAGCCTATATCAGCATGTTTGGGCCGACGATAGGAGACCGGGTGAGGCTCGCTGATACAGAGCTGTTTATAGAAATTGAACGCGATTATGCCCATTATGGCGATGAATGCAAGTTCGGCGGAGGCAAGGTGCTGCGAGATGGCATGGGGCAGTCAGCCTTTCGCACTCGGGATGAGAAGGTGCTCGATACGGTTATTACGAATGCCGTCATTATTGATTACGCCGGTATTGTGAAGGGTGACATTGGCATCAAGGATGGAAAAATCGTCGCTATCGGCAAGGCGGGCAACCCGGATACGATGGAGGGCGTTCATCCTGAGCTCATCGTAGGCGCTTCCACAGAGGTCATTGCCGGAGAAGGGAAGCTTATTACTGCGGGGGGAATCGATACACATATTCATTTTATTTGCCCGCAGCAAATCGAAACGGCGCTGTCTTCGGGTGTAACGACGATGATTGGCGGAGGAACGGGTCCGGCAGAGGGAACGAAAGCGACGACCTGTACACCGGGCAGCTGGCATATTCATCGCATGCTGGAGGCGGCTGAGGAATACCCGATGAATATCGGTTTTCTTGGCAAAGGCAACTCATCCGGTCTGGATACGCTGCGCGAGCAAGTAGCGGCGGGAGCGATTGGTCTTAAAATTCATGAGGATTGGGGCTCAACGCCAGCTGTTATCGACGCGGCGCTCACAGTCGCGGATGAAATGGACGTCCAGGTAGCGATTCATACCGATACGCTGAATGAAGCGGGCTTTGTGGAAGAGACGATTAAAGCCATTAATGGACGGACGATTCATACGTACCACACCGAAGGGGCGGGCGGCGGCCATGCGCCAGATATTATTACACTCGCAGGCCATCCGAACGTCATTCCGTCTTCGACGAACCCAACAAAGCCTTTTACGATTAATACGATCGAAGAGCATTTGGATATGCTGATGGTTTGTCATCATCTTGATCGCAACATTCCTGAGGATGTCGCTTTCGCTGACTCACGCATACGTCCTGAAACGATTGCAGCGGAAGATATTTTGCATGATTTGGGGGCGCTTAGCATTATTAGCTCTGATTCACAGGCGATGGGCCGAGTGGGAGAGGTCATTTCCCGTACGTGGCAGACGGCTGATAAAATGAAGCGCCAGCGCGGCCCATTGGCTGGGGATGGTGGGGCGGGAGAAGCGAGTGCCAATGACAACAGCAGGGTAAAGCGGTTTGTAGCTAAATATACGATTAATCCAGCGATTGCACATGGCATTTCGGAATATGTAGGCTCGGTAGAAGCGGGGAAATGGGCGGATCTCGTTTTGTGGAAGCCGGCATTTTTCGGGACGAAGCCGGAACTGGTGCTGAAGGGCGGAATGCCTGCCTTTGCAATTATGGGCGATCCTAATGCCTCGATTCCAACACCGGAGCCCAAAATCGGACGGCTCATGTTCGGAGCGCATGGCAAGGCGAAATACAGCAGCTGTATTACCTTTGTATCGAAAGCAGCAGCTGAAGCTGGAATTAAGCAGCAGTTGGGCCTTGGAAAGCATGTGCTGCCTGTATCGGGCTGCCGCACAATTGGCAAACGCGATATGCTGCTTAATGACTTAACGCCGGATATTACCGTTAATCCAGATACGTACGAGGTGCTGGTCGATGGCGAGCAGGCGATCTGTGAGCCACTGAGCGTGCTTCCGATGGCGCAGCGTTACTACTTATTTTAGAAGCTCGCTTGGAGGGAGAAGCCAAGGATGATGTCTTTTTTGCAGGTGGCACAATTAGTAGACTCGGCTTTTCCGACAGGGGCATTTTCCCATTCCTTTGGCCTAGAAACGTATGTGCAGGAGGAGCGAATTCGCACGATTCCCGATTTTTTGGCGTGGATGGAAGGTTATATTCAAGGCACCGTTTCCCCTATTGAAGGCACTGGCGCGTATTGGAGCGCCATATGGGTGCCAGCCTACTTGCAGCAGTCTGGGAAGCAGGAACAGGAAAAGATAAAGTCGAAGCTGCTGGATTTATCGCGCAGGATGACGGGCACGCGCCTTGCGCGGGAGTCCAGAGAAGGGGCAAGCAAAATCGGCAAACGGTATTTGCATACCGTACAGGCGGTATACCCCGAATCGCTGCTGGGCGATTATGCGGCTTGGATCAAGCATGAACGCGGGGACGCGAACGCGGCGATCGTTCATGGCTGGATTTGCGCGTTTTTGCAGCTGACGCCACATATGGCGGTGCTGAGCTTTTTATATCAGACGGTTAACAGCATGCTGCAAAATTTAATTCGAATGTGGAGTCTTGGCCAGACGGACGGCCAAAAAATAATGACCGCCTTGTTTCCGCTTCTGGAGCGTGAGGCGGCGGCAATAACGGCGGAGCCGCTTTTGCCAAGCGAGATGTATACCGCGAACGTCATGCAGGAAATTGCAGCTATGCGCCATGAAAGCCTGTATTCCCGCTTGTTTATGTCTTAATGGTGGATGAAGCTAGCCGCCGCGTTAGCAATTAAAAAAGTTGAAGGAGAGATGAGCATATGTGTGGAGGAGCAAATCATAGCCATGCCCATGACAGCTGGAACAGCACACCGTTTCAAGGAGGAAGAGCGCTTCGTATCGGAGTAGGCGGACCTGTCGGCTCGGGGAAAACAGCGCTGCTGGAGAAAATCAGCGAAATCATGTATCCGGACTACAGCATTGGTATTATTACCAACGATATCTATACGAAAGAGGACGCGGTCATATTGACCAAAACAGGCGTTCTGCCGCAGGAGCGCATCATTGGGGTGGAAACAGGAGGCTGCCCGCATACGGCTGTACGCGAGGATGTATCGATGAATATGGAAGCGGTCGAGGATCTGGAGGAGCGTTTCAGCGATCTGGATCTGCTGTTCATTGAAAGCGGCGGCGATAATTTGGCGGCAGCATTCAGCCCAGAGCTGGTCGATATGTTTATCTACATCATTGATGTTGCCCAAGGCGAGAAAATTCCGCGCAAAGGCGGGCCGGGCATTACCCGCTCCGATCTGCTCGTCATTAATAAAATTGACCTCGCTCCCTATGTAGGCGCCAGCCTTGAGGTGATGAGCGAGGATTCCAAGCGGATGCGCGGTGATCGTCCATTTGTAATGACAAATCTCAAAAGCGAAGAAAGTGCCGCTAAAGTTGTGGAATGGATTATTGCAGCTTGTCCTGCACTAAAGCATAACCATACGCATCACCACCATCACGAGCATCATCACGACCATGCATAGCCGATGGCAGGGTGAAATTGATTATATTCATGGAAAAAATGTTTTGAGCTATTCGGCTCATCAAGCACCACTGAAAATTACCCGCCCGTTCAAAGGGCCGTCCGGCGAGATGATTATTTATTTAATGGAATCGTCTCCCGGCCTGTTCGGCGGAGATGTTCAGGAGCTGGATTGCCTAGTAGGGGAAAACGCACATCTGCTGCTTACGACACAGTCATCATGCAAGCTGCATCCGGGAATGGGCGAGGCGACGAGCGGACAGAGCAATCTTTTTCGAGTGGGGAAAGATGCTGTGCTGGAATATTTTCCTGGGCCGCTCGTTCCTTATAAGGATGTCCGCTATAGAGGGAATACGGAAGTTCGTCTGCAGCGGGGGGCGCAGTTTTTGCTGAGCGAGATCATTACGCCTGGCCGTGCAGGCTACGGTGAAACATTCGAATACGAGATGCTGCACAGCGAGCTGGCGATATATTGGGAGGATCGGCTTGTCGTATGGGACCCATTAAGGCTGGAGCCTCCGAAGTTTCCGCCCCAATCGGTGCTCGGGGGTTATTCTCATTTTGGAAATTTTTGGTGTTTATCTGAAAAGATTACGGCAGAGCATGTGGATGCGGTGCGGCGTGTACTGGACAGTTATTCGAATGTGAAGCCGTCAAATAGTAGTAGATCGGGGCAGGAGATTTACGGCGGCGTGTCGCTCTTGGAGGCGAATGGCCTAGTCGTGCGCTGTCTTGGCAATAGCGGGGCAGCGCTTGAGGCGCTGTTCCATGTCATTTGGAGCGAGCTGCGCCCGCTGCTGCTAGGAATGGATGCTTTTCAGCTGCGCAAGTAGTGGGAATAGAAATTAAAAACAGGGGGTTATGAAATGGATGCAGGTATACTCTCTGTACTGGCTATCGGGTTTCTGCTGGGCATCAAGCATGCGCTTGAGCCGGATCATGTCATTGCGGTATCTACGATTGCGATTAAAAGCAAGCATATTGTCAAATCCGCTTTCTCCGGCGTATTTTGGGGGATCGGACATTCGCTGACGCTGTTTATTGTCGGGTTTATCCTCATGGCCATGAGAAGCGAGATGACGGAAAAATGGGCGATGTCGCTAGAATTTCTTGTCGGTGTCATGATCGTTGTGCTGGGCGTAAATACGATTATTTCGCTTAGAAACAGGCGTGCGATTGCGGGTGCGAAGGATAGTCAGCATTTTCATGGCTCCTATCGTAAATCTTTGCTGATTGGCTTCATTCATGGCCTCGCTGGCAGCGGAGCGATGGTCGTTCTGACGATGAGTACAGTGAACAGTATTAGCGAAGGGCTGATCTATATCGTCGTATTTGGCGTTGGTACGGTAATCGGCATGTTATGCTTTACTACCTTCATCAGCATTCCGTTTATTCTTTCTTCCAGCCGCTTCAAGCTGAATCGCGTCCTAATCGGGGCAACCGGCGTCGTTAGCGCTGTATTTGGGTTGTATTATATGTATAATCTCGGCGTGAATGAGGGATTGTTTGAATTATGGGTATAGCCCATATTCGCCAACCGTAAATTCCTAATTCGATTAAAGGAGCCATCATAGTTGAAGTAAGCGGTGCGACTAAAAGGGGATGTGAGGGGCTGACCAAAGCTCCGAGGCATTCTCTTTTTTTCTTTGTCCATCTAAACCGTTCATATCTATAGTAAATGTAAGGGTTTTCCTGCCAGCATTTTTTGAATTAAGCTTTGTTTTCTCGATATATCTGTTACAATGTTAGGAAAGCTATCATTGAATGGCGTTTGTTATGAGTAATTACACGCCAATTTCGATACTGTCAGATTTGGAGTGAGGTTTATGTCGAGAAATTGGTATCGCAGATTGCTTTTTTCTTATTTTCCGATTTTCATCTTGACGATATCTATTGTCATTTTCCTATCCTTCCTCATTGTGAATGAGATTTCACGGAACGAAACCGAGAAGGCGGGCCGCATTTCCACTTCCTATGTGGTAGATAGCTTGGACAGGGCGCTCAATCAAGTGGAGATGGAAATTTTGCGCCAAATGGAAAATGATCCGATTTACGGTCAATTTCTCGCGGGTGATGTGGAGAAGGGCAGTCCCGAATTTATGGAGCTAGCCAAAAAGCTATGGGTCATGGAAAGCAACAATGAACTGCTGGATTCCATTTATATATACCGTCTGTCCGATCAGCGAATCGTCAGTAAATATGGGTTTACGACGCAAGAGGTGTTTGCTGATCGCGCTTATTTGGAGCAGGCGCTGGATGAACCGGCTTTTCAGGGCTGGTCGCAAATTCGCTCCTTTAAGCTGCTGGAGTCCGATAAACCGGAGGACGTGATCAGCATGCATAAACGATTGCCGCTTCCGTTCGGCGAGGAGGGGGTTTTGGTCATTAATTTGGGCGCCTATCCTTTAGGCCGGATGATAGATGATATGACGCGCAGCAACGTTTCCTTTCTTCATGTAACGGGCAAGGAAGGCGAAACTATTTTTCCGAAAGGTAATTTAGGAACGGGGAGTATTGACGAGAAAGGCAATGTGTTAACGACGCTAGTATCTCCAAAGCTGGGCTGGACGTTCAGCAGCGGCCTCCGCGCGGGTCAGCTGTTCGCCTGGGTATCCGTCATTTCTTATGTATGGATTATTATTGGGCTGGCTACCTTGTTGTTAGCCGTCCTCTACATCATTTATATTACGCGCAAAAACTATAAGCCCATTCAGGTGATGATGAGCCGTATTCAGGCGCTTCCGGCGCGCTCCTCCGATGTCACGACCAGGGATGAGCTGGCGTTAATCGACCATGCGCTGGAGCAGCTTATCCAGCAGACCGCAGATTATGAGCAGCAGCATCATGAGAATTTGCTTATACGCAGGCGGCAGTTTTTTATCGATTTAATCGAAGGCCATGCTCAAGGGGATCGCGTTGAAAAATGCCGCTCCTTAGCCGTGCTGCAAGCTTCAGAGCATGTCGTGCATGCCGCAGTCGTCATTGCGGAAATGCATGATTTTGACGCCTCCTACGGCGATTTCTCCCATCAGGACCAGCAAACGTTCCGTTTGACGCTCATGAACCTTTTTCAGGAGCTGGCACGGGAAAGAGAACTGGATAGCTGGGCGGAATGGATAAGCAGCAGCCAGTTGGGCATTATTTTTACAAGTGGTGCCGCAGAGGATGTAGAAGATGCTGAAGAAGGTTTCAAAGACAGGCTGCGATTAGCTGTCAGGAGCTCTCACCAGTGGGCCGCGAGCCAATTCGAGCTGACGATGAAGTTCGGCATCGGCATTGTGGCGCATTTGGACGACAGCTTAAGCTTAAAGGAATCTTACCAATCTGCAGGATCGGCACTGCAATATGTATTGTCGCTAGGTGAGAATGAAATGGTGTTTGGCTCGGATGTGCCGCTGCAGCCGCATATGGAGTCTTATAAATATTTCCCGATTATGGCTGGCATCGTCAAAATGTTTCGCTTGACCAATCAGGGATGGCGGGAGCAGGTGCATACGCTGTTTCAAATGGTCGGCTCCGAGCTGCTTGCGGATCATGACATTCGTATGCTCATCCATTGGCTGCGCCAAATGCTGGGCAGAGAGCTGATGGACCTCTCTGACAATCTGAAGGATTATTTCGTCGGACAGCAGGCGCAGCTGTGGCGGGCAGAGCTGGATAAAGCGCAGCGTCTGCCCGAAATGGAAGCTTTGCTGCTGGAAATGATGAATGAGGTTTACCGAGTATATGTGTCGACAAATGAAAATAAAAGCTACCGGGCGATGATTAGTGAGATGAAAGCTTACATTGAAGAGCATTACACGAATCCGGATCTGTCCCTTACGATATTGAGCGATCGCTTCCAAGTATCTGCGAAATATGCGAGCCATTTGTTCAAGGAAGAGTTTCATACAAAATTCGTTGATTTTTTGGCGCAGCTTCGAATTGTGCATGCCCAAAATTTGCTGAGCCAAACCGATGAGGTTATCCAGCAAATCGCCTTGCAGGTCGGCTACGCTAATGCCGTTACCTTCGGACGGGTGTTTAAAAGGATTGTCGGTGTCACGCCGGGAGACTATAGAAAATACGAAATGAAGCCAGAGCATACAAGTGAATAAGCTGAAGCTAGAAGGTGGCTCCCGAACAAATTCGGGGGCTTTTTTAAATATAAGAATGTATAAGTTTCACACGTATAAATAGGCTTATATTTCTCGGACTGAAACACGCTGCACCGCCAGAGGATGGCGACAGCCGTTTCACCTTGGATGGCCAATTCAAGTGAATCGGAAAAAGGTATGTTTACAGGAATAGCGTCACATCGACGGAAATACGTAGCTTGCGACGATTTTCCACCTGATTTTTGGGGTGGAATTCTGTTCATTGTCAGATTTCCTATCATAGTGTCATACTTGGCTCATCTCCACAAGCGGCATCGTCAATGAGAGGTCAGGAAAGCTTACCTCAATAGACGAAGCAAACCAAACAAAAAGGGGCTGTGAACAAATGAAGCGTAGCAAAAGTAAAATGGCGATCAGAAAATGGATGGCGGGTACGTTCGCATTAACTGTATTGGTTACGGGCTGTTCAAACGGAGGCGGGGAAACGCCTGGCGCAAGCTCAAGCTCAAATGTAGGCGGCACAGCAGCTTCTTCATTAAAAGTAGAAATTTTTGACCGCGGCAATACGCCGCAGGGCTACACGATTACGGACAGCTACTTAACCCGTTACGTGAAGGACAACTTCAGTAAAACGAGCAACATTGATGTTCAATTCGTACCGATTCCCCGTTCAGAGGAAATTGCCAAGCTGAATGTGCTGATGGCAAGCGGCGATGATGTGCCGGATATCGTATTTACGTATGATCAAGCGACATTCGAACGGTATGCCGAGCAAGGGGGCCTCACCGATTTGACGGACTTATTAAATGAGCATGGACAAAATCTTAAGACGTTTCTGGGCGACGATACGCTTGAGTATGGACAAGTAGAAGGCAAACAATTTGCTATTCCGGGCAAAAGAACGATCACGGCTAGATATTCCTCATGGATTCGCCAAGATTGGCTGGATGCGCTTGGCATGCCGATGCCGGCGACGACAGACGAGCTTTACGAAACGCTTAAAGCGTTTAAAGAGAAGGACCCGGGTCAAACGGGAGGCAGCGTCATTCCGCTCGGCATGACCATTGAGCCTGGACAGCTGGAGCCATTGCTGTGGTCATTCGTTCAGCCGCAAAACAGCCTGACAACGGATGAGCAGCTCGCCAACCGCGATTATTTGCCAGTGCTGCCGGGCTTCAAGGAAGGCTTGCGTTTTATGAACAAGCTGTATAACGAAGGACTGATGAGTAAGGATTTTGGACTGGATCAAGATAAGAAGCAGCTCACACAGGATATTCAAAGCGGCAAAATCGGCATGTTCAGCGATGACTACGACAACATTTATTATAACGATGCGGCGTATGAGAACCTGCAGGCGAACAATCCGAAAGCGGTTCTCGCTCCAATCGATACGTATACGAATGCGGAAGGACTGCATGCAAAGCCTGAATATGCTTCCAACGGCCTTTACATCATGATTCCTAAATCAAGCAAGCATGCTGTAGAAGCGGTTAAATATTTGGATTGGATGTCCTCGACCAATGTGCTGATCGATATGCAAAACGGCGTTGTAGGCGAAAACTACGAGCTGAAGGATGGCATTCCAGTCGTACTGGAAAATGCGTCGCAGGAAGCGAAAGACAGAATTTATAACCTCGGCGATATTGTCATCGTAGCTAATGGCAGAATCGCAGGCGATGACGAGAAAAATAAAGAAGCCTTTATTTACGGGATGCCGACGAAATATCAAGAAGGCGTTCGCCAATCGATGGAATTTGCCGATACGGATACGATCGCCCCGGTCAAATTTGCCCGTCCGATCGAGAGTAAAACGAAATACGGCACTTCGCTTGAAAGCAAGCTTGATGAAATGATCGTAAAAACAACGATGGCTTCCCCAGATAAATTTGACAGCATCTTTGATACGGCATTGGAAGATTACATGTCCCGTGGCGGCAAGGAAGTAATGGACGAGCGTACGAAAGCTTATACAGAAGCGAAGTAAAGCAGCTTACGTTTTAGATAATAGACTAGGCAGGCAAGCTAGCAAACTAGCAGCAAGTAAAAGACAGGAGGACAGTGGGGAGCCGAACTGAATCGATATAGGCGGTTCTCCCTCTGCGCCAACTGTAAATGAAAGAAGGGGCGAACAACATTGAGCACAAACATTTATTTTCGCAGGTATTGGCAGCTTTACGCGCTGATTTCACTTCCGCTCCTTTATTTTCTGGTGTTCAAATATGGACCGATGTGGGGCGTGCAAATCGCATTCAAGGATTTCAACCTGTTTCAAGGCATTTCGGGCAGTGAATGGATTGGATTTGATGCTTTTGTAGAAGTTTTCAAAATGAAGGATTTTTATTTGACGCTTCGCAATACGTTAATGCTGAATATTTTGGATTTAATCGTCTCCTTCCCGGCTCCATTAATTTTAGCGATCATGCTGTATGAAGCGAAATGGGTTTGGTTCAAAAAAATATCGCAAACGATTTTGTATATTCCCCATTTCATCTCATGGGTCATTATAGGCGGCATAGTTTATCAAGTATTTGGCACGCAATCCGGCATGATTAACAATGTATTAAGCTCGCTTGGCTTTGATGCGATTCCGTTTCTAACGGATAAAAAGGATTGGCTCGTGACGTATTTGGCAACCGGCGTGTGGCAAAGCGCAGGCTGGGGAACGATTTTATATTTGGCCGCATTGACGGGCATCAACCGCGAGCTATTCGAAGCAGCGGAGGTTGATGGAGCAGGGCGCTTCAAACGGATTTGGCATATTACCCTTCCGGGCCTCAAAACGACAATTGTCACGCTCCTCATTATCAATCTAGGCAATATGATTACAATAGGCTTTGAACGGCCGTATATTATAGGCAATTTGGCCGTTCGCGAATATTCGGATGTGCTCAGCACCTTCGTTTACCGCGTTGGTATTCAGTCTGGCGAATATACGCTGGCGACCGTCGTCGGTTTATTCCAGGCGGTAGTGGGACTCATCTTCGTCCTTGGCGCCAATTATGCATCTAAAAAACTAACAGATGAGAGCATATTATAGCTCTTGCAGAAAGGTGCGGAGGATTCATGAATGAACGTACGGCTAACCGCGTATTTGACACGGTAAATATGGTTTTGCTTGCCTTGGCAGTTGTCGTTTGTATATTGCCGTTTCTGCATATTATTGCGGTGTCGCTCAGCTCCAACCTAGCGATTACGTCGGGCAAGGTCACCCTCTTCCCCGTCGGGTTCAACTGGGATGCGTATGGCAAGGTTTTTTCGGATATGACGATGATTCGGTCGTTAGGCTTTACTGTATTTCTTACGGCGCTGTGCGCTGCGCTCTGTATGGCGATGACAATTGTGGCCGCCTATCCGTTAACGAAATCGCAGCTTAAAGGACGCAAGCTGTTTATGATTCTAATCGTCATCACAATGTTTTTCACAGGCGGCATCATTCCCGAATATATCCTCGTGCGTGACTTGAATTTGCTCAATACGGTATGGGCGCTTGTCCTGCCGGGTCTGATTAGCCCATTTTATCTGATTATTCTGATTTCTTTCTTTAATGGCATTCCACAAAGCTTGGAGGAAGCGGCTGAAATCGACGGCAGCTCGCATTTTGGAACGCTGATGCGCATCATATTGCCGCTTTCTCTCCCCGTTATGGCGACGCTTTGCCTCTTTTACGCCGTCGGGCGCTGGAATGGCTTTCAGGATACGCTCATGTATATATCCAAGCCGGAGCTGTATCCGATTCAGCTCAAGCTGTATCAAATGATTCAGAACAATATGGTTTCTGAGCTGTCCAGCCTTGAGGGCAACAGCGGTGGACCAAAAATTACGCCGGAAAGCTTGAAATCAGCGAGTGTTATTTTTGCTACGGTTCCGATTTTGCTCGTATACCCATGGCTGCAGCGTTATTTTGTCAGCGGCGTCATGCTTGGAGCAGTGAAAGGATAATCAACCTCATCATGAATGACGCGAAAAAAATGCTGCTCAAGCTGCGAGCCTTATACTTGTTTACAGGGCTTGCTGGCGGTTTGTTCAATCCTTATTTAACGACGCTGCTCGTTCATCAAGGCATGTCCGCGGGTCAGGTAGGCATGATGATGTCGCTTGGCACGCTGCTGTCCATCATCGTTCAGCCGTTCTGGGGCTACATGGTGGACCGTTACCGCCAGACGAAGCTAGTGCTTGTATGCAGCATTGGGATGCCTGCGCTGCTCGCTTACTTTTATAATGTTCAACTATTTGCGCTGCTTGTCATCGTGTATACAACGTCGATTATTTTCAGCGTGACGCAAAGCCCAATCGCCGATTCCTATGCCGTTACCGCTGCCCGCGAAGGGCGCACCTCCTATGGGACGATTCGCAGCCTGGGGAGTTTAGGCACGGCGCTTGGCGGTTATGCGGGCGGCTTGTATTTATCTTATTTTTACATTACCCAGCTGTGGCTGCCGTTTTTTATATTCAGTGCGGCTGGAGTGGCCATGGTGCTGACGCTCTCGAATAAATCGGATAGTTACCAAGCGACGGTGAGCTTAACCGAAGGGTTCAAAAAATTGCTCAGCAACCGCAATTTCCTATGGTTTCTTGTGGCCTGCTTTTTTGTCAATCAGACGCTGACCGCTTACAACTCTTTTTTTGTGCTTTCCTTTCAAGAGGCAGGCGGAAGCTTCTCCATGGTCGGCTTTGCGCTGCTGCTCGCTTCGATGACCAATGTGCCCTCGATGCTGCTTGCAGCTAAAATTATTGCGAGGCTTGGCAAGGAACGAACGCTCGTCATTGCCGCTTTTGCTTATGCGCTGCGCTGGGCTGTGCAATGGCTGTTTCCGTATCCGCCTGTCATGATCGGCATCCAAGCGTTGCATGGCTTGTCGTTCGGACTCTTTTATGTTGCAGCGGTCGAGTATGTAGCAAACGTGTCGGGCAAGGAAATGCAGGCGACCGGGCAAAGTGTATTTAATATGGTTTTTGTCGGGCTCGGCGGCATTATTGGCAACCTGCTTAATGGATTTTTATACAATGAAGGCGGCGCACAATTGATGTATCTGGCATGCACGGTCAGTGCTATAATGGGCTTGTTGCTGTTACATGGCGTTAATAAAAGAAGCCGTTCTGTGCCTGGGCATTAATTAAGGCATAAAAACCGGGCGGATAATGGCGGAGCTTCTAGGGGGAGAAAGGGCATGGCATGGAAAGAATGGAGCCAGTTGTCGGAGGAGCGCCGTTATTTAGTCGATCAAGCGCTGGCTTATATGGATGCAAAGTATGATGAGAAGGCGAAGCTGATTGGCGACAGCGAGGAACATGGCAAGCACGGCACGAGGGGCAGTGGACATTACGCACTCGGACTGCTGCTGCGCAGCGAGCCGGGCGATATAGAGCGGGCTTGCGAAGTGCTCCATAAAATTATCGATTTGCAATTCGATGCGCCAGATGAAATTTACCATGGCACCTTCAAAAGCGCACTGGAGTCAATCGACCCGCCAGCGGGCAACTACCCTTGGAAAAGCTTAGGGCAGGGCCATGCTTATTTTCTAGCGCAAACGGTTGAAAAAATAACCGATCGCTTGGTCAGCGGCCTAGAGGGCGAGCAAGCGAAGAAGGAGTGGGCCGATCGGCTTGTGACGGCGGTAGATGAAGTGCTGCCTCCGGTTTGGAAAAGCTACGATCCGAATTGGCGGGAGTTTATCAGCTGCATTTTTGCAGTCATCCTGGAGCATTTCGAAGATAAGCTACCGCAGTCGCTGCTCGGTCGCATGGAGCAATCGATGATCAAGGCGGTTACCGGCTCCATAGAACGCCGCTTGTCGGATGTCGTCCCGATGAATTCCAATATTGAGCTGATGCATACGTTTATTGTCCATTTTTACGGCACACGCCTGCAGCGCAGCGATTGGCTGGAGCATGCGGGCCGTGAGGCGGAGAAGCTTCACGCCCGTTATGCGGAGTTTGGCTCCTTATCCGAATTCAATACGACAACCTATTATGGCGTCGATCTGACGGTGCTTGGTTTATGGCGGCAATACGGAAAGACGGTGGCCTTCAAGCAGCTTGGGCATGCGATGGAGAAGGGGCTTTGGGCTAACATCGCTGATTTTTATAATCCGTATATCGAAAATCTTTCCGGCCCGTTTGCCCGCGCCTATGAAATGGAAATGACCGCCCACAGCTCGCTGGGCGTTATGCTGTATTTGGCACTCGGCAAAGGCTATGAGCATTTTACCGCGATAAACTGCGAGACGGAGCATGATATTATGATCGCGCTTGTCGGCGTAGATGTACCGGAGGAGCTGCTTCCTCAGCTTTCCGAGCATCGTCGTGACCGGCTTGTGGAGCAGCCGTTCCGGGAGCTGTGTGAGCGGGATCAGCCGGATGCAAATACAAATTTATGTATGGCGAGGGCATGGATCGAGCAAGAGCTGATGATGGGCGCCATGTCAGGCAGCAAAAACACGAACGGCCAGCTTCACCCGGCCACTATTCATTGGAAGACGGCGGAGGGGCATAAATACGATCTCCGTCTCATTCGGCGCGAAGTCGGCAAGCACTGGAACACCCATCTGCGAGGTGTCTATTATGAAGCGGCAGTGAATGAACGCGAGCTTGAGGTAGAGGTTCAGTGCGGTGCCGCCGTTGATATTGAATTTTATTTTGAAATTACGGGGCAAGGGGTAGACGCGCGCGGCATTGCGGCCAATCGCTGGACGCTGCCAGGGCTGACGCTTGAAGTTGAGACGGATGCTCCAGCTCCCGTTGTGCAAGCTTTTGACGATCGTCTGGAAATCATTTATTTGGTACAAGCGAAAAAATCATTAGCAACGCCTGCTGCGCCCACTGCAATGAAATTTTTGCTCAGCAGAGTGTAGTGAAAGGTCTAGCACAGTGCCCCCGTTTCCGTTAGAAATGGGGGCGCTGCTTCATTCAAGCGGCGGCATTTGCTGCTGATCCTGCTGCGACTCTCCAGTTAATAGCGCTGCCTGATCAAAAGGCGAATGGGTACGCTTACTTCAACTCGTTCACGATCAACAGCCGATCATCCGTCTTTGCCGGGTTTCCTCTGCCATCGGTGTTATTGGTGATGACATATACGCGGCCATCCTTGATTTTCACATCGCGCAGCCGCCCTTCTCCATCAAACACGACCGACATATCCTTTGTTGCGGCGTCATAGCGATACAGTGCACTGCCCACTAGCGTAGCGATCAGCATTCGGTTCTGATCGTCAATGGCTGCACCGGAAGGCGCGATAGCCGGTTCTCCAGTATGATAGACGGGCGGGGTCATCCCACTGCCAGTTTGATCGCCATATACGGTGGGCCAGCCATAGTTGCCGCCAGGCTCGATAACGTTAATCTCATCATGACCGCCAGGCGAGCCCGATGGACCATGCTCCGTTACAAGCATGACACCTGTATCTGTCCAAGCCAGTCCCTGTGGATTGCGGTGCCCATATGAATAAACGTACGAATCCGGGAAAGGATTATCTGCTGGTACTTCGCCAGCGAGCGTCATGCGCAATATTTTGCCTGCCAGACTGTCTTTATCCTGTGATAGCTCAGGCTGCTGGGCATCCCCTGTCGTCATATACAGCAGCTTGTCCGGTCCATAGGCCATTCTGCCGCCATCATGATTATAAGCACCGGGTATTCCTTCCAGCATTACGCGTGTCTCATCCCAGCTCTCGCCGGTATGCTTCAGCTGCACGACGCGGTTGAGCATTTCTCCGTTTTCCTCATACGTATGGTATGCATACGCCTGCTGCGACTGTTCAAAATCCGGCGCCAGCAAAAAGCCCAGAAATCCGTTCTCGCCGCCGCCATGAACCGATTTAGACAGGTTAACGTTTTGTCTCGTCGATTGATCGCCCTCAATTCGGACGATATGGCCTTCCCGCTCACTAACGTATATAACGTCACCGGCAAACGCAATGACCCAAGGAGCTCGCAGTTTTTCTGCGACAACCTCATACGGTTCAGTCGATTCAGTCGATGGTTCCGTTGCATCGGATGCATCTGGCACAGCTGCATCCGATGCTGCTGCTGGCGATGCCTCCGTGGAGCGCGTAGCTGCCGCCGGATCTTCATTTTGTCCACAAGCGGCCAATACCCCTAACCATAGGCTCAACATAAGTACTGATGATACTCGTGTCCATTTCAAGATTCATCCTCTCCTTCTTGTTCCTCTATCACCTATTATTACGCTTCAGGCGCTTCGACGAAACAGAAAAATAAAAAGGGAAAGCTTCATCCCAGCCATACGTCGCAAGCAAGCAAAAACAGGCGCTGGCTCCAGCACCTGTATCTTTGGCAGAAGGAATATCATACTCGTCAGGATACAGACATGATGAAACACTCCAATATGCGATTAAACGGCTCCGGCGCGTCAAGCTGGGCGCAGTGGCCGGCACCGGGCAGCAGCACAAGCTGCGACAGCGTTTCTGCCTTGTGCCAGCTGTGCGCGTGATCGACAAGCACCTTCCAATCTTGATCTCCGTACACGAGCAGCATTTGGTAGGGGACAGGCGTATCTTTTTTCGTGAAAAAATCGCCCAGCCCCGACATGGCAACAAAAGAACGCCGATTAAACAGCTTCGCTCCTCGGGCGAATACATCCCGGCCATAGCTGCTGGCGCAGGAAATGGTCGTCACATAACGGCGAAACCGCCCCATGGAAAATAAAAAATAAAACAGCCACCGCAGTCCCTCGCGCTTCTGTTCCTTCCAAATTTCCACATTTTCGCGGTGAATGGAATAACCTCCGACAATCGTAACGGATAGCACCCGCTCGTTAAAACGTTCTGCGAAAGCTTGAGCTGCGAGCGAGCCGAGGGAAACGCCGACCACATGGCAGGCGGCAATGTTGTGCTTATCTAAAACCGCTGCCACAATGTGCGGCATATCTTTTAACGTCACTTTGGTGCCATGAACTTGGCTGCGGCCATGCCCTGGCATATCAAGGGTTATCACCTGATAGCCGCGCTTAAAATAGCTCGTCTGCGCGCAAAATACCTGATGATCCGCGAAGGCCGGGTGGAGAAACAATAGCGTTTGTTTTCCAGGGTTAGGCAGGAATTGATAAGCTATGCTGCTTTTGCGATACGACAGGTGCCGAGCAGTTACTAGAAGCTCGTTCATAGGAATAGGCCTCCACATTAGGATGCTTATCATTATATTCGAGCCGGCGGGCCGTCATGCCATAAGCAGGGAAGATGAATAGGGGATAGGCTTGCACAGCTTCTGTCTATGTTTCTACTAATTGTCATTGGTAAAAAAAGAACGCCGAAAGGGGATAGTCTCCTTTGACGTTCCTTTTATGCTTATGCTGTTTTGCTTTACGCGCAGCCTAGCTTATTTTTCACTAGACTTCCAGGCTCCAATGCTAGCTGGATGCTTTAACCTTCCACTCCAAAATGCCAGTGGATGCCGGGTTTTTCGACACCATTTCGATTCGCAGCGATGTCGTTGCGACAGGATTGAATGTTGTTGTGTTGAATTGGTTAATGCTCGTTCCGAGGCCGACGGCGTTTTGGACATCTACCCAAGCGCTGCCGTTCCAATATTTGATTTTATACGAGCTCGGCACATCAATACCGCCATTGTCCTTGAACCAGTACACATCCGTTTGTGTAACGGTGTAGCTTTTATCAAACGTATATTGAACCCATTGCGTACCGGTTTCCGGCCAGTTTCCATAAACCGCATGGTTGCGGTCGTTGGAATGAATCGGATCAAAGCCGTCATTGAGTGCGCTAATGCTTTCCCAAGGGGATACATAAGAGGATGTAACGGAAGCGTTAAGCGCAATGTTGCTCAAATTCGTATTCCCATTATCAGTTATGCCCGGGAATCGCGTAGCATCCTTCTTCACTTGGGTCCATGTATAACGCAGCATCCAAATGTCCCAGTTCGTAATCGTTGGCGAATTTCCTGCCCACATAATGGTAGGTACTGGGAAACCGCCCGGAGGACGCTCGTTCGCCTCATAAAAGTCTGGCAACCCAAAGCCATGGCCAATTTCATGTTCTGTAATTTGAATTTCATTGGAGTTGACGGTGCTCAAAATGTAATCGTCGGACATACGCTGGCCCCAATCGCCGCCTGCTCCGCCGCCAAAGCCTGATGTTGCCCACAAATACATATCAAAGCGCTTGTCGAGTCCGCCCGGATAAACATAGTTGGGATTCGTAAAATGGTCAAAGCGAGACAAAGCGCTCGGCGCTACAGGCAGCTTCGATGGGATAGCGGGATTAGAGGTGCTCAATTGGTCAGTTATATAATCTGTATAGATGATTTCATCTGCTTGCTTGTCTAAAATTTGCGCGGAGTTGGCTACGGCCCAGCCCACGATTTTCACTTGAATGTCTCCGTAAGGCCAGCCGTCATAATCCTTCAAATGCTTCGTCCAGTTATTCATTTGGCGCTGGAGCATGGCGGCAAGATCCTTGCGCTGCTGGAGCGTCAAGTTTTTGCCCGATTGCCAGCGCACGACGTAATTTAAAGTACCTTTTCCAGCAACGATTTGATCAAAAATCAGGTTTTTGCGAATTGTCGAGCCTTCCGTTACCATGCGATTAGTCCATACCCACTCAACGGAGCTTTTGAGGTTCGCAGGCATGTCTGCAAGCGTAATGCTGCTGACCGCGGCGGCTGAAGCCTGATAAGCGATTGCTGGCGTAATCGTTGGCAGCGCCGGAGCTGCTGATGCAACGGTAAGGCTGCTTGCAAGCAGGGAGCCCGAGAGCAAGAAGGAAGTCAAGATGAGGCTGGTTTTCTTTAACATTTGTGGTCCTCCATTTTCTGTGATTGGATTTTTTTAAAACGGCTAGCTGACCCTCATCCCCACATGTGCTTTGATTTTGAATTTTTGGATACATCTAGCAAAATATCATTTCGTCTATCATTTTACAATAGATGAAAAAAATAGGAAAGTATTATTTTGTAAATTGCTGCTGAAATTTGTGGATAACCGTCGAATCATGCAGCCGCCGAGCGGAAAATAACGTTGTGGTGAGGGTAGTGCGGTGCTGGCCGATTAAACTAAAAATAAACAGAAAGGCAAAAAAAGACGTTCCCCATTTAGCTGTCCTGAATTGGAGGGAACGTCTTTTTTTATCTAAATATTGAGCAAGCATCGGCAGTCAAGGACCCGCTGCTTAAACAGCCAAAGCCATCAAGCGAGGCCTGTGGGTAGGCTGATGCTTGATGGCAAAGCAAGTTTTATAGAAGCAAATCTCCTTTTCGTTCCCGATGCCACTTGTATGCAAGCAAACCAGCTGCGATTGTGAAAAACAACCCGTAAGCAAGTGGCTGTGCGTACTTCGGTCTGTACAACATAATGAGTTCCTCAATCAGCACACGGGAAAGCGGCTGTATAATGAGATAGATATAAGGAATTTGCAGCGCAACGAGCGCCATATAATTCACAGAGATGCTGGAGAAGAAAGCTGCCGCCAGAGCAGTAATCAAGCCAAGCACATAAAGGACGGCAACCGTCAGCATGATAAACTGGGCAAACGTAAGATCATACCAGAAGTAGGGAAAATTAAAGGCAGAGTTGATGGGTGCTTCGTAAAATAATTCAATGCCCGGCTGCTGACTGTACAATAGAAAAAAGCATCCGAGCTGTATCGAAATAATTAGCACAGCGGACAGCAGTGCTGCAATCAGCTTGCTGCGGAACAGGCTGCGCCCGATTCGCGAGGCATGCTGGAGATGAACGACCCGGCTGCGCCTGTCGCGCAAAAAAATCGGCGATACGATTAGCAAAATGCTGACTATGCTTATGGCATACACATAAAATATCACATTTTTAAAATTATCATAAATCATGGATGGAAAAATCGTATTCAGCGTGCCAGACGCCACCATTTCATCCATTCGCTGCAGGGCGGCCGCATCCTCATTTGAAAGATTGGCATAAGGTCGCTCCAGCCTGCGTTCATATTGCTCGATTAAATACTCTCTGCCCTGCAGCTCCCAGAACAAATCAATGCCGGGGTTGAACATCGCGTAGCGATCTAATTCATCCCATTCCTTATTGCCGCTGAACACATCCACTGCACGAAAAGCCTCATAAGTAGAAATGCCAGCCTTCTTAAACTGCGGGTCATCATGCATAAGCTGCTCAGCTTCCTGAACCCTTTCGTGATAGCTCAGCTTGAACTGTTCGAATTCCGCTTCATCAAGCTCCAGCCCATATTGCTCCTGCATCTCGATGACAACCTTATACGTATCTTTATCGGGCCTGCCATTCGGGAAATATTCAAAATAAAACTGGATGAACATCAAATAAAAAAGGACGTTCAGTACAGCGACTAAAACGATCATTTTCAGGCTAAAAAGCTTTTTCATTTCGTGAAGGACGATCCTCATGGCTGCACCTCCGATTAATGGATATTTTGGCGTTTAAATTGCTTTAGGCACACGTAACAGAGAGCAGCCAGCACAACGGCCCAGCCGCCTGCGGTCATCCATTCCCAATCCCGGATCATATTGAACGCCCCGCCTGCCGTGAACCATATATGCGGATTGAGTATGAGTTGAAAGGGAGTAAAGCCCGCATAAAATAGTAGCTCCGAGCTCGTCGGTACGACTCTTCCTAGCAGGAGCAGGCTGCCGAATAGTACGGCAAAACTGCCATATACAAAGTAGCTGCTGCGGATAAAAAATCCGAGTACAAAGGCCAAGGCAGCGAAAATCAGCTGAAGCCCGTACATAAGTGCTACAGCGCAGCCCAAATATTTGCCGAACGATAGATCGTGCCAAGTGAGAAATGGAAAGGCCATGCCTGGCTCCCAGGTGAAAAAGCTGCTGATCGGCACCTGCCACAGTCCCTTGTAGCTGAATGTGAGAAAGTAGGCGGAAAGGGAAATGCCAGCCAGTATAGTTGTCAGTGCAGCGGTAGCAGCAAGCGCGGCAAGCAGCTTGTCCGTTTGCAGCTTTCGTCCATGCCTGGCTGAATAAAACAATAAATGCGTATGCTGTTCAAATTCATTTTTGCTTAAAAAGACGGATAGGAGCGCGGCTAAAATCATTAGCTCAAGCAAAAGCATCCGAAACAGGCTTTTAAACAGCATCGAGTGCGTTCCATACAGCTTGCCATCGAAAAATAAATGCTTATATTCACCGCTTGCCTCAAGCTGCTGAAGCCGTGTGTCCAGCCTGGCATAACGCTCTTTCAAAGCAGTGGCAGCTTGCCCGCTAAGGCCGTACAATTGGATTTGTCCTTCAGCCATCCGGCTCGTATCCAGCTTGGCATAGACTTCATCGATCTCCTGCATTCGCGCAGCATAATGCTGCAAAATGCTCAGCCGATGAAAGCTGGCGATTTCAGATTCCAGAAATAGGCCCGGCTGCTGATTATATTGTTCAAGCGCAGCCAGCATCTGATCGGTTATTCGCGCACCGAATTGTCCAGCCATTGTGTTCAGCACCGCCATATCCTGCCGTTTATACGACTGCTGCATAATGTAGAGCAGATTAAATGCGAGAAAGAGGGCGAGCAGTGCTAAAATAACCGGAGAGAGCAGCGCTTTTCTCAGCTCATAGCGCCAGATAATCCCCCTCATGGCGTTTTATCCGCCTGCGCCTCATCCTGGTAAATATAAATGAACACATCCTCCAAATTAGGAATAGCTATCGTCCAATCCGGCTGCGGTTGGCCGCTGCCAATAAAACGGAATTTCAGCCTTCCTTGCTCCTGACGCTCCGAGATGGACAAATACTTGCCCCGAAAGTGATCAGCTTCCTCATAATCGACAGTCGTTTCGTATACCATTCCCTCAAGCAGGCGGCAAATGTCCGCGATGGGGCGTTTGTGCAGCACCCGCTTGTCCTTGATCATAATAATTTCATCGGCAATCGATTCCACATCAGAGACGATATGGGTCGATAAAATGACGATGCGATTGCGGGCAAGCTGGGCCAGCATATTGCGAAAGCGGACGCGTTCCTTCGGATCAAGCCCTGCGGTTGGCTCGTCAAGGATGAGAATGCGCGGATCATTCAGCATCGCTTGCGCAATGCCGACGCGCTGGATCATGCCGCCGGAAAACTTGCGCATCTTTTTATCCATGACATCCTCCAGCGCAACGAGCTTCAGCAGCTCGGCAATTCGCGGCTTGGCTTCCGCTGCGCGCATGCCTTTCAAGGCGGAGATGTAAAGTAAATATTTGCGCGGGCTGTAATGCTTGTAATAACCAAATTGCTGCGGAAGATAGCCGAGCTGCTCGCGATAGCGCTCATCCGCTTTTATAATATTTTCCCCGTTGTATAAAATTTCGCCTTCGCTTGGAAACAGCAGCGTGACGAGCATTTTAATGAGCGTTGTTTTGCCAGCGCCATTTGGGGCAAGCAGCCCATATACGCCATTCGTAAATTCAAGATTAATGTCCTCCAGCGCGCTAAAGCTGCCGAAGCGTTTGGAAACCTGCTGTACAGTCAGCATCTTAAATCGCTCCTTCCGGATTTTGCAGTTTTCGCAATTGGTTCAGACTTTTGATATATAACGCCCCGCAGACAGCTGTTAAAAGCAAATAAACGGAGACAGGAATCGTTTGAAGCAGCTGTATATACCCTGTGCTATACAAAGCTTTCAAGCCGATGTTGCCGGCAAACCAGAGCGAGATCAGGGCGTATTTCGTTATGTCCGAGCGAATGCGGAGTATGATATACAGAAAAACAACGGAAAACAAAAACAGTGACGAAGCTGAAAGCGCCAGCGCAAACAGCAAATGAATGTGCTGAAACATAGCGGAAGCAGCAAGCACGAGCGCTACATTCAGCGCCAGACAGATGAGGCTAAAAGCTAGCATCCGCAGCGAAGCAAGCTGATACACATTGTATTTGCACACCATTTCCGTTTCATACGTATCGCTATGCTTGCGGCGAACGAAGAAGAGGGTGGATACAAGGAGGTAGAGGACGGGCGATCCAATAAAGATAGCGGCATAAATATCCTCCTCTATGACCTGCGAATGGCTTGATTCTAAAAATAGGGCGAATAGCAAAAGCAGAGAGCCGGCAGCAAGCGCAAAGGCAATTTCCGTCCAGTCATGAAACATATAACGAAAGCCAAGACGGGTATACATTAAGCGCAAGTAGGCTGAAAAGGTTTGCTTCGGCACAAGCCCCCGTGCCACAATCAGATTGATTTGCTGCTCGATTTCCAGCTCGCTTGGCAGCTCAATCGTCTCCGTTTTATCGGTTTTCATCGTAATCGTCTCCCAATCTGTTTTTCAGCTTTCTGAGCATCGTATAATATTTCGTTTTGACGGTCGATTCCGGCATATGCAGCAGCGGAGCAATGTCGGCAAACGTATATTCGGCGAAAAATTTGAGCCGGAAAATATGCTGAGCGGCAGCATCCATCTCGTTTACAAGCTGCAAAACAGCTTCAACCTGTTCTTTTTGCTCAATTTCCAGCGTGAAATCCTCCTCCTCGGCGATTTCTTCATCCATCGCTGTCGTTCGTTGATCGTAGCGATAGTACCGCGAGCGGTAATAGTCGACGATCCGGTTCGTCGCAAGCTTGTACAGCCATGCTCGAAAGGAACCCTTGCCTCCGTCATAGTGCCCGATCGCCTGCAGCATATGGATGAAGATGTCCTGTGTGAGATCCATGGACAGCTGTTTATTCGTCGTCTGTCTATACACATAGCTGTACATTTCTTTGTAATAATGGCGGATCAGCGCGTTCGCTGCTGCCTCGCTTGATTGTTTTTGAATTTGCTTAATCCATGCTGCTTCCGTCTCCATGCGCCCTCTCTTTTCCTAAAACGTTATGCTGCTCGACATGTTTTGCCGCTTATTTATATATTCGTAGTGTAGCGTAAAATAGTTTGGCTGAAATAAATCTTTTTCCAGCCCACTTGAAAAAGCGCTGCAGGCATTCTCGTATTAAATCAGGCGGAACATCCAATCCTTTTGTTGTATAATGGGAAATATATGAACACTCTATTAAAGGAAAGCAGCGCATAAATTGGTTAATGGGGAAAGAGGCAGATACGAATGAAGATATGGGATATGCCGAAGCTGCCGGTACCGGAGCAGTTGGAGAAGCAGATGCGCATACTCGCTGCGCTGGATTTGATGATGTGCGAAGAAGAATGGCTTCGCGTTCACCGTTATGATTCCGCATGGTCGAATGATGAAACGATGGGCAGCTTGAACAATGGAGCGGGCGATGTTGTATTTGTCGTTTTTGCACCGGAAGGGGCCATTATCAAAGGTTTCGACCATGAATCGCCTTACAGTCCGCATGCGCAGGAGGAATACGGCACCTGGCCGGGCATTTATGATGAGGTGCCAGAAGCGCTGCTGCATCGTATACGGGATGTGGCATTCACCCATGAGGATGTTACCTTCTGCATATGGTGGGAAAATGGAAATTCTGTGTGGCACAGTAGCGAATATGAGCAGCCGGATGGTTGGGAAGATGGAGCGGATTTTCTCCTAGGCTATTTGTGCGATTCGCCCGAAAGCTATCAGGAGTGGGCGCAAGGCTACTTTGAGGAGGAGCTGGATTTGGCAGCCGTGCGCGCGGTTTTTGAAGGTGCCGAGATAACAGAAGAACTCATCGCCAGCCTGAATCCGGAGCGAGACGCTGAGGAAGCGCTGGAGGAACTGGAATCGCTTGGCCTTCTGGCACTTTCATAAGGAATGAGTGGGTTTACAGCTTGATCGGAGTATATTATAATCGTCACTGACAAGTAAATAAAACTCGCTGTGAGACTAATGAGAACAGCCGCTGGATTGAGTATATAAATTCCAAATATGGGGTGTATACATTCTTTCTGTCGGCTTTTTTTAATTGATAGCCATTGAAATCGTTTACAGCTTTACAGCCGAAGCAGTGATATTAGCAGCCGTGAATGGTTGCGAGGTTTGGAGGGAACAAGCATGCAGCCGAATACGGTTATTCCGGCGATTCGGAATTTCAAGGAATTAGAGCAGGCGCTGGCCTCGCCGCAGCAGATCTTATTTTTGCTCGAGGGCGAGCTTATCCAATTGCAGGGCATTGCGGATGCGGTAAGAAGTGCGGGCAAAAAGCTGTTTTTGCATCTGGATATGGTCAAGGGCATTAAGGACGATGAGGCCTCCATTCATTATTTAGCCAAGGCAATCAAGATTGATGGCGTCATCAGCACAAGAACATCGAGCCTTCTACTTGCCAAGAAGCATAAGCTGGCAGCCATCCAGCGCGGATTTCTCATTGATTCGCATTCGGTCAAGACGATTATTAATACGGCGGCGCATGTGAAGCCCGATTACATCGAGCTGCTGCCAAGCTTCGCCCACTCCATGGTCGGCAAAATCAGGCAGGAGACGAATACGGAAATTATTTTGGGCGGCTTTGTGCATACGCGTGAGGATTTGCCCGCTTTGTTCGGTTCTGGGGCCATTGCGGTTTCATCCAGCAATGCGGCGCTGTGGAACGTGTAAATCAGGAGGTTATTGAATTGATGGAAAAATATATATTGGCGCTCGATCAAGGCACGACAAGCTCACGAGCTATTCTTTTTAATAAAAAAGGGGAAAAGGTTCATACCGCCCAACAGGAGTTTAAGCAATATTTTCCAAAATCAGGTTGGGTCGAGCATAACGCCAATGAAATTTGGGGCTCTATACTCGCCGTCATTGCCGCCTGTTTGTCTGAATCAGGCATTAAAACGCAGCAGATTGCTGGAATCGGCATTACGAACCAGCGTGAAACGGCGATTGTATGGGATCGCGAAACAGGGGTTCCGATTTACAATGCCGTCGTCTGGCAATCGCGCCAAACGGCAGAGATTTGCGAGCAGCTTAAGACTGATGGCCATGAGCCGTTGTTCCGCAGCAAGACGGGCTTGCTTATTGATGCTTATTTCTCAGGCACGAAGGTGAAATGGATTCTTGATCATGTGGAGGGCGCGCGGGAGAAGGCTGAGCGTGGCGAGCTTATGTTCGGAACGGTCGATACGTGGCTGATCTGGCGCCTGTCCGGGCGCAAAGTCCATGTAACGGATTATTCCAATGCTTCGCGCACACTAATGTATAACATTAACGAGCTAAAATGGGATGAAGAGCTGCTGGAGCTGCTAACGGTACCAGCTAATATGCTTCCAGAAGTACGTCCTTCCTCTGAGGTCTACGGCTATACTGACGAATATCATTTTTTCGGCTGCAAAATTCCGATCTCCGGCATCGCAGGCGACCAGCAAGCGGCCTTGTTCGGCCAAGCCTGCTACCAGGAAGGCATGGCAAAAAACACTTACGGCACAGGCTGCTTCATGCTGATGAACACGGGTGAAAAAGCAGTGGTGTCCGAGCATGGCTTGCTGACTACAATTGCTTGGGGGATAGACGGCAAGGTTGAATATGCACTGGAGGGCAGTATTTTTGTAGCGGGCTCTGCTATTCAATGGCTGCGGGATGGCCTGCGCATGCTGCAAAATGCGACGGACAGCGAGCAGTACGCCGCGCGTGTCGATTCGACGGAAGGCGTTTATGTCGTTCCGGCGTTTGTTGGACTAGGCACGCCTTATTGGGATAGCGACGTGCGCGGTGCGGTATTCGGGCTGACACGCGGCACGACCAAGGAGCATTTTATTAGAGCGACGCTAGAGGCGCTCGCTTACCAGGCGCGCGATGTGCTTGCGGCTATGGAGGCTGATTCTGGGCTAACGCTGAAAACGCTGCGCGTCGATGGCGGAGCCGTGAAAAATGACTTCCTCATGCAGTTCCAGAGCGATATTCTCGGCGTTCCGGTCGAGCGCCCGGTCAATGCAGAGACGACGGCACTTGGCGCAGCCTATTTAGCTGGACTCGCCGTAGGCTTCTGGACCAGCCGCGAGGAAATTATGGAGCAATGGCACAAGGAGCGGTCGTTCCAGCCCGCCATGGAGGAAGAGCGTAAAGAAAAGCTCTATACCGGCTGGAAAAAAGCAGTGAACGCCGCGAGGGCGTTTAAATAAAAGAACGGCCCCCTGGTTGCCGGGGCAGTCATAAATAGGGGCAATTCCTGCTGTCATGAAAGATGACTTTAGGAATTGCCCTATTTGTTTATAAGTGAGTTTTAGCCCATTTCCCTTCTAGTGAATACGACCCAGCCGGCGGCGTAAAAACATAGCATATAACCGGAGAGAATGATCAATGAAAACGGAAGGGTAACACCTTCTACTATTGGGGTGCCTGTAAAATAAGCCTCAAGATTCAAATGAGAAAATAAAAAATATTTTGCGAATTCCGGTTGAATCCGACTTAAGAAGGCAGAGATCATATTGCCGCCAAACAAGATGAACACAGAGAATGCAATGGCGAGAGAATTGCTTCGAAACAGTATAGAGATGACAAATGCCATCGTGACAATAACGCAAAGGGTAATCATTTTTAATCCATATGATAGGAACACATGCATAACCATAGGGATGTGTTCATAATTTTGTTTATCCTTTGAAAATATGAATGGTTCTGAAGCGCCATCGACCCCAAATAAAAGGGTTCCAATAATCCAAGATGAAAGAAATATCATACAGATAAGCAAGGCTGAGAACATAAGGACGGAACAATATTTCGCTAACAATATTTTATAACGGCGAACTGGACGGATGAGCAGCAGCTTCATGGTGTCCCATTTAAATTCGCTAGCTACGATATCACTGGCAACAATAAGCGTAAATAACGTGACGAATGGAAGAAAATTGGAGACCAGGCTTAAAAATTTCCAAGATGTCATGCGATCGGGAGACACTCCATTTTCCAAGGCATACTCGTTACGTTGAATTTGTGAATTTAAATAGGGAAGGACATCCTCTGGAGCTTCCTTCATTTGTTCTTTTAACAATTGATTTTCTTCGTTTATAACGGTTTTCCAATCGTCTGTTTGAGAAGCGTTCCTTTTATCGATATTAAACAGTGCCGTCATAATAACAATGATTACAAAAATGATAGCCATGGCCCATACCATAGGACGGCTGTATATTTTAATTTGCTCTGCTCTTATAAGCCTTATCAATGGAAGCCTCCTCTGTCAAGCTCATGAACTTGTCTTCCAGGCTCAACTGTTTGCTTTGAACAGCATATACACTGATCTGATGATGAATCAGGAGATAAAGCATTTCCGAGATTTCTTCGCGAAGCAACAGGAAAACCAATTCGGATTCCCCTACCTTGAGCAAATTTGACATTCGTTCATGCCTATGAAGTAATTCTAACGCTCGTTCGGTTGAGTCAATCTCCATTGTAACGACTTGCCTAACGTTTTCTGTTTTTTGCATGGATTCAATTGATTTGACTTCACCATCCACTATAAACGCAACACGATCACAAATCATTTCCATTTCATTTAACAAATGACTTGAAATAATGACGGTTTTGTTCTGCTCCTTGGTCAAATGATGGAGATAATCTCGGAACTCCCTCATGCCGACAGGGTCCATGCCATTGGTTGGCTCATCGAGCAAAATAAGGTCGGGATTATGAAGCAATGCCTGTGCTAGTCCGAGCCTTTGTTTCATCCCTAGCGAGAAGGTTTTCACTTTTTTTCTTGCAGCTTCTTGCAGGCCGACGACTTTTAAAATTTCCAAAATGCTGTTTTTATCTGGTTCCTGTTGGCTGTAGAGAGAAAAATGAACTAGATTTTGATAGGCGGTCAAAAAAGGGTACATATGCGGTGTCTCAATGATTGCCCCAATATATTTTGCGGCGAGAACATGATTTTGATTAGCATTTATTCCATTAATATATATGGAGCCTTGTGTTGGAAATATCAGGTTGGAAATTAGGCGAAATAGCGTTGTTTTACCTGCTCCATTGGGCCCGAGCAATCCGAAAATTTCGCCTCTTCTTACCTCAAGTGAAATATTTTGTAATATGCTTTTTCCCCGAATGGTCTTGCTCAAATTTTCGATTTGTAATGGATGAATGGTCACTGAGTTCCCACCTGGTTCAATGTAATAGATTGTCGTATTACACGTTTACTTACTAAAGCGGTTTTACGGTTTTTATAGTAAGCTTCATATGTATTACGGTTGAAAAAATTAAGCTCTTTTAAATTAAAGACATTTACTATAAAAGACTTATGCGATCTTACAAACATATCGGGCAGTATGCTCATTAAATCTTTCAAAGAGACATATACATAAATTTCCTGTGTATCCGTGTGAATCAAGGTTTTTTGTCCAATACGCTCAATAAAAATAATTTCAGACAGGTCAAGGTAAACAATCTGATCTCTTTTCGCAATAATCAGTCGATTAAGCACTAATTGAATATTCATTATTAACTCCTAAATATTAGCTATTTTTTAGAGAAAAAACATAATATAAAGACGCAATTTCATGAACTTCAAATCGAGAGTCGAATATTTTGAATGTAATGTGATTGGATTTCGGCGGTATTAGACCGTCTGGAACAGCTTCAGCAATGATCTGTCCATTTAAAGTAAAGCGGACAGCTTTATCGGCAAAATCTTTTTTGATCCAAATCTCTTCATTATCCTTTTTATATAAAAATTGTGGATTGGTTTTGATTTTTGTTTTTTTCTCGCAAACGAACTGATCTTGACCAATTTGCACATGCCATTTTTCTGTTACAAGCGTTTTTATTGTGTTTATTTCTTTAATATCTACGAGTAGATTGTTATCTTCATCGTAGGCATGTACATTATTCACCATATTATCGAATAAATAATTCATGAGCTTCTGTTTCTTATTTGAGTAGTAGCGCTGAATACGCCCAACAGAGCTGCCGTTCTCATCTTCTAGTATGGACGATGAGGTACTCAGTCTTAGAAAAGGTAAAGTCGTTTTATAAATCATAGGACACCCTTCTTATTGAACTAGAATGAGCAACAGCCTATTAGATACATATACCTCAAAAAAAGCTGCGGCGAAAAGTATGAACAGGGCCGTTGGAATCGTTTTCTTTACAGTCACCCAATAAAAGCTTTTCAATTGTTCATAAGAGATTTTTTTCCTGAAATAGGAAGTTAAATGATAAAGATGATCGATTGTAAAAAGAAAGACGATAAGACAGGCTATCCATTCCAAAACCCCATGTGAAAATGAAGTGCTGTAATAGAGTAAAGGAGAGATAGACAACGCATGCCAGCCTGTGCCCATACCGAAAATCGCTTTTAATATAAGCAATGGGGACAAGCCCGTCAAAGAAAGCATGAACCAGATTAATAGATTGATACTGTTGAAAACAAAGATAAATAGAGCATCATTGAAGCCTAGTTGACTTATTTCATGATGTTCAGATTGCCCTGGCGAAAAAAAGCCGATTAGAAAAAAAATAAAGGACAACATGCAGAAAAATAAAATCAATTTTTTTCGAAAATTCATCATTTGAATTACCCTTCAATGGATATGGAAGCATGGCCGAACTATGAAGCCGCTTGCGATTTTGTGGATAATTGATAAGCGTTAATAATACTGTATATCCAGATAATAGGGTATAAGAAAATTCCGACAACGACTGAAATAAGTAGAATAGAAATAAATTCAACAACAAGCAAAATAATTCCCTTTTTTACATATCCTAAATATAAATGCCCCAGACCCGGATAAATAAAAGAAAGTAATATAGCTAACCATGGTTTTTTCAACCCATTCACCCCCTTTCATCTTGAAATTAATAATAACAAAAATGCCCAGACTAATCAATAATGATTATTTAGAATAGATTTTTTACCATTACGTATTGGTAAATGATTGTTTTAAGTATCAAACGTACTAGTTCGAATAGATTCGGAAAAAAATAGTAATAATCAGGTTACGATGTGTTTGTAGTCAAAAACATATTTTTTAGGAGGAAATTGGATTATGTTATACAATGCTTTTACTGGTACGTCGAGTCTTGCTGACGCAGCTTGGTCTATTGCACAATTGATTTTCAGAAAGCTTAATGTTGCAGGGGATGCTGTTTCACTTTATAACTCCTTGCTATGGAAGTTCCGTGCTATTTACAATTCATTTGGGGGCAATTTCTCTTGGGCAGATCTGGGCGGCGTCATTCTTGATCTAGGAGAATTCATTTTGAGCTTAACGCCGGCAGGGAAAATAGCAGACATTATCTCGGTACTGTGGGGAAGCGCTAATATTCTTTAGTCTTCTACTAGTAGAATGTTAGTTTGAATAAATGTTGTCCTATTAGTAGAGTGATCAGGATAATAATGGGCAAACAAGTCGGTCGTTCACGGTATTTTTCCGTGGACGGCCGTTTCTTTTGTTTATTTTCCTTCTGCTGTGGTACAAATCGGCTCGGCTTGTTATGATGAAGAGAATACCTGCAAAACATTTTGAATTAAATATGCATTTACAGGAATATTCCTTTTGAAGTATACTTTAATGGATAACAAGTCTGGAGTAGATTTATGATGATGAAAGCGATGACCTTCAGCGCTTTAGCCGAGCCGAACCGCCTGAGTATCGTGGAGCTTCTGCGTGACGGACCGCTGCCCGTAGGAGCTATTGCCGAGCAGCTGGAGCTGAACCAGCCCCAGACGTCGAAGCATCTTCGCGTGCTCAGCGACGCGGGCCTGGTTGAGGTGCAGCCGGCTGCCAATAAGCGAATTTACAAGCTGCGGCCGCAATCTTTACAGCAATTGAATGAATGGTCGGAGACGTTCCGCAGCATGTGGGAGCAGCGTTTTGACAATTTGGAGGCTTATTTGAAGGAGCTTCAGAAGCAAGAAGCAGCACCAGCACAGCAATCAATTACTAAGCTAAAGACGGAGGATGAACATGGCTGATCGATTGGAAATTACAAGAGAACTGGATGCGCCGCGTGAGCTCGTATTTAAAGTATGGTCTGAGGTCGAGCATTTGAAAAAATGGTGGGGACCGACTGGACTGGAAATTAGCTATGCCAAGCTGGATTTTAGACCAGGCGGCATGTTCCATTACAAGATGACGGCGTCGGATGGTGCTGAAATGTGGGGCAGATTCGTTTTTGGAGAAATCGTGGAGCCAGAAAAAATCGTTTTCGTTAACTCTTTTTCGGACAAGGATGGCAATGCCGTACGTGCGCCTTTCAGCGAAACATTCCCGATTGAAGTGTCCAATACGTTAACGTTTACCGAGCAGGATGGCAAAACTATTCTTACCTTGCTTGGAGGACCGGTTAATGCGACGGAGGCAGAACGCCAATTTTTCATGGGCATGTTCGATTCCATGAGACAAGGCTTTGGCGGCACGTTCGACCAGCTCGAAGCTTATTTGAAAGACGTTCAAGCAGGCTAAGCCTTTTTAATCGAGTAATTATGCAGGTTTTAAGCAATACCGAAGGCTGTTTCTTTCGCAGTGCAAGCTGCAAGGGGACAGTCTTTTTGTTATGCAGTGCTCAGGAAAGGAATGAAGTCGATCTTTACAGAGGAGGCATGTTTTGCTAAACTAGCAAAGATTAATTGTTAACTAAAATTTATTTATTTAGGTTAACAATTTAATCGGATTTAAAATAATAGATAAATGACCGGATAAATGTGGTGCAGCTTTTTATTCGGTGGGGAGGCAGGTCGAATGATGATGGAGCAACAGCTTAATGGGAGCAAGTGGGAAGCGATGGCGCAAAAGGCGCTTGCTGGGCAATGTCTAACGTTAGATGAGGGGCGGTCAATTCTGGGGGCGCAGCAGGAGGAGCTGCTTCCGCTTTTGCAGGCAGCATTTCGAGTGAGGCAGCATTTTTTTGCCAGAAAGGTAAAGCTGAATATGCTCATAAATGCGAAAAGCGGCCTCTGTCCAGAGGACTGCGGCTACTGCTCTCAATCGATTGTGTCGACCGCCCCTATCCCCAAATATACCTTGCTTGATAAAACGACACTGCTAGCTGGCGCACGTGAAGCATTGGCTCGCAAAGCGGGAACCTACTGCATAGTTGCAGCAGGCAGAGGACCTACAGACAAGGAGCTCAGCCAGGTGGTGGAAGCGGTTGAGGAAATACGCGCGACGATGCCATTGAAAATTTGTGCCTGTCTGGGGCTGCTGAAAGAGGAGCAGGCGAAGCGTTTAGCTGATGCAGGCGTTCATCGATACAATCATAATTTGAATACGAGCCAGAGGCACTATCCTTCCATTACAACGACACATACATATGAGCAACGTGTTAATACGGTGAAAATAGCTAAAGCCCACGGTCTATCGCCTTGCTCGGGCGTCATTATCGGAATGGGGGAAACAGACGAGGAGATCGTTGAAATGGCCTTTGCTTTACGCGAGCTTGAAGCGGATTCGATTCCAATTAACTTTCTTCATGCGATACAAGGCACGCCGCTTGCAGATGCAGGCTGCGTACCGCCCCTGCAAGCTTTAAAGGTGCTGGCCCTGTTTCGATTAATCTGCCCGTCGCGGGAAATTCGTGTTGCTGGCGGACGGGAGCGCAGTCTGCGATCGCTCCAGCCTTTAGCGTTATATGCGGCAAATTCGCTGTTCGTCGGCGATTATTTGACGACAGAGGGCCAGGATATTTCGATTGACCATCAAATGATACAAGACTTGGGCTTTGAAATTGAGCTGAATGCGCTCTAATTAATGGCGCCCCATCATTTGCAAAAAAAATTCTGCGCTAGTCTCCGTTTGCTTCCTGACTTATGAGTATTGAAAAGGAATTTATAGAAAATTGTCGAATTCTAGGAGATGCATATGAAGAGCAGCGAACTTATTGAAAATTGGGGAAAGCTCGGGGGTATTAATTGATTTTATGAAAAGCATATTGGATACGAAGCTCAGTGAATAATGAGATGGGTCATTCAGGAAATAAAATCGGACGCATTTGGTTTGAGCAGCACACCGCTCATCACGAAATTTCCGTCTACGACACGACAGAGCTGGATGGGGAAAAAGGGCGCTTTCGCGTCCTGCAATTTTCAGGAGATGCGACGCAGGGCGCACTTGATCTGGAACACCCGGGACGTATATTGTTCGAATATCCACGGGCGATCATTCATCTGATGGAAAGCAATCAAGCGGCTTTTGAAAAGGTTTTTCTCATCGGTCATGGCATCGGCACGATCGCCCGTTATTTTGAAGATAAAACGTTCAAGGTAGCCGAGCTTGATGAGACAGTCGTAGAGTTGAGCCGATTGTATTTTGGCTATAATCAGGATAATGTCGTCATTGGAGATGGGCGTGCTTTGCTGGAAGGAGAAGCGGAACATGCTTACGATTATGTCATTGTTGATGCCTTCACCAGACAGGGGACGCCAAAGCAGCTTGTGTCGCTGGCGTTTTTTAGCTTGATTCGAAGCAAGCTTGGCGAAGGTGGCGCTGTCCTTTTGAATCTCATGGGCAGGGGGGAGCGGGACAGGCTCATTCATGCCATTCAAACGACGCTTGGGGAGGTTTTTGCTTATACGAAAGCGTTCATTTTGCCAACAGATGGATCAGCTGATTTGCAAAATATCATCCTCATGGGCAGCGATCGGCCCGTCGCCTTTCAAGCTCGCCACATGGCTGGATTCGTGGAGCTTGAGCCCGTTCAAGGCTATATTATTCGAGATTAAAGTACTCGGCAGCGGAAAAATAAAGCAGCGGCCGCGAGCACATTCTGTGCGACGAGGCCAAGCGAGTTACTTAGCGTATTATTTTGTACAATCGCATAGTTAACTATAAAGCGGATGAATCAACGCATGATGAGCAAAACAAAAGAGTACAGGACATGAGCCTGTACTCCTTTTGTTTGTCTATTCATAATGCGGCGGCATTTAATCAGTCTACAGCTTAAGACCGCCGAGGCTTGCGCTGGCTGCGAACAAACGCTCAAGCCGTTTCTCCACCGCCGGATCGGCGATGAGAGGAGGCGCTTGATGCGGCTTCGTGCGCGCATCAATAATGACGTTGTCGCAGGCCCAGTGCTTGTGCTCGTAGCTGCTATTTACCCCGTAAATATCATGGGATGGGTTGCTGCGCGTAAACGTAGCCCACAGGAAGTTATCCACCTTCGCGCTTAAAAACGTGCTGTCGTCGCATAAAACAATCATCGGGCAGGACGGCAGCGGTCCTTTCTCGGCAATTGCTTCGCTTAAGCTCTGCAATTGCGCCTTCGCATCGGCGTAGCTCGTGAATGCTGGCCCTTGAATCGCTACGATGCCAGGCATAACGAGCCGCGCATTCTCAAATCCGCGCAGCTCCTTCAGCGCCTCGGGCGTTTCGAGGCACAGCTCGCGGATCTTCTCTCCATAAGCGGCAAATACAACCTTGCTGCCTTCATTAAGCCCCGTTCCCGAATAATCGAGCGTATCGATCGTCGTATTCGTATAAAAATGAATATCGCGGCGCAGCTCCAGCCGCTCCAGCACATAGGCGAGAAATTCCGCCTCATGATGCGTCGTTACAGGCTGCTTGTCCTCCGCCGTAATAAATAAATATTTAGCCAGGCTGAGCTGCCCCGTGCCCAAAATCCGGTTCGCCAGCGTCAAAATTTCCGTTGGCCGCTTGACCTGCTGATACGGTGTATACCGCTCGCTTCCAATCGCGAACAGCAGCGGATGCACACCTGCTGCATCGACGGCGTGGACTTCCTTCACGCCGGGAATTTCCTGCTTGATCGCATCTCCCGTAAGCTCATGGATAAGGGCTCCGAAGGCGGTATCCTCCTGCGGCGGCCTGCCGACAACCGTAAACGGCCAGATCGCATTGGGCTTTGCATACACTTTATGCACCTTCATTAGTGGGAACGGATGCGTCAGGCTATAGTAGCCCAGATGGTCACCAAACGGACCCTCCGGCTTCGTCTCTCCAGGATGGATTTCCCCCGTAATGACGAAATCAGCGTCATTGCTAAGCACAAATCCATCTCGGTAGCTATAGCGGAAACGGCGTCCTGCCAGCAAGCCGGCAAAGGTCATTTCGCTTAAGCCTTCCGGCAGCGGCATAACAGCTGCAAGTGTATGGGCTGGCGGACCGCCAACGAAAATGCTGACCTTCAGCGGCTTGCCCAGCTTATTGGCCATATCCTGATGAATGCCAATGCCGCGGTGAATCTGGTAATGGACGCCAATTTCCTTATTCAGCTCATAATCATTGCCGCTCAGCTGAACGCGGTACATGCCGAGATTCGCATTCATGAGCCCCGGCTTGCCCGGCTCTTCGGTAAACACCTGCGGCAGCGTCACGAAAGCGCCGCCGTCATCCGGCCAATGCTTAATGAGCGGCAGGTCGGAAATTTGAATTTCCTGCGCCGCTACTGGCACGGTGCCTGAGCTTTGCTTCGGAAGTGCTTTCCATGCTGCAAGACCCGTTCCGATATGTCCAAACGGGTTTTTCATCGCTTTCATGGGGTCGCCGCGCAAATCCATGACGCGTTCGACGGAGTCCCATGTATGGCGGAACATAAATTTGCTCCGCTCAACCGTTCCGAACAAATTCGATAGGGCACGAAATTTGGAGCCTTTTACATTTTCAAACAATAGGGCGGGACCGCCAGCTTCAAATACCTTCATATGAATCGCCGCCATTTCCAAATGGGGGTCGACCTCTTCTTTTATCCGGACGAGATGTCCATTCTGCTCCAAATCCAGTACACATTGCTCCAAGTGGCGATACATGTTGAAATAGCTCCGATCTATATGAATTTTGCGAAATGCTTATCTGCCAAAGTGAAAAGGCTTTCGCCGTCCTTTGGCGGCGCGGCGCGTTTCAATCCGAGAAATATATTAAAAAAACCAGTTATCTCTAGTTAAAACGAATTAAAACGCCTTGTCAAATTTGTCGCCTAATCTAGTGAACAGGTTCAAAATTTAATAGAGTTCAGATGTTGAGATTTACACAGCAAGGTGCATAAACATACACTGTAACCAGATTCTATTCCAGCCACACGTCATAAATTCCAAAATTAGATAGAGTCGAGTCGGGATAAAGGGAGGGCAGCTGGCGTCGAACGAAATTGAAACTATAAATCACGTGGAGGAGATTACATGCTACACACAGTTATTGTACCAGTAAACCAGGATTATAACATTTTGAACTTATTTACGGATTCATTGCTGCGGACAGTAAGCCCATCCACCCAGATTATCTTCATCAATGACGGTTCCGGCACAGCAGTCAGACAGCATTTGGATAAGCTTCAGTCAGAGTGCAAGGAAGGCGTGACGGTGGAGATTTTGCAGCACGACTATCCGCTTGGATGCGCCGTTTCTATTAATAGCGCGCTAAAAATTGCACAGGGGCAATATATTTATTTTCTCGATTCTGACACGATTCTGAATCACAATTGGCAGCAGCTGATGAGCGAGACGCTCGACAGCAGCGACGAAATCGGCATGGCAGGCGGCGTGCTTCTGTATCCGCAGACAGGCGGCGTCCAGCATTGCGGCATTGCATTTGCGGATACGATTGGCCGTCATCTATTTCTAAACGCATCACCCATGGATATTCCGAAGCAGACGTTTTCCGTGCAGCTCGTCATTTTCGCAATGTTTGGCATGAAGCGCGAAGTGTATGAGAAGGTGGGGCTGCTTGATGAGAAGTTTTTCAACGGCTACGAGGATTTCGATTACCAGATGAGAGCGCGGGCAGCCGGGTATGACATCGTGATTAACCCGGAAGTTTTGGCCTATCACTGGGAGCGCAGCAGCGGCATCCACCGCAGCTTCAATCGCAAAAACAATCTGGCCCGCTTCTGGAAAAAATGGGGCAGCGACATTAAGGCTGATATTTGGCCGTTCATGTTTGACCATTTGAAGTCGCATCTGGAGCAGCAGGATGCAGCATCTGCATCGCTGCCGATGATTGGCGTCGATTTGGCGGAGGTGCGCAGCGATGCGGATATGTTCTGGAGCCAGCTTCGCGAGGCAGAATTCGCTACGCTGACCGAGGTGTATGACTATTCGAACCGCTTTAACTCGAATGGGGCGATTTGGCTGCCGCAGGTGCTGGGCAAGGAGCTTATTCAGAGCCGGAGCCGTCTGCTGTTCCTCGTAGACAACTTCACGCGGCTGCTGGAAAATCGCTACTGGATTGAAATGCGCCACGCTCACCGGGCACAGGATTTGATTATTGACCTCTACGGCAATGTCATCTCCATCGACCGGATTTACGAAAGCTGCTGGCCAGGAACTAAGGTGCGCTAGTACGCGCTAAATGGAGGAGAAACCATGAAGACGAGAGAGGAGCAGGCGGTATTTACCCAAAGCCTGCAATGGTTGGAGCGCGTGCAGCAAGTAATTCCGAGCGGATGCAGCACGCTGGCGAAGACGCCAGAGCGCTTATTCCCCGGCGAAACGGCCATCTGCTGCGTAGAAGCCAGACAATCCAGATTTATCGATATCGATGGCAATGAGTGGCTCGATTGCGAGATGGCGATGGGCACCGCCTCATGGGGACATGCCCGCGAGGAAGTGCAAGCGGCGATTGTAAAGCAGCTCGCCAAAGGGACAAGCTTCTCGGTGCCCGCTGATGTGGAGCTGACGGCAGCGGAGCTTATACTCGCCCGCTTCGAGCAGCGTTATGCGGCACTGCGCTTCTGCAAAGGCGGAGCCGATGCAGTTAGCGGCGCAGTCCGGCTGGCAAGAGCTTACACCCACAGGCCAAAGGTGATGTCGACGGCTTACCATGGCTGGAGCGATTGGTCGGCCTATGGCTATTACGGCGGAGACGCGGAAGCGATGGGGATTCCGGCGGAAATCCGCAATAGTACCGTTTGGGTGCCGCATGCAAGTCTGCGGCGGATCGAAGACGAGGTGCGCCGACATGGCGACCAGTTGGCCTGCATCGTGTTATGCCCCAGCGAGTGGCAGCGTGAGGAGCTGGCCAAGGTGATGGAGCTGGCCGCACGCCACAGCATTCTAATCGTATTCGACGAGGTTACGTCAGGCGCAAGAATGGGCAAGCAGGCGACTGCGGGCGAATACGGGCTGTGGCCGGATATTCTTTGCTTGTCGAAGGGGCTGGCCAATGGCCTGCCGCTTGGCGTCGTACTAGGCTCAGAGCCGATTATGCGGCTATGTGGGCAGGTCAAGTTCAGCAGCGCCCATTCGAGCGAGACGATTGCACTGGCAGCGCTAATTGCCTGCGAGAAGCTGATGCAGGCGGCACCGAGCTGGCCAAGCTGGCGCGGCGGTACGCAGAAGCTGATGGCAGAGCTGCAGGCTCAGCTGGATGCGCTGGGACTGACAGAGGAGCTCGCACTGCACGGCACCTATGCGAGCTTCTGCCTGAGGTCGCGGGCGGAGCAGGACTTCTACCGCGATCCCTTCCGCGCTTATATGATGAAGCGGCTCGCTCAGCAGGGGATTTTTACGAAGGGATTTTTCGTCTTCTCGGATGCTCATTCGGAGGCGGAGCTGCTGCTCGTACAGGAAACGCTTAAGGAAGTTTTACTGGAGTGGAGCAAACAAGAACATAGATCCAGCAAGTCGGCTGTTTAAACGATTATTCACAAATCGAAAGAGGAGGCAAGTTAATGAAAGCATTAGTTTATCAGGATTATCGCAAGGTGGAACTTCTGGAGATGGAGGAGCCAACCATCGTATCGCCGACAGGCGTCAAGGTTAAAATTTTTGGCTCGGGCATTTGCGGAACAGACCTTAACATTGTAAAAGGAAAAATTCCGGCCAA
The DNA here is from genome assembly GCF_050481745.1 of Paenibacillus algorifonticola. Classification (GTDB taxonomy): domain Bacteria; phylum Bacillota; class Bacilli; order Paenibacillales; family Paenibacillaceae; genus Pristimantibacillus; species Pristimantibacillus algorifonticola_A. Next base: position 478,901 of record NZ_JBCNGR010000008.1, on the reverse strand, counting down.
TTCCGGCACGATTATTGGACATGAAGGGGTTGGGACCGTCGTTGAGGTTGGTCCTAAAGTAAGAAGCGTTAAAGTAGGCGACCGTGTGCTCATCGATCCGACCCAATCATGCGGCATTTGCTCCTATTGCCGTGAGGGGCTGCACTGCTACTGCGAAAACTTCGAGGATCATCAGGTTGGCATGACCATCCATGGCACTTTCGCGGAGTATTACGCGGGCGAAGAAAGATATGTGTTCAAAATTCCTGACACGATGAGCTGGGAAGCGGCCATGATGGTCGAGCCGCTCGGCTGCGTGCTCAACAGCTTCTTGAAAGCTCGCGTTAAACCAAGCGATTCGGTGCTTGTGCTTGGCTCCGGCGCGATTGGCTCCTTATGCCAGCTTGTTGGCAAGCGGCTGGGCCGCCTGACCGTTGGCACAGAGGTAGATGAATACCGTAAAAGCTTCGCTGCAAACATTGCAGATTATGTGTTCCATCCTCAGGAGCTGACGCTTGAGAAAGTGCTCGAAATTAACAATGGCCATAAATTCGATATTATTATCGATGCGGTCGGCAATCAGCTGCATGTGGCTCTTGAGCTGATCGGCAAAGGCGGCAGAATTATTCCAATGGGCTATGACGACAGCTATGAAGTTTCGTTTAAGCCGACGGATTTTATTAATAACGGTGTCAATGTCATTGGCGATGTAGCGGTTCATCAAATGATCAGCACGGCGCTCAAGTTTGCGCAAAGCTTGCCAGAGCTCGAAAACATGGTCACTTCAACCAAAAAGCTGCAGGACTACGAAGGCGCTTTTAATGAAACGATTGGTTATGACATGAGCACAGGCGCGCCAAGAGCGATGACCTCCGTGAAGACAGCACTTATTTCATAATGTAGGGAAAGGCAAGGGCGTTATGGCTGCGCGGCGGAAGGCTTACGGGGCGCCGCGCAGCAATGACGCATGAAGAAGAGGGGATGAGCCTTAAATATGAAGCTGCTTGCCGATTTGCCAAAAAATCCGCGGTATTCGATTTTTCTGGAGCCGCTCTGGGCGATTCCTGGAACGATCGTTTTGTTTTATGCGCCGCTCTATATGAAGGATGCCGGACTAAGCGATATTGAAATTGGACTGATTAATTCCATTAACCTGTATTTTGCTTTTGTCTTTCAGTTGTTTGCCGGATCGATTACGAACAAGCTGGGCCGAAAACGCACCTCGCTCATTTTTGATATTGTAGCCTGGAGCGTTCCGATGTTTATTTGGGCGTTCTCGCAAAGCTTCTGGCTGTTTATGATTGCCTACTTATTAAATGCGACGTCCAAGTTCGTCACCGTGTCGTTCAATTTGCTCATTATTGAGGATGTTGAGGAGCGAAAGCGACCGAAAGTGTTTGGCATCATGAATATGATTATTACCGCAGCTGGAGTGCTTACGCCGCTAGCGGGCTTTGTCATCGCCGATTTTGGTATCGGGAAGACGCTCGCTGTCATTTATTTTGCCGGTGGCGTCATGATGACGATTATGTTTATTGTAAGGAACCGGCTGACAGAGGAGACGGAGGCGGGCAAAGAGCTCATTGAGGTACATAGCCAGACCAAGGTGCTGAAAAGCTTGGGAGCCAGCCTGCGATTATTTGGCAAAGCGTTTTATACCCGCCGGTTGTTCCCGATTATTATCATAACGGTGCTGTCGAATTTTATTTTGCAGCTGAATTTTTTTCAGGTCGTGTTTTTCAAGGAGGAGCTGCATTTCGGCGATTGGACGATTTCCTACATTCCAGTCGTCACTGCGGTAACGGTCATGGTGTTATACTTGGTCGTCATTCCCCGGCTGAAACAACGCTCGGATGAAAAATACGTCAGTCTGTCGATTGCCTTATGCACCGCCGGCTCCTTGCTGCTGCTCTTTATTCCTTCCGGCAATGTGCCGCTGCTCATGCTGACAATTATTATATTGGCGGCAGGAACGTTTATTTTGCAAACGTACCGGGATGCGCTGCTGATGAATCGCCTTGGCACGCATGAGAAAGCCGATATGTTTTCGGCCGTACAGACGGTTATGACGCTTATTGCCATTCCCTCCGGTTATTTGACGGGACTCCTCTATAATTACAGTCCGAAGCTGCTGTTCGCCGTCATTGTTGCACTGTATATGGTGCTCATGGCTGTCGTGTTTTTCCTCCCGGTTTCTTCCAGGCAGCAGCAGGCGGTGAAAGCGAACCATCATGCCTAATAACCATTTGCAAGGTGAAACTTATAAATTCTTATATTTTTACAAAAGAAGGGTTTAAGCTAATTAGGTCGAATGGTTATACAGAAAATGGCTACGGAGGGATAATTAATGATTAATGTATTGAATCATGAAACACGCGATAAACTGGCTTGGATGAACGAACCTTCTCAGTGGCAGTTCACAGAGCAGGGCGGCGTTATTATTGAGGCGCCACCGGAGGCGGATTTTTTCTGCGATCCATCAGGCAAGCATTTTGCCAGCTCAGCTCCTTTTTTGTATGCGCCAGTCAAGCGCTCCTTCGAATTGACGGCAAGGCTAACGGTGGAAATGAAGCAGCAGTATGACTCTGGATGCCTAATGCTATACGTAGATAAAGACAATTGGTGCAAATTATGCTTTGAATTTAATGGGCGGGCAGCCTCGATCGTCTCGGTCGTCACCAAGGACGGCTGGTCAGATGATTGCAACTCGGAAGAGATTCAGTCGGACAATCCATATTTGAGAATCAATAAAGTAGAAGACTGCGTGTCCTTCTATTATTCGCCTGATGGCGAGGATTGGAGGCTGATCCGTTATTTCGGCATGCGTACACCTGATGAAGTAAAGGCCGGCGTCGTCGCGCAATGTCCGAAGGGCAGCGGCAGCAGGGCTGAGTTCAGCTTTGTCCATCTCACCGAGCCTAACGTGGAAAGCCGGTTCTAGCAGCTGCAAGCTGAAAGTCGCTGGCGGTAAGCTGCAAGTATAAGCAGGAAAGGTAGCTGATAGTAGCGATGAGTCTGAAAGCGATCATTTTTGATTTCGACGGCTTGATTATGGATACCGAGACCCCTTGGTATTATGCTTTTCGGGACATTTATCAGGAGCATGGCGTAGAGCTGTCGCTGGGCCTGTGGTCTCACAATGTGGGCACAAATTTCGACGAATTCAATCCTTATCATTATTTGGAGGCAGCGCTGCAAACGCCAATTGACCATGACCATATTAAAGAGCTCTCTGAGCAAAAATATGCCGTTTATATTGGCGAAGCCGGGCTATTGCCTGGAGTTGCCGAGCTGCTGGCGAGCGTGAAGCAGCGAAATCTGCGCCTTGCGGTTGCTTCGAGCTCTACGCGTGACTGGGTTCATAGCTATTTGAAGAAGCTCGGCATCTTTGAAGCCTTTGATATGATTCATACCTCTGAAGATGTGCAGCGGGTAAAGCCTGACCCTGAATTGTATGAGCTGACGCTGGCACGGCTTGGCATTGATGCCTCAGAAGCCATCGTCTTTGAAGATTCGCCAAATGGTTTGAAAGCTGCGAAGGCGGCTGGCATCCGCTGTATCGTGGTGCCGAATGAAGTGACAAGGGATTTGGAATTTTTGAATTATGATCAGCGGCTAGCCTCAATCGCCGAATTTGATTTCGAAGCTTTGTAGCTTTTGCGCAGCACCATCGGCGAGCAGCCTTCATGCTTTTTGAAAACGGAGCCAAAATAACTCGCGCTATTAAAACCGACCGCCTTGGCAATGTCATGAGCTGTCATGGAATCGTCATGAATGAGCATTTCTTTTGCCTTGAGCAGTCGGTAGCGGGTTAAAAAATCGAGCGGGGTCATCGCATATTCTTTTTTGAACATGCGATTCAAATGCTGCTCGGTTATGTAGAGCTGTCCGGCCAGCATGGATAGGGAAATATCGAGATGATAGTTTTGTTTAATATAAGTCAGGATACTGGACAGCTTCGGTGTTTGCTCCTTGCGTTCAGGAACGAGGTATAGGTCCTTGGAGAGCTTCAGCTTGATAAGAAGCATATACAAGAGCGCTGATCCTGTGAAAATACGCTCCTGACGGGTGGATTGCTGGCTTAAAATAATTTCGTCAATGAGCATTTGTGGAGCGGGATCCAGCCGAAATACGGAAAGGTTGGCGATATGTAATGCCTGCAGAAATGCTGGCAGCAAATAACCGTTAAAGGTTAAATATTTGATGCTGAGCGTTTCACTAATTTCGCAGGAAATAGAAGCGGTGTGGGAAAAATAAAGAATGGCGACGCCTTCCTTTAGCTGAATTTCCCGTTCTTGAAAAACAAGGCGGCCTGTACCTCCTACGCAGTTTACGATTTTGTAATCAGGGCTGCCTCCAGGGCAACGGTCGGGCTCAGTGACGGTAACGCTTCCAGATCCGGTAATCAATAGGGGTAGCTCATTGTAGGTGCTGCCTGTGTCTATTGCTTCCTGCATCAACTTCCTCTTTTCTCCTAAAAGTGGAATTAAAATGATAACGAAACGGTGGACGCCTAATTGACAATTGGAATTATAACATACATAAAGAAATATATGTTATATCTAGTTTCCGATGTTTTTCTATGTTTTTCGCTATTTATCGTTATTTTGGAACATTTTTTTGAAGTTAAGAAATTGCCGTTTTTGACTTAAAGAACGGTTTTTTTACATGTGTGCCGCAGCTATTAAAGGGTAAAATAAGTTTTGCCTGCCTCGAAATGGCGACAGCTGTTTCCGCTTGTGTTAAGATATATGACAAACACATTTGGAGAAAGCATGGTGACGGGGCAAGCATGGGAATAGGTGCATTGAAGGGGAAAAGACTGGTCATAGCAGGATCTCGAAAGACAGAGGAAATGAGCGCCATCATTGAAAAACAGGGCGGGACATCGGTCGTGCGGTCGCTTCAGGGAATGACGCTGCTGGATGAGGAAACGCTGGAAGCACCGCTGCGGCGGTTTGCGGCGGAGGGGGCAGACTGGGTCGTCTTAACGACGGGCATTGGCTCGGAGACGCTTGCCAGCAACGCGGAAAAGCTGGATATTAAGGAGGCGTTCTTGGAGCAGCTGACGCAAGCATCGATTGCTTCCAGAGGTTACAAGACGACGGCTTATCTTAAGCGTACCGGCTTGAAAGCGGTTGTTGCGGATGATGATGGCACGGTGCAAAATCTAATCGAAAAGCTGGCAGAGCATGATTTTGCCGGCCAGCGTATCGTCATTCAGCTGCATGGCGAGCCTTCGCCCGAGCTGGAGCGTTTTTTTGCTGCGAAAAAAGCGGGTGAGGTTATTTCGCTGCTGCCCTACAAACATGTTCCGCCCGAGGTAAGCGTACTTACTCAGCTCATGGAAGAGCTCACTACAGGCGAGGTTGACGCGATCTGCTTTACAACAGCTGTTCAAGTCCAATATTTATTCCGCTATGCGCGAAAAATAGGTCTTGAGCAGCAGCTCCTGGAACTATTCGCTGGACAGGTGCTGGCGGCAGCTGTGGGCAAAGTAACTGCCGAGGCGCTGCAATTAAATGGCGTACAACGATATATCGTGCCGGATATTGAACGAATGGGTGCGATGATTATTGAAGTAGCGCATTATTATGAAGCGTTAGGTTTAAGTAAATAAACGAATGGCTCATTCGAGTACGTTTGGGCTGCACCCTTTTGAATGGCTGCTTCGTCTTAAGCTTGTAGTCGTTGCATCATTTGTTTAAAAGGGGAGATATAATGGAAAAAAACAGCTTGTTCATATTGTTGCTCATATTGACTATATGTATGGGGGCATGCTCCTCGGAGGTTAAGCCATCTGGAGAGGCTTCGACTGCCGCAAGCGGGGCAGCGGAGACTCCAACTGTTTCTAATGCGCCAGCGGAAAATGGGACTAATGCTTTAACCGCGACGAAGGAGCCCATCGCGGAGCCGACGGCAGCGCCAATGCTGGATACCGCTGTGCTTGGCAAAGGAGCATTTGGCTTTGCCGATGAAGCGGGCAAGCAATTGCTAGTCAGCCCGGCTGAAGGGGGCGGCGAGCAGGGGGCCAGCTTCAACCTCGCGGTTGGTCACAATGGGCAGCTCCTCAAAATTAAATACAAAAATGAGCAAACGGCGACCGAAGCCGATAACGGCAGGCAAACGGCGCAAAATTTTGCAAACCAGCAAGGCCAATTGTTTGAGGTCGTGGAGGGCAAGGCGGAGCCGAATGAAACGTATTTTCTAACCGATGATCAGTCGTTAAAGCCGGAAATGCTGCTGTCCATTGCTGATAAACGAAGCGTTCAGGCAGCAGATGATGTGAAGTCGGCCATTGCCAAGAGCAAAAATCGCAGCGTAGAGAAGCTATGGCCGCTTGAGGAAATAGGCACTGCAGGAAATACCTTGTATCTAGTGCAGTTTGAACGACAGGGCAAGAACATGCTGGCGAGTCTGGCGCTGCAAACCTCAGACGGCTTTATTTTTCAAGACTATCCAGCTGAGTTCGATGAAAGCTCGACGTGGCGGGTAGACGATGGCGGTGAGGTTATGCCAGAAATGTTTTCCTTCCTATTCGCTGCAAAGACAGCTGAAGGTATCGTTCTCGGGGTCAAATGGATGGGGGCGGAAGGGGAAGATGTATCGTTCCTTTCGGAGCAGGATGGCAAATTATCCGAGCTTGACATCAGCTATGGCCGCTATATGTCGCCAGTGTAAAGCGCCGAATGCTTCTATTTAGAAGCGTTCAGCGCTTTTTTAATTTGACGGTTGACCGCATCGACGTTAGTACGGCTGATGAGCTCGTCTTTTAGCGTAAAGTCGCTTTTGAGGCTAATGATCCGATAGACGCTGTCATCGAGTGCTTGCATGGAGATGTCGCCTGCTTTGACCGCTTTTTTTAGCGCCTTCAGCACGGCGATCTGCTGCTTGGCATCATGTCCGACAAGAAGAATATCATTACCCGCTTGAACTGCTTTGACCGCCGCATCCTGAATGCCATAATGCTTCGTAATGCCGCCCATCGTCATGTCATCCGTAATGACAACACCGGTAAACCCGAGCTTCTCCCGTAATAGATCGGTAATGATCGCTTTGGACAAGGAAGCAGGATATTGCTTGTCCATTGCCGGAATAAGCAGATGGCCAATCATGACAGCAGGCGCTTGCTGCTTAATCGCTTCCTTGAAGGGAAGCAGCTCGAACTGCTCAAGCTGTTTCAAGCTTTTGTCGACTACCGGCAAATCCAGATGCGAATCGACTGATGTATCGCCATGACCGGGAAAATGCTTGACAACGGGGACGACATGTCCCGCCTGTATGCCCTTCATCGTCTCAATGCCGCTGGCAATGACGCTTTCCGCTGTGGAGCCAAACGCCCGGTTGCCAATAACCGGATTGTCCGGGTTGCTGTTAATATCGAGCACAGGGGCAAAATCCATATTAAACCCAAGGGCATACAGCTCGGCGCTGATAGCTTCACCTATTCCATAGGCGTACTTCGGTTTATTTTTGCTGCCAATAGACTGTGCGGATGGAATTTTCACGAAATCCTGGGGCATCCGGCTCACGGTTCCCCCCTCTTGGTCGATGCTGAGCCATAGCGGGACGGGATTTTTTTTATTTTGTTTTTTAAGCTCATTGAGCAGGGCTAGCGTCTGCGAAGCGTCCGTAATGTTTCTTTTGTACAAAATAAAGCCGCCTACATGAAACGTATCCATCATTTCGATCGCATCTTCTTGAAGGGTGGTACCCTCCAGGCCAACAAGCACCAGCTGTCCGATTTTCTCATCGACCGACATGCCGGCGATTTCTTGTTTGATTAGGTCAGGCGCTTCCGTCGCACTTGGCGTTGGCGATACAGCTGGAGTTGCCGCTGCGGGCTCTGTGGGGGAAGGGCTTGGCGCCTCGGCAGTGGCTGGTTGATTAGAGCTGGAATTGCTGCCTTTGCTGCCGTTGGGACGATCACTCGCGCTGCCGCAGGAACTCGCACCTATAACGAGAAATGAAGCAAGAAGTAATGAGGTGATTTTTTTAAGCATGTGGAAAGTTCCTCCTTTTCTTGCAATATCCCCTTTAGGCCAGCTTCTCATACTTTATGCCAAGTTAGAAGTAAAAGCTGCCGCCAGGGCTGTTGCGGCATCATTTCCAAAATGGGGTTGTTAAGCAGGAAATGAGCCGATATAATGGAAGTAAATAAATTAACGATAATCGATAATTTGGAATAGGGACGTGTTCATGTGCCAGAAAATCCAGCAATCGTACCAATTCATTCTATTAGTACACATGTGTACATGAAGCTCAAGAAAGAGATTTTGGCTGGCGAGCTTCAACCGGGTGCCCGCCTTATTGTACTTGAAATCGCCGGCCAATTCCAGATTAGCCAGGCTCCTGTAAGGGAGGCGCTTGAACGGCTCAAGCAGGAAGGGCTCATTATTGGCGTTCCGAACAAAGGCTCGGTAGTGTCCAACATAACGGCGAAGGAAATCAAGGACTTGTTCGTGCTGCGCGAAATGATTGAAGGCTTCGCAGTTAGGCAGGCGATGCCGCTGTTGACGGAGCAGGATTTTTCCGAGCTGGCGGGTATTATTGTGCAAATGGATCAAGCTGTTAAGCAAAACGATATACTGAGCATTTTGGAGCTGGACATGGATTTTCACGGTTTTTTCTATCGTAAATGCGACAACGGGGCCATTTTAACGCTATGGAAGGATATGAAGACGAAGCTTATGCGATTCATGGCGATTTCCAATCGGCATTACACGACACTAGGGCTGGCAGATTACCATACTGTACTTATTGACGTGCTGCGCAAAGGGGATGTTGCAGCGGCCGAGCAGGCGTTTATCGACCATATGCACGCCTACAAAATCATTCATCTGGATTAGGCCGCGACGAAAGTCGAGGGGCAACTTGCTTGTTAACCTTTCAATTTAAAGGGGAAATGGAGCATGCTGAAGGAAGAGAAATGGCTGAAAGACGATTATATGCTGACATGGATGAGGGATCGTTTGCTGCAAGAGCTGATGTCGGAAAGAGGCGGTGGCCGAGCGAATATGAAGGAGCAGTTGGCGAAGCTGAATGTAAGCCCTTATTTTACGTATCCGGCTGTAGCCTTGCTTGCGCCTGCGGCTTTTTTTCATCATGAGCATGATCGGGTCGGTTATATGGAGAAAATAAGGGAATATTTGCAGCCGCGCATTCCGGCGGGAAGCGTTCTTTTTTTAGATGAGGAGCATCGGCTCGTGCTGCTGTTTTCCTGGGTGTCGAAGAAGATGCTCGATAATGTGCAGGCGATGCTGGGGGAGCAATTTTCCGATCCGATTACGATTGGCGTAGGGAAGCCCTGTGGCTATTTGCATGAAGTGAAGCATTCTTATGAACAGGCAGGGCAAGCGCTTAAGCATCAATTTTATCAGGGCATTGGCGAAATTATTTATTATAGCGAGCTTCGTGCTTATGTGCCGCTTCAGGACTATCCGGAGCATAAGGAGAAGGAGCTGTACGATGCTTGCCAGGCGGCGACGTCGGAAGGGCAGCTCGAAGAAGCGGTAAAGGTGTTTTATCGCAGCGTGATGCGCAGCGGGCCGATTGCGATTTCACATATGTATGAGCTGACGCTGCGTTTGCTCGTGGGAATGGAACGAAGAGTGCTGGCTGGTACGGATGCCGCTGTAGCTAATAAACCTTATGAGATTTTATCCATTCTAAAAATGAAAACGCTTCATGAGCTGGTTCGCTGCGTCAGCGAATTTGTTACGAGCTTGTGGAAGGCGGTGTCGCCTTATCAGGGCGAGAGCCATCGCAGCATTATTAAGAAAACGATGTATTATATGGAGCAGGAATGCCAGCATGTTTCGCTGCAAAGCGTGGCGGAGAAGGTGTATATGACGCCGACCTATTTGAGTCTGCTGTTCAAGACGAATACCGGTAAAACGTTCATCGAGCATTTGACCGATATCCGCATCGACAAGGCGAAAGCCATGCTCAAGACGACGCATTTTAAAAACTATGAAGTGGCGGAAAAGGTAGGCTATCAGGATTCACGCTATTTCAGCCAAATTTTCAAGAAACGGGTTGGCTTGTCTCCAAGCGAGTACCGGGAGTCGGCAGGGCATTAGATTGGGAAGCATAAATGAAGAGGGAGCCCGCGCAGTGGCGGGCTCCCTCTGTATTATAGACAGTCTGGCAGCCAGTTATAATGCTCTTACCTCTGCTTCAGACAAGCCGCTTGCTTTGGCGATAAGCGCAATTTCGATGCCTAATGCCAGCATGTTTTTGGCAATTTCAATCGCTTTTTGGCGTTCGCCTTTTTCAATCCCTTTCTCTATTCCTTTCTCCATTCCTTGTTTCATGCCCTTTTCCGTAGCCCATTCAATCATGGAAGCCTCATCGTGCAAAAACTTCTGCCGCTCCTCATACAAACGGCGAGCCTCCCCATCCTGGCTTAGAAACTCTAATGTATCCATCGCTTTGCCTAGCGTCGGTTCATTCATCTTTAGCACCTCCCAATTTGATTTATGGGCACCTTTCAGAAATAACAGCCAATTGATTAAGCCGCCATTATGAGGCAGAGTACCGTTTGCTCCAATAAAACAGAGTACGTTTCTCTATATCGTATTTGTTGAATAACTGCATTTCAATATTAATCAGCTTACCCTCAGATGTTTTGGCCCAAATGTCAAAAATGGACTGTTTGTCCAACGGAGCATCCTTATCCGTATAGGGGTTTAAAAGTACAATTTCAGTTAGCGGAGGTTCATTTGACTCGGCAAAAGTGCGATTTAAAAAGGCGAGCAATACATCTTTATTTTCTTCACTGCCAAAAATGCGCTTAAAGACGAAATCATTACGAGGATCAAGCAATTCGTTCATCCCAAATCAGCACCATTCAACATGATTATACCATGCAAAATAAGAAACCTTAACGAAAGTTGATCAATTCGTGGAGGGAGGGATTTCAGGGAGAGAACATGTTGGCACAAATGCAGTTGAAAGCATGGTATGGTTTAATCGAACTAATGGTTGTCCAGTGAAAATAGAAAATTGATAAAAATGTAGATAATTGTCAGTATTTGTTTATGACAAAATATTATATTGCATACAAGAGTGAGCGATTTGGCGAAGCAATGTCAAAGGAAGAGGCTATTAAAAGGTACTTCGAATTGAAGGGAGAATTCAAAGACTTATGTATTCTGGTCTACGACAGCAATGATAGACTGATTCAGCGGATTCCTAAAAAGGGCTAATTGAAAAATGCGAAAAGGTCAGGAAATTTTTCCTAACCTCCTTTTGCGTTCTATAGACGCACATCGCTCCGCGGCCCATCATGCTCTCTCTTCTTCGCATCCTCAAGCTCATCGTCCCAGCTCAAATGCCGATATTCCGCTGCGGCATCATCGTTGTTAAACCAGTCGATAAAGTCCTGCCAAAGGGCTGTATTCCACGCAGCGTCTATTTGCGCCGTTGAATACACCTGCTGCTTAAGGCGAATGAAGCCGAATACGTCGCGCACCTGCGACTTCTCCGCCTGTACAACGGTCAGCTCAGCCAAATGCGGCGGAATAAAAATAACTCCCGCTGGCGTGCCCAGCACGACGTCCCCTGGCATGCATATCGCCTTGCCTATACGTGTTGGCACGTTCATTCCGACCATCGTCACATCGGCAATCGCTGTCGGATCGCTGCCCCGATAATAGACGTTAATGCCGCCGATTTCCTTCACCTGCTGATTATCGCGAATACCGCCCCAGATCACGGCCCCGCCGCGCTTCGTGCGGGTGGCAATCGCTGTAGATAAATTGCCGCCAACGTAAGTGCCGCTATGAATTTTATCGAACATGTCGACGACGACCACATCATCCTCCACTAGAGAATCAATGACCCACTGGTTGAAAAAGCCGTGGCGATTCTCCTGCTCATGCCCGTAATCAAGCAGCGTTTCATGCAGGTCGGGCCGCTTGGGCACCATGACCGCAGTAACCGCACGCCCGACCATCACCTGCTCGGGATGCATGATTTTGAACTCTCCTTCGAATTGAAACGTGTAGCCGCGATTCCACAGCGGACCCCACGCTTCCTCCAGCGTTATTTTTCGCATGCGTCGCAATATATCCTCATCTACTTTAGGGCGTCCATTCTCAAAGCGCTCGCCCTCCCAAAGCGGGGTCAATTGCCTTATATCCTCCGGATTATCGAATCTCATTTTGCAGCACCTCTTCCGTTACTGTAATTGGTTCAAGGATAGAGCTGTTCAAGCTATAGTTTTATTGTTGCGGACTGCGGCAAATTTGTCGATGCGACGTTTTTAAGGTTTTACAAAGCGAACTATAAAAAAATCCAACCATATCATAAAATTGTCTCCTTCATTTGTGAAAGCGTTTTCGTATAAAGTAAGGCTAGACAAAAAGCAACTGACTCAGGCAAGCATTTGACTCGAATAAGCAAAGGGAGGGGAGAAATGGGGTGAAGCGTAAAGATAACCGGATTACCCATTTGGCTGGTTACGTATTTATTTCGCCATGGCTGCTAGGATTTTTACTGCTGACATTGTGGCCGATTGCCCAGTCATTTTATCTATCCTTTACGGAGTATTCGCTGCTCGAAGCGCCGCAGTGGACCGGGATGGACAACTACGTCAACATTTTTACGAATGATTCCACCTTCACGACATCGCTCAAGGTTACGTTCATGTTCGTGCTGTTCTCCGTGCCGCTGAAGCTATTTTTCTCGCTAATGGTGGCACTGGCGCTGAATAAAAGCTTGCGCGGCATGAATATTTACCGCACTGCGATTTATTTTCCGTCGCTCATCGGCGGCAGCATTGCAGTAGCGGCGCTGTGGCGAAATATGTTCAGCCTGGACGGGTATGTGAATCAGGTGCTTGGCTGGTTTGGCATTCAAGGCGTCGCCTGGATATCCAATCCCGATACGTCGCTGGCTACGCTGATCCTGCTTAATACGTGGCAGTTCGGCTCCACCATGGTTATTTTTCTAGCGGGGCTTAAGCAAATTCCGCAGGAGCTGTACGAATCCGCTTCGGTGGACGGAGCGGGCAAGACGCGGAAATTTTTCAGCATTACACTCCCCATGCTCTCTCCCGTTATGTTTTTCAACCTGGTGCTTGGCATTATTGGATCCTTTCAAACGTTTACGTCCGCGTACATTATTACGAAGGGCGGGCCGATCAACTCAACCTACATGTACGCCATGTTCCTCTATGAAAAAGCATTTAAGCATTATCAGATGGGCTATGCCTCTGCACTGGCCTGGATCCTGCTCGTCATTGTAGCTCTGCTGACGATCATAAACTTTGCCGCTTCCCGCTATTGGGTATTTTACGAGTCGGATGGAGGGAAAGCGAAATGAGAAGGCTGCGGGCAAAAAGCTTCGATCATGTATTTCTGGCGTTGTTCTCCTTTATCATGATTTACCCCGTCATTTGGTGGGCGGGCGCTTCGCTCAAAAAAACGTCCGAGCTGAGACTGCCGACCATTTGGCCTTCCATTCCGATGTGGGAAAATTACAGCAAGGGCTGGCATTTCTCTGGCGAATATACGTTTGCCCACTTTTTCGGCAATACGCTGCTGATGGAGCTGGGCAATGTAGCAGGCGGCGTCTTGACAGCGGCCATTGTAGCTTATGGCTTCGGCCGCTTGTATTTCGGGCTTAAAGGCTTCTGGTTTTCGATTTTGCTGCTGACGATGATGCTGCCAGGCCAGGTAACGGTCGTGCCGCAATACATTTTGTTCAATAAGCTGGGGCTGGTGGACAGCTACGTTCCGCTTGTGCTGCCGCATTTTTTCGGGGGCGGCGCCTTCTTTATTTTTTTGCTAGTGCAGTTTATTCGCGGCATCCCGCGTGATCTTGATGAGGCGGCCAAAATCGACGGAGCTTCCGTCTACGGCATTTTTCTGCGCATTATTTTTCCGCTCATTAAGCCAGCGCTTGTGACCGTGGGAATTTTCACCTTTATTTGGAGCTGGGACGATTTTTTTGCGCAGGTGCTGTATTTAAGCTCGGTTGAGAAGTTCACGGTCGGTCTTGCGCTGCGCATGTTCATTGACCAGTTCGATATTCAGTGGGGGCAGCTGCTTGCGATGTCGTTGCTGTCGATTATGCCTTCCGTTGTCATCTTTTTTCTGGCCCAGAAGCACTTTGTAGAAGGCATTGCTACAACAGGACTCAAAGGGTAACGGCTTTTGTGAAAAGCGCTTCTAGAAAAAGGTATTTCATTTGAAGGGGATGAGCGGATAATGGAAAAAAGGTGGCTGAAAAGCAAAGGCTGGGCAATGCTGACGCTCGCTGTAATGCTGACAATGACCGCATGCAGCGGCAATAGCGGGAGCGGCGGAGGCAACCAGGGTGCGCAGCCAAGCTCGGCAACGGAGACGGCAGCGGCTGAGGGATCAAGCGAGGCAGCGACGACGCTCAGCATTATGTGGTGGGGCTCGGATGCTCGTCATGAAGCGACGAAAAAAGCGCTGGACATTTATGCTCAGCAATTTTCAAATGTGAGCTTCAAGCCGGAATTTATGGCCTGGGATGCTTATTGGCAGAAGCTTCCGACGCTGGCAGCCTCCAAGTCGATTACCGATGTGCTGCAAATGGATGCGGCTTACATTCAGGAATACGTATCCAGAGGCCAGCTGGAGGATTTATCCGACATAGACTTGACCGGCATTGTGGACCCGAATGTGCTGAAAAATTTGCAAATAAACGGCAAGCTGTATGGCATCCCGCTCAGCCAGAACGCGCAGGGCTTCGCTTACAACAAGACAGAGCTGGAGCAGCTCGGCATCCCGCTGCCGCATAAGGATTGGACCTATGATGAGTTTTTTCAGTGGGCGAGGGATGCTCGTGCCAAGCTGCCGGAGGGCAAATATCCGATTGGCGATACATCGACCTGGGATGGCTTCAACTATTACCAGACGGCGATGGGCAAACCGCCCATTATGTCAGACGGCGGCAAAACGTTCACGCTCGACAAGGAGCTGTTCATGACGTTTTATGGCATTTATGATGATTTCCGCAAAAATAAAATCGTTCCACCAGCAGAGCTAGCCGCTTCTTTCCTGGAAAATGACCCGCAAGCCGACCCTATGGCTTCAGGCGTAGTCCTGACGCGAGGCGCGACGACTGGCTCTGTAAGCGCGCTGGAGCAGCTGATGCCTGGCAAGCTGGGCGTTGTCAATTTGCAGACGGGACCGGCTGGCGGCGGCTGGGCGCAGTCGACGATTTTCCTTAGCGTAAGCGCCAATTCGAAGAATAAAGAGGAAGCGAAGAAGTTTGTGAAATGGTTTATAACGGATCAGGAGGCGGGCAAGGCACTTGGCTTGACGCGCGGGCTGCCCATTAATCCGGAAATATTCAAGGCGCTTGAGCCGACGCTCGAAGCCAAGGATTTGCTGGGCAAGGAGATTTATGATATGTCGGTGGACAAAGCGCTGCCGTTTTATTCACCTGCTGCTGGATTTTCGGAATGGGTGGATACGTACAAAAAAGAAATGGATGCCGTCTCCTTCGGCCAGCAATCGCTTGAAGACGCCTTTAATAAAATCGACAAGCTGGGCAAGGAGCTAGCCGCCAAAGCGGGAAAATCTTAATTCGCGTAATGGATGCAGAGCTTATAAACGAAGTAGGAGGAATTTTAAATGCAGCTGGCAGAATTTTTCTCGTCGCGACCTGACCGTCTATGGCAGCTCGCGAAGCAAATGGATGTCAATCACGCGGTGAGCGGTCTGGCATGGGACGAAAAAAGCGAAAAGCCTTGGGAGCTTATGCCTCTTATTCGCATGAAGCAGCGTTTTGCTGACAGCGGCATTGAACTGGCTGTCATTGAATCGATGCCGCCAAGCAATGAAATTAAGCTTGGCACAGCGGGGCGCGATGCGGAAATTGAAACCTTTCAGCAGTTTATTGTCAATATGGGGAGGGCGGGTATTCCTGTGCTGTGCTACAATTTTATGGCGCAGTTCAATTGGTTCCGCACCTCAACGACGACGCGTACGCGGGGAGGGGCGCTCGTCTCCAGCTACGATCACAGCTTAATGCGCGATGCCCCGCTTACCGAGGCGGGCGTCGTATCCGAGCAGCAGCTGTGGGAAAATCTGCATTATTTTATGGAGCAGATAGTGCCTGTGGCGGAGGAAGCGAAGGTGAAGCTGGCGCTGCATCCCGATGATCCGCCGATTACGCCGATTCGCGGGGTATCGCGTATTTTGCGCAGTGCAGATGCTTTGCGGCGCGCCATTGATCTTGTGCCAAGCGCTTATAATGGCATTACGCTATGCCAAGGTACGCTGGCGACGGCGGGGGAGCATATCCCCAGTGTCATTCGTCATTTTGCCGGGCAGGATAAAATGTTTTTTGTTCATTTTAGAGATGTGCGCGGCACAGCGGAGAAATTTGAGGAAACGTTCCACGATGATGGCATTACCGACATGCTGGAGGCGATGTACACCTACTATGATGTCGGCTTCACAGGACCGGCAAGGCCCGATCATGTGCCGACAATGGAAGGCGAAACGAATGATAATCCTGGCTATGAGCTGCTGGGACGTTTGTTCGGGGTAGGCTACATTAAAGGGTTGATGGAGGCGGCGTCCAGACGGCAAACGGAAGGCGCGCAAGCCAGCGCAAATGCGGCAGCAGCACTGAAAATAGCGGTAGAATAAGATACAGTTATAGGGGAAAAAAGGTACTGCCCTCGGCTGGCATGTTGACATGCTGGCCAAGAGCAGCACCTTTTTTAAAATGTAGAGAAAGGATATGATTTTCTCATCCTTTCTCTATATTTCTACGCGAAACGGTAGCTTTGCCGCCAGAGGATGGCGACAGCCGTTTCACCTTGTTGCAGCTAAATTAAGCCTCCAGCTCAATCGTGAAGCTGGCTTCCAAAGCTTGGTCCGGCTGCACCATGACAAGTCCTTTTTTGTGGTTCAAGGCTTCATTCGGGGCAGTCCATGGCTCGACGCATATAAAAGGCTTGCCTTCTACCGACCAAATGACGGTTGTCCCGAATACTTCGCTGTAGCTCAATTTAATATGCTGATCACCGAAGGGGAAGGAAATTTCCGGTGTAGTAGCATCAAGCAAAGCGACCGATTCAACGAGCCCGTTCAAATCCAGCGGGCCAGCAAACGGCTTGACCTGATTATCGTTGTAATCCAGCGCTTGCTGCGCGTCAGAGCGGTAAGTCAGATTTTTATCGGCAATTGCAAAATAAGGATGGAAGCCGGCATGTACAGGCATGCTGGTCTCGGACAAATTGCTGTATATTTGTTCTATGCTCAGCTTGCCATCCTTCAAGCGGTAAGTGAATATCAGCTTGAAATTGAAAGGATAGGCCGCCTGCGTCTGTGCGCTGCTTTCCAGAGAAAGCGTAAGCGAGGCTCCATTGTCGGTAGACTGCCCTTCAACGTCCCATGATGCTTGGCGGGCTACGCCATGATTACGCATATTATATCTTACGCCATCCCATTCATAGACACCATTTTGCAATTGGCCGCAAATCGGAAACAAGACGGGAATGCCGCCGCGAATGTTGGCATCTGGATCAATAAAGGTATCGCGATCAAGGTACAGCAGCTCTTGGCCTTGCAGCTGGCAGCCGATTACAATGCCGCCGCGCTCAGGGCAGATGAGGACGCGGGAATGAGTCGCATCTTCTGTAAGCTCATAGATCTGATACGTATCTGTAAAGCTGGTTACTTCATAGCCTGCTTGGTTTGCAGTCATTTCTCTACCTCCAATAGGTGCACTCCTGTTTTTGTAATGCCTTTAACACTTCCCGTCCATTATAACAAGTTCAGCAGCAATAATGGAATGATTTGTGAAAGTGAGCCCGCTTGCAACAACTTGCCTCCTGCACCCGTCTATTCATTGATCAAATTTATGGATTAGGGAGTGGGCACCATTTCAAATTTACCGCATGCACCACATTCTGCCCCGTCGATGGGAAGCCGTACTTCTGCAAGGAAGAACAGTTCTCCTGTGAGCAAACGCAAGAAGCCTGGCTTTTGGCGGGTAGTGGCAGCGTTATTCGCTGCCATCCTGATTTCATCCCTGCTTTTCCTGAGCTGGTTTTTCTTTACCGCTTCAGGAACGAGCCTTCGCTATAAGCTGGCGGATGCGTTAATTACAACCCAGCACCGCTTTCTGGCAAAATATTTAATAGGCGAGCAGGGCCTTGCTGATCGTGTAGCTGATTATGCCAAGCAGTTTCAGGAGATGGGCGAGGAGCTGGACACCCATCAAATTACGCTGCCGACTGGTGCAGGTGACCATGCTGCAGAGTCGCTGACCAGCGTAGAGGAAGTCGATGGCAAAGGTTATCACGGTTTTCTCATGACGGTGAAGGACCCGACGAAAATCCGGCTCGTCGTACCGGAGAAAGCGGGACGAGGCGAGAAGGTAGGAAGCATGGTCAAGCGGACAGGTGCCGTTGCTGGCGTCAATGCCGGAGGGTTTGCCGATCCAGAGTGGCAGGGCAATGGCTTTCAGCCGATTGGGCTTGTCATTACGCAGGGGGAAATTTATTATAACGGCCTTGGCAAGGATGCAAGTGCGCAAATTGTCGGACTGGACAAGCAAGGTAAAATGCTGGCAGGCCGCTATTCGATCAAGGAGCTTATGAAGCTGGGCATTTCTGAGGCGGTCAGCTTCGAGCCGCGAATGATTGTGAATGGCAAAGGCTTGATCAAAAATCACGCCGATGGCTGGGGTGTCGCGCCACGGACGGTGATGGGGCAGAAGGAGGACGGCTCGATTTTGTTCCTCGTCATTGACGGCAGGCAGATCGGCTACAGCATTGGCGCCGATCTGTATGACTGCCAGCAAATTATGCTGGAGCATGGCGCGGTCATTGCTGCCAATCTGGATGGCGGCTCCTCTTCCGTGCTAATCAAGGAGGGTGGCGACCTCATTAATAAGCCCTCCTCTAAAAGTGAAGGCGGGCGTTATCTGCCGACCGCGTTTCTCGTATTTGATGACCCATCTGCGGTGAACGTACCGAACGTATGGGCAGGGCTTAACCCCGGGGACATTGATCCTTCCAAGTGGTAAAAATCTGAAATAAACAGCAAAAAAGCAAAAACAAACAAGCTGCTTCACTAATCCCCTTAGGGCATGTGAAGCAGCTTGCTTCTTATGAACACTTATTTATTTTAGAATAATGTTGCTTTCTTATCCTTCCTGTTGCCTAACTCCACAAACGGTCGTTCGACAGCAGCTTGTTCCACGAGTCAGTGGACTCCCAGATGCCAGGAACATCGGGATGCAGATGCTCGGCAAGCACCTCGTCATTCAAATCATCAATGCCTAGTCCAGGCGCATCGCTGACTGTAATGAAGCCATTCTGTACCAGCTTGTTTGGCAGCTTGCTGCTAATCATAATATCATCCCACCAAGGCACCTCGCAGGAATGGTATTCGAGGGCGAGGAAATTTTCCGTTGCAGCTGCGACATGAGCTGCCGCGAGGCAGGCAATCGGACTTTCTGCCATATGGATAGCCATTGCTGCGCCGTAGTCCTGCGCCATATCGCCGATTTTTTTCGTCTCTAAAATTCCTCCGGTCGTGAGCACATCCGGATGAATGACGGATACGCCGCCGGCTTCCAGCAAAGGCTTGAAGTTTTCCTTCAAATAGATGTCCTCGCCCGTACAGATCGGTGTTGCAACTGCCCGTGCAAGCTTAGCGTACTGCTCGGTATACTGCCACGGCAGCATATCCTCCATCCAAGCGAGGTTGAACTTCTCGACGCGGCGGCCAAGCTTGATGCAGCTTTCCAGTCCGATATGTCCAAAGTGGTCGATGGCGAGCGGTACCTGATAGCCGATGACGGATCGGACATCTGCTACATATTGCTCAAGCAGATCGAGCCCTTTTTCAGTCACCTGAATGGCGGTAAATGGGTGAGCAATATTATAAATATCATAATGGCGGTTCGTTATTTCGCGAAGCTGATCATCCGACATGCCGTCAAAATTTTGATTGTAGCGGTTGCGCGATTTTTCCCGCATTTCCTCCAGAAAGCCGAGCGGGGCGCTTAGGGTGCCCGGTTCATGGATGATCTGGCCAATGCCGAGATCCATTTTTAGAAAAGTAAAGCCTTCGTCCATGCGTTTCTTGAGCGCCTCGCCCATAGCCTTGCCGGTGTCTTTGCCTACGACTTCCGTATCGCAGTACATGCGAATGCGGTCGCGAAAGCGTCCGCCCAACATTTGATAGACAGGAACGCCGTACGCTTTTCCAGCCAAATCCCATAGGGCAATTTCAATGCCGCTTACACCGCCGCCTTGACGGGCATGACCGCCGAACTGCTTGATGCGGCGGAACAACTTATCAACATGGCAAGGATTTTCACCCAGCAGCCGTGCCTTTAGCATTTGCGCATACACTTTATCGGCTCCGTCACGCACTTCGCCAAATCCGACCAGCCCCTGATTTGTATATACTTTAATGAGGCTGCTATGGAAAGGACCTCCTACAATGTCAGTGAACCGGATATCAGTAATGCGCAGCTCTGTCGGATTCGAGCTTGTTCGCACATGGGCCAGCGTTTCCTCGTACGTTTCTTTATTAATCACAACCGTCACTCCCCTATTATCGATATAATTTGGCTTACCGGCCGCTACAGCAGCATGCTGCCCCCGTCCAAACGAATGGCAGAGCCGGTCATAAACTCGCTTTCTTCGGATGCGATAAAGCAGACGAGACGGGCGACATCAAGCGGCTTGCCGACACGTCCGAGCGGAAACTTTTTGCGGATATCCCGCTTTGGGCGTACGGACTTTGCTCCGTCAGGGTTTGAGACATCCGGTCCAATGGGCCGGGATTCTCTTGCAGACTGCACGCCAACGTCAATTTGCCCAGGCTCAATGATATTGACGGTAATGCCATACTTAGCCAGCTCGATCGCAGCTTCTCGCCCGAGCATGCGGATGCCGCCCTTGGTCATGGAATAAACAGCGTCAAAATCAGTTGGCCGCTTGCTGTGAACTGATGAGATGAGAATGATACGGCCTCCGGCAGCGTTGTTTTTCATAAAAGGAATAACGGCTTGCATACACTGCCAATAACCCTTCAAATTAATGTTCATCATGCGGTCAAAGGACGTTTCATCATGATCAAACAGCCCATAATTAAGCTGCAAAGCGGCATTGTTGACTAAAATATCGATTGTTCCGTCAGCCTCCTCCGCAGGAAAGGCAAATGCGGCTTGCTTCATCAAACGTTCGATTTCTGCTTTGCAGGCAACATCGGCTTGCGCGAGCACTGCCTCGCCACCGGCCGCCTGAATTTGCGCTAGCGTTTCTTTCGCTCCGGCATCGCTGCGATTATAATGAATGATGACCTTTGCGCCACATTGTGCGAGCTGGACGGCAACACCTTGGCCGATGCCTGTTCCTGCGCCTGTTACGAGAGCTACTTTGCCTGTCAGGTCCATGCTCATCCTCCTTGATCGCTCAGCTCTGGTGGACGCTTCATATTGAAATCCATATAATGCTGCAAAAATCCGCCATCTAGCCGAATGTCTGCGCCATTAATATATCGCGCCTCACCAGAGGACAAGAATAGGGCAAGCTGCGCCATATCATCGTAGCTGCCGAGTGCTGCATTTGGCACTTTGTAAGCGTAATCCTCATACAGCGAGGATAGCTCGCTTGCGAACCGCTTATCATCGCCTTCTATTGGGCCCAGCTCAATCGTATTGACAGTTATGCCGCTGCGCCCAAGTACGAGAGCTGCTTCTTTCGCCAGCATGCTGACCGCGCCTTTGGACGCGCTGTAGGCGAAGGAGGAGCCGGCCGGCTTCTGCGCATGAATCGAGGAGACGTAGATGATCGACCCTGACCCGGCATCAGCCATTTGCTTGCCAACTATCTTCGTGCATATAAAAGCGGATTTAGCGTTCGTATGCAGCAGATCTAGAAACAAATCCTCCTCACCATATTCAATAGAGATAGGTTTCATGAGATCATTATTATGAATGAGTGCATCTACATTTGCTCGGCCAAGCTTGGTCGCTGCTTGCTCCAGCATCGCTTGCAGCCCACTGCTGCTGCAAAGATCTGCAGCGCTCACGAAGACCTGAAGTCCTGCGGCGCTAGCCTGCTTAAGCTCCTCGTTAATAAGGGCGCCGCCCGACATGCTATTTAAAATAAAATGCGCGCCCTGCTCGGCAAAAAGGCGGAAAAGCGCTCTTCCAGAGCCGCTGTCCGCATCGGTAATAAAGACGACTTTATCTTTTAGCCTCATCGTAGTCATGAATCCCCTCCACCGGACGGATTGCTTATAATCAGCTAATGTTCAATCCTCCTTTATCTTAAAGGTTTGACCCAACTAGTTGCGATGCCGTAAATTTATGATTTTGTTTGAATTTTATATGAAGGATAAATCGCGGCGACTGCTTGTGTCTCGCTTAGGTATCAGGTACTATTAGTGATGAACATATTGCTTTAATCGGCAGCCTTTTACAAAAAAAGTGAAACATGCACAGGCTTGCACCGTATAAGGTAAAAGGGTTCAAAGAGAAGAGACTAGATAAAAATGAGGGAAGTCTATGGAAGCGTTGCGCATATTTTTTGCCCATCCAGTTGTGAGGAGAATATTGTTTATTATGTTGGTTGTGCTGTTGTTCTACAGCCTTCACAATATGCTCAATTTACTGCTGCTCCTCTTTCTTGTAACGTTCGTTATGGGACGGCTTGAAGGATTTATTACGAAAAAGCTCAGCAAGCTGTTTCCGGTATCGCCCATTTTGGTGACGGTTGTGTTATACGTATTGCTTATGACCGGTTTAGTATTCGGGATATCAAATTATTTGCCTAAAATTATCAATCAAGTCGTGGATATGATTAATAATATTACGAGGTTTTTAGACACCTCTCAAGACAATCAGGTTGTCGGAATGCTGGTCGATGCTTTGGAGAAGGTGGACTATCAGAAGTATCTGGGCAATGCCGTTGATTATATTATGAAGCTGGGAAAATGGCTGGAAATTATTTTGTTCGTAATATTGCTCAGCTTTTTCTACCTTTTGCAAAAAAACAAGGTCAATCAGTTTACCGAGAAATTCCGTTATAGCAAGATTTCCTGGGCATACCGAGAGTTTCATTATTTCGGCGGCAAATTTGCTTCTTCCTTCGGCAAGGTGGTAGAGGTTCAATTGCTAATAGCCCTGTTTAACACAATACTCACGGTAATTGGTCTTTGGATACTTGGTTTCCCCTATTTAATCGCGCTGACGATTATGGTATTTCTGCTCAGTCTGATTCCAGTAGCAGGCGTTATCATTTCGTTCATCCCGATTGGTATTATCGGCTACCAGATTGGCGGGCTGCCGATGGTGCTGTGGGCGATCGGCATTATTTTGTTCATACACGCGGTGGAGACGTATTTCCTTAATCCAAGGCTGTATGCGCACAAAACAAAGCTTCCGATGTTCTACACCTTTATCATCCTCATCTTCTCCCAGCATTATATGGGCATATGGGGACTCATTATCGGTATTCCCATCTTCATGTTCCTCATGGATGTGCTGGATGTGGAGAAGCCGGAAAAGGCAGCGCTTGACAAAAAACCACTGTAATTCAGTGGTTTTTTTTATTGCACGAATTCGGTCGCGCTCCGCGTATAATTTCGATTCAATATATTGGTGAGCGGCTAGCCTGTTTGAAAGCATGGTTCCTGGGTCGTAGGCTTATGCAGGAAGCAATAAGGTAACCACTGGCAGCAGCTCCTCCACCGAAGGCGGCGGAACAACCGGGACAAAGATGGCTATAACGAAATTACAGTGGTATGGTCAGGCAGGTGATATAGTAGTTGAAGCAGGCTGTTATACTCGGTTTGAGAGCAAGCGGACACAGGGATTTCCTGTCGTTCGCTTGTTTTCGATGGAGCTGTTGTATAAATTTTTACATAAGATAAATAACAATTTAGCAAAATCTATTACTATTCGTAATGAATAGGTCGATAGTATTATTAGTATCTGTTGATTAATGTATTGTGTTTGATTGAGGGGAAACTTTCGGCAGATCATATATAGATATATAGATAAAAGAGAGGGAGTGGTTAATGTTTAGAATTCTCTAATAAATAAACCGGTATAAGGCAAAGGTTCGAATGGGAACTTAGCAAGTTTCAGTAATAGAACTTTAGTCGCAGTCACGGGTGGGAAACAAATAGAATGCAGCCAACTGCAACAGCCGGATGACTGAGCCGTGAACGAACCGTCCCAATCATTTTTTGCGTAGCATTACATCACACACATAGGAGCGTTGACAGAATGCAGTTCATAAAACGAATGTCCTTTTTCTCTAAAAATTTGCTGCTTGCCTTCTTTAACATCGTATTAATTGGATCGATCTTAATTGCATCAAGTTACATCATTCAAAAGGATATTTTGATTAAGCAGCTTCGAGGACAAATTAGCGCCATTACACAGGAATGGGCACAGGAAATGGAACCTGCGAAAATCCAGCAAGCGATCACTGAGAAAAGCTACGAAGGTGCCACCCAATTGGAATTGAAAGAAACGCTGGATCTGATACATAAATATAACCCGAATATCGCACAGGCTTATGTATTCGGAACTGAGCTGACGAATGGCAATCAAACGTCAATTATTGCTATGCCTACGAATCTGGTAGAAGCTTTCTCCAGCGAAAATATGGGTGTGGGCACGATGTATGAGCAGCCAGCGGCGATGTCGACCGCTATAGTGGAAATGCTGAATACAGGAGTGCCTACCTTCACCAGCTTTTACACCGATGATTTCGGCATTTGGACGACGATTCTTTATCCAATCAAAGACAGCGGTGGCAACGTATTCGCTTTCTTCGCGGCGGATGTAGATGCGAGCGCGGTGCCTAACGGTCTGCACACGCTGCTGATCAGCGGCATTTCGATCATGCTTATTTTCCTTGTGCTCATTTTCTTGCTTCAGTTCTTTATTTCACGAATGACCATGAAGCCGATTAAAGAGCTTATTAAAGGCATTGAGGAAGTAAGTGCCGGCAACTTAAATATCGAGCTGAAATCTGGCGTGGACGATCTCGGTGTCGTCAATCACAAATTCAACATTATGATTGGCCGAATCAACGACATGATGGTCAAAGTGCGTCTAACGTCGAATGCGGTAACCGATTCTGCTAAATCCTTGTATGAGTTTTCCGAAAATAACAGCAAAACGGTAGAAGAAATTACCGAGAACATGCGCGAAATCAACGTTGAAATCGCCAACCAGGAGTTGTCCTCCGGCGAAGCTGCCAAAGCGATGAACGAGATGTCGACCGTTATTCAGAACATTGCCCACAGCTCGTCGAGCGTAGCAGAAGAAGCTGGCGATATGGAGCACAAATCGAAGGAAGGCAATAAAGTAGTCGGCCAGGTTGTTGAGCAAATGGAGCAGATTGAGAAGTTTGTGGTGGAGTCATCAAGTGCGATTCAATCCCTTGCCAGCCGCTCGCAGGAAATTGAAAATATCGTTTCGCTCATTATGGGCGTTGCGACGCAGACGAATCTTCTGGCGCTTAATGCAGCGATTGAGGCAGCAAGAGTCGGCGAGCATGGCAAAGGCTTTGCAGTTGTAGCAGGGGAGGTTCGCAAGCTGGCTGAGCAGTCCAATAGCTCGGCAACTCAAATTTCCGGATTGATCAAGGAAATCCAGCAAGAAATTACAACGGCTGTAAATGCCCTGAATTTGGGGACGGGCCAAGTTCGTACAGGCTTACAAATTTCCAGCGAGACGGGTTCGCTTCTGGACGATATTTTGACAGCTACTCGCAGTGTAACGCTGCAAATTCAAGAAGTATCAAGCTCCACAGAGCAGATTTCTGCAGGTACGGAAGAATTGACGGCTACGGCTGAAAATCTGTCGACTTCGGCAGGCATTACAGCAGCAAACAGTGCGAAAATTTCCAAATCGATTGCCGAGCAAAAAGAATCGATGAAAGCCATTGTGGAATCATCGACACAATTGACACAAATGTCGGAAGAGCTGCAGGAGCTCATCAACCATTTCCAGGTCCGTACTTCTTAATCCCGGTATAACTATCATAAAGGGAGCCCTGCGGCTGTGTGGCAGCTGCGGGGCAAATCCCCCACAGGAGGTTTTACAATTATGACGGAAAATAAACACACTACAACTAACCAGATTGCTTCCAGCGAATTTGTCTTATTAATTCCACTAGATTTTTCGCGTCATAACCGCACGTATTCTTATGCAACGGAAGATTACGCGCTGGGCGAACAGGTAAGCCAACTGATAGAAACGAGAGAAGAAAAGGATTTAGAAGCAGAGGCCGCTGCGGCGTATGCAGCGCTCTTATACCGACTTTCAAGCGAGAAGCAGCTGCTCATCGGTGTGCAGAATAGCCAGGGTAACGATAAGCCATGGTTAGTCCAGATCGAAGAAACGCCTACATTTGATAGCCTAAAAACCTCGTTAGTGCAAGCTGTAAATGACGGATCAACCTCGGAACAAGCCCATTATGACACTCGCTTCTCGCATCGACACACGGTACAGCCTACTTCGGAAATTATCAGCCTTCAACTTCTGAAACGCAGTGGAAAGTGGCAGCTCAGCATGCAATATGACCGATCGTTGCTGGAGAAAGCAACCGTCGACCGCTATGCCGCTTATTATAAGACGCTGTTCACAGCAGCTTTAACTGATCTGGCCGCTCATGTGGCAGCCATTGATCTATTAACCGCCGAGGACCAGCTCGTCTATGAGAAAATGAATGCGACAGCTGTCGCTTATGACCGCAAGCAGACGATTCATGGCATGATTGAGCTTGCTGCAGCGCAGCATGGAGAGAGAACGGCAGTATCATCTATACACGGGGAGCTTACCTACCGTGAGCTCAATGAGCAGGCGAACCAAATGGCGAACCTGTTGATCAGCAAAGGCGTGAGCAAAGGCGATTTCGTTACCATTTACATGGAGCGGAGCTTGGAGCTCATTGTCAGCCTGCTTGGCATTTTGAAGGCGGGAGCCGCCTATGTGCCGCTCGATCCCGAGCATCCAGAGGAGCGCAATCGCTACATTTTGCAAGATACCCGGTCGGTGTTTGTACTGACCAAAGCGATATACAAAGAGCAGGCGCAGCATCAATCCGAAGGACTTGAGCAGTTGAAGGAAATTATCGTAGTGGAGCATATCGCTTATGACAGGATAGAGGCTTCGAACCCGAACGCTCAGGTAGCACCGGATGATTTGGCCTATATTATTTATACATCTGGCTCTACGGGAAGGCCGAAGGGAGCTCTCATCGCGCATGAAGGAGTCGTCAATCTCGGCGACACGGTGCGGCAGGATTGTGAAATTGGGCATGAGGATATACTGACGCAGTTCGCCACCTACAGCTTTGATGCATCGGTATGGGATACGATTGGAGCGCTGTTCTATGGTGCGCATTTGTATTTATTGTCTCCAGAGGAACGCGTGTCTGTAGAGGAATTTGCTTCAGCGATCGAACGGACGAAAACGACGATTATTACGATTTTGCCTACCGTCTTTTTTAACCAGCTTTCGGCCTATTTGTCGGATGAGGGCTACAAAAAGCTTGCAGGCGTAAAGCTGATCACTGTAGCAGGAGAGGCGCTTTATGGCGAGCAGGTTCGGGCGTTCCAGCGGAAGTTCCAGGACAATATTGCTATTGTCAATGTATATGGCCCAACGGAATGCACGGTGTGTACAACAACTCATAAAATCAGCGGTTATATTTCCGATGATTTGACAAACGTACCAATCGGCAAGCCGATCCAAAACTACAAAGTGTATATCGTCAACGAGCTGAACCAGCTATGCCCTGTGCATGTACACGGCGAGGTGCTGATTGAGACGATCGGCCTGGCGAAAGGGTATTTAAATCAGCCGGAGAAAACGGCGGACGCCTTTGTCGCCAATCCATTTGGCGACGGTCAAATTTATAAGTCAGGCGATATTGCGAAGCTGCTGCCGGACGGCACAATTGAATACGTGGGACGCCGGGATTCGCAAATTAAAATTCGCGGACATCGCATTGAGATTGGGGAAATCGAAGACAGCTTTTCGAAAATCACCAATGTGCAAAACGTAGCAGTCATCTGCAAAAAAGATGCACAGGAGCAAAATATGCTCGTAGGCTTCTTTACTTCAAAGGACGGTAAGCCGCTCACTACCGTTACCATTAAGCAAGAGCTGAGCGATAAGCTGCCCTCGTATTTTGTACCGAAATGGATCGTCCAACTGGACGAAATGCCGATTTCTCCAACCGGAAAAATCGACCGGAAAAGGCTGCACAGCTATTCCTACCAAGAGGAGCAGATCAGCGTCGACTACGTTGCCCCTCAAAATGGCATCCAACGAATGATTGCGGGCGCATGGGCCGAGGCACTCAGCCTCGTTCATATCGGCATTCATGATGATTTCTTTACGATTGGCGGCGACTCGCTCGGAATTATTCATATTTTGGCCAGTCTCAAGCCGTATTACCCGGAATTGAAAATTAATGATTTATTTCAATATAGAACGATCGAAGCGATTGCCGCTCGCATCGAGCAGCTTGCTGCCGAAGCGCCAGAGCAGCAGGAGACGGCCCGCCATGTTGGGCCAGCTATGCCACTGGAAGAGCTGCCAGCTATGCGTTATAAGTCTGAACCGTCTGTCAGCTTTGAGCAGCGGACGAAGGCCGTGCTGTTAACTGGAGCTACTGGATATCTAGGCGGTTATTTGCTTTATGAATTGCTTATGCAAAGCGACGCGACCGTTTATTGCCTCGTACGGCCAGGAACAGAGCCGGGTGAAACGAGACTTCGGAGCCATCTTGCGTATTATTTTGGTGATGCAGCTATTCCATTAATGGAAGGGCGCGTTATAGCAGTAGAAGGCAATTTGGAAATGCCGCGGCTCGGGCTTGAGGAGCAGCAGTATCAGCAGTTAATGAGCAGTCTGGATGCAATTATGCACAGTGCAGCGGATGTGAGGCACTTTGGCGAAGAGGGACAGTTTGCCCGTACGAATGTGAATGGGACGGCGTATTTGCTGGAGCTAGCCGCAGTTTGCCGCCAAACGGTTCGCTTCCACCATATTTCTACGCTTGGCATTCCAGAGGACTTGGCTTTAAGCGGGCAATGGGAAGCCGTTGTAGCCGCTGGAGAGCTTGCCCCAGAGCTGCGTGTCGAGAGCTTGTATACGAATAGCAAGATGGAAGCAGAGAAGCTGCTGTATGCTGCTGCTGAGCAGGGCGTTCCCGTCAGCATTTACCGGGCAGGCAATTTGTCCTGCCACTCGGTAAGCGGAAGCTTCCAGCGCAACATTGACAGCAATGCATTTTACCGTATGCTCAAATCGATGCTGCTGCTTGGACAAGCGCCAGAGGTTACTTGGGACATCGATATTACGCCCATTGATTATGCGGGCCAGTCGATTGTCAGTCTGGCATTGCAGCCGGAAACGGCAGGAGGTGTCTACCATATTTGCAACCCGGAGCCACTGCCTTACGGATCGTTGATGGACATGCTGCGCAGCAATGGCTACGCCATAGAGACGTCAAGCCCAGCCGCCTATACGAAGTGGCTGCTTGATAAAGCCATCCCGAAAAATCAGGAGGGTGTGCAGCTTGCGATCGCGCAATTGGAAGGCGATGGGGCGAAGGATTCTGCCTATCGCTACAGCTGCGAGCGAACAAGCGCTGCTTTGCAGCATTCGGGCATTACATGCGCAGCGCCTAATGAGCAGCTAATCGGAAATATGCTTGCGTATGCAACGTCGATTGGCTACTTTCCGCAAGCGAGCGAGCGCCGCCCGGTCAGATAGTAAGCAAAATGATAAGCAAAACGCCAAGCATCAGACCTGCGAAGGACTGGAGCTTGGCGTTTTTTTACTAATAAGCAGTGGAGTGGATTAAAAGCTAGGGTTTGGCTTCTGGAAGCTTCTGCTAAGGTTTTCAGCGTCTAGATCGCGCACACGCTTCTCGAAATCCTCTAGAACATCAATTAAATAGGATTGGCCGTCAGATTCTGCTTTGAAAATAAACTTATCGGCATCGTGAATGACCACATCGTGGCCGCACAATTTAAGGCATTTGGCATAATCTTCTACAGTGGGGTGCTGGTTCTCTTCCAGAAAAATCAACCCGTGCAGCATCTTCGTTTCATGGGGGCGAATGATTTTGAAATGAACGGTATGTTGGATAGACATATGGGCTTCCTCCTTATTCTTCCGGGCTCGCTTCTATTATAATCCATTAGGCGCAGTGAAGCTGTGAAAAATGTTACAATCTTTTAGACGAAGCTAACAGGAGGCAGTCGCATCTATATTGACAATAACTGAATGATCATTTATTATTAGCGAAGGAGCTTGATTTAAGTTTTCGAAGGTTTTATTTTAATAAATGATCGTTCGTTTATAAGGAGTTTATTTTTCATTAACCATAATTTAAAGGAGTAATCGCCATGCTGACTGCTATTATTGTGCTTGCTGTACTGCTGCTTGCGGTAATGCTTGTTTTAAAGTTCTATCCTGCGCTTGGAGGCGTATTAACGAAGGAGCAGCTTGCGGCATTCTCACGTTTGCCCCATTACAAGGACGGCAAGTTTAAAAATTTGAGTGCGCCGGCCATGGACAACAGCGCAAGCAATCTATTTTCCATGCTGCGCGATTATATGAAAACAAACCCAAATCGCAAGCCGCAGGCTAAGCTGCCGCTGCAGCAGCTGCAATTTGGCGGGGACGATAAGGGCGAGCAAGCGCGAGTCACTTGGTTTGGACATTCGGCTATGCTGCTGGAGCTGGATGGAAAACATATATTACTCGATCCGATGTTTGGCCAAGCGCCATCACCGTTCCCTTTTTTCGGAAACAAACGTTATAGTGGCAAATTGCCATTTGAAATTGCCGAGCTGCCACAAATTGACGCTGTTGTGTTATCCCATGATCATTATGACCATCTGGACTATGATTCGATTCTCAAGCTTAAAAACAAAGTCCGCCGCTTTATCGTTCCGCTCGGCGTAGGCAGCCATTTGGAGCGGTGGGGAGTGGAGAAATCGATCATAACCGAGCATGACTGGTGGGAGGAGCTGGAGTTTGAAGGCATTCGGCTCACGGCCGCTCCAGCGCAGCATTTTTCAGGACGCAACCTCAACAACCGGGATTCTACGTTGTGGTGCTCCTGGGTAATTACAGGACGCGCAGCTAACATTTATTTTAGCGGAGATAGCGGTTATGGCGCGCATTTCAAAGAAATTGGCGAGAAATACGGTCCGTTTGACCTGACCCTGATGGAATGCGGACAATATGATCCGCGCTGGGCGTCGATTCATATGATGCCGGAGGAAACGGTGCAGGCCCATGTCGATGTAAAAGGAAAAACGCTGCTTCCGATTCATTGGGGAGCTTTTACACTCAGTTTCCACGACTGGAATGATCCAGTAGAGCGCGTGACGCAAGCGGCCAAGCAGCTGAATGTGCAAGTTGCAACGCCAATCATTGGCGAACCGGTAGCCGTTGGAGCTGGCCGGCTTCCATCCTCCATTTGGTGGAAAACTGCGCAGTGAGAGGCTAATTGAAAATCTAACTATAAATTCAATTAAAAATCTAAAAAACCGTCCAGAGGCTGCGGCTTCAGGACGGTTTTTGCAGTAATTTGGGCAGCATGCCAAGCAGCTTGTTTGCTGTTTTCGCATCGCCGTAGTTCCAGCTATTGTCGACTACGTGAGCATGGCCCTTTTGCACAGCCGGAAGCTGCTGCCAGAGTGGACTGCTTATAAGCGATTCCATCGCTTGCCGAGAATCCTCTGTGTCGGGCATGATCATAAACAGGCGATCTCCGGCATATTGGGGCAGGGAGCCGACTGTAATTTCCTTATAAGCTCGCTGAGCGGCAATGAGCATTTTCACTTCGCTGATTGGGGCAAAGCCAAGCGGATGATAGAGCGTGGATGCCAGCCCGCTGCCTGCCATTATAAACAGCCGATTTCCCCGTTCAAAAATGAATACGGAAGCGGTCTCGCCTTCTCTTATATGGCTGCCTAGCTGCTGCCACATCTGTTCTGTCCGCCGCTCATGTCTAGCAAGCCAGCGTAACGCCTCCTGTTTCTTGCCTAGCCAGTCGCCCAGCATAAGCAAACGCTCCTCCAGCGTTCCCCAGGAGTCAAAGGCAAGCGTCGGGGCAATGTCCGCCGCCTGCTCATAAATCTGCTCGTCACCGCTCGCTAAAATAATCAAATCAGGCTCCTGCTCCGCTGCTTGTTCTTTATTGAACACCGGGGAAACGGAATAATCCGCTCCTCCTACCGTTTGAAATCCGAGTACATGCAGGTCACCCAATGTCTCGCCATAATACAGGATGCGCTGCGGCTCTGCTGGAATGATCACTTGATGTCCCATCCAGTCTTTGACCTGAACGCGCTGCCGCATGGAAAGGGCATACTGCCTTGGCGAACCGCCGGTCATTTGCCGGAAGCGGCGGCTGAAATAATATTCGTCGGCGAAGCCGCACCATTCGGCAATTTCACGCAGCGAGGCATGGGAGTTCGCGAGCCATTCCTTCGCATGGTCTATGCGCAGCGATACTAAATAATCGAGCGGTTTTTTGCCAGTGAGCGCTTTAAATAAGGAGCTGTATTGCCACTGGGGCATGTTCGTCAGCGCTGCGAGCTGCTTGACCGTAAGCGGACTCTTATAATGAAGCTGAATATAGTGAACCGTATCTTCTAATGAATATAGCTGGCGATTCCCTTGGCTTGCTGGAAGATGCTGCTCCAGCAGCATGCCCATCAGCTTTTGGAAAGCGAGATTTTGCTTATAGGCTTCGATGCCTTGCAGCGCTTTGCCATCTGCCTGTATCGCTTCCAGCAGCTTAGCGTATGGAGCAAGCGGGTAAAGGCGCAGCTCATGCTTGCCAGGAAATAGCGAATGCTGATAATACGAGGGCTGAAC
This sequence comes from Paenibacillus algorifonticola, assembly GCF_050481745.1. GTDB lineage: Bacteria > Bacillota > Bacilli > Paenibacillales > Paenibacillaceae > Pristimantibacillus > Pristimantibacillus algorifonticola_A. Next base: position 446,027 of record NZ_JBCNGR010000008.1, on the reverse strand, counting down.
ATAGTCGAGGCGAACGACCGAATAAACGAGGCAATAATAGTCCATCGTTTCATTCGTCTGGCCATCAAATTGGTAGCAATCCCCGGGGGCCAATTGGAATGCGCTGAACGCTTCAAAACGGATATAGCGATTGTTCAAATAAAGGGTGCCTTCACTGTCGACAATGATGAGCAGCGTATGGCTCTCGACGGTTTGCTCGGCGAAAGTAATGTCCGCAGACTTCGTTAACCGTTTCATGCTGACAAGCTTAAGCATAAGGTGGTGAAGCGGAACGGACGGGGTTTCATGGGCAGTCATGCGAGCGGGACTCCTTACTTTTAAGTTCATTAGCAATAGGATTGCTTTGTTTCCTTTCATTATGCCATAGAATGGAGGGGAAGCGAATGGACGAAAAAGAAAACAGGCCGAGTCAGGGCTAAATCATGCCCTGTAACTCAACCTGTATCGTTTATTATTTGTAACGAAGCTTGTGCATTAAACGTTATTTTTTCAAAATTTCTGCTGGCAGCGCGTCAATCAGCCAGTCGCGGGAAGCTGCGTCGCTGGAAGCTTTCTGAATGTCAAAGTAGTATACTTTTCCTTCTTTTACAGCAGGGAGGTTTTTCCAAATTGTGCTTTTCAGCAATTCTTCCGTATCTTTCTTGGCATCCTCAGGTACAGGGTTCAAAATGAAAATTCGATCGCCGGCGGCTTCAGGCAAAATTTCCGAAGAGATTTCCCGGAAGCCTTCGCCAGCGTCAATAATTTCCTGGATTAAAGGAGTCGGCTTGAAGCCGTCCTCGTTGTAAACCGCTTGTGGAAGTCCAGCATTAGCCATAATGAACAGGCGGTTGCCTGGATACATCGTGAAGATGGAAGCGGTTTCTCCTTCTTTCAAGCCGTTCTCGTGCAGCATAGCCCACATTTCTTTTGTTTTCGCTGTATATTGGGCAATCCAATCCTCGGCTTCCTGCTTCTTATTAAGCAGGTCGCCCAAAATGCGCATGCGGTCCTCAAGCGGAGCAAACGTATCAAAGGTAATGGTTGGTGCGACTTTGGCAAGCGCCTCATATTGGGCGTCATCCGAATTGCCGAAAATGATCAAATCAGGAGAAAGCGACAATGACTTTTCGACGCTGATAGGAAAGCCAACATCTTCCGCATCTTTAATTTGCTCCTCATAGACGGACCCTTCTGTGTTTTTCATCACCCCGATAGGTGTAACGCCAAGCGCGAGCAAATCGCCTGTCGTCTCGCCATGGTAAATAACGCGCTGAGGCGTAACCGGAACTTCAACCTCATGGCCTGTCCAGTCTTTGAATAAACGCGTTCCGGTTTCAGCTTCCGCTGAAGCCGCCGGGCTTTCGGCAGCTGGTGAGCTGCTCACTTCTGTAGCAGGAGCGGTGCTTGCCTGTTCAGCAGCTGACTGCTCCGTGTTGCTTCCGCATGCCAACAATAATGCCCCCATTAATGCGACAGTAGTAAGTAAGGAAATAATGCGTCCTGCTTGTTTCATTGTGTTTCTCCTCCTGTGTTGTCTTAAGGATATTGATAATCATTATCGATGATTAGCATAATGGATTAAGTCCAGTTGTACAATGGATAAAATTCAAAGCTTATTTTCGTTTGTACAAATTCATGTGAAGACAGCAGCAGATGTTCACCATCCTGTTAAATTCTCCTGCTCCACTGCCCTCAATACTCTCCTATAATAAGGGTAGAGGAAAATAGTTCAAGGGGGTGTGAGCGATGTTGTGTTTTTTGATTCTTACGGCTTGTTTTTTTGGAGGCATTATTTATATTATGAAGGCTGGAGCAACGATTGTTGAGGATGACTCGATCATTCAGGATCGGATTCTTGAAGGACTAAGCTAGGATAACAGCCAAAAATAAACTTTTTTCATTATAAAGCTACTTCATCAAGCCTGGCGGGCGGCAAACGGTTATTATCGTTTGGCCGCCTTTTGCTTGCCCCCGCGCGTATTCAAGGCTGAGCTGAGCGCGACAGGTTGCAACTCGGCAGGCAGGAGCGTAATATGGAAACGAGGACTTCAAGCAAACTTATCGTTAAAGGAGTGCAGGAAGCAATGCAAATTATTTATCATGGACATTCTGCTGTGCAGCTCATTACAGGGGACAAGTCGCTGATTATTGATCCGTTCATAAGTGGAAATGGGCAGGCGGTTACGAAACCTGAGGATATTAAAGTGAATGCTGTCCTTCTGACACACGCTCATCAAGATCATATTTTGGATGCGGCGCCAATAGCTAAAGCAAATGATGCTCCTGTTGTAGCTAATTTTGAACTAGCGGCGTATATGTCATGGAAAGGTGTACAGACGATACCGATGAATATCGGAGGCACCGTCGATTTAGGCTTTGCGCAGGCCAAAATGGTACCAGCTATTCATACATCAGGCATTATTGACGAAGAAAAGCAGACGATTACATATGGCGGTCTTGCTTCGGGTTATGTTCTTCGCTCCGAAGGGCTGACAATCCTTCATGCCGGCGACACCGCGCTATTCAGCGATATGAAGCTTATCGGCGATCAAGAGGTTATTGATGTTGCCTTTATCCCTATCGGCGACCATTTTACAATGGGACCGCAGGAAGCGCTTCAGGCAGCGGAATGGTACCGGGCTAAGCTCGTTATTCCTGTTCACTATAATACATTTGAGCCAATCAGGCAGGATGCCGAAAGCTTCGTGCAGGAGCTGGAAGCACGCGGCCTTAATGGCAAAGTAATGGCACCGGGTGACAAGCTCGACATTATTAAGCAGACATAAGCCAGCATTTGAACGAAGCGTTATACCGTTAATAAACAAGGCAAGCAGGCCATCCGTCAAGGATAGCCTGCTTATCTTATTTTATGGGTCCCATTGCGGCGATTTTGACTTTGGCTGTCACGGTAATATCGGCCTGCGACAGCACTTTTGCCCAATCATCCTCAACTTTTTTGAACGCTTTGTATTCGTGTGCTCTCGCGTATACGCCTAGCCCGATGGGATCAATTTCGAGCTTTTGAAACTTGGTGATAAGCGCATTGAAATGGGAGGTTACCTGCTGGGAAATCATATTCTCCAGCTGCTTGCTGTCATGATACACATCGAAGGGAAACAGATGCTCGGATAGGCCTACAACCAAGCTTACTTTTATATCAAATTTGAAGCGGTTGTTTTTAAAGCCGGTTTTAATTTTGGTTTTGACCTTCCCCGTTGAGAAGCTGACCGTATTCGTGGCAAACGGCGTTTTTTTCGGCTCTTCAGGCAGCTGGTAGGAGAGACTGAAGCCCGGCAATGCATTTTTCTGTAAAATACTCATTAGCACTGTTTCCTGGGCATTGAGGAGCCCCTTATATATGCCCGTTTTCGATAGGAGTGCTGTTCCCTGAATTCGTACTTTGCCGCCAATGATTTTGACCTGCGAAACATAGGGGGTGACTCCCTTGTCAAAAAACTGCCGGTGAAGCTCATGCGCCGTCGTACTGACCGTTTCCGAATGGGAACTGGTAGTATCCACCATGCCGCGGAGCAAAATAGGCAGCATCGGCTGATCCGGCGGATTCAAATACAGCATCTCTGGAACGGAGCCATCAACGACAACGACCCGGTCTGTAATCGTGTTTCGAGCGTCCCGGTAAATGACGTCAAGCATTGGAAACCAGCCCTCATGCTCCAGCATTCGCTTGCCTATCAGAATAATTTGGTAATTGCGGCCTTGGGTGGAGCCTGCTGATTGGGCATCCTGCTCGGATCTGGACTGCCGCAGTGTTTTAGCGACACCGATCATTTCGCTGCTTTTCTTTTTAATATTTTTACTGAACACTGGGGTGGTCAAATAAAAATGGAATTTATCATTTTTATCGAGGTCCATCCCGAGTAGAAGCGGTATAGTGGCATTTTCCAAATTAAGCTGATCACCGCAGCTGGAAAGGATGAGCGACAATACAGCAATGATGGCCAGCCTGGTGATGGTACGGCTCATGGGCTGCTCCTTTCTTTTCTCCAAAGCTTGCTTAGCCATAAATAGCCAAGCAGGCAAATTGGGAAAATATACTCCATTGCAAGTCCGACCCACGTCAATTGGCTTGCCATATAGGTGCTGACATTGTAAGTGGGAAAATAAAAATAGGTCCCAACGACAAGCAAAATGATGAGTATGTGAAGGGGGAGCGCGCTGCTTTCCCGCTTGAATATCCAGGAGATGCAATAGGATACCAAATACAGCGTAGGAATCCAAATGAGCGAGAAGATAAACAAATAGAAAGCAATAAACGTAACCTCAATGCGTTCTATAAATTTAAACTCAATAGACTTCAGCACGCTAATAACAGGATCATTGTAGAATCGGCTTTCCTCCGGACTGAAATATACGTAGCAAATAATCGTAACGAACAGATACAGCAGCGATGTAAAAGAATTGGCGATTACAATACCTTTTGCTGCATATTGCTTATATTTTAGATGCGGATACAGCACGAAAATTTCGACCATGCCCAGCATTGGATATATCGTTGACTTCACGGCAGATAGTACAGGCATCCAGCCATCCTTGAAGATGGGCAGCAAATACAGCCAATGTGCATGTCTAAGCGTGAACAAGTATACAAAGGGAATCCAAAGCGATATCCAAATAACAAGCTCAGCATATCTCGCCACGTTGCGGATGCCATGCCGAACAATGGAATAGGCTGGAATAAGCATAAGCAGCATAAGTGTGGACGACATCGTATTCGGCAGCAGCCACGTTTTCGTGACGAGAATTGTGCGTACAAGCCCATCATACATCAGGTAAAAAAAATAAAGCACAAACAGCAAAGCGGCCAATACTCCGGCCCAGCGTCCCATATATTCCGACAATAGATCGAATAAGGTGCCTTCAGGATAATATTTCATGACGGCTACAATGGAAAGGCCAGCGATCAGGCTAACTGCCCAACCAATAATAATGGAAATCCAGCCATCGGTACCTGCCGTTTCAGCCAAACGTCTGGGCAGGCTAAGCACCGCTACGCTTACCTGACTGCCGGAAATGATGGCAATGAACTGGAAAAGCGTAATTTGCTTTCCAACGTAGCTTTTCATTCCGTGTCCTCCTGTATCCGACTTTGACGTTGTCTTACTGACTGTTTGGGAGCTGTGCTGAGCGGACGTTTATCCATAAGCCAGAGAGGGATCCGGATAATCGTATCCTTCAAATCCGCCAGCCGGACAGGACCAATAGGGCTGCCATAGGCGGTGCCGAGCGATTTTAGCGCAAGAATATGCCCAATCATCGTCATGAAACCAATGACAAGACCAACGAATCCAAACATCGATGCCAAAATCATTAAAATAAAGCGGATCAACCGCACCGCCGCTACCATGTCATAGTTAGGCAAAATGAAGGACGAGATCGCCGTAAAGGCGACAACAATAACCATAACGTTGCTTATGAGCCCGGCTTGAACAACCGCTTGTCCAATGACGATACCACCGACAATGCCTACGGTTTGCCCGACGGGCGCAGGCAGCCGGATACCCGCCTCCCGCAGCAGCTCCAGCGTAATTTCCATGAGAATCGCTTCAACAAACGGAGGGAAAGGAACCTGTCCCCTTGATTCGCCGAGCGTTAGCAGCAGCTTGAGCGGAATAATTTCAAAGTGATAGGATACGACGGAAATATAGAAGGCTGGGAGAAACGCTGCCATAAAAAACGCAAACAGGCGCAATAGACGAAGAAACGTCGCTATCGTCCAGCGTGAGCTGTAATCGTCAATATTTTGAAAAAAGGACAGAAAGGTTACAGGTGCAATCAGCACGTTCGGAGAACGGTCGACGACAACGGCGCAGCGTCCTTGCAGCAATTGGGAGGCCGCTGTGTCCGGGCGCTCAGTTGTAATCAACTGCGGGAACAGCGAGAAAGGATTATCCTCAATAAATTCACACAGCTCACCCGTATTAATGACGGCATCGACATTAATTTGCTGAATCCGTTGTTCCAGCTTAGAAATATACTTCTCGTTTGCAATATCCTCAATGTACAAAATCGAAACGGTTGTTTTCCCTCGCTGACCTACCGTGAGCCGTTTAATTTTAAGTCCCCGGTGGGGGATATAACGGCGAATAAGGGCGATGTTCAAATCACCTGTTTCCAGAAAACCTTGATGCGCGCCTTTCAATGACGATTCGAGCTGAGGATCTTCAATGCTGCGCTGCGGCCACCCCTTCGTATCAAGGGAATAGGCGTGCTCACTGCCATCGATAAACAAAAGGCTGTTTCCTTGAAAAAGCGCCAGCTCCACATGCTCCCAATCGTACGAATGCTCCAAATGGCCAATCGTGACAGCAATTTCCTGACTGCCGACGGTCATTTCCTGCTGAAGGGGGCGCAGTACATCGTCATTAATGGCTGCTTTGTCATTCAACCCGTCGATATAGATGAGCAAAGCCTGCTTGGCTGATTGTTTAATGGTGAGGTGGCGGATAACCATATCGGGGGTATCGGCGAAAAGCCGCTGGATTTTTTCTATATTTTCCTGTAAATCGGTGCTGATGCAATCGCTATGCGGTTTGTTTTGCTCTGTATAGTTATCAGGCATAGCGGCAGACATCCTCCCTGTTGATTCGCTTAGGTTCTGGTATTTTTTCCAGCAGAGGCAATTTGTATACAGATGAGATAGGCTGCTCGCTAGAGATAAGGGTGCCAGCGATACTTTTTTTCTATATAATGAATAGCAGCAAACCGTACAATCGGACTAGGTCCAGCGCTAAACGATCCAAGCTGTGCTTGTCCTGCTGCGGCAAATGAGGGAGAGTCCGGGAAATGACGACATTTTTGACCGATTTTTTATTGGAAATTAAACAAGCCAGGCAAGCCGCTTCCCCCCCAAGCTGGACCGATGGCGGGCAAACGCTGCTCAGCCATACGCTGCTGTATGCAGCGAAAGGCAGAGGAGAACTGATCATAAACGGGGAACGTGGGAAGCTTGCCCGCGATGGCTATTACATTTTTTCACCAAATACGGTAATTGAGCTATCTCTAAGTACAGCTGCGCCTGTCGAGCTGCGGTGGGTGATTTTTGATTTATTCCGTATAAAGGAGCGGGGAGAGGATCAGCGAGCATATGAGCGAGTGCTGGAGTTCCCGGTGGAAGGGCTTATTAAGCTCAAAGGAAGCCGCTTCAAGCGACTGCTTTATTTGCTGACGGCTGAACAGAGCGGTATGCGGGAGAGCAGCCGGTTTCTGGAGCAGCATTATTTGCACGAAATGCTAGAAAGTTTTATTGCGCAGGCGGCTCCCGCTGCGGCGAATGATTTGGAAGAGCGGCTGGGGCTGACGCTGCGCTATATGCAAACCCATTTTCGCGAAGACATTCGAGTGGATAAGCTTGCTGAAATTGCCCAACTGCACCCGTCTTATTATTCACAGGTGTTCAAAAAAGTGATGAATAAGACGCCGGTCGCTTTTCTAACCGATCTGCGGATGAACAAGGCGAAGGAGCTGCTGCTGCTGACGGATAAGCCGATTCATGATATTGCCGGGGATGTCGGCTATGGGGACGAATTTTATTTCAGCCGCCGCTTCAAGGCAACGAGCGGTTATGCGCCGACGGTTTACACGCGGAATCGGGATTTAAAAATAAGCTCGCTTTCCTATGCCTATACAGATCATCTATTTACGCTGGGATTGGACATTTGCGCAGCCCAGGTTCATAGGCATTTGCCTATTGTGACCAGGGAGCTGGAGCTGCCAAAGCATGCGGTCGATCCTTGGGAAATCGGGCGCCAAATTTTTCTTGAAGTGCAGCCGGATTTGTTTATTTGCAAAGATAATGTGCTGGCGAAGGCGCTCAAGCATGTGAATGACGTAGCGCCAATTGTAGGCATACCTTGGTCAACGATGGATATATACAGCCATATGCATGAGCTGGCCGAACTGACGGGCAGGCAGGAGGCTGCGCGAAAATGGCTGGATCGCCATGAACGCAAGGCGGAGCAGATCCGCAGAAGCTTGCTGCGCTCTTTTTCCATAGGCACGACAGCGACGATATGCGTCGCACGCCAGGAGGAGCTGCGCATTTATGGCACCCGCAACATTGGGCATGTGCTTTATCGCTCGCTGCAGCTATCACCGCCTGCTAAAATCCGTGAGAAGCTCGCGCAGCATGCGCCGGGAACGGGTTTCAACTGGGTTTCGATACAGCCCGAGGAGCTGGCCGGTTATGAAGCCGATTATTTGTTTCTCGCTTTCTCGGACGAGGCGGAGCATAAGCTTCTCGTAGAATTGCTGAAAACGAATGCGGTGTGGAGAAGCTTTCCCGCCGTGAAAAATGATCGTGTCTATTTCCTCGATAAAACAAAATGGATCGTCTACGCCCCTTATGGCATAGAGTTGCAGATGGAGGAAGCGAGGCAATTGCTGCTTTCACCGAATAGATTATCGCTGTAAACCTGAGAATAATCCATATGGCGATCTTGAATTATGTCATGTACGGGAAAGCGGGAATCGTTATAATGAAGAAGATGATAATGATTATCAATATTGATATTTGGGGAGGCTTTACGGGTAAAAGCGTATGAAATGGAACAAAGGATATACGATTAGTTTATCGCTTATTGCAGGCTGCGCATGGCTGGGGTTCTCGCTGTTTATAGCTGTGTCGGGTGGCGCTAAGGAAATGGATTTGCATACGGTGTGGACGGCTGTTTTCGATTATAATGCCAGCTTGACGCCGCATCAAATTATACATGAGCTGAGACTGCCGCGCGTATTGGGCGCAGCACTTACGGGTATGGCCTTTGCCGTAGCAGGCGCTATTATGCAAGGGGTAACCCGCAATCCAATGGCGGATACAGGCTTGCTGGGTGTAAATGCCGGGGCGGCTTTCGTTGTAGCGCTTTGCTTTGCGCTGCTTCCGGCGTTATCCTATTCGCAATTAATGCTGCTCTCCTTCATCGGCGCTGCTTTAAGTACCTTGTTCATCATGCTGCTGGGCTCGGCGGCTCCGGGCGGACTTACATCGCTGCGGCTGACGATTGCTGGCGCTGTTGTTGCTGCTATTTTGCATTCGCTTAGTACTGGCATTGCGATTTATTTTGACCTCAGCCAAGATTTGGCGTTCTGGTATGCAGGCGGTGTAGCGGGCATTAAGTGGATGCATTTGAAGCTGCTGGCCCCTGTTATACTTGCTGGCCTGGCAGGTGCGATGCTGCTCGGACGCCCCATTACGTTTCTCTCGCTTGGTGAAGAAGCGGCGACGGGACTGGGTATTAAAACAACCCGCATCCGCATACTCGGCCTGCTCATAGCTGTAGTGTTGGCAGGAGCTTCGGTGTCAGCTGCCGGCTCTATCGCTTTTGTCGGGCTTGTTATCCCGCATATTGCCCGCCGGATCGTTGGCGTCGATTACCGGTTTGTGCTGCCACTTTCGGCGCTGCTTGGCGGAAGCCTGCTCGTCTGGGCTGATTATGCATCGCGGATGGTCAATCCCCCGCGGGAATTTGCCATTGGCGCAATGGTCGCTATGGTCGGCGTTCCATTTTTCCTCTATTTAGCACGTAAAGAGAGGAGGGAGCTGTAGTCATGGATCAATCGGCATACCGAGCTCGCAGAGCGATTACGGTAAGCATCGTCATGTTTATTTTGGCTATTGTGGTCATTATGATTGGTTTAAACACAGGGACGATTCGTTTATCGCCGCTTGCGGTTTGGCAGACGCTTCTGGGCGGGGGAACGACGGAGGAGCAGATGATTTTGCTTGACTACCGGCTGCCGCGCATCATTGTCACGATGCTAGGCGGCATCGGCCTTGGCGTAGCCGGAGCGGTGCTGCAGGGCGTATCGCGCAATGCGCTGGCTGATCCGGGCATTTTGGGCCTGCATGCCGGAGCCGCCTTCGGGCTAATCGTATTTGTCTCCTTCTTTCGGACGATGGAGGGCTCGCTTGCGATGCTCATTCCGATGTTTACGTTTGCCGGAGGCAGCGTGATTGCCATCATCATTATTTTGCTGGCGTATGACAGGCAGCAGGGAATTATGCCGATTCGGCTCATTCTTGTAGGGATTGCGATAGAAGCAGGCGTAAGTGCGATTACATTGTTCCTTTCCCTTAAGCTTGACCCGGATACCTATGCTTTCGCTGCTCGTTGGCTCGCGGGAAGCGTGTGGGGCAGAGATTGGATCAACGTCTGGGCGCTGCTGCCGTGGATCGTTATTTTAGTGCCGATCATTTACTTAAAATCGAAGACGCTGGATTTATTCAGCTTTGGCGATGAAATCGCTTCAGGCGTAGGTAGCAGCGTTACGCGAAATCGGCTGCTCATGCTTATTCTTGCCGTAGCTTTGTCCTGCGCCAGCGTCTCCATGACCGGCGGTATTGGTTTTATCGGACTTGTAGCGCCGCATTTGGCACGCAGGCTAGCGGGTCCTCAGCATCGCTATTTTTTGCCAGCGGCGGCTAGCATCGGGCTTGTGATACTCGTAGCTGCGGATACGATTGGACGGTCTATTTTTCAGCCTAATGCGATTCCAGCCGGTGTCATCGTTGCCCTTATAGGCGGGCCGTATTTTCTGTACATGCTGTTCAGGAAGAAAGTTTGAGCAGGGCAGTGAAGTGAAGTGAAGGAGGGTAGATCGGATAGGTAAGGAATGGTTTTGAAATAACTAATTATAGTAAACGCTGAACGGACGTTCAGACGATGAATACGGGGGACTTAACGAGTTATGAAAAAATCACGGTTTTCTTCTAAAGCGCTGCTGTCGCTAATCAGCCTTATTATCGTGGCAATGCTGGCGGCATGTGGACAGGCTGCCTCGCCACAAAGCACGAATGGGAGCAATGCAGGTCAAGGGGCCGAAGCTGATGCAGGAGCGAGCGCTTCACCGAGCGCTGAACATGTGGAGCCGCATGGCCCTGATGTGAAAATTGCCTCCATGTCCATTCATATTACGAACAATCTGCTTGCTCTAGGAATTAAACCAGCTGGCTCGGTTGTCGGCGGCGACGTGAAGGACTTCCTGCCCCATGTGGCGGATCGTCTGAAGGGAACAGCGAAGCTTGGCGTTGTTACAGATCCGGATATGGAAGCTGTGCTGGCGCTGAAGCCTGATGTTATCTACATCGATGAAGTATACTCCGGCGCAGACCTCGCCAAATTCGAGAAAATTGCCCCGACGATTTCCATCGATATGGATAATGGCACATGGAGAGATCATTTAAAGCGGATTGCCGAGCATGTCGACAAGCAGGCGGAAGCGGAGCAGTTTATTAAAGATTATGAAGCGAAAGCGGATAGCGTGAAGACCCTTATCAACAGCAAGCTTGGCGCTGATGCCAAGGTGATGGCGATTCGCACAACAGCGAAGGAGCTTCGCGTCATGGGCATGAAACGTCCGGTAGGACCGATTATGTTCGAGGATTTGGGGCTGACTCCGGCAACGGGCGTTGAAAAAATTACGGATGAGCCTTATGCCGTCATTTCGCAGGAGGTGCTGCCTGATTTTGACGCAGATGCGATTTTCGTCATCATCAGCAAAGGCAATGAGGCGAAAGCGAATTTCGAGCAGCTGGAGCAAAATCCAGTATGGCTCAATCTGAAGGCTGTAAAGAACAACCATGTCTATGTGCTTGACGGGCAAAAATGGCTTGATTATTCGTCGCTAGGCCACAGCATGGCGCTTGACGATGCACAAACCCTGTTCGAGAAATAAGCGAATTAGGCAGTGGGCTGGGTTAATAAAACGGTGAAGGAACGGAAGTCACCGACCGATCTTTTAATGGCTGCGGAGCGCGAACATGCTCTGCAGCCATTTTTTCAATAATAGTCTTAATAGCACAACTAAAAAGTCGGAATACGATTAGCCTGAGCATGGCCAAATTCGCTATAATTAGAAGGTAAGCAAGGCATCTACAGGTAAGCGAAGGGATGGGATCGGTTTGACAGACAAGCGTGATCAGGCTTCTACTATTCAATATATTCATAATAAAAATGGACCGAAGCTCGGCTATTCCACCTTGTCCGGCGTCCGTATTTTGGAGCAGGACGGTTTTTATTTTAAAGATTTGAACAAGGATGGCAAGCTGGATAAATATGAGGATTGGCGGCTTAGTCCGCAGGAGCGGGCCGAAGATCTCGCTTCGAAAATGAGTGTCGAGCAAATTGCCGGGCTTATGCTCTACAGCAGCCATCAGGCCGTTCCCGCTAGCCTGGGCTGGCACCCCGGCACCTATGGGGGGAAAACTTACGCGGATAGTGGCGCAGACTCGCATGCGCTGACGGACCAGCAGCTTGCTTTTCTGGAGCAGGATCATTTGCGCCATGTGCTGCTGACGATGGTGGAAAGCCCGGAAACGGCGGCGCAGTGGAACAACACGATGCAGGCGTACGTTGAAGGCTTGGGGCTGGGCATCCCGGTAAATACGAGCTCTGATCCGCGGCATGCGACAGATTCGACGAAGGAATTTAATGCCGGAGCTGGCGGCAGCATCTCGATGTGGCCGGAGACGATGGGGCTTGCCGCTACGTTTAATCCAGAGGAAGCCAAAAAATTCGGCGAGGTTGCAGCCAAGGAGTATCGGGCGCTCGGCATTGGCACGGCGCTGTCGCCGCAGGTCGATATTGGCACCGATCCGCGCTGGTTCCGTTTTGGCATGACCTTCGGCGAAGATCCCCAACTGTCCACCGATATGGGCCGTGCTTATATTGACGGCTTCCAGACGTCAGAGGGCGAGCAGGAAATTGCTGAAGGCTGGGGCTATGACAGCGTGAATGCGATGGTGAAGCATTGGCCGGGCGGGGGCTCGGGTGAAGGCGGCCGCGATGCGCATTTTGGCTATGGCAAATATGCCGTTTATCCGGGAGAGCAATTTGAGCAGCATTTGCGTCCTTTTACGGAAGGGGCGTTCAAGCTGGATGGCAAGACCGGCAAAGCTTCTGCGGTTATGCCTTATTATACGATTTCGCAGGGACAAGACCCGGTTAACGGCGAAAATGTCGGCAACTCCTACAACAGCTACCTCATAAACGATTTGCTGCGCGAGCGGTACGGCTACGATGGCGTCGTCTGCACGGACTGGGGCATTACTGCAGATGAAGGCGATGACATTACGAGGCTGATGAGCGGCGGCCGCTGCTGGGGTGTGGAGGAAGGCTACAGCATAGCGGAGCGCCATTACAAGCTGCTCATGGCTGGCGTAGACCAATTTGGCGGCAACAATGAGACGGGTCCGGTTATTGAAGCTTATCAGATCGGCGTGCAGCAGCATGGCGAGGCGTTCATGCGCAGCCGTTTCGAGCAATCGGCGGTGCGGCTGCTGAAAAATATTTTCCGGCTTGGCCTCTTTGAAAATCCTTATTTGGAAGTGGCGCAGACGGCTGCGACGGTCGGTTCCCCGACTTTCATGGCGGCAGGCTATGAAGCCCAGCTGAAATCGATGGTGCTGCTGAAAAATGAAGGGCAAACGCTGCCGCTGCCTGCTGCAAGCGGACGCCTGACCGTCTATATTCCTAGGAAGTTCCGGCCGGAGGGTGCGAGCTGGCTCGGCCTGCCGACACCGTCCTTCGAGGGTTATCCAATTAGTGTGGATACGGTCCAGAAGTATTTTGAAGTGACGGACAACCCGGAGCAGGCGGATTTCGCATTGGTGTGCATCGAAAGCCCGCATAGCACGATGGGCTACAGCAAGGCAAACGCCGAAGCGGGCGGAAATGGCTATGTGCCGGTCAGCCTTCAATACCGTCCGTATACGGCTGTACATGCACGTGAGACGAGTCTTGCAGGCGATGCCCGCGATGTGCTGAATCGCAGCTACAAAGGGAAGACGGTTAACGTTGCGAATGAATCCGATCTGGATATGGTGCTGGACACGAAAGCGAAAATGAAGGGCAAGCCCGTCATCGTTTCGATTACGCTCAGCAACCCTGCGGTAGTCGCTGAATTTGAAGCTGAAGCCGATGCGATTATTGCCCATTTTGGCTTGCAGGAGCAGGCGCTGCTGGAGACGCTTATCGGTGCTTCTGAGCCATCTGGTTTGCTGCCTTTCCAAATGCCGCTGGATATGAGGACGGTAGAGGAGCAGCTTGAAGACACGCCGCATGATATGGATGTGTATGTGGACACAGCAGGCCATGCGTACGATTTCGGCTACGGGCTGAACTGGAGCGGTGTCATTCAGGATGCAAGGACGGCAAAATATGCTGGCGGCAAGCACAGTAAGAAATAACATGCCGATTTAATGCCTATGCATGGCTATTTAATAACGCCCGCCATTGTCAGTAAACTGATGCTGGCGGGCGTTGTTCGCTTGTTTACAAGTGGTAGGGAGCCTGGCAGGCGGCATAAAGGCGTCCTCTTGTTCCAGTCCGAAAATTCCATTATGATTAATTTATCGGTTTGGAAAGGAAGCGAGGCATGAACGATTACGAAGCAAAAAAACAGCAAATTCTGGACGCGTTGTGGTTCAGGCATGCGACGAAGGAATTTGACCCCGAGCGAAAAATATCCGATGAGGATTTTCATTTTATTTTGGAAACGGGCAGGCTGTCTCCTAGTTCCGTTGGGCTGGAGCCATGGAAATTTACCATTATTCAAAACCAGGCGCTGCGCGCGAAGCTGGCTGAAGTTTCCTGGGGAGCGAAGAAACAGCTGGAAACGGCAAGCCATTTTATCGTTATTCTAGCCCGCCGCAATGTGCGCTATGATTCGGAATATATGAAGTATATGTACACGCAGGTTAAAGGGATGCGCGAGGAAGTTTATCAGAAGGTTCCTGTTATTTACAAGGCTTTTCAGGAGTCTGATCTGCATTTGCTGGATAATGAGCGTACCCTGCTGGATTGGTCGTCGAAGCAAACGTATATCCCGCTTGCCAACATGATGACCGCAGCAGCACAAATTGGCATTGATTCCTGTCCGATTGAAGGCTTTAATCTGGATCAGGTGCATGCGATGTTGGACGGGGAAGGGCTGCTGGAGGGCGGGAATATGGAAGTGTCCGTAATGGCCGCTTTTGGCTACCGGCTCGCTGAGCCGAAGCGCCCGAAATCAAGGCTGCCTTTAGAGGAGATTGTGCAGTGGGTTAACTAAGCTTTTATAATAAAACGCATCGGAGGGCTGCTTGCTGGCAGCACTCCGATGCGTTTTTGCGTTGCCGCCATTGCGGCATGTATGGCTATAAAAGATTAGCCGCCGATTTTGAAGAGCTTATCGAGCGAGCCGCCTTCGGAAATGATCTTAATGGCGGTTGCAATGAGTGGCGACATCGGCAGAACAAAAAACTTGTCCGAATGATCGCTCAGCGCAATCGTATCCGTTACAACAACCTGGCGGATGTTCGGATGCGTCAGCTTCTCAATGGCGTTGGCCGAGAACAAGCCGTGAGTCGCGCAAACGTAGGCGTCATGAGCGCCTTTTTTGTGGAGCGCTTCTACGACGTTTACGATGGTACTGCCCGTATCGATCAGATCCTCAATAATAATCGGCGTCATGCCTTCTACTTCACCGATAATATGGGTAATTTCCGATTGGTTGTGGGCAGGGCGGTTTTTAATCATAATCGCAAACGGGCAATCCAAATAGTTCGCCAGCTTCTCAGCCGTTGAAGCTCGTCCAGCATCCGGCGAAACGACGACGGGATTGACGATATTTTGGCTTTTCAAATGTCTGATAATGAGATCCAGAGCCGTCAGATGATCGACCGGAATTTCGAAAAAGCCTTGAATAGGATCTGCATGCAAATCCACGGTAATGATGCGGTGAGCGCCGACCGTAGTCAGCACATCAGCAACCAGCTTGGCGGAAATCGGCTCACGAGGAGCGGATTTGCGTTCCTGGCGCGCATATCCATAATAAGGAATGACGAGATTGATGGTTTTGGCGGAAGCGCGCTTCGCCGCATCGATCATAATCATCAATTCCACTAAATGCTCATTAACCGGATGGGACAGCGCTTGTACAATAAAGACGTGGCATGTCCGAATAGGTTCTTCATACGATACGTGAATTTCGCCGCTTTGCTGACGGGATATCGCTACATTGCCCAGCGGAATTCCGAGTGAACCACAAATTTCCTCGGCAAGCGCGCGATTGGATGATCCCGAAAATATTTTTACCTTCTGCATTGTGCTCCTCCTTAAAGTTTTGCGCAGCAAAACTGCTTCGAAAGCGTAAACTTAAGTTTTGCGCAGCAAAGCTGCTTCGAAAGCATAAACTTAAGTTTTGCGCAGCAAAACTGCTTCGAAAGCGTAAACTCAAGTTTGCTACGAAAAACTACTACATTCCATTATACATTGAAGGAGGTCAGATTCAAGTCATAGTTCGTTCAATTTAAGAAGCTAGCGTCAGTTTGGACGAGGGTTTTCGTTTAAAGGCAACAAACTCCTGACTTGCTGGCAGCTGAAATATAAAATAAAAAAAAGCCTCCAGGCCTGCGATTAACGCAAGTTTGGAGGCTGTCTTATCAAATATAGCGATTAACGAAGGTTGGGGATTGCAACATCCGGATTGGCATCAGCTTCATAATCAATGCCGTCGGTCTCAAAGCCGAACAGCTGGAAAAACTCTTTGCGGTAGCCAGCAAGGTCGGACAGCTCGTACACATTTTCTGTAGTTAGCTCTGACCATAGCTTTGCAACCTCAGCTTGAATTTCAGGTCTCATTTCCCAATCGTCAACGCGGATGAGGCCTCTGTCATCAACGAGCGTTTCTCCAGAAGCATTATACAGGCGATCAGAGAACAGGCGGTACATTTGCTCAATGCAGCCCTCATGCGTTCCTTTTTCTTTCATCACCTTATACAGCGCGGAAATGTACAGAGGTACAACCGGAATCGCCGAACTGGATTGGGTAACAAGCGCTTTGTTGACGGACACATAGGCACGTCCGCCTTTCGTGCTGAGCTGCTCGCTCAGTCGCTTCGCCGTTGCTTCGAGGTCATTTTTAGCATAACCAATCGTTCCTTCACGGTAAACTGCATGCGTAATTTCCGGTCCGATATAGGAGTAGGCAACAGTCGTTGCGCCGTCTGCCAGTACGCCTGCTTCCTCAAGCTGGTCGATCCACATTTGCCAGTCTTCTCCGCCCATAACGGCAATCGTCTGGCTGATTTCTTCCTCAGTTGCCGGCTCAATCGTAGCTTCCGTTACATCGCCGCTGTGGAAGTTAACCGTTTTGTTCGTATAGGTTTCGCCAATCGGCTTAATGACTGAAGAAAAGGTTTCACCAGTTTTCGGATGGGTACGGCGAGGCGAAGCTACGCTGTACACGACCAGATCAATGCTGCCCAGTTCGCTGCGGATCAGGTCAATCGTTTGGGCTTTGATCTCATCAGAGAAAGCGTCGCCGACGATGCTATACGATTTGCGGCCAGCTTCAGCTGCGGCTTTCTCGAAAGCAGCGGAATTGTACCAGCCTGCGGAAGCGGTACGCGCGCCTTCAGCGGCTTTGTCGAAATAAACGCCAATCGTATTGGCCCCAGCTGCAAAGGAAGATACGATGCGCGATGCCAGGCCGTAGCCTGTAGAAGCGCCGATTACGAGCACATTGCGCGGTCCTGCAATAGCTGGCTTGGATGCAACATACTTGATTTGACGATGGACTTGCTCAGCGCAGCCTTCCGGGTGTGCTGTCGTACAAATAAAACCGCGTGTTTTAGGTTGAATGATCATATTTAATTATTCCTTCCTATTTGTAAAATGGGCTTGCTATCCATATTGCTGAACAATTCTCTACCATTTTACCGATTTTTCCGGTCAAATGGAAGGGCACGAAAAAACGCAAGGCCGAATAGAGTCGGCCTTGCGCGAGATGCTGCTGGAAAGGTTCAAGCGGGGTTATTCAAAATGCTCGCCGGCTGTTTTAATCTGGCTGGCAATTTGATCCTTGCAATGGGCTTCAAGAGCGCTGGCAAGCTTAGCGGTATCGGCATTATTTTGCTCGCATACTTCATTTAAGGACTTGCCTTCCTGAAGCTGCTTCAGCAGGCTTTGCTGTGTGACGCCGATGGAAGAAGCCGCTTTGGAAAGATAGCCGTCATCGACTAAACGCTGAAGATCCTCATTGGCTCCTTTAGCTGTGCCGTCTGTTTTCTCCCATTTTACTTGCAGCTGCTCGGACAGCCATTGCTGATCCTGCTTGTACACAGCGTTCGCAATAGTTTGCTCGCTGACATCATATGTTTTGGCAACTTGGACGATCGATTTTCCCGCTTCCGCCTGCTTTTTAAGCTGCGCTTCGGTAAGTCCCAGCGCCTTGGCGGCTGCGTTTAGTCGTTCATTGTCTACCGCGCTGCTTTTGCTATCTGCGGCAGTTTTACTCGTCGTCGTTGTTTTTGTCGTAGTCGTGGTAGTCGTCGTTGTAACGTACTTTTGCTGAACGGCTTTTTTAATTTGTGTTTTCAGCTCATTTACGACTTGGGTCGATTTAGCTTGCGTCAGCTTGCCTGCTTTGACATTGGCTGCGATTTGGGTCGTTTGCGTCAGCATTAAGCAGCTGATGACCTTGTCTGTTGATACGCCTTTCGCCTTGGCAATCGTTTCCAGCGTTTTGCCCGCTTTCAGCTGAGTGTTCAGTTCGTCACGCGTTACATTCAGCAGCTTGAGCAGAGGTTGGCTGGTAATGATGGCGTTCATGTCGGTTTTGACGGTAAAGCCGCCGCTTGTTGCTGTTTTAATCGCTGTTTGGCTGGAAGCGGTAATCGCTGCAGCTGTCTTGACTGGTGCTGCGGAATTTATCGTTTGTGCAGCAAATGCAGAGCTGGAGAAGGTAAGGGCAAGGCCCAGGGTAATCGGAATTAGTTTTTTCATTGTTCAATCACTCCTAAAGGTTATAGTTTGTTTGTATGTGCTTGCCGGCCTCTATAAGATAAGCGATAAAAGTGAAAAAACGGAGAAAGCCGGCAAAACAAAAAAATAACTTGGAGTGCTGAGCTAAAAAAACAAATAACAGCTCTGCGAATTAATGAGCAACCCAGCCGCCGTCAATGACGAGCTCGGAGCCGGTGACGAAGCTAGACTCATCCGATGCGAGATACAGCGCACCATAAGCGATGTCAGTCGGCTTGCCGAGCCTTGGCCATGGCGTAACCTGCTTGGCTGCTTCAAATCCCGCGGGATTGGTCAGTTTATGCTCGGTCATCGGCGTTTCAATCATTCCGGGATGAATGGAGTTGACACGAATAAAGTCTTTGGCTAAATCGATCGCTGTCGTTTTTGTCAACAGCCGCACGGCTCCCTTGGAGGCGTGATAGGCAGCTTCTCCACCTGCGCCAATGATGCCGAAAATCGAAGAAATATTAATGATGGAGCCTCCTCCGGCTTTGCGGATTTCAGGCACGGCGTATTTCATGCCTAGAAACACGCCGCGGGAGTTGACCGCCTGAACCTTATCCCAACGCTCCACCGTTTCCTCCTCCACGTTGAAGGGCGAAGCGATGCCTGCATTATTGACCAAAATATTTAGTTTTCCATAACGCTGGACGGCCTGTTGGGTCACATGCTGCCATTGTTGCTCCGATGAGACATCCTGAGCAAGGGGGTAAACATCGCCGCCCGTTTCGCAAATAGCTTCAGCGGTTTCTTTCAGCGCGGGTTCCGATAGGTCTGTCAGCACAACCTTGGCGCCTTCGGCTGCGAAGACAGCGGCTATAGCGGCTCCAATTCCTCCGGCTGCTCCTGTGACAAGGGCTACTTTATTTTGCAAACGTTTCATGCCGTATGCACCTCCAGGTAAGTTATACAACTGTCTTTATATAACTAGGATAGGAGGAACGCTGGCGGCGGTAAATTCCAAATATTCAAGCTGGGTGTACGTTTTAGTGGTTAAAAGACGCTTAGAGGCTCCCATTTAATTCCCGATAGGAGCTGGGCGTTATTCCCGTCACTTTCTTGAAGACGCGAACAAAATATTTCACATCATTAAAGCCGACCAGCTCGCCAATTTCATAGACCGTTTGCCTAGAGGTGGAGAGCATTCGCTTAGCTTCCTCTACCCTCAGGTTTGTAACGAATACAGTGAAATTGACGCCATATTGCGATTTGAACAAGCTGCTCAAGTAGGAGAAGGACAGCTGAAACCGCTCGGCTGCCTCCAGCAGCGACAGGGAAGAGTTGCGATAGTTTTGTTCCACATATCGTTTAATGCTAAGTGCGGTATGAGAGCTGGAGCCATTCGTCGCCAGCACGCCATCTGCCAGCTTGTCAATAAGGGGCTCGAGCTGCTGCGAACGCCAAGCGGCCAGCGACACAAGCGTGTTCGTGCGTTTAAGCTCGTTCAACGATTGCAGTCCTTCCAGGCAGGAAGGACTCGTTGCATGTTTGCTGATAGAAATCCAGAGCTGCAAATACACAATCCACCGTTCCTCAAAGGTGTGGAACCGCTGCTCATATTCCTCAAGCAGCTTTAACACCGCTTGCTTGCCTTCCTTCTGAACCGAAAGTGCAAAGCTGTTCTCATCCTGTGGCGTCAAGCCCACCTGACTTGCGGTAGTCGAGCAACGCAGCATATGCAGTTGTTTTTCGGCTTCTCGGTAGGCTTGCTGCAAAGAATGGGCATCCCCATTAAAAATAGCACTGGATACCCTTGCTGCATTAGCTTCAAACGGAGGGAGGAGCTTCAGCCATTCGGCAAGCTTGTCCTTCTCGTCAGAAGCCGCGCAATACACCGTATGCGAGCCAAGCGGAATGGCGATGAGGGTAATCCCTGACTGAAGCTCGCTTTGCTGCGGAAGCGGCTCATTTGCAAGCAGCAGACAAAGGCTTGAATAAGGCAGCTCCTCGCAGGCAGCCAGTGTCGTGTCGTCAAGAATAATTTCGCAAACACGATTTTTCAGCTCTATATTGCGCGTGCTGCTTTCCTTGTCTAGTTCAACGGTTAGCTTCTCCATGGCGCTCGCTATTTCCTGGGGGTTAATCGGCTTCAGCAAATATTCTTTAACCCCGTAAGCAATCGCTTTTTTAGCATAACTAAAATCATCGTATCCGGATAAAATGATGCATTTTGGCTGCTTGCCGTTTGTGGCCGCAATCCGGCCCAGCATTTCAATGCCGTCCACCTTGGGCATTCGAATATCAGTAATGATGATATCGGCTTCATTGCAAGCCAACCATTCCAGCGCCTCCAGGCCATCGCGGAAGCTTCCAGCATGCAGCAGCGGCAGCTCATTCCAAGGGATAACCTCTTCAATTCCTTTGCGAATCCATGGCTCATCTTCCACAATGATAGTCTTGTACATGATTATCCCTCCGGTTGATAAGGCAATGTAATGATGACCAGCAGTCCTTCCTCCATAGCGCGGTAAGTGAGGCCGTATTGCTCGCCAAAAGCAAGCTTGATGCGGTTATTGACGTTGTATATGCCGATTCCGTATTCATAAGCGCGATTATGCCCAGCTGATTCCTGCGAATCCTGCTCTAGGCTAAGCGACATGTCCAAATTGCCAAGCTTATCGTTCATTTGCTGGACATCTTCCTCGCTCATGCCTTCGCCGGAGTCGCGGACGGTGAGAATAACCCGGCTTCGTTCGCAGTACCCGGTAATGTTAATAAAGCCTTCCTTGTCTATATTTCGAAAGCCGTGCACAATGCTATTTTCAACAATAGGCTGCAGGACGAATTTGATCGTGCGGCTCTTTCGAACGTTGGGATCAATATCGATTTTCGTTTGAATCGCTTGATCGAAGCGGATTAATTGAACCTTCAAATAATGCTCAATATGATGAAGCTCATCATCGATTGTTACCAGCTTCTCCTCATTGACAATATTGTAGCGGAACATCTGGGACAAGGAGCGAGCAAGCTCTGAAATGAGCGGCACACGGTGGATCAGGGCAATGGAATTGATCGTTTCCAGTGCATTATGGAGAAAATGCGGATTGATTTGTGCTTGCAGCGCCAGCAGCTTCGCTTTATCGGATTTCATTTTCATCTCATATTCCCGATTTACGCTTTCCTTCAGCCGAATAACGATGTCCTCGAAGTAGCCCTCCAATTCCTCAACCTCGTCTTGGCGCCGGTGTGGGCGCATCATATCGATTTTTCCGGTGGCGTATTGCCGCATTTTCCGATTTAACAAAATAATCGGTCCCGAATAGTAGATCGATAGAATAATAATGAGCACGACGCACATAATTCCGCTCGAAAGCATCAGAATACCCATTAAATGATGAATGTACGACAGTTTTTCCATAATGGATGATTCCGGCGTGTACACAATAATGTACCAGTCTGCGAAAGCATTATACGAATAGAAGACGACCCGTTTGACATGCAGATAATCGACGGTAAATGAGCCTTTGCCCTCCTTGGATGTGAAAATTTGTTCATGCAGATGCTTGGAAGCGAGATGCTTATTCGTGGAAAATAATGTTTGCCCGCTATGGTTGCTAATAATGACGTCGCTGTCTTTTCCCATGGCGGTATTGGCAAGGCCGTAAAAAATAAATTGCTGGACCTGATCGTTTCCTTTATCCTCCAGCTGCAGCGCATTGAGATTAAGAAAGATCAGGCTGTTGCTTGCTTCATCTAAAATATTGAGATTACTCTCCACAACATTATCGTAGAGCTTGCTGCTCAGCGCCTGAAAAGCCAACCACTGGACAGCAATTATCGGAATCATAATGACGATGGTATGAACAAGCATCATTTTATATTTTACACTCAAAGGCACTCTCGCCACCGGGACCCTCCTTTAATTTCCGATCATGGTGTAGACGATAGACTTTTATAACGCTTGTTAATTAATATATCATGAATAGTAAAGAGCTTGACAAGTGTTATTTGAAAAATAAATGCATGAATGTGTAGGAAATATTAACCTGATACCGTGAAAAAGTACACCTTTCCGCAAATTGTTAGAGTTTTTTTGTTTTGTAAGCGATCTTATAATGAATTTAAGCGGCTGGGGCAAATGCAACTGGCTTTAAGCCCTAAATCAGACGAATGACAAAATCATGTGAGAAAAGTTAACGGGAGGGTTAAAAATGCAACGATCTGGTAAGGTGAAACTTCCTACAGGAAAAAAGGTCGCCGTCAACATCGGTGTCGATTTTGATGCAGCATCCGTATGGATGGGGACATTCGACCGCTTCTCGCCTGCCTATCTGTCACGCGGCGAATTTTGCGCAGAGGTGGGCGCACCTCGCCTACTTCATTTGTTCCGCAAATACGGCATCACGACAACCTGGTGCATTCCGGGCCATACGATCGACACGCATATGGAGGTATGTCGTGAAATCGTAGCCGCCGGACATGAAATCTGCCATCACGGTTATGCGCATGAAAATCCAACCCATATGAGCTATGAAGAAGAGGAAGAAATTTTGCTCCGCGGCTTTACGGCGCTGGATAGGCTGGGGGTCAAGCCGCGCGGCTACCGCTCGCCTGCATGGGATTACAGCCCCAATACCTTGAAGCTGCTGGAGAAGCACGGATTCAGCTATGACAGCAGTCTGATGGGCAATGATTTGCATCCCTACCGCCCAAGGGAAGTCGTAGAGATTAATATGGACAAGGCGAATGTATTTGGCCCGCCTAGCCGAATCGTGGAAATTCCGGTTTCATGGTATTTGGATGATTTTCCAACCCAAGAATATGTCATTGGCGGAGCGGAAGGCATGCGCTCTACGCATGAGGTATTCGAGCGTTGGAGAGATATTTTTGACTATGCTTGTGACAATGAAGAGGGCGCATGTTATGTGCTGACGACACATCCGCAGACGATTGGCCGGGCGCATAACATTCAAATGCTGGAGAAGCTGATTCAGCATATGGAATCGCGCGGAGCCTGGTTCGCAACGCTAGGGGAAATTTATGATGCCTATACCGATAACGAGGCAGATGCAAGCAACTCATAAGAGAAAGCCTACACTGGTTAAATAGGAGGCAACTATGACAAACATTCGTATTTCTGCTGTACAGTTCCGCGCAGAGCGTGTATCCGGCTTTGAAGACTTTGAGCGGCAGGTTCGAGGGCTGATGGAGGAAGTGCCGCTGGATTCGGATTATGTGCTGTTCCCTGAGCTGTTCACCGTTGGCCTGCTGACCTCATTCCCTGATTGGGAGACAGCGGGACCGTCAGCGATGATGAGGCTGGACCAATTCACCGTTCCTTTCAAGAAACTGTTCGCAGACCTTGCAGCGCAGCGGGGGCAAATTATTGTCGCCGGTTCACATTTGGAGAAGCGGGGCGAGGATTATTTTAATGTAAGCACGATCTTTCAGCCGAATGGCGACATGGCGGAGCATAAGAAATCGCATATTTTTCCCGCAGAGGGCAATTGGAAGACGAGGGAAGGCGAGGAGCTGAACGTCTTTGACATTGGTCCGGCCCGCATTGGCATTGCGATTTGCTATGAGGCTGAAATTCCCGAGGTCTCCCATATTTTGAGCAGGCAGGGAGCGGATATTGTATTTTGTCCATCCTATACGTACACGGAGTTCGGTTTTTGGCGGGTTCGTCATTGCGCGCAGTCCCGCAGCATTGAAAATCAGATTTATGTCGTGCATTGCCCGACGATTTGTGAGATCGGCAAGCCGATTGACAGCGGTTATGGCCGCTCCGCAATATTGACGCCATGCGACACGCCGTGGACGGCCAACGGCATAGCTGTTGAAGCGGAAACGAACGTACAAACCGTTATAACTGGAGCCGTCAATCTGGATTTGCTTTATGAAAATCGCAAGACTGGCGCGGCGACGACTTTCAATGACCGCATTCGCAAAAGCGGAATGTACGCAAATCATGCTCCATATGCACAGGAACGTTCCAACTAACTTATGAGAAAAGGGAGAGGATTTTATATGAAACGCTTATCCGCGCACATGATAGCAGGAATCGCCCTTCTTGTCCTTGTTTTTGCAGCCTCCGCTTGCAGCGGAAATAGCTCCAGTCCAGGCATCGCTTCATCCGAGCCGTCTGGCTCGTCAGACGCAGCGGGCGGAGCTGGGAAAATTGCTTATTTTTCCGCCGGAGCCTCAAATGCATATCTTCAAAAAGGGCTGGAAGCAGCAGAATCCAAAGCGAAGGAGCTTGGATTCGAAATCGATACGTTTGACGGACGCTTTGATCCGTTGACGCAGCTCAATCAAATTCAAAATGCGGTGACAACCGGGAAATATAAAGGGTTCGTCGTTGAACCGGTCGATGGCAACCAGCTCTGCAAGGTGTTGTCCAAGGATGTGCCGGCCAAAGGTGTAGCGGTAGCCATCATTAATGCTACGCTGTGCGGATCGCCGGATTGGCAGGAAGGAACGCTGACTTATGTGGGCGGTCAGGAAGTCAACGTTTATAAAGAAATCGTGAATAAAATTTTCAGCGACAAGCCGGAAGGCGGCACAATCGCCGTCATTGGCGGCCCAGCAACTGGCGGTCCGTACTTGAGCATGAAGGCTGCCTTTGACAGCGAGCTGCCAAATCACCCGGAGTGGAAGCTGATTGGCATGCATGCGACGACTTATACGGCGAACGAGGCGTTCCAAGTGGCGCAAAATATTTTGCAGGCCAATAAAAACCTCGACGTTATTTTCTCCAACTATTCGGGCATGACCGTCGGCGTCGTTAAAGCGATTGATGCGGCCAAACGCGATGATGTAGCGGTCTATGATTTCGGAGGCGACAAATGGGCTTTTGATTCGGTAAGCTCCGGCAAAATCAAATCGACGGTTGTCATGCTTCCGGTCGAGGAGGTTCAGCATGCGATCCAGGCGCTCTACGATTCGTTCAACGGTAAAGAAGTAGAGAAATATATCGATCTGACCAAAGATCCGATTCTCCCTGGCACACCGTTTGTCTATAAGGACAACATGGCTGATTTTACAGCTAAAGGATTGCCAGAATATTAAGCGGAGGAGAGGTTGCGAATGAGTGGAGGAGCTGTAGCTGAAGCGGTGCCGGTAAAGAAGGAAATGGCGATTGAAATATCGGAGCTTATTAAGTCCTATGGAGGCTTTCGCGCCCTGAACGGGGTGAATATCGACATTCAGCGCGGAGAAATTCATTCGCTGGTTGGACAAAATGGAGCGGGAAAATCGACGCTGCTTGGCATTTTGTCCGGCCGGACAGCTCCGAGCGAGGGGAGCGTCCGCATATTTGGCAGCGAGCTGCATTACGGCGACCCAAGATCCTCGCGCAAGCTCGGTGTTGCGACGATTTATCAGGAGCTGACGATTGCCCCCAATCTGAGTGCGCTGGAAAATGTTTTTCTAGGGCAGCTCTTGTCGGTCAACGGCTTTATTTCCCGCAAGCGGATGACAAAGCGCTATATGGAGCTTTGCGCAATAATGGGTGTGAATATTTCGCCGCTCCAGCGGGCGGGGAATATGTCGATTGCCGATCAGCAAATGCTGGAAATTATGCGGGGCCTCCAGCTGAATGCAAGCATCCTGATCTTGGATGAACCGACGGCTTCGCTCGCTCCCCCTGAGCGCAAGTCGCTGCTGAAAACGATCAAGACGCTGCAAGCGGGCGGTATTACGATCATTTATGTGAGCCACCATCTCGATGAAGTGCTTGAGCTCAGCGATAGCGTGACGATATTGCGCAATGGGGAGAAGATTGTGAGCCAGCCGCGTGCCTATTGGACGAAGGACAAGCTGGTGTCTTCCATGCTAGGTGCAGAGGTGGCGGAGGAAATTGTTAGAGTGACGCAGGAAACCCAGCATGAGGATACCCCTCCCGGCCCGGGGCTGCTTCGGGCAACCGGGGTGAGTGTGCCGGGCGCAATCGAGGATATTGCGATTACGCTCCATGCCGGCGAAATCGTCGGTATCGGCGGGCTGGTAGGCTCGGGGAGGACGACGCTCGTGCGGGCGCTGGCCGGACTTGAGCCCAAATCGACCGGCACTCTGTGGATTGAAGGAAAGCAGGTCAAATGGCCGCGTGAGCCAGGCTATCCGATGAGCCTGGGCATTGCCTTGGCGCCAGAGGATCGCAAGCATCAGGGGCTGGTGCTCGGAATGTCCTGCGAGGACAATATCAACATGGTGAACTTTGGGCAGGTCAAGAAGCTGGGCTTTTACCGCAAGGCGAAGGCCGGCCATATCGCTGATGGACTTAGCAAAAGATTTGGCCTTACCCGTCCGATTCAAACGCTTTGCCGCAATCTCTCCGGAGGCAATCAGCAGAAGGTGCTGCTGGCGAAAGTATGCAATTTGCGCCCGAAGGTGCTCATTGTCGATGAGCCTACTCGTGGCATTGATATTGGCGTTAAGGTCGAGGTGCTGAAAATATTACGCCAGCTTGCAAACGAAGGCATGGCGATTGTCATTATTTCCTCGGAGCTGGAGGAGGTCATTGCTGTAAGCAACCGCGTGCTGGTGCTGTCCAAAGGACGGCTGGTGAAGGAGCTGAGCCAGCGCTCGGAAATTAGCGTCGATCATATTTTGCAAGCTACATTTTAGAAAAAGGGGGTTATCGTATGAGCACGCTGGAAAATCAGCTTAATAGGAATATGGAGCGACAGGGATTGTTCAAAAATATGAATAGCCTCATGCTGCGCTACGGAGTGGTCGTTGCTTTTATCGTTGTGGTTGGTTTGTCTGCCATCCTGTATCCGGGTTTTTTGCGCCCGGCGAACTTAGTCAATATTTTTAGCCAGCTCGCGATTGTCGGCATTATGAGCATTGGGATGACCTTTGTAATGATTACAGGCGGACTCGATATGTCGGTGGGCGGCATTTATGCGCTGTGCGCCACTTTAATTGCGAGCTATGCGGACAGCATGCTGCTTCCGGTTGCTTTTGCCATTACGCTCGTTGTCGGCTTGGCTGCAGGACTCATTAATGGTGTGCTCGTGACGAGGCTCAGGGTTCCACCATTTGTAGCTACGCTGGGGACAGGCTCTGTGTTTACGGGAATTGCCCTTATTTATTCCAATGCCCAGCCTTTCTTTGTACAAAAAGAATCGTTTCAATGGATGGGCTCCGGCGAGCTTGGCGCGATTCCCATCGCGGTGTTTCTGCTATTCCTCGTTTACGTCGTTGGTGCGATCGTGCTTGCTTTTACAACCTATGGCCGTTCGCTGTATGCGCTTGGTGGCAATAAGGAAGCGAGCCGCTTGTCCGGCCTTCGCGTGAACTGGCTTATTTCCAGCACTTACGGCTTAAGCGGATTGTGCGCAGCTGTATCTGGCATTCTCATTGCTTCACGGCTCGGCCAAGGTCAGGCGAATATCGGCGAGACGATTGCACTGGACGTAATTGCGGCAGTCGTCATTGGCGGAACCTCGCTAAGCGGGGGCGAAGGAGCGATCTGGAGAACGATTGTGGGAGGCTGTATATTGGCGGTGCTGTCCAACGTCTTTGACAGTTTGTCGCTAAGCCCGTACTGGCAGTCTGTATTCAAAGGCTGCATTATTATCGGCGCGGTTATGTTCGATTATTACGCCCGCACGAAGACGCAGACTTGAGCAGGCATATCCATCGTTTGGATCGTATAGTCCGGAAGGGAGACGTTTGAATGCGCCTAAAAGGAAAAACGGCCGTCATCACTGGCGGTGGAACGGGAATTGGTAGAGCGACCAGCTTGCTGTTTGCAGGCGAGGGGGCCAGCGCCGTTGTAACGGATATTGACGAGGATAGCGGTCTGAAGACTGTCAAGGAAATCATAGAGCTGGGCGGACAAGCTTTATTCATTAAGCATGATGTACGCAGCGAGACGGACTGGGAGGAGGTTGCTGCTCAGACGGCGAACATTTACGGCAAAGCGGATATTTTATTCAACAACGCGGGGCTGTTTATGATTAAGCCGCTGCTGGAGACGACGCTTGCGGATTGGGAGCGCCTGATGTCCGTTAATGTAACAGGAGTTTTTCTTGGAATGAAGCATATTATTCCCCTGATGCTGGCCGGTGGCAAAGGCGGCTCGATTATTAATGCATCATCCAATGCGGGCCTGTTTGGGGCCTCAGGGCTCACGCTGTATGGCGCGACCAAAGGGGCTGTCCGCATTATGTCGAAGGATGCGGCGCTTGAGTTTGCTTCGGCGAATATTCGGGTCAACTCCATTCATCCGGGCTATATTCATACGCAAATGATCGATTATGCGGCAGAGCTTGCAAGCAAGAAGGTGGAGGATCAAGGGGCGCTTGTTCCCCTTGGCAAAGTAGGCAGTACGCTCGACGTAGCACGGCTGGCCCTGTATCTTGCCTCCGATGAATCTTCATATGCGACAGGAGCGGAGTTTGTACTGGATGGCGGCGTATCTGCCGGTCCTCCAGATGTATGGAAGCAAAAATAGAACCGGATGCCAAAATGGCGGAGGAAGCATACATGACGATTAGCAGTTTGATTATAAGGTTGGAGATGGATCATCGGCTGGTTCAGTTCGGCGAGATTGCCTCTCAGGTCAGCCATGCTGGCGGCGATATGACATCAATTGATGTCATTCGCTCTGGCAAGGACATGTCGGTACGCGACATTACAGTCCATATTAATGATTCGGATGAGAGCCCATTGCTAAGGCGGCTGGATGAGCTGCAAGGGACGAAGCTAATCCATGTATCTGACCCGGTATTTCTCGCCCATTTGGGCGGGAAAATTGCCACGAGCCCGAAGCTAATGGTCAAAAATCGGGATGATCTTTCCAAGGTGTATACGCCCGGAGTGGCTAAAGTGTCGAAGGCCATTCATGAAAACCCGGATAAGGCGTATTCGCTGACAATCAAGCGCAATACGATTGCGGTTATTACCGACGGAACGGCGGTGCTGGGGCTTGGCGACATTGGACCTTATGCTGCTGCTCCCGTTATGGAAGGCAAAGCGATGCTGTTCAAGCAGCTTGCGGATGTAGATGCGTTCCCGCTTTGCCTGGATACGCAGGACACGGAGGAGCTGATCCGCACAATTAAAGCGGTCAGCCCGATTTTTGGCGGCATAAATCTTGAAGATATTTCTTCGCCCCGCTGCTTTGAAATTGAGCGCAGGCTAGTGGAGGAGCTGGATATTCCAGTATTTCACGACGACCAGCACGGTACGGCAATCGTTGCGATGGCTGGCCTGCTGAATGCGCTCAAGGTAACGGGGAAGCAGCTTGCGGATGTGCGAATTGTGGTAAATGGCATTGGAGCGGCAGGCGTATCGATTTGTAAAATGCTGCTTGCCGCAGGAGTGAGCCATCTCGTCCCGATTGATCGGGACGGCGCTATCGTCTTCGGCGGTGCCTATGACAATCCGATGTGGCAGTGGCTGGCGATGCAGCCTCAGGTTGAACGAACTCCCGGAAGCTTGAAGGAACTGCTAGCTGGAGCGGATGTGTTCATCGGCGTATCGCGGGGCGGCCTGCTGAATAGCCAGGATATTCAGACGATGGCAAAGGACAGCATTGTGTTTGCAATGGCGAATCCCGCGCCGGAAATCGAGCCGGAAGATGCATTGCCCCATGTTCGCATTTTTGCAACGGGTCGCAGCGACCTGCCGAACCAGATTAACAATGTGCTTGTGTTTCCCGGCATTTTCCGGGGGGCGCTGGACTGCCGCGCGCGCCAAATTAATGAGGCAATGAAGCTGGCAGCGGCGCGGGCCATTGCTGCCGTCGTTTCGGACGAGGAGCTCAATGAGCAATATATTATTCCGAGCATCTTTAATGAGCAGGTCGTTGCTAAAGTGCGGCTTTCCGTTATTGAAGCTGCTATATCCACGGGATGCGCCCGCCGAATACCGCCGGAAATTGGCTGGAAAATGGCATGAGCAGCATAGCGCTGGAGAAATGGCTGACGAGTGTAGGCATTGATCTGGGTACAAGCACAACCAAGTGGATTGTTTCGAAGCTTAAGGTTGTGGAGACCTCCGGAGGCTTTTCACTGCCGCGCTATGAAATCACTGAGCGAAGGCTGGCTTATATAAGCCCGGTATTTTCAACTCCGCTGCTAGGCGAATCCGAAATTGATCTGCAAGCTTTATCGGGTCTATTGGAGCGAGAATATCAACAGGCCGGCATTAAGCCGCAGGATGTGCAGACCGGAGCCGTTATCATCACGGGCGAGACGGCGACGAAGGACAATTCTGAGAAAATTGTACATGCGATGGCCGGGCATGCTGGACAATTTGTCGTCGCAACAGCAGGTGCTGATCTGGAATCCTTGCTCGCCGGGCGGGGTTCTGGAGCGGCTGCCCGCTCAGCGCGGCAGCCTGGCGTAATCGTCAACGTGGATGTCGGCGGCGGGACAGCAAATGCGGCCTATTTCCGCGATGGCGCTATGATAGGGACGGTGACGCTGCATATTGGCGGCCGTCTTATTCGTTTAACACCTGAGGGGAAAGTCGTATATGTATCAGCCCATTGGCAGCTCTGGGCAAAGCAACAGGGCTATGAAAGCGAGCTGCCCGCGATAGGCAGTCTGCTTCCGCTCGCAGCTTTGCGTCTATTGTGCAAGCGAATGGCAGATCATTTGTATTCGTGCATCATATCAGGCGGACATGCGGTTCGCTGTGGATGGGAAACGGATGTGCTGCTTGTCGCGCCGCCTGCCGGTGAACTCCCGATGCCAGGCGAAATTTTTATTTCCGGCGGAGTGGGCGCATTGATGGATATGTCAGATTCCCTTACAATGGAGGAAATAGCCAAATATGGCGATATCGGGCCGGAGCTAGGAGCGCAGCTGGCGCAATTAGCAAGTCGGCATGGGGTTCCAGTCAGGCAAGCGGAAGAGTCGGCCCGTGCGACGGTTATTGGCGCAGGAACGCATATGACGGAGGTGAGCGGAGCGACGCTGTATTATGATTTGGAGGCGCTGCCGCTGCGCAACATTCCGGTTGGCATCTGCCGCTTGCCGCCAGCCGATGACGAGCTGGAGCAAGTGGTGCGGGCCAGTGTGCAGCTGGCAGCTGGCTTGTATGGCAGCGGAATGTCCGATCCGCCCTTTGCTTTAGCTCTGCAAGGCGGCGGAGTTTGCTCGTATATTCGCCTGCAAAAGCTGGCAGCAGCGTTATACGCCGAATATACGGCTACTGCTCCTGAGTCCTCAGTACTGCTGGTCATTTGCCAAAATGATATGGCCAAGGCGCTTGGACATGCGCTTGCGAAGCGGCTGCGAGGCAAGCAGCGGCTCGTATGCGTCGATCAGATAAACGCCGCTGACGGCGATTATGTTGACGTTGGCCTTCCAATAAAGGAGGACATGGTTCCGGTAATCATGAAAACGCTGGTGTTTCACCGGCGGGAGAGCGGGGAGGAACAAGCATGAAGTTATCCGTTAGACTCAAAGGCCGGACTTACTCCTTCCATCATTTGAAAGAGGTGTTGGCCAAAGCAAACGAAGAGAAATCGGGAGACCGGCTGGCAGGCATTGCTGCTGCCGATGTGGCGGAGCGGGTTGCCGCCAAATATGTGCTCTCGGAGCTGCGCCTCGCAGATATTCGGGAAAATCCGCTGCTATGCCCCGATAAGGACGAGGTTTCGCGGCTGATCGAGGAGGATCTTGCCGAGGACGTCTATCAGGCGTTCGCCAACTATTCGGTCGGCGAGCTGCGGGAGTATTTGCTTCGCTCTGATACGACAGGCAGCGAGCTGCTGCGGGTCGGCTCGGGCTTGACGAGTGAAATGATAGCGGCGGTATGCAAGCTGATGTCCAATCTGGATTTAATTCAGGCGGCTTCGCGGATGGAAATATTGACAACCTGCCGGACAACAATCGGCTATAAGGGGACGCTTGCTTCCCGCGCCCAGCCGAATCACCCGTCCGACCATGTTGGCGGCATGAAGGCTTCGCTGTTCGAGGCGCTCAGCTACGGCATCGGTGATGCGGTCATTGGCATCAACCCGGCGACGGATGCGGTTGAAAATATGAAGTCGCTGCTCTATGCGACGAAGGAGGTCATAGACCGCTGGGCGATTCCAACCCAAAACTGCGTGCTTGCCCATATCACGACGCAAATGCGTGCAGTGGAGGAAGGGGCTCCTGCAGATATGCTTTTCCAGAGCCTCGCTGGAACCGAGGAGGGCAATCGCGGCTTCGGCATTGATCTGGCGCTGCTTGAGGAAGCGGATGCTTTAATTCGCGCACGGGGTACAGCGGAGGGGCCGAACCGCTGGTATTTTGAGACGGGGCAAGGCTCCGAGCTGTCTTCGGAA
This sequence comes from Paenibacillus algorifonticola, assembly GCF_050481745.1. Lineage (GTDB taxonomy): Bacteria > Bacillota > Bacilli > Paenibacillales > Paenibacillaceae > Pristimantibacillus > Pristimantibacillus algorifonticola_A. The sequence goes on along the minus strand of NZ_JBCNGR010000008.1, from coordinate 413,006 downwards.
TCGCATTTCGGCATCGATCAGGTTACGCTGGAAGCCAGATGCTACGGCCTTGCAAAACGGTTTAACCCGTTTATCGTCAACACGGTTGTCGGCTTTATCGGTCCTGAATATTTGTATGACAGCAAGCAGGTCATCCGCGCGGGGCTTGAGGATCATTTTATGGCGAAGCTTCACGGGCTGCCAATGGGCTGCGACATATGCTATACGAACCATATGCAGGCTGATCAGAATGATATGGATAACTTGAGCATTTTGCTCGCATCTGCTGGAGTCAGCTTCGTTATTGGCGTTCCGTTAGCGGATGACTGCATGCTTAATTACCAGTCGTTAAGCTATCATGATATTGCCACCGTGCGTGAGACGCTGCGGATGAAGCCGGCTCCTGCGTTTGAAGCATGGCTGGAAAGCGTCGGCGTCATGCGGGGCGGCAGGCTCACCGCTGAGGCGGGAGATGCCGTCCGGTTCGTCTATTGAGAGAGGAGGCCATCTAATGGATCGACAAAGACAGGCCGAAATCTTTGAAAGCCTCGCGGCCCACTCGCCCGCTCGAATTGGAGTTGGACGCACAGGTACCCGCGCGCTTACGCAGGAAGTGCTGAAGCTGAGGCTGGATCATGCCCATGCGGTGGATGCGGTATACGGAGAAGTATCTCCGGCATTGCTTGCGGAATTCGAATTGTTTTCTGTTGATACTCAGTTTCATGACAAAGAATTATATTTGAAGCGTCCTGATAAAGGCAGGCTGCTGTCCGCGGAGGGGAGTGCGGCAATAGTGGAGCGCTGCTTGATGCGTCCCCAAGTGCAGGTCGTCGTGGCGGATGGGCTGAGCGCCAAGGCGGTCGATGCTAATCTGCCCGATATTTTGCCTGCTTTAATGGATTCATTGGAAGCAAACGGGTTAACGGCGGGAACACCCTTCTATGTTAGAGGGGCGCGGGTTGGCTGTATGGACGATATCGGGCGGATTTTGGAGCCTGAGTCGCTTGTCCTTCTCATTGGAGAACGCCCTGGCCTTGCGGCAGCTACTTCAATGAGCGCTTATATGTGCTATCGCCCCTATCCGGGAAAGAAGGATTCGGAGCGAACGGTTATTTCCAATATTCATGCAAGAGGTACGCCCCCCGTGGAAGCGGGGGCTCATATTGGCTCTGTTTTGCGCAAAATGCTGGAGCAGCGCATGAGCGGGATCGGATTTATCGTCTGAGCTTAAATTAGAATGTGGAGCAGGTTCAAAAATCGTATGCTGAAAGCCGGAACTTTCTGGCGCAGGCTTCTGTGAAACGGAGGCCGCGTACAGAGCGTTCCGGCTTTTTTGATTTGAGCGTTGTTTGGACAGCTGCTTCCATTTTTTACATCGGCCGCGTTCATAGCTTGTACATTTTCAAAGTGTAAACTGATGGCTAACCCTGTCAAACGTAGAAGACGTATGAACTGGAACGGTGTGAAAACACTGGAAAAAGCACAACATACTGGCAAGGCGATACGAGGAGGGATAGTATGCTCCAAGGCCATATTTTGTTAGCTGAGGATGATGAGCGGCTAGGGGGACTAGTTGTGCAGATGCTTGATAAATCCGGCTATCATCAGGTGGACTGGGTACAGGATGGCGAGGATGCGTATGATTATTGTCTCGCTGCTCATTATGAAGTTGTCTTACTCGACTGGATGATGCCGGGCATGACAGGTGTAGAGGTATGCAGCAAACTGCGGGAGCAGGGCTACGGTGGAGCCATTCTCATGCTGACGGCTCGCGATTCGCTGCACGATCGAATAGAGGGCCTCGATTCAGGGGCCGATGATTATTTGGTCAAGCCGTTTGAGCTGTTCGAGCTGCTTGCTCGATTGAGAGCGCTGGGACGCCGGAATTTTGCACCGCTGGTAGAGGAAGTCGTCCACATTAGCGATATGACACTCAACCGCAGCACACAAGCAATGAAGCAGGGAGAGCAGGAGGCGGCGCTTAGCCCGCGTGAGTTCCAACTGCTCGATCTGCTGCTGCGCAACAAGGGGAGCGTTTTGCCGCGCGAATTGATTTTGGAGCGGATATGGGGCTTTGAAACGGATGTTGCGATGAAGACGGTAGATGCGACGATCAAGCTGCTGCGCAAAAAGCTGGAGCCGTTTGGCAACGCCGACAAAATCCTGAGCATTCGCGGCGTCGGGTATAAATTTGATGATTAATCGGTTATTCAAAAATAAAGATGTGTTCGCGCAGACGCAGGCGCGGCTGACGCTGCTCTATGTCGGCTTGCTGTCGCTGTTTCTCGCCGTGTTCGTCGTCGTTGTGTATTGGCTGCTGTCGCTTGTCATTTACAATGAGCAGAAGAAGGAGCTGCTGTCGTTTCTCGATCAGTCGACGAACGTTATTGAGAAGCAGATGAAAGACAATCGGCAAGCGGAAGAAATTGACTTGAATGACCGCAACTTGCTCGGCTTTGGCAATGACCAGTTTTTTTATTATTTGATTGGTGCAGATGGCGCACTTATTGCGGGGAAAGAAGTATTTCCTGTTTTGAGGCCAGAGCTGCTGGAGCTGGTGAAGAACTGGAAGCCCGGCAATAATGAGGTCAGCTACGAGACGATAACGACAGATGCCGCTTCTGCGGACGGCATGCCTGAGGACAGGCCGCCAGCTGGCAAGCTTTCATTAATGATTGCGGGCAAGCCTGTTCTGACTGGTCAGGGCAGCTCCAGCATTTTTTATGTGGCGAAAAATATTTCCCAGCAGCATTCGCTGTTTCAATGGCTGCTCTGCATTCTCATAGGCGTCGCGGCTTCGTTTACGATTGTCGCTTTTCTAATTGGGCGGTATATGTCGCACCGGGCTATGCTGCCCATTGCCGAATCGTATGAGCGGCAGCGCACCTTTACAGCGGATGCGTCGCATGAGCTCCGTACGCCGCTGAGCGTGCTGATGATGTCGATCAATGCGCTTGAGCTGGAACCCCCCGTTCATACGGTGCGTGACAATACTTCAGGTGCAGCGCGATCTGGGAAGGGCGCGGGAGACGATAATGATTTTGTTTCTAAGACGCTTGCAACGATGAAGGATGAAGTGAAGCGGATGACGCGGCTCGTTGGTGATTTGCTGCTGCTGGCCCGATCGGATGCGAGTGAGCTTGAGCTGGAGCATAAAATGTTTGATTTTCGCCCCATTGCCGAAAAGACCGTTCGATCGATGGAGACGCTGGCCGCTGCCAGAAGCATACGTCTGGAGCTTGAAGCGCCAAATAGGACGATGATGCGTGGCGACGCGGAGCGCATGAAGCAGGTGCTGTACATTTTACTCGATAATGCGATTAAGTTTTCACCTGAGGGAGAGCGTATTATCATCCAGCTAAGCGCGTCACCCTCGGAGCGGAGGGGCTTGTTTAGGCTGACGGTGCAGGATAAAGGACCGGGTATTAAAGCGGCAGACGCTGCCCGCATATTTGACCGTTTCTATCGGACGGACAAGGTGCGAACGCGGCGAACGTCCGGCCATGGGCTGGGACTTGCGATTGCCAAGCAAATTGTGGAAGCCCATGATGGCAAAATTGGCGTATGGCCTGAGGTTGGCAAAGGCAGCACCTTCTATGTGATGATTCCAGTTGCCTACAAATGAGTAGGAAGAGCTTGCTTGAATAAAAAAGAAGAGGAAGCCGTTTGCTTAAGTTGATGCTTAAGCAAACGGCTTCCCTCTCTTTTTCCATAAATGCTGTGACGGCTGTGGCGCTATTTCCGCTTATTCGTGAATTTGTGTCAGCAATTCGCCAAGCACCTTCATTGCTTCGGCTTCCTGCTCGCCGTCGATTTCCAGCGTCACTTCCTCGTTCACGGCAATGCCGAGCGTCAGCATGCTGAGCGAGCTTTTGCCATTTACTTTTTTGCCCTTGTTCAGGACAGAAATTTTGCAGGGAAAGGCGCTTGCGGCTTGAACGAACGTTTTAGCCGGGCGAACGTGAAAACCTGTTGGGTTAAGAATCGTAAAGGTTTGACTGATCATGAGGAGATCACTCCATTTCGGATGTATTTTATTCCTTATTTCCGTTTTTGCTCGACGAAGGCGGTCACTTGCTCGTAGCTGCGAATGCGAAGCGCCTGATCCGCATAGGCAGCCCATTCGGCCTGATCAAGCTCGCCAACGAGCTGTCTAGCCTGCAAAATCGCGCCAGCGCTCATGCTGAATTCATCCAGGCCAAGACCAAGCAGCAGCGGAATCGCCGTTGTATCGCCAGCCATTTCCCCGCACATGCCCACCCATTTACCCTCTTGCTTCGCGGCTTTGATCACCATGCTGATGAGGCGCAAAATCGAAGGATGCCATGGCTGATACAAATAAGATACCGTCTCATTCATCCGGTCTGCCGCCATCGTATATTGAATCAAATCGTTCGTCCCGATGCTGAAAAAATCAACCTCTGGCGCGAACAGATCAGCGGAAACAGCAGCGGACGGAATTTCAACCATCATGCCGACTTCAATGTGTTCTGCGACAGCAACGCCTTCGGCCGCAAGCTTTGCCTGTTCTTCGGCGAGCAGTTTTTTCGCTTCAAGCAGTTCTTCAATGACTGCAATCATTGGGAACATAATTTTAAGATTGCCGTGACTGCTGGCACGAAGCAGAGCGCGCAGCTGCGTGCGGAAAATATCCTGGCGGTCGAGGCAGAGCCGAAGCGCGCGCTGCCCAAGGAATGGATTGCTTTCCTTCGGCAAATCCATGTAAGGCAGCTCTTTGTCGCCGCCAATGTCGAGCGTGCGGATGACGACGGGCTTGCCGTTCATTTTTTCCAGTACGTATTTGTAGCTGGTATATTGCTCCTCTTCGGTTGGCAGCGAGCTGCGTCCCATATAAAGAAATTCGGTGCGGAACAAGCCGATGCCTTCAGCGCCATTATCGAGCGCGCGCTGAACATCCTCCAGCTTGCCGATGTTGGCCGCAAGCTCTACCTGCTTGCCGTCTCGGGAAAAGGTTGGCTGATCCTTGAGCTTGGTCAGCTCAGCTTTATGCTGGTCATATTGCTGCTTTTGCTGTTGGAAGGCAGCAAGCTCGTCAGCGGACGGGTTGATAAGGATGGAGCCTGCTTCGGCATCCATTAGGATAAAAGCATCCACCGGCAATGAGCGAAGAGAGGAACCGACGCCCACGATTGCCGGAATTTCCAGTGTCCGCGCCATAATTGCTGAATGGGATGTGCGGCTGCCGATTTCGGTAATGAAACCGCGCACGACGTCCAAATTGAGCTGTGCCGTATCCGAAGGCGTCAAATCCTCGGCAATAATAATACATTCCTCGGTCATATTCGCAAGATCGAGATGGGGCACTCCGCGCAAATGGCTCATAATGCGGCCCGCCACATCTTTAATATCGACGGCGCGGCCTTGAAGCAGTTCATCCTCCATCGCTTGCAATAGTTCAATGAAGGAAGTCGATACTTCATGAAGGGCATATTCAGCGTTAATGCCTTCGTCGCTCATTTTTTCCTCGGCAGCATCAATGAAATCAGGGTCTTCCAGTATCATCAGATGGCCTTCAAAAATTTCGGCTTTATCCGCGCCAAGCTTTTGCTCTGTGGAAACCCGAATCGCTTCAATCTCTTCCTGCGCTTGGGCTACTGCGCTGCGAAAACGTTGAATTTCCCCAGTCCTGTTTACAGCTTCAAGCTTTTTTGGCGTGTAGCGGTCTTGATGAATAAAGTAGGCGGGAGCTGCCGCAAGCCCTGGCGAAGCACCCGTACCTTTCCAAACTGCTGTCATGCAACCTCATTCCTTTCCTTGACTCAATGGTTCCTTGGCTACTTGAATTGAACCAAGAGCCATTCGTTTCAAAAATGATTACAGCTTGCTATAGGCTGCCACAATTTGTGCGTGCAGCGGGTGTTCCGCTGGCAATGACGTATAACGTGCAATAACGTCGCTGAGTGTGGAGCTTGTAAGAGCTGCCTGAATTTCCGCAGCCTCGGAATCTTCTGTATAGGTGAAGCGCAGCGCTGCGGCCATCGCTTTTGTCAAATGGGCAGTTGGCAGTCCGAGCTCAAAGGCGAGCAGGGCGGGCCGTACGAGACGGTCATCCGGCGACAGCTTGCGAATCGGCGAACGTCCGACACGCACCACTTCATCCGTCAAATAAGGATTAATAAAACGCTCTAAAATTTGCTCAATATACGCTTGATGCTCGCTTTCCGAGAAGCTGTATGTGCGAACAAGCATCGCGCCCGTTTCTTTGAGCGCCCCCTCGACTTCCCTGCGGACAGCGGCGTCCTGCATCGCTTCCTGAATAGTGGCGTACCCTTGCAAATAGCCATGATAAGCGGCAACACAATGCCCGGTATTAACGGTGAACAGCTTGCGTTCGATATAGGGCTGGAGCTGATCGACATAATGGATGCCGGGAATTTCCGGCGTTCCTTGCGGCAGCGCAGAGCGGTCAACCGTCCACTCATAAAAAGGCTCAACTGTCACCTGCAGCGGATCGTCATGCAGCTGTTGCGGAACGATGCGGTCAACGGCGGCGTCTGGAAAAGCAATCGCTTGCTCTGCCTGTGCTTTGACGTCAGCAGCCAGATGGGAATAAACAAGCTCCCTCAGCTGCGTGCTGCCGCCAATCGCATTTTCACAGGCGATAACAGGCAAGGGAGAAGCAGCAGCTGCTTGGCTCTTCGCCAGTCGAAGCGTGATACCTTCAGCAATGGCTCCGGCAATATGCTTCAGGACTGATACGCCGACGGCTGTTGTGACGAGGTCAGCCTCGGCAATGGCAGCAGCAACGAGCGCCGTATCATTGCCGTTAATCGCATTGACGCCCGAGACGGTGAACGACTCAGCTTGCTCGCTTGCAAGCTTAACGGTGTATTGCTGTTTTTCCTGCAGCAGCGCGACAAGTGAGGCATTCACATCGACGAACGTGACGCTGCAGCCTGCTTGCGAGAGCAGGAGGCCAATGAAGCCTCGCCCTATGTTGCCTGCGCCAAAATGGACGGCCCTCATTCTTCCATACCTTGCTCAAAAATCGCGATGAGCTCGCCCTCAGAGCTGGCGTTCAAAATCCGCTCCATATCGTCTTCCTCAGATACAAGCATCGCCACGCTCGTTAAAATGTTCAGATGGTCATCGCCGACCGCAGCGAGCCCAATGACGAGTCTAGCTGGCTCGTCTCCGCCAAAATCTACTCCGCCCGGCACGATTAGTATCGACATGCCCGTCGAGTGGATGAGGCTTTTGGAATCATTGGTGCCGTGGGGCATCGCCAGTCCGCCGCCAATATAAGTCGAGAGCAGTTCTTCGCGCTCAAGCATTTTGTCAACGTAGGAGGCCGGAACATGGCCTGCTTCAACGAGCAGCTGTCCCGCAAGGCGGATCGCTTCATATTTGTCGCTAACTTGCACGTTCAATTTCACTTTGTCTGTGGATAAAATAGTCATGGCTCATTTCTCCAATCCAGTTTGAATTTAATTTCTTTCTCTAGGTGAAAGGATATAAAAGCTTGAATCTCCGCGGCGCTGCCGTGCTTGAGCAGCTCTGTCAGCTCCGACATCAGCAGCAGCGCGCTAACTTCACTCAAAATCTCCAAAGCGGTGCGGCGAAGCTCGGCAGGGCCAAGCATCAATAAAATTTGCTTTACTGGGACAGAGCTGCTGTCTTCAAAGGGCAGCGGCTCATTAAACCGAAATAGGCTGAGCACAGGAAAGGCAATGGCATCCGAGCGAGTATGGAACAACGCCAGCTCCGAGTCGGGAATGACCTGACTGCCATGCTGTTCCCGTGTTAGCAGCAGTTGAACGACCTTCTGCTCGTCGGTCACTGCATGCAAATGCTGAATGCTCTTAATGAGCTCCTCGGTGACGCCCGCTAAATCGCAGCGCGGCAGGTCGGTCCGCTCCGGCATTGTATAAACCTGAAAGGTGTCCAGCAGCATAACCGCATCGGAAGCATACATTTTCAACAGCATCAACCGCTCCAGCGGCGAGTGGCTGCTCGTTTCCGGCGTTGTTGGCGACGGAGCATGCTTGAGCGTAATATTTTGAATAAAGGATCGCAGTCGTTCGACTTCCGCTTCCAGCAGCAGGGGACTCAGCTTAATATAACGCTCGGCAGCTATCGGCAAATCAACGGTTGAAATAATGAGATCGTATTGCTGCTCGGGCATGCGAGCCGCTTCGTACCAAGAACGGTTGCCAATCAGCTCGATTTGCGGCAGCTCCTTGCTAATTCGAACGGCCAGCAGCTTTGAAGAACCGATACCGCTGGTGCATACGAGCACCGCTCTAACTTTTCGCGGAAACTGCCTCAGCCGTTCCATGGAAGCGCCAAAATGCATGACCATGTAGCCAATTTCCTCATCAGGCACTTCGATCGTGCTTATAATAGCATTAATGCCTTTGCGAATAAGGGTAAACAGCAATTCATAATCTTTCTTAATTTGCGCAAGCAGCGGATTGCGAATCACGCTGCCTTCCTCAATTCTGCGAAACGCAGGCAGCATATGCTGATAGAGCCCTTCTCTTAAGGAACGATCCTCGGTGAAAGGCTCGCCGAGCTGCTCCTCCATAAAAGCGATCAGCTTCGTTACGCTTGCATTAAGCGTCCAATCCCCCTGGGCGAGCAGCAGCCCATCTTCTTCAGCCGAATCGGTAGCTTTAAGCAGCTTGGCGATATAGCGGACTTCTTCAGCAGGAAGCTCCAGTGCGAGCATGCGCAGCAGCTCCTCGGCCTTGCTTTCCCCTCTAACGGAGTAGGAGGGAGGAGCGCCGTTAATATGCGGCGGAATCAAATGGCCTTCCTGAATTCGCGTCAGCGTGACCGCAAGCCGAATGAGCAGATTTAAATGCTCTTTTTCTGACAATTGCAGCTGCCAGCCATCCTCCAGCTTCCAAAACGCCTGCTCCAAGGAGAAAAAATGCTTCCTGCCAACCATCGCGAGCAGCTCTTTCGATAAAGGATGCAAGGCGATGGCTTCCTGAGCTTGGCCAAACAGGTCGGATTCATCCAGATGGGTTTGCGCGAGCCAGGCAATAAACAGCCTTTTTGCTGACTCTGGTCCGCTTATTTCTACGCCATAGCCGCGCCTGCGCACGAGAGTCAGCCCGTGGCTCTGAATCATTTGCTCCAGATCGTCAAGATCGTGGCTAATCGTTGGCATCGTAACGCGCAGCTGATGGGATAGCGAAAATTGCTTGATGGGTTCGTTATGCTTAAGCAGCTTGCACAATATAAGCGCCTTGCGCTCCTCGGCTGAATACTCAAATAGATCCGCATGCTCCAGCGCTTGTTTAAAACGTTCCAGCCTCTCGCTGTCCGCTTCGAGTTTGATCCCGATTCCAGAACGCTTATGCAGTTTGATATGATTGGCAGCTAGTACAAGCTCAATGTCACTGAGCTCGCGGTGAATCGTCCGGGTGCTTGCCCCGACCTCAGCGGCAATATCGGCCGCTGTTATTTCATCCCGCTGCTCCAGCAGCAGCTCTACAATACGTCGCTGTCTCGTCGATACTTTGATAGGAGATCATCCTTATCCGGGAAATGGACTTAACGCCGACATTTAATGTCAGCGTTAAGTGCAAAGTCTAGACTTGCTTCATTTAAAATATAAGAATTTATAAACCTCACACTTATAAATGGACTTATATTTTACCCTCGAAACGGCAGCTTTGCCGACAAAGGGCAGCTTCATTCGTTTAAGCTTAGCTTAATCTTTTGATCAAAGCATCATACTCAGGGCTCTTCAAGAAATCTTCAATGGAGATGTGCTCAGCTCCAGGAACTTTAAGGCGCGCCCGTTCAGTCAGCGATTTATGGGTAATGACGATATCCGCATCAGAAGGGAGATCGTTAATCGCCGTGTTGGTCACCTGTATAGGAAGACCAGCTGCTTTGACTTTCTTTTTCATAATGGAAGCGCCCATTGCACTAGAGCCCATCCCAGCATCGCAGGCAAAAATAATTTTGCTCACATCTTCCTTCGATTTCACGGTGCTAGCAGCTGCGGAAGCTGTGTCAGCTTGAGTGCCGGCTGTTTCAGCGCCTTTGGACGAGGCTTTCATGTCATGCATTTTTGTCGTGGCCTCCTCGATATCGCCTTGAGCGTTTTTGCTTGTTTTCAGCAGAAGCGCACCGATTACGAATGATACCGCCGCCGCGATAACAACACCGCTAATCATAGCAAAGTAGCCGTCTTTAGGCACGAGCGCAAAATAAGCGAGAATACTTCCTGGTGAAGGAGCGGCTGTAAGGCCTGCGCCCAGCAGGGAGAAGGTAAACGTACCAGCCATGCCGCCGCCGATAACCGCAAGAATGAGGCGCGGATTCATGAGAACGTATGGGAAATAAATTTCGTGAATACCGCCGAAAAACTGAATGATGATAGCGCCTGGAGCAGAGCCTTTCGCTGCGCCTTTGCCAAACAGCCAGTACGCGAGCAAAATGCCAAGACCGGGGCCTGGGTTTGACTCCAGCATGAACATAATGGATTTTCCAGTAGCAAGTGATTGCTCAAGCCCGATGGGACTTAAAATCCCGTGGTTGATCGCATTGTTCAGGAATAAAATTTTACCCGGCTCAATTAATATGTTAGCCAGTGGCAAGAGCCCGTGGTTGATGAGAAATTCAACGCCGGAAGAAATCAGCTTGCTGAATGCGGTAACGAGCGGGCCAACGCCTTTGTATGCCCCAATCGAGAGAGCAGCGCCGATGATGCCGGAAGAAAAGTTATTGATAAGCATTTCGAAGCCGGATGGAATTTTACCTTCCAGCGCTTGGTCGAATTTTTTCAATATCCATGCCGCCAGCGGACCTACGATCATAGCTCCAAGGAACATCGTAATATCCGATCCGAGAATAACGCCCATCGTGACCATGGCCCCGATGACGCCGCCGCGGGTGCCGTGAACCATTTTACCACCTGTATAACCGATCAGGAGCGGAAGCAAATAAGTAATGGTTGGGCCAACAAGCGTTGCCAAATCTTCATTTGGAAACCAGCCGGTCGGAATGAACAGGGTTGTAATAATCCCCCAGGCAATAAATGCACCGATATTTGGCATAACCATCCCGCTTAAGAATCTGCCGAATTTCTGCACCCCTACCTTTACACCGCCGGATGACGATTGTTGTACTTCTTGACTACTCATGACATGACTCCTCCTCAATGAATTGCGAAGCAATAACAGCTTCGATAGGCGCGGGTATATGAATGAACGAAGCGATCATCGCGCGCAACATGTTTTCACCGTTTGTCATGTGACTGCTAACAAACGTGATTATAATCATGTTAATGTATAGCGTTTACAGCCGCAATGAAAGGAAAAGAAGAAAGCGTCATGAGCACTGTTGACAGTATTTATTTTGACAGAAATGGAGGGGGATATTCGAATGATTCGCCAATAAATGAACATTTATCTTTTGAAAAGGCGAATATTTGAACATTGGAAAGGGAAAAAAGTACGTCTATTTTTCAGAGTAATCTGAAATGGTATTCACTTTAAATAAAGTTGGGGACGAGGAAAATAAAGAGAAATAGTCTGACACCTATTTTCAGTAAATTAGATTAACGTCTATATCGTTATTAGTTAAAAGTCTATACCTTCGGTAGAGAAATCTCATAGTATACAATTGTTGTATAGGGAGGTGTTTAGTTTGTGGAGTGTCAATATCCATCATAAAAATGGAATGACTTCAGTGACAAGAAAACATGCACGTAATAAGAAATGTATCGTCAAAAAAAAGAACATACGTATAACAGATAAACGGAAAGTTAAGCACTCTAATACTGGTCGAAAAAAAGATTTTAAAAAGAAAACAATTATTGTTTGCCCTCTAAGAAGAAAAAAAGAACGTAAAAAGTTTATTTTATCCAGGAAAAAAATTAATCGTGTTGCTTGTACACAGCCGGAAAATATTGTAGCAGCTCCGCGAGATATACAAGGACCTCCAGGCTCGCAAGGGACGCAAGGATCTCTGGGTTCGCAAGGGACGCAAGGACCTCCGGGCTCGCAAGGGACGCAAGGATCTCCAGGCTCGCAAGGGACGCAAGGATCTCCGGGCTCGCAAGGGATGCAAGGACCTCCAGGCCCGCAAGGGACGCAAGGACCTCCAGGCCCGCAAGGGACGCAAGGACCTCCAGGCCCGCAAGGGGCGCAAGGACCTCCAGGCCCGCAAGGGACGCAAGGACCTCCAGGCCCGCAAGGACCACCGGGACCTGTCATTCTTCCTGACGTCATTATTTTGCCAAGTGCCCAAAGATATTTTTATATTGTGACCTCAGATATACAGTCCTTTGTAACCATTCCGGCTAATGAATTTACAAACGATGAGGGAGCATTAATAACCGCATTTACAGGCATTGGTCAAAATAGCTATAGTAATCTTTACATCAATGGGATATTACAAGAAGGCAGTATATATAGCTTAAATGAAAATGCCTTGAACATTAATCTAAACAATCAAACTCTTTATTCAGGTACGCCTATTATTATCGAAATCATTCAATTTTTTGCTCAAGTAACCTTATAAAATGTGCGTTTAATCAGATGATCCGCCCTTCCCTTTTATCTATCACTATCATTTACTAATAGAGATTGAAGAAGGGAGGTGATATAAATGGCAATTACAAAACCCTTTATGGCTGCTCGAAGGTTTACGGCTACAATTGGAGACGGAACAGGTACAGGCGCAACATATAATATTCTTGCAACAGCCACCACCAATGATGCCGGAGCCGCTGCCACTGCCTTTCCATCTGCCCCCGCGTATTATAATCTATATATTAATGCGCTGATTCAAACAGCAGATACTTCAACCGTTACTACCACTGCGATCACCATACCTGGTGGTGATGCACTCGATCCTGCGACACCAGTTGTAATCGAATTTGTTGTAAACTAATCATCTTTATTGATGAGATGCCGACAATTATATTGTTTTGAATTGTCGGCATTGTCTTTTTATATACTTTTGGGGATATTGTTTTCGTACATATGTACTTGAAAACTAAATAAAGGAAGTGAAAATGAATGGCGATTATATACCCTATCATTCCCCCAATAATTTCCGGTGTTATTTATAATGTAGGTGCTCAAACTGTTCCTGTAGAAACGGATGTTATTTTTGATTCAAATGGTATTCTTTCACCGGGAATCAAACATGACCCTGGAACCGCACAAATTGCAGTTAGCAATCTGGGCCAATACGAGGTTGCTTTTTCTGTGACGTGTGTAGAACCCAACCAATTCGCCCTGTTTTTAAATGGTACGCTGGTTACGGGAACTGTATATGGTTCAGGTGCCGACACTCATCAAAACAATGGGCAGGCTATAATTGCTCTAACGGCCGGTGATGTTCTTACTCTCCGAAATCATAGTTCAGCTGCTGCGGTTGGTCTTAAGACTTTGGCGGGGGGCAAACAACCAAACGTAAACGCTTCTGTTGTCATCAAAAAATTAAGTTAGCTTCTAATAATATTGATGAAATGTGAACATCTGTTTGCATTTTAGAACGGGCAGTCGATGCAAGGGAAGGTAGTCTAATAAAAATTTGAGCGCAGCCTTAACAAAAGAAAAGAGCGTGAAAAATCGCTTATTCTGCGATTTTTCACGCTCCGTTTCACATGGTTGTTTACAGTCTTCTGCGGTTGTAGAAAATAACGAACACACTCGACAAGATTAAAATAATTAAGGCGATGCCTGCAGTAATAGCTTCCGAAGTGCTGCCCTGCGGCTGGGCGTTTTGACCGAAGCCGAAGCCCATGCCATTCGGTGGCATCATGCCGCCGAAGTCCATACCATTCGGTGGCATCATACCGCCTTGTTGGCCCATGCCATTCGGTAGCGCCATGCTGCCTTGGCCGCCCACGCCATTCGGTGGCATCATACCGCCTTGTTGGCCCGTGCCATTCGGTAGCGCCATGCCGCCTTGGCCGCCCACGCCATTCGGTGGCATCATACCGCCCATGTCGCCACCTTCAGAGCCGCTGCCGGAGCCATCCCCAGAGGATGGGATTGTGCCGTCGAGCTGCTGCGTGACGCTTGCTACCTGCGTGCTTGCAAAGGAAAGCAGCGTCGTAATGCCCTGCTCATACTCTTCATACGAATAGAAGGAAGAAGGGTCTGCTTTTACATAAGGAGAGATCAGCCCGGTAATTTCTTTAACTCGGGCAGCAAGGGTATCGTCTGCCAAATATCCTTCAACCATTTCTTTTATAATCGCGTGGTACTGCTCCTTGTATTCATCTACTGCCAGCAATTTGGCGACGAGAGGCCGTTCCGCCAGTTTGCCTGACGTCGGTTCATCAATGAGTACGCCTGCGCCTCCAAAGCCGCCGAAGGACATATTGTAATCCCATGGCAAAATCGAGAACAGACCATCATCCTCATATAAATAGTAGTTATGCTTTGTCATCGACAAATAGCTGTCCATATTGCCCGCCACCGTGTTCAAGGCGATAAACTTCAGCACTTCCTGTACATCCAAAACGCTGTCATAGTCCGTTCCGTTATTTAATTCATCGAGCATTTTCAATAAAATATCGTCATTGGACGAAGCCGATTTGAGATCAAGCCCCGTATACGATTTCATCGTCTCCAGCCAGTTCAGCTCGCTGCCAGTTCCGCCGTTTGCCTTGTAAAGCGCACCGTAGCTGTTGCCAAAGTTGCGCTCCAAATATTCCTCGCCAATTTGCTCAACGGCTAAGTAAAAGCCCCAAAGCTCGCCATTTACATACACATTCACATAGGAATATTTAGGGGTTGGCAAGCCCATGGCTTCAGCAAGCTCATAGGTAAGGAACTCACGCATATAGGAGGCGTCGCTGTAATTGTTGTTCAGATTGATTTTGCTAATGCCTTCAATCGTCTGATTAACATATTCGTCGAATGAGAGCTTTAAGCTGTAGCGGTCCGAATCTTTATTATTGACGACGCTGATCAAGCTGAGATTGCCCTTCGTGCGTAAGCCGACATTATTGAAAACTTGGCCGTTGTAATCGACGGTCGCTTCCTTAAATTCCTCGGAGCTGGCATTGTCCAGCATATTTTGAAAATCATCTTTGTCCACGGTAATTTTTACGTCAATAACCTTGTCCTTGGGAAATACCGTCTCATCCAGCGTCTGCTCCCCATCAGAAACAACACTTGCTTCCGTTGTCGTTGTAGTAGAGCCTGTACCATTGGTACAGGCTGTAATGGTGAGAAGCAGCAGGAGGGAGCACAGGCTTAGAAGCAAGGTTGAAGCTTTTGCCTTCATGCCGGAAACCTCCTTATTATTAAGATACATAATCCCCGCTGTAGCTAATCAAGACGGCATTTTTTACACCTTCAAGCTCGGAAAGCTGGTTAACAAACGCACCTTCCTGATCACGCAGCCTAATTTCGATCGTTATTTCCACATTGCCGCGCGTAACGGTTTTTTGCTTCACATTGTAACGCTTGACGAGCTTGTTCAGACGGCCGTGAATCTCCTTCTCAGTCGTTTCATTGTCACAGTTGACGACAAGAAGGTACGGCTGCTCAACCGAGCCGCCTTTGACGAAGAAGAAGAGCACGAGACCGACAATGACAGAGCCAATAGCTGCGAGCGTATAGAAGCCTGCACCCGAGACGATACCGGCAACGGCTGCCCAGAACAGGAAGATCAGATCGGTTGGATCTTTAATTGGCGTTCTAAAGCGGACGATGGATAGTGCGCCGACCATACCGAGCGAGAGCACCAGATTGGAGTTGATCGCTATAATGACCATAGCCGTAACCATCGTCATGCCGATGAGCGAGACGTTGAAGCTTTTGGAATAAAGCACGCCGCTGAATATTCGTTTGTACAGCGTATAGATGAAGAAACCAATCAGAAAAGCTACGCCCATTGTAATGAGTATTTTTGAAATGCTAATATCAGAGGTAAAGTTGCTCATCACCGAGTTTTTAATAATATCGGAAAAAGAGGTTGCCGTTTCCGCTGCTTCTGTCGTTGCGGCAGCTGCCGTAGTCGTTGTCTCCATCGTTTAAAAATCCTCCCAAGTGTTGAATTTAAGATATTTGCGGCAGATCACGTATTTGGATGCCGAGGTGCGGTGCAGCCCTTCGAGCTGGAGCGCGATTTTAATAGAGGCCGGAATGTACTCATCAAATTTCACTTCAAGAATCATCCGGTTGTCCTCAAGTGCAATGACGGGGTCAAGATTCGGGTCAAAAATGTCCAGCGCATGCAGGCCTGTTCGCAAATCCTTGTCGAATGTAATCCGCACATTGCCATTTTCGTAAACGTAAGGCTCGCGAACATAATCGACAATCACCTTCGGACGAAGCAGCCGGTACTTCATCTCATTGTAAATTTCCATAAGCAGCGGCTTATCGGGCCGATTAAATACCTCGTAGTCGCCAGCCATCATCTGTTCATACATAGCCCGCGTAAGCGGCTCCTTGACTTTGGCAATGTAATCCTTGAATTTGATTTTTTTCTCAAAATGGATAACCTTGTCCTGCGTATTATAAATGCGAATCCGATATTTGCTTCGGTCACGTACGCCGCCAAGCTTCTCATGCAGCGCTTTATTGTTCACATCGTCGAAGTACAAGCTTCGAATGTGATATTCGCCCGTATCGCCGACATTGGCGTCCTGCTGCATCATATTTTTTAGCCGCTGCCGGATAATGAAATATTGATGCTGGTTAATGATGAATTTCAGCTCATGCCGGAACTTCAAATTTTGCTGCAATTTACTCCCTCCTTCTCTCTATCAATCGTTTAGCTATTATCGTGTCTTGGCTAAGCTGTTTGTAAAGCTATTGTAAATTTAGATGCTGATGTGAAAATGAGTGCCCGCTGAAAGATTGCTGAATGCCAGCTGAGAGATTGCTGAATGCCGGGTGAAACGTTTGACTCCCCTTATGCGGGAGCGTTATCGTAAAAGGCAGCACAGGTATGAACTTCACGGGAAAGGAGATTAAGATGAAAAAAGAATGGATATGGATTTTGGCCCTTTGCCTTGTACTATTGCTCGTTGTTGCAGGAATAGAGTGGCTGAAATCGGAGGGGACAACAGAAAAGGCTGCTGGGAAGCCTTACGCTATCGTTACAACCTTTAAGGAGGATGCGGCCACGAGCCGCGCATTTACTTGGTTCACCGATAATCTGCAGTCAGGAACGGTAATTGAATGGGTCGAAGGAATGGATGCGGGGAAATTGTCAGGCGAGGGTGAGGGCACGCAGGTCAGTCGTCTAGAGGGGAAGACAGCAACGCTGGATACAGGCAATGGCGCAGTAAGAGGGGTGCATAAGCTGGAGCTTACGGGGCTGTCGCCGGGTACAGCCTATACGTACCGCGTGGGCGACGGGAGCGAGAGCGGCTGGAGCGAAGCGTTCCATTTTATGACGGAGGCGCAGGATGCAGATCCTTTCACATTTATTAATGTGACGGATTCGCAAGGCATAACGGAGCAGGATTTTGAGCTGTGGGGAAATACGCTGGATCAGGCGTTTCGCACATTTCCTGGTGCGCAGTTTATTGTGCATAACGGCGATTTAACGGAAAATCCGGATGATGAAATCGCGTGGCAAAACTTTTTTGGCAAGGCGCAGCAGTGGGTAACACGCTTTCCGCTTATGCCCGTGACAGGCAATCATGACGAGGTTGATAACAACGCAGATGAGTTTGTCTCCCATTTCAATTTGCCAGAGAGTGGGGCGGACGGCTCCATCGTAGGTACGACGTATTCGTACGACTACGGCTCTGCTCACTTCATCATGCTGAACACGGAATCGAACAAGAAGGAGCAGACCAAGTGGCTGGAGAAGGAATTGGCAGTTACAGACAAGCGCTGGATTATCGTATCGGTTCATCGTGGTCCCTATGCCGGCAATCAATACGAGAAAATCGATGATTGGGTTAAGCTGTTTGACAAATACGGGGTTGATCTCGTGCTTCAGGGGCACAATCATGAATATGCAAGATCATATCCGCTGAAGGATGGCAAGGTGACGGGGGATGGAGAGGGTGTCATCAGCACAGCAAGCGGCACCGTCTACGTCGTAACTAACGCAGCGGGGCAGAAGTTTAATGAGAAGAAAGAGGATCAATTTTATCATAAGGTTCATTTTCAAAATAATAAGCAAATGTTTGCCGGTATTACCATCGAAGGAGATAAGCTGACATACGAGGCTTATGATGTGGATGGCCACAAGCTGGATGCGTTCGTGCTGCAAAGTGAAAAATAAAACAGGGTGTCCCCGCGGCCAGATTGTGGCATTGTGGGGCACCCTGTTTGCTTATATGCTTCGAATAGAACAAGCTATACGTCCGCCAATGGCAGCTTGACGGTGAATGTACTGCCTTCGCCGACGATGCTGGCCGCCTCAATTGTTCCGCCATGCGCTTCAACGATGGACTGCGTAATCGAAAGCCCGAGGCCTGCTCCGCCGCTTAGGCGGGTGCGGGAAAATTCACTGCGATAAAAACGTTCAAACAAATGGGGGATATGCTCAGGATGAATGCCCGTTCCATTATCGGTAATGGAAATGGCGGCATAGGCTCCGGTTTTAGCGAGCTTTAGCGATATTTTTCCCTGATTGGCATCGGTATGCTGGACCGCATTTAAAAATAAATTGAGCACCACCTGCTTTAGCTGATCTGGATTGCAGCACCCGCTGATGCTCACATCAGCATCCATTTGCACCTCGCGCTCTCCGCCCAAAATATGCAGCTGCAGCTCCAGCTCATGAATGAGATTGCCAAGGTTCGTATCGACCTTAACGAGCTCTGGCGCCTGATCAAGCTTGGCTAGCAGCAGTAAATCCTCGACCAGCTTGTTGATGCGCGTCGATTCCAGCTTCATGCTCGTTAAGGCACGGTGCAGCTGCTCCGGATTTGAAACGGCACCGCGCAGCAGCACCTCCAGAAACCCATGAATAGAAGTGAGCGGTGTCCGCAGCTCATGCGAAGCGTCGGCAACAAAACGCCGCATCCGTTCCGTTGTTTGCCGCTCCGTCTCGAAGGAGCTTTCCAGTCGGCCGAGCATGCCGTTGAACGCTTCCGAAAGCAGATCGATTTCCTGCTGTCCTTGCGATATAGGAAGCCGCTCTGTGAGATTGACGGCATCGGTACGTTGGGCTGCTTTCACGATACGCGACAGCGGCGTAAGCGTCTTGCGCAATATTGGCAAATACAGCGATAGGCCTCCTGCCAAGGCAAGAATAGACAGCCCAGCGAAAATCGTGAGCTGATACGCAAGTACCGTTTGCAGCAAATCTGTGTCGTTGCCTGCTTGAATGAGTCCAACTGGCGAATCCGGCGGTCCGGCCAGCCGAAAGACGACAAGCTGCTGTGCGCCTTCGCTGTTTTTGAGCAGCTGGTAGTTGACATCGTGATGGTTTTTCAAATCTTCTAAAATTTTCATGTATTCCGCTTGACTAAGCTCTGGTGTCCAAGTTTCACTGCTAATCGTCAGTACCGTCCGTTCTCCTGTGTTGCTAACATAGGCAAGAGATAACCTTGGCTGAGTAATCGCAGGCATATTGCTTAGGCTCTCCGGCGATGCTGCAGATGTGGCATCATCCGGTGCTACATAACCGTTATAGGGAAATTTTTTTGGGTATGCGGGTATGTTGTCCATATGCCACAGGGGAGGCATCGCCTGAATTTGCGCTTCCAATGCCTCGGCGCGATTATGATAAATAAAGTCCTTCGCTAAAATGTGTTGCAGCGTTCCAATTAACAGAAGCAGCCCTGCCAGTACGAACAGCGAACGGCTAAGCAGCTGATAGCGCAGCGATTCGGGCTTTAGTAGGCGAAGCAGCAGCGGAGCTTTGCGGTCCGTCATGGCAAATCCATGCGGTAGCCAGAGCCGCGCAGCGTGCGAATAAGCCGGTGCTCCTTGTCCTGCAGCTTCTCGCGCAGTGAACGGATATACACCTCAACGATATTTTCCTCGCCGCCAAAATGATAGCCCCATACTTTGTCCAAAATAAGCGCCTTGCTCAGCACTATGCCGTTGTTCATTACAATAAATTTCAGCAGCTCATATTCGGTTGGCGACAGCTCCAGCGCTTGATCTATGTAGGATAGCTCCTTGCGCAGATCGTCGATGCGAAACGGGCCGTATACGACTTCCCCGAGCAAATTCGGAAACTGGTTGCGAAGCCTCGCTTGAATGCGGGCAAGCAATTCCTCAAAGCTGAACGGCTTAATGACATAATCGTCAGCACCAATGCGCAGCCCTTTCACGCGATCCTGCGTTTCATCTTTGGCAGTCAGCATAATAATGGCGATATTATCTCCCGTTGCTTTAAGCGCCTGGCAAACATCAAAGCCGTTCATTCCCGGCATCATCACATCCAAAATGACAACATGGGGCCTAAAGTCGCTAGCGACCATAATCGCTTCCTCGCCATTGCTGGCTGTCCGTACATCCGCGCCTTCATTCAGCAAGCCAAGCTCCAAAAACTGCACGATATGCGGCTCGTCATCAACAAGCAGCAGCTTAATTCCTTTTACCGACATTGTATCATCTCCAGTTTTGCAAACGGTTGCTTCTCACCACGGGCGATCTCATGAAAAAGTCTACCATGTTTGCAAATCTTGTTCAAACCTAGCATAGCCCTGCGATTAGAGTCGAAGGGGACGCGCAGGGCATGTTTAATCCCAATCAAGAGGTAACCCGAGCGGAGTTTGCGGCGATTCTAATCCGCGCTCTGGGCCAAGTTTAGATAAAACCTTTTTTTCGCTGTCCCTCAGCCTTGCTTTTATTGTTCCAATTATATCATTTCTGTTTTTTAAGCTCATTTTCAGCTTTGCTTCATTCGATTTTCAGGGAAAAGGCGCACAATCTCTCATAGTGAAGCAAGAGACGGAAGCGAAAGGGCGGCTGAGCCATGGCAGTAATAAAAAAACAGCGCGTGGATGCAATATTAATGGTATGTATCCTCGTATCGGCATTTTTAAATGGATTTTTAATCTGGACAGATGACCATGTCAATACGTATTACACGACTACGGTCGCAAGCATGCTGCAAAGCTTCCACAATTTTTTCTTTGCAACCGTAGATTCTGGAGGCTTCGTAACCGTTGACAAGCCGCCAGTCACGTTCTGGGTGCAGACGGCTTTTGCCTATGTGCTGGGCCTGCATGGCTGGAGCGTGATTTTGCCCCAAGCGCTGGCGGGTATTGGCTCGACGATTTTGCTGTATGTGCTGCTAAAACCGTCCTTTGGTCTTACGGCAGCACGGATTGGAGCAGCAGCGATGGCAACGATGCCGGTTGCGGTTGCCGTGAGCCGGACGAATAATATCGACAGCATGCTCGTTTTTACGCTGCTGCTTGCGGTATGGCTGTTATTCCGTGGAACGAAGCAGGGCAAGGCGCTTTGGCTGATAGGCGCTTTTGCCGTCATAGGTGTCGGATTTAATATGAAAATGATGGAAGCCTACATGGTGCTTCCAGCGTTTTATTTATTTGCTTTAATGGCGTGGAAGGGAAAATGGTTTAAAAAAATCAGCCTGCTGGCAGGAGCGACCGCCATTATGCTCGTGATTTCCTTGTCCTGGGCGGTAACAGTTGATTCTATTTCGACAGATAGTCGGCCCTATGTGGGCAGCAGCCAGACAAACTCCGTGTTGGAGCTGGCTTTCGGGTATAACGGACTTTCAAGGCTGACTGGAAATCGCGGAGGCGGTACCAGCTCGATGATGGGGCCGCAGCAGCTTCCAGCGGTTGGAAGCACTGCTTTTGCCCAGACGAATATTGTAAATAGCTGGTTCAGCGGCAATGTGCCAGGCGGGAATCGCAGCATCGCGGCTGTAGAGCAGGATGGGCAGAAGGCGAGCGGCGATGGTGGCAGCCGCCGTGGTGATAGCAGTCAGGGCGCGTATATCACTAACAATAACAATAATGGCGGCGGAGTCGGGAATTTTGGCAATGGCAGAGGAAATGATGGCGGAGCCGGTGGGTTCTCAGGAGTTGCCGGGGGAGACGCTGGAGCCGGCGGTTTTAACGGCGGCCCTGGTGGCGGTATGGACGGCATAGGTGGTCGCGGCGGCGGTGGCTCAGGCGGCATGTTTGGAACAGGAACGGCAGGGCCGCTTCGTTTATTCCAAGCCGAGCTGTCCGGTCAAGCAAGCTGGTTTTTGCCTCTTGTATTTGTAGGCTGCGTGGGCATACTGGCCAGCATCCGCAGACGGAATATGACGATGAAGCATAAGGAAGCGTTGTTCTGGCTGGCGTGGCTGGTACCGGTTATGGCCTTTTTCAGCGTCGCAGGTTTTTTTCATCAATATTATTTAATTATGATGGGATCTCCGATTGCCGCGCTGCTTGGAGCAGGCTGGAGTGAGCTGTGGAGTCAATACCGCAGCAAAAAGGGCTGGCTCAGCTGGCTGCTGCCGCTCGGTATTGCAGCAACAGCTGGGTTCGAATGGTACATTATGCATCCATTTGACGCGACAATTGGCAGCGGGTGGTCGCTTGCCGTGCTAGTTGGCGGAATGGCAGCAAGTTTGCTGCTCATTGGAAGGCGGATAGCGAAGCAGAATCAGGTGAAGTCATTAATAGGGCACAGTAGTGGTGGCACAGAAGGGGATGAAGCAGGTGCGGATGCTGGCGCAGATAACGAGCTGTATGGCGGCAAGCTGCCGTATGAGCAGGGCGGATATTTGACAGCGTATGCTGGCGTTCAAAACGGAGAGCATGCGGCGAGCCGTCGAAAAATTTGGCAGCAGCCAGCCGTAAATCTGATTGTGCTGCTCGGGCTGCTTGTGCTGTTCATTGGTCCGGCTTACTGGGCGGCAACACCTATCGTATACGGGCAGAGCAGCCAGCTGCCGGAGGCAGGGCCTGATCAGACGAATGCCTCTTCTCGCGATGAGCCGCTCAATGAAGCCGCGCTTGCTTTTTTGAAGGCGCACAATACAGGCGAGAAGTATCTGTTTGCGACGAACAGCTATTCGACCGCAGCGCCGTATATTATCGATTCCGGTGAAAATGTCATTATACTCGGCGGTTATTCCGGCTCCGATCCCGTCCTGTCTGTAGACCGGCTGAAGGCGCTCGTGGCCGCAGGGGAATTGAAATATTTCCTCGTTTCGCAAGGCGGGCGCGGGGGCAGCAATAATAATGAGCTGACGCAGTGGATTACTTCCCATGGCAAGCAGGTTGAATCCAGTGAATGGCAGAAGACAGCTGGAGGCGAGGATGTGGCGGATAACAGCGATATAGCTAGCAATAATAGCGGTGGCTTCAACAGCAGTAATTCTAGCGCTGAAAGTGGCGGCGGTAGTAATGGATTTTTTACTGATCGAAATAGTGACAATAGCTTCCGCGGCTTTGGCGGAGGCGGCAGCAACATAACGATTTATGAGGTAACGCCGGAAGCTGCACTTTTGAGCGGCAACGAATAAGTATGGCTCTTATATTGAAATGGAGCTAAATGCTTCAGTAGAAAAAGCAAAAAGCCACGCAATACCACATGCCAGTGGTTTTGCGTGGCTTTTGCTGTAGCTGCTGCTTGCTGGCCTATTATTCGGCCACTGCAAGCTTAATCCGAATGCTGGAAGGATCGGTGGCAAAAACAACGCCGTCCGACTCATTAAGTGCTGTTCCCGCTTCCCTCAGCCTGCTTATAGCTGTAGCCCGTTCCGCTTGATTCGGATAGACGATGGTGAAGTAGTTCAGCCCAGTAGTCCTGGCAGCTGGTGCAGGGGCGCCAATGCCGGCCCAAATGTTAAGCCCGATATGATGGTGGTAGCCTCCGGCTGAGACGAACAACGCTTTGAAATCGGTGTAGTCGCCTACGATATCAAAGCCGAGCAGCCCATTGTAAAAGGCGCGGGCAGCCGGTATGCCATTAATATGAAGATGAATATGCCCAATTATTGTGCCGGGTGGCAGTAGTGTAGCGGCAGCCGGATCGGCAGCGGCAAGAAGTCCGTCCCAATCGACGGGGTTGCTAGCCATAACGTAATCGCCATTGTCATCTTTTTTCCACTCCGAGCGTGGTCTGTCTGCATAAATTTCAATGCCATTATTGTCAGGGTCCGTGATATACAGCGCTTCGCTGACGAGGTGATCGGCTTGACCGATATGAATGCCGGAGGCGATTAACCGGGCGAGTGCTGCGCCGAGCGCTCCACGATTAGGCAGCAGCAGGGCGTAGTGGTAAAGGCCAGTCGTCGTTCTGCGTTCGGAGACGATTGCATTTGGAATCTCTTCCAGCTCAAGGAGTGTGTTGACGCCGTCAACCGTAAGACGGGCAACATTGCCTCGCTGCTCAAGCACCTGCAAGCCAACAACCTCCTGATAAAATGGCAGCGAACGTTTCATATCGCTAATGTTCAGCTTTACTGTCCCGAGTACAGTATCGGCATTTATACTGTAGGTCATGTGTAATTCCTCCTATATTAAGTTAATTACTATTTGTAACAAACTATATTTTACGAACTAACTTTTGTCAAGTTTAATATCAGTTTAAAACTCATTGTCAAATATGACGTATTATTGACTAATTGATGGTGAACTGTGGTTCTAATGTCATATATATGTTAGAGTAGTGATAAGGCCTCTTGAACAAAGAGGCCTTAATGATTAGAGGGAGGAAGACAGCATGGCAATACGGCATGGATTAGAGCTTCATAAAACGCATACAGGAGGCGAAATTTATTATGAACCTTAGCGGTGGGGATCACAGAAGAACACGTTCCAGCAACCCTTTTTTGTATTTGTTTTTTAAATGGATTTCTTTAACCTCATCGGCAGTTATTGTGCTGCTGTCCTTGTGGTGGCTCATTCAATTTTTGTTTCAAAGCACCGTAGTAGAAGAGCAATAAGCGGAAATAAGGCCAGTACGTTTTGCCAGGCTGACCTGCGTGAGTATGTCTAACATTAGGAAAGTGATTGGCTGAACGTAAACGGCAGCTAATTCCAAATATATCAAAAGAGGTACAGCTGACGCTTCGAACCGTTAGCTGTACCTCTTTATTTTTTAATGAAATGGCTATAGTGGCGTTATTACTTCAACAAGCCGGCGTGACGCAAGCCACCCCGAATGCCATTTTCACTCACATGGGTCGTTACGTAATCAGCGAAGGGCAGCAGCTCCGGATGGGAGTTGCCCATGGCGATGCCTAGTCCGACAGTTTCGAGCATTTCCTTGTCGTTTAGTCCGTCACCGAAGGCAAGTGCTTCCTGCGCCGTCAGTCCCAAATGCTCCAGCAGCGCAGCGATGCCAAGCGCCTTGGAGCCATCATTCGTAAGGACGTCCATCGCGAACGGATGCCAGCGAATATAGCGCAAGCCTGGGATGACATCGGTGTACAGATGTTCGTCCTGCGGCTCGCAGTGCAGGAAAATTTGATAAATGTCTGCTTTTTCCCAATAGCTTGGATCGTAGCCCGGCTGTGCCACGCGCAGCGACGTTACGGAGTCGAACACCTGCGGATGCGCTTCAGCATTGGAAAAGAATGCGTCATGGCCTTCAAAGACGAGGGAATGGTTATGAAGTCCGGCATGCTCAACAAGCGCCTTGACATCTGTGCGCGGAATGGGATTGTGGTATACGGGAACGCCATTGTACACGACGTATGCGCCGTTCAGGCTGACGAAGGAGTTAATCGCAAGCTTCTCGGCAATATCCTTGAAAAAATAAGGCGCGCGTCCCGTCGCAATGACAGCCTCGACGCCCTGCTCCTGAATTTCACGAATCGCATCAATCGTATCTTGGGGAATTTGTTTTTCTTCATCTAATAATGTGCCATCAATATCAAAAAACGCAATTTTATAACTCATCTTTTGTAAGTCTCCTGTTCTGTCTAGTTGATGTGGTAACTCGGCAGCCGAATGTTCTATACCCCTTATACCATTCGCTTCTGCTTTTAAGCAAGCTTATTTGAGAATTGTTTGCAAAAATCTCTGTAAGGGCATAGGTATATACTTCATTATATTATATAATCAAATGTGGGAAAAACTTATTGGGAAATGCGGCCTGCCGCAAACCCAAATAAAAGAACTAAGGAGACAGTAAAATGGCAAAAACATTTATTTTCGGGCATAAAAATCCGGATACGGATACTATCTGTTCTGCGATCGCATATGCTGATTTGAAGGCTAAGCTGGGCTTTGACGTTGAAGCGGTTCGTTTGGGTGAAATTAGCGGTGAAACGCAATATGCGCTGACCCATTTCAAAGCAGAAGCTCCCCGTCTTGTAGAAACAGTAGCTAATGAAGTGGAGACCGTTATTCTCGTTGACCACAATGAACGTCAGCAAAGCGCAGCAGATATCGATCAAGTTCGCGTGCTGGAAGTTATCGACCACCATCGTATTGCGAATTTTGAGACAAGTCACCCGCTATACTATCGCGCTGAGCCTGTAGGCTGCACAGCTACGATTTTGAATAAATTGTACAAAGAAAACGGCGTAGCTATCGAGCCACAAATCGCAGGTCTGATGCTGTCTGCAATCATTTCCGACTCCTTGCTGTTCAAATCGCCAACTTGCACCGAGCAAGATGTAGCGGCTGCTAAGGAGCTTGCTGCTATCGCTGGCGTTGATACAGATGCATACGGTCTGGAAATGCTAAAAGCAGGAGCAGACGTACGCGACAAATCGATCGCTCAGCTGCTTTCACTTGATGCGAAAGAATTCCAAATGGGCAGCAGCAAAGTAGAAATCGCACAAGTTAACGCGGTTGACACAAACGATGTACTGGTTCGCCAAGCGGATCTGGAAACAGCGATTAACGCTATCGTCTCTGAAAAAGGCTTGAACCTGTTCCTGTTCGTCGTAACTGACATTTTGAACAGTGATTCTGTAGCGCTTGCTATCGGCAGCGCAGCAGGTGCAGTTGAGAAAGCGTACAATGTAACGCTGGCTGACAACAAAGCCGTTCTGAAGGGCGTAGTATCCCGAAAATCGCAAATCGTTCCTGTATTGACAGAAACGCTCAGCAAATAAGTGTAATGACGTAAGGCCGCCCCCTGAATCAGCCTGATGCTGAAGAAGGAGCGGCTTTTTTTATTTGGAGGAGCACTGAAACGGCAATGATAAGCAAAAACGTCCTGAACGGATTAGTGTTCAGGACGTTTTTGCTTATATAGGGGTTTGCTTGTAGAGCGCTATAGCTGCGTTGCGAACTAGGATTTCAATACACGGCGTGCTGTCACGTAGCGCTTATGCCAGTAGGACTCGCCAAGGCTGCTGATCGTTACGCCCGTGCTGGTGGCACTGTGCAAAATTTTGTTGTCTCCCGCATAGATAGCCACATGGCTAATGCCTCTGCCGCTCGTATTAAAGAAAACAAGATCGCCTACACTAAGGTTCTCCTTAGCTACTTTGGCTCCAACGGATGCTTGGGAGGAACTGCTGCGTGGCAGCGAAACGCCCATGGCATCGAATATATACTGGGTAAAGGAAGAGCAGTCAAAAGCGTATGTAATGCCTGCTGGGGCTCCATATTTATAGGGGGTTCCGATAAACTCCTTGCCGGAGTCGATTAATTGAAGGGAAGTTTCAGTTGCGGCATGTGCCTGGTTGCCTGAAGCGAATGTGAAGGCTGTCAAACCAATACTTGCGCATAAGCTCAATTTGATGACGGAGCGAAAAAAGTTTCTCTTAATCATAATGGTGTGATTCCTTTCGTTGTACGATTCGTTTTGGCTAAAAACACTATACCACACCGAAAAATGAGCCTTTTCTCATGATGAGAGCGCAAAGGAAGGGGAAATCGTATTGTTTGGTGTTTATGAGAAGTTAATGAGAATTTATTCATTTATGTTTGAAACGTAAATGGGGGTGTAAAGGTCGCTGCACTGCGTGAAGGGGTTGGGGCTCGATCGCCATTAGCCTTGGATTTCTATTCAGTTATTTCCACCCTATAGGTAGAAATCCAAGGCTAAAAGCGAACGCTCCGCTTCTTACTCCCCACCCCTTCACTTCGCTCCGCTTCCCCACCCCCCACTTAAAATTTAAAAGCCTAAACCAAATCGCAAAGATGAGAAGAACAAAAGCCCAAAGCCCAAAGCCCAAAGCCCAAAGCCCAAAGCCCAAAGCCCAAAGCCCAAAGCCCAAAGCCCGAGTTCAAAGCCGTATGCTAGATGTGTATGCAAACATATACAGATTCTAGTGGAGGAAGAGGCCGGCTAATCGCCCTCTCCCTTTCCTCTTGGGAATGTCACCCCCCATGAATGTGAAATGCATACCGAAAGCTAGCTTCATACTCTCCGTTTTAGATTTCATTTATTAAAAAAATGATCGACTTGGTGGACACAGGAGCGCGATAGCGGATCTCCTGTCCGCTTACGCCTGATTATCGGATTAAAAGCTGGATTAGCGGAATCTCAGTCCTCCAAACTAGGAGTGGGCACCCAAGCCGAACGATATCAGCAACTATCGAACGCTTCGGTTCTCAAATCTGAACCGTCAGATGAGATGGAACGCGGATAAGCTCTAAGCAAACAGGAGGTCAACTCTGGTTTGCAAACAAACGCTAAAAGCTTGAAAATGGGTTATTGACAGCCATTTAATTAGCGCTTTATAATTAGGTAGCCTATTATTTTAGTTATAAGATAATCATAAGAAAAATAATTAATGGGAAAATAATTGGTAGCCAACATGAAAGGGCAAAGAAATATAAATGAAAGGAGGGCTCTTTTGGAACATAACAAAATTGATACAAGCAATAAGAGCAGCAAAGACAAAACAGACGACACAAGCAAAAAATGCAATGCAACGGAACATAGCGAGCAAATTACGAATGAATTAATTGGTGTGTTTCGCAGCTTTCATCGACTCAATTGGCGGCAGAAGCCTAATCCAGGCGGAAAGTTTAGCGAGATGCAGGTACTGATGTGCATCAAGCGCGGTTCTATGAAGGCGCAGGATAAGCCGGGGATGAAAATCTCGGTCATCAGCCGCCTGCTCCGGGTAACATCTCCTACGATTACTCAACTGGTCAATGGCATGGAGGTGAATGGACTCGTGCAGAGAAACGCTGATCCCGATGACCGGCGGGCCGTTCGTATCTCGCTGACTGAGGAAGGGGAACGCATTGCGGAGAAGGTCATTGCCGATTTTATGAATCGAATGGCAGGACTGGCTCAATACTTGGGAGAGCAGGATTCCCTTGAGCTGATTCGGATTTTATCCAAATCATTTGAATATTTTGATGAACTTAATGAGTCTGAACTAACGGGGGATGAGCAGCAATGTTAAAGTTATTCCGCTTTTTAAAGCCGTTTCGCTGGCTGATAGCCGCGGTGCTTGTGCTTGTTTTTATTCAGTCGCTGTCTGATTTATATCTCCCCACCCTAATGGCCGACATCGTCGATGATGGAGTAGCTAAAGGAGACACTCCGCTTATTTGGAAAATCGGCTCCTTTATGCTGCTCATAGCGGCAATAGGAGGCATCAGCTCCATTGGTGCCAGCTATTTTTCGGCAAAAGCCTCAGCGAGCTTCGGGCGCCTTGTGCGGGAGAAGGTGTTTGGGCATGTGCAAAACTTCTCGCTGCAGGAGTTTGACAAAATCGGCACAGCCTCGCTTATTACGCGTACAACGAATGATATTACGCAGGTACAGCAAGTATTGATGATGATTTTGCGCATGATGGTGATGGCGCCGATGATGTGCATCGGGGGCATTATTATGGCCGTGTCCAAGGATGCGAAGCTGTCGCTTGTGTTGGTTGTCGCACTGCCTGTGCTCGCTGGCGCGATTTTGCTCGTCGTCCGCAAAGGAATTCCACTGTTTAAAATGATGCAGGTTCGGATCGATAAGCTGAACTTGGTGCTGCGCGAAGGACTGACAGGCATTCGGGTTATTCGCTCATTTGATCGAACAAATTATGAAAATAAAAAATTTGACGCTGCCAACAGCGATCTGACCGAAACGGCAATTAAAGTGAACAAAATTATGGCGGTAATGATGCCGCTTATGATGCTCGTCATGAATTTATCTACAGTGGCAATTATTGCCATCGGCGGGCTGCGCATCGAGAATGGCGATATGGAAGTCGGCTCATTAATGGCTTTCATCCAATATGCGATGCAAATTATGTTCTCGCTTCTGATGTTATCGATGATGCTTGTTATGGTTCCTCGTGCATCAGCATCGGCAGTGCGTATTAATGAAGTGCTAGACATGGTGCCGGATATTGCGGACAGCGCCAGCGTCAAGAACACAGGCTCGCGCAAGGGGTACATCGAGTTCCGTGATGTGACATTCAGCTACCCGGGAGCCGAGCAGCCCGCTTTATCGAATATATCGTTCAAGGCGGCGCCTGGTGAGGTGACGGCTATTATTGGAGGAACAGGCTCAGGCAAGTCGACGCTTGTTAATTTGATTCCGCGCTTTTATGATACGGCGAGTGGCAGCATCATTATTGACGATGTGGATATAAGGGAGCTATCCCAGGAAACGCTGCGTGAAAAAATCGGCTTTGTGCCGCAAAAGGCCGTTTTGTTCACTGGCACGATCGCCGAAAATATCCGCTATGGCAAAGAAAATGCGACCGATGAGGAAATGAAGCACGCTGCAGAGGTGGCGCAGGCAGCAGAATTCATTGGCACGATGAAGGAAGGATATGGCGCAAGCGTATCGCAGGGAGGAAATAATCTTTCCGGCGGCCAAAAGCAGCGCCTTTCCATTGCTCGGGCACTCGTGCGCCAGCCAGAAATCTATGTGTTCGACGACAGCTTCTCGGCGCTCGACTTTAAGACGGATGCGAAGCTGCGTGCCGCCTTGCGTGAGGAAACGGTAGATTCGACGGTGCTGCTCGTTGCCCAGCGGGTAAGTACAGTGCTTGATGCCGATCGCATCATCGTACTAGATGAAGGACACCTAGCGGGAATCGGGACGCATCGGGAGCTAATGGAGTCTTGTGATGTATACCGGGAAATCGTTTATTCACAGCTTTCGGAGGAGGAAATTGCATGAGTGAGCAGAAGCAGAATTCCCCGCAAAGGCCGAAAGGAATCGGCATGGGTCCTCCAGGAATGGGTATGATGATGCCCCCTCAGAAGGCGAAGGATTTCAAGGGTACCTTGAAACGGCTGGCTGCCTACTTGAAGCCGCATCGCACAAAGCTTGCGCTAGTGCTGCTGACCGCGATTTTAAGTACCGTATTCAGCATTGTCAGCCCGAAAATGATGGGGCATGCGACAACGAAGCTGTACGAGGGTGTAATGGGAATAGCCCAAGGCGTGCCGGGTGCACATATTGATTTTGATGCCATTAATACGATTCTGCTGACGTTAGTCGCGCTGTATTTGATCAGCGCCGCATTTGGCTTCATTCAGCAGTATTTAATGGCTGGCGTCGCGCAGAAAACCGTCTACGACCTGCGCAAGGATGTAAATAATAAATTTGCGCGCTTGCCGCTGAAGTTTTTCGATTCTCGCTCCAACGGCGAGGTGCTGAGCCGGGTCGTCAACGATGTGGACAATATCAGCAATACGCTTCAGCAGAGCTTGACGCAGCTCATCACGTCCTTCATTACCCTAGTCGGCGTCATCGTTATGATGCTGACCATCAGCCCGCTTCTAACGCTGATCGTGTTCTTGACGATTCCAGCAAGCCTTCTTGCAACGAAGGCGATCGCCAAGCGTTCGCAAAAATATTTTGCGGGACAACAGGCGGAGCTCGGACGCTTGAACGGACATGTCGAGGAAATGTACACGGGGCACAAAATCGTCAAAGCATTCGGCCATGAGCGCAAATCGCTGGATGAATTTAATGAAATGAATGAAAAGCTGTATGATTCCGGCTGGCGCGCACAATTTGTGTCGGGCATCATTATGCCGATTATGAGCTTCATCAGTAATATCGGCTATGTGCTTGTATGCGTCATCGGCGGTTTGCTGGTTACGAGAAATGCGATAAAAATCGGTGATATTTTGGCATTTATTCAATACACAAGACAGTTTACAATGCCGATTACGCAGCTTGCCAACATTGCGAATATTATTCAATCTACAATCGCCTCCGCAGAGCGGGTATTTGAGCTGCTGGATGAAGAGGATGAGGTACCCGAGACGAAAAATGCTAAAGCAATCAGCAAGCCAGCTGGCGCCGTTCGCTTCGAGCAGGTGGATTTCGGCTACAAATCGGATGAGCCGCTCATTAGCGGGATGAATATTGATGTTAAGCCAGGTCAGACCGTCGCCATAGTCGGTCCGACCGGAGCGGGCAAGACGACGATGATTAATTTGCTGATGCGCTTCTATGAACTGAATGGCGGCCGCATAACGATTGATGGCGAGGACATTACGGCGCTTCAGCGCAGAAGCCTGCGCCAGGTGTTCGGCATGGTGCTGCAGGATACGTGGCTGTTCAATGGCAGCATTCGAGACAACATCGCCTATGGACGCGAGAATGCTGCGGAGGAAGAGGTGTATCAAGCAGCAAGGGCGGCGCATGCAGATCATTTCATTCGGACGCTTCCAGAAGGCTATGACACGATTCTGAACGAGGAAGCATCGAATATTTCTCAAGGGCAGAAGCAGCTGCTTACCATTGCCCGTGCCATTTTAGCAGATCCATCGATACTAATCCTTGATGAAGCGACGAGCAGTGTCGATACGCGTACGGAAATTATTATCCAGCGGGCGATGGGCGAGCTGATGAAAAATCGCACCAGCTTTGTCATTGCCCACCGCTTGTCGACGATTCGCGGCGCTGATCTGATTTTAGTTATGAACAACGGTTCTATTATAGAGCAAGGAAGACATGAGGAACTGCTGGAGCAGGGCGGATTCTATGCCGATCTGTATAACAGCCAGTTCACGGGCAAGCGCATAACAAGCGAAGTTGTATAAGGCTTGAAGCAGAAAGCTTCTCCATCCGAGCGAGGATGGAGAAGCTTTTTTTAGTTTCACGTTACAGTCCGGATAGACGGGTAGGCGACAGATTTAGGGCGGCAGCGGGCAATGACGTAAGCGTTTACGTTTTTCCGATTTATTTTTCAAAAGAGGGTTGATAATTGCGTTTGGATTGTTTATGATGAAGTTAAATTAATGTTATCAATAAACGATTTATATTTTTATTAATTCATTTAGGGGGCTATAACAATGAGCAATCAAATTACAATTAATGCAGACATTGCTAAAGGTACGATTAACCGCAATATTTATGGACATTTCTCCGAGCATTTGGGACGTTGTATTTATGAAGGCTTCTGGGTTGGCGAGGATTCGGTCATTCCAAATACAAAGGGCATTCGCAACGATGTTGTGGAAGCGCTCAAAAAATTGAATATTCCGGTGCTGCGCTGGCCGGGCGGCTGTTTTGCCGATGAATATCACTGGAAGGACGGCATTGGCCCAAGCGAAGAGCGCAAGCGCATGATCAATACCCACTGGGGCGGCGTAGTTGAAAATAACCACTTTGGCACACATGAGTTTTTGCTGCTTTGCGAACAGCTCGGCTGCGAGCCTTATATTTCCGGCAATGTAGGCAGCGGAACGGTGCAGGAGATGTCCGAGTGGGTTGAATATATGACCTTCGACGGCGTATCGCCGATGGCGGAGCTGCGTGAGAAAAACGGCCGCGAGAAGCCGTGGAAGCTGAAATATTTTGGCGTCGGCAATGAAAACTGGGGCTGCGGCGGCAATATGCGTCCGGAATATTATGCGGATTTGTACCGCCGCTACCAGACTTACGTTCGCAATTATGGCGACAATGAAATTTATCGTATTGCCTGCGGCCCGAACGTCGACGATTACAAGTGGATGGAAGTGCTGATGCGGGAAGCTGCGAGCAAAATGGATGGCATCAGCCTCCACTACTATACCGTTCCGAAGGATTGGCAGGACAAGGGAGCAGCTACCGGCTTCCCAGAGGACGAGTGGGCTCTTACGCTTAGAAAAGCGTTGTGGATGGAGGAGCTTATTACGAAGCATTCGGCAATTATGGATCAATATGATCCAGAGAAGCGCGTGGGCTTGATCGTCGATGAGTGGGGCACATGGTTCAATACTGAGCCGGGCACAAACCCAGGCTTCCTATACCAGCAAAATTCGATTCGCGATGCGCTCGTTGCCGGCCTTACGCTGCATATTTTCCACGATCATTGCGACCGTGTACAAATGGCAAACATTGCGCAAATCGTTAACGTGCTGCAATCGGTTATTTTAACAGAAGGGGAAAAAATGCTGCTGACGCCTACCTATCATATTTTTGATATGTTTAAGGTGCATCAGGATGCAGAGCTTCTGGATACGCATACGTCTAGCGCCCGTTACGAGCATGGCGACGAAAAGCTGCCGCAAATTTCTGTATCGGCTTCCAAAGCGGCAGATGGCAAAATCCATATCAGCTTGTGCAATCTGGATCATAGTGCCGAAGCGGATGTATCCATTGCGCTGCGCGGCTTGACACAAGGCTTGAAAACAATGAAAGGTACGGTGCTGTCGGGCACGGCCATTGACTCGCATAATACGTTTGAGCAGCCAAATGCAGTAGAGCCAGCCGCATTTACAAGCTTTACATGGGATGGCGCACAGGTATCCGCAAAGCTTCCAGCGATGTCGGTTACGGTGCTTGAGCTGATCGAGCAATAATCAAAGTTATGGTTAGAATGCAAAGGAGGCGGACGGCATGAAGCCGGGCATGGACAGGAGTGCGAGAAACTGCAAAGGCTGTGATGACAGCTATACAGTCACAGAAGCGCAGATCCAGCGAATTTTGGCTGCGCCGATGTTTCAGTCGTCCGAACGCTGCGTGGACGATGAAGTGTACGCAGCGCGCCTTCGGGAATGCGGCAGCTGTCCGAAGCTCATGAGCGGGACAACCTGCACGGTTTGCGGATGTATTGTGCAAATCTCCGCTAAATATAAGGAAAAAAGCTGTCCGAATCCAAATGATGTCAGGTGGCGCTCTGTTGCAAGCCATTAACCATTGACAGCAGCTGATTATTTTAGAAGGATAACAGAGCTTGCCGGGAGGAATAAGCAGATGAAGGCGCCATTATTCAGAGATCCAATCTTTGACGGAGCGGCGGATCCGGTCGTCATTTATAATCGCGAGCAGCAGGAATGGTGGATTATTTATACGAATCGCCGTGCTACGGTGGAAGGTCCAGGCTTTGCATGGGTGCATGGCACGGATTTAGGCGTCGCATCTTCCGCAGATGGCGGCCGCAGCTGGAATTACCGGGGAACGCTGACGGGGCTGGATATTGAATGGGGACGAAATACATTTTGGGCCCCGGAAATCATTTGGCATAATGGGCTTTACCATATGTACGTCAGCTATATTCAAGGTGTGCCCGATGATTGGGCTGGCCATAAACGGGAGATTTTCCATTATACAAGCACTAATTTGCTCGACTGGACGTTTGTATCCAATGTGCGTCTCAGCTCGGATCGAGTCATTGATGCCTGCATCTATGAGCTGCCGGATGGCAGGTTCCGCATGTGGTATAAGGATGAGGCGCACGGCTCGTTCACTTACGCTGCCGACAGCAGCGATTTGTATAGCTGGAAAGTGGTTGGTCCTGTCATAACGGGGCGAGGGCATGAAGGGCCGAATGTATTCCGGCTGCAAGGCTCATATTGGATGATCGTTGACGAATGGCGGGGACAAGGCGTTTTCCGCTCGGATGATTTGGAGAGCTGGGAGCGAAACAACTTGATCTTAGATAAGCCCGGCCAGCGTGAGGATGACGGGACCATTGGCTTGCATGCCGATGTCGTGGTCCAAGGCGAGCAGGCTTATATTTTCTATTTTACCCATCCGGGCAGACGGGGCGATTGGGAGGCACCAGGTCAGGTGCCAGGGTACCATACGCGTCGAAGCTCCATTCAAGCAGCCAAGCTTGAGGTGAAGGATGGCAAGCTGGTCTGTGACCGCGATGCAGAGTTTGAACTGGCGCTGAAGGCGGAAGCGTAGTAGTGAGATGCGATTGACATTTGCTAGATGCCTTCTGCTTATGGCAAGGCTAAAAGAACAGCACCCCGAATCTTCCTCAGCGGATGAGGCGGATAGGGGTGCTGTTTGCTTTAGGTTATATTTTTTGAACGCAGTCTAGCCTAAGGTCATTTAGGTCAATATAAGCACGCCATAAGGCTCCAGCACGACTGAGCCTTGAAGCGCATCGCCGCTGATAAGGTCGGTGCGTGGCTCGCTGAGAGTAAGCTCGGCAGCTTCCTCCGCATAGTTGAGGAGGAAATAGAGCGGCCCAGCCTCACCCTCGCGAATAGTCAGCTCCACCTGCTCTGGCAGGGAAAGCCAATTGGCAACAGGCGATGACAAGCCGAGCAGGCCAATCACATGACGAGCTGCTGCCTCATTGAATACAGCGCCGTAATACCAAGCTGAGCCTGTCCCAACGGCATTGCGGGTAACAGCGGGCTTGCCTGCATAATAATCGGAGGCATATTCGCCAATGATTTCGACGGTATCGCTTTCGACTGCGAGTACATCATTGAACAGATCCGCCGTAGTTGCTTCGCCGCCTCCTTGCTTCCACTGGATCGTTGCCGGCTTGCGCGTACCTTTAATTTGTGTAAACTCCTCGACGGAAATGCCGACAAGACCTGCAGCAGCGCCAGGGAATGGACGCATGTAGCAGTGACCGTGCTCATCCTTGTAGCCCGTGCGGCAGCCGAATATAATTGTGCCGCCGCTTTCGGCATATTGCTGCAGCAAAGCAGCTGTTTCATCCCGCATAATCGCCGGATGCGGATAGACGAGCACGCGGTAGCGCTGCAGATCAGCAAGCGTTGTGACATTTCGCATGTAAAGAACATCACTTGGAATATGCTGGTGCTGCAGCGCCTTGAACCATTCCTTGCCGCTTTTCCAGGAGAACGGGCCGTGCCAAACATCGTATTCGCCATCCCACTCATTGTCATAATCGCGTACGAGGGCAACCTCCGCCCGGTTGCGCGTACCGACAATGTGCGGACCGGCCTTGGCAAGCTCAGCGCCGATTTGCGCTGCTTCACGAAGGCGGCGGTTCGGTCCATTATGGTAGTCGTTTAGGCCATGCCAATAGATTTCATTGCCAAAGGCTGCCGTTCTCCAGCGGAAATAAACGACCATATCTGCGCCATGGGCAATGGATTGGTACGTCCACAGGCGCATTTGACCCGGCTTCGGCGAAGGCATATCCATGCGGTTCACCCAGCCGCCTGGACCAGCCTGCTGCTCCATAATGCAGAAATTCGGCGAAATGGAGCGGGTTGTAGACAGCGTCAGGCTCCAGCCGCGATCGAGCAGCGGGTTTTCCTCATTTTTGTCATAGTTAATGGTGGAAAACTGCGGGTAGGAGTCGTAGCTGAAAAAGTCCAGCAGCTCGTCCGTCATCCGGTGGCTGTCGAGATGGCCGAACAAGCCATTCGTCGTTACCCACTGCTTGGGCGCTGCCTCGCGCAGCACCCTGGCCTGCACTTCGGCGTAAGAAATGGTGCTGTCGGATATAAACCGCTTCTCATCCAAAGCCTGATGCGGATTCGGCTGTCTTGGCGCCGCAGTTGGGCGCGGAAGAAAGACTTGCTCCCAAGCGGAATACGTCTGATTCCAAAAGACAGCGCCCCAAGCCTCATTCAGCTTGCCGAGCGTAACGTATTTGCGCTGCAGCCATTCTCGAAAAGCCAGATGGTCCGCTTCCGAATAAAATTCGGAAATTTCACAATTGAATTCATTGTCGATTTGCCAGCCAACGACGGCCGGATGATCGCAGTAATGCTCCGCCATTTGGCGAGCAATGCGAGCGCTCAGCTCCCGATATTTGGGACTGTTATAGTTGGTGTGGCGGCGCAGCCCATGCTGAAGCGTGACCCCATCAAAGGTTACGTTGAGCACCTCGGGATACTTGAACGTCAGCCATGCAGGCGGCGTTGCTGTAGGGGTGCCGATAATGACCTTCAGCCCATGCTTATGAGCCAGGTCCATGACTTTGTCAAACAGATCAAATTGGAATACGCCTTCCTCGGGCTCGAACACCGACCAGGCAAATTCGGCTACCCGAATGATCGACAGCCCCATTTCCTTCATCCGGCGAAGATCATCATCCCATAGCTCCTCCGGCCATTGCTCAGGGTAATAGCAGACGCCAAGGGCAAACTCATTTATTGGGTTTACGTGTGTCATAAAGGTTATACCTCCATAGAAATAATAATAAATTGCTATCTATCGGTTATTTTATTATTGTAGAATCAGTATTTCAGTGCGTATATACTATTATATTGTGATCGATATGAAAATATTGCGCTCTTTGGCGAAAAGGAGCTAATCGATGCGTACCTACTATCAATTGCCCGAGCCGGCTGCTGGGCATTATGTCTGTTATCCGGATTCAGTCGGCCGCTATAATGATTTTCCCCAGCATAACGAGCGGCGGGCCGCAGGGACTATAATTACCTATAATTTGCATATTGTCTGCTCTGGAGGCGGCTATGTGATGAAGGAGGGGCAGCGCGTCAGCCTAAAGGCGGGAGAAGGCTTCTTATATCCTCGGGGAGCTTTCCAGCATTATGGAACCGATCCCGAGCAGCCATGGGATGTGCGCTGGGTTCATTTTATGGTGCCGATAGAGCTTATGCTGCTGCGGGCAGCGGATGCTTCCAGCGTGTGGCTGTTTGCCGTATCACAAGCTTCGCTTGCGCGTTTTATTGAGCTGACAGAGGAGATGTACGAGTTGTGCGGCAGTTTCGAGACGAGGCATGAGCCGCGCATGTCAGCGCTTCTATATGAGCTGCTGGCGGAGCTTGCCCATAATTCGGAGCGCCTGGAGCACGATGCACTGCCACTTATTACCAAAAATGCAATTCGTGAAGCGGCAGACCTTATACGCAGCACGAGCGGACAAGCGTGGACGCTGCCGGAGATGGCGGCGCTGTGCGGCTACAGCCCGTATTATTTTTTGCGGCTGTTTCGGCAAGTCATGGGGCGTACCCCGCAGCAATATTTGACCGCCTGTCGTATCGCGGCGGCCAAAAGCCTGCTTGTCGCGACCAAACTGCCTGTCAGCGAAATCGCCAGCCGGACGGGATTTTCCCAATCCAGCTACTTCATACGCGTTTTTCGCAAAGCGGAACACGTCTCCCCGAAAGCTTACCGCGAATTGTACAGCTAGCCTGCCCAGCTGGTTTTGCCTATCTTGCCCTGCCCCGAGCATGTTGGATAATTATTCATCCCTGTGGACAAAATGGAATACGGCAGCAAGCCGACATTTTAAGCACGAAGCGGGTGAAGCAGCATGCAGAAAGAACAGCCATCGATAAGCGCAAGGCAGCTGGCTATTCTCGTTATTTATTTTATCATGGGCGATATGCAGCTGTTTTTACCTTCCCTTACGGCTGAATTCGCAGAGGAAGCCGCCTGGATGTCCGGGTTAATTGGTCTGCCCATCGGGCTTGGCATGGCCTGGTTTATATACAGCCTCAGCAAGCATTTTCCAAATATGACGCTCATCGAAATCAATCATCAGGCTTTTGGCAAACTAGCTGGAAGCCTCGTTTCGCTGCTGTTTCTGGCGATGATGTTCAACACCTCGATTATCCAAATTCGGGAAATCGGTGATTTTGTCACCACACAAATATTGATTGAGACGCCAAATATCATGATCTGCCTCCTAATGATTTTTCCATTAGCGATCGCGATACATGGGGGGATTAGGGCGGTTGGCCGAGTGGGCGAAACGATATTTCCCCTATTTGTATTGTTGTTTGTACTGCTCCTGCTGATGCTCCTGCCGAGCTTGACGCCCACAGAGCTTTTTCCGATCTGGGGTGCGGGCGCTGCGGGAATTATGAAGGGTTCATTATTTTTTGTGGGTTTTCCTTTTTGCGAGCTGTTCGCGTTTTTGATGATTTTTCCGAATGTTGTTCAGAGCAAACACCGTGCCCGTGACTATATGCTCGGGGTTTTAACAGGAGGGCTAGCCATTTGGATCATGGTTTTGCTGTGCTTGCTAGTACTTGGAACTTACATAACCCAACATACCTTCTATTCCCCGTACATTATGTCGAAAAAAATCAACATCGGCAACTTCGTCCAGCGGATGGAGGCAATATTTGCGATCAGCTTCATTATTACCGCCTATTTTCGCAGCCTGATCTACGGATATGCCTTCGTTCTGGGCATATCGCAGTTGTTCAAGCTTCGAGATTTTCGAATATTAACGGTTCCCTTCGCTTTTATGGCGCTGGGTTATTCCTACATGGTGACGCCAGGAATTGTGTTTCTTAACATCCTGGCCGTGCCGTGGGTGCTCTGGATTTTGACTTATTCGCCGGGGCTGCTGCTGCTCGGCTGGGGATTTGCAAAGCTGCGGGGCAAGCTGCCCATGAAGGAGACGACCGAATGACCGACAGCAGCCAGGCATCCATTTATGGATAATTCAACATCTTGCTGGACAAAATGGATGACGGTTATATTTCAATGGCAAAGCGGGTGATAAGAAATGCAGCAACATCAAAAGATTAGCGTCAGGCAGCTAGCCATCCTCGTTTTATTTTTCATTATCGGCGATATGCAGTTGTATTTGCCCCCTTTGACAGCTGCTTATGCGAAACAATCGGCCTGGATGTCGGGGATAATTGGCCTGCCGTTTGGTGTTGGAGCCGCTTGGTTTATTTTCAGGATCAGCAAACGTTTCCCCGGGAAAAGCTTAATCGATATCAATAATCAGGCATTTGGAAAAATAGCCGGAGGGCTTTTATCGCTTGTATTTCTTGCCATGATGTTCAATACGTCGATTACACAAATACGGGAAATTTCCGATTTCATAACGACGCAAATGATGGAGGAGACTCCCCAACTGGTCATTTACCTGTTGATGGTTTTGCCGATTACGCTTGCGCTGCGTGGTAGTATCACAACGATTGGGCGGCTAGGAGAGGTGATCTTCCCGCTTTATTCCGCTTTGTTTATTTTACTCATCATTTTGCTAATTCCAAAAATAGATTTGACCCAGCTGCTGCCGATCGAGTTAACGGGATTCCCGGGCATCGTGAAGGGGTCGCTTTTTTTTATCGCGTTTCCCTATTGCGAGCTTTTCGCCTTTCTGATGATTTTCCATAGCGTAGAGGAAAGCGAGCACAAGACCCGTGATTATTTACTGGCTGCTCTCATAGCCGGTATGGCCATTTGGGTCATTATTGTGATGTGTATATGCGTTCTGGGCGTTTTTGCTACGGAAATTACCGTATATTCACCTTATGTGATGGGGAAAAAAATCAATATTGGCGACTTTGTGCAGCGCCTGGAGGCGGTGCTGGCAATTGACTATATCATTTCCACTTATTTTCGAAGCCTTATCTATGGTTATGCTTTTATACGGGGGTTGCAGCAGCTGTTTAAGCTTCGAGACCATCGGTTTATGCTGTGGCCATTCGGGTTTCTTATCGTCGGCTATGCTTATTTTTTAGCACCGGGCATCGTTGCTTTTGTGCAATTTGATGTGGCATGGCTGTTCTGGGTGTATACTTACTCGCCGGGGCTGCTGCTGCTAAGTTATATAGCAGCTCGGCTCAGGCAGGGCTGGAGCAAGAAGCGGGGGGCCAGCATGAAGCAGGAGAAATAATCACGCTTCGAAATTTCCAATTCCAAGGCATAATCAGCAGTCTGATTGGACAATATATGCAATTATGTGCAGGTTTGGGAGGTGGAGTCTGGATGAGCGTTTCTGTGGTCAAGCGGCTGGATCGTAAATTAATGAGCAATCTCTCGTTCATCAGAGCCAGCCTTGGCAACAGCCAGGATCTCGTGATTAAAGAAATGAATAATGACATTGGGATGCAAGCAGCTCTTGTATATATGGATGGCTTAACGGATTCCACTGTCATTCATCATGTCATACTAGATTATTTTATGTCTGAGGAGCAAACGTCGAGCTACAAAAACGGCAATAGGCTATTATATTTGAAAAATGCGGTGCTGGCGGTAGG
Organism: Paenibacillus algorifonticola; assembly: GCF_050481745.1. Taxonomy (GTDB): domain Bacteria; phylum Bacillota; class Bacilli; order Paenibacillales; family Paenibacillaceae; genus Pristimantibacillus; species Pristimantibacillus algorifonticola_A. The sequence goes on along the minus strand of NZ_JBCNGR010000008.1, from coordinate 371,173 downwards.
TGAGGCCGTAACGATCAGCGAATGGGACCCGTTATTTTATCAATTGCTGTCCGGCTGGGCTGTGTTGCTATTGGAAGACTGTTCAGAAGCGATTTGTGTAGCCGCAGAGGGCTGGAAGGATCGCAACGTCAGCGAGCCTACCTCGCAGGTTGTCGTCAGGGGTCCAATGGAAGCTTTTACTGAAAATATTGTAACCAATAGAGCACTCATCCGGCGGAAAATCAAAGACCCGCAGCTGTGGACAGAAGGCATGGAAATAGGCAAGATTACGAAAACCTCTGTATCCATTATGTACCTTCGCAATATAGCAGATGAGAAGATCGTCGCGGAAGTGAGAAAGCGGCTTGGTGAAATCAATATCGACGGGATTTTGGAGAGTGGCTATATTGAGGAGCTGATCCAGGATACCGCCTTGACTCCCTTTGCTACGATATACAATACCGAACGGCCCGATACGATTGCTGGCGGTCTGCTGGAAGGCCGAGTTGCGATATTGGTAGATGGTACGCCCTTTGTGCTGCTGGTGCCGGCGCTGTTTATTCAATTTTTCCAATCAGCGGAAGATTATTATCAGCGGGCGGACATCAGCACCTTGCTGAGGATGCTGCGGTTTGTTGCTTTTATGATCACGCTGCTAGCTCCATCGCTTTATATCGCCATAACGACCTTCCATCAAGAAATGCTTCCAACCAGCCTGCTTATAAATCTGGCGGCTCAGCGCGAGGGTGTGCCATTCCCGGCCTTTATTGAAGCGCTGGCGATGGAGCTGACCTTCGAAATATTGCGGGAAGCTGGCGTGCGAATGCCGAAAACCGTTGGACAAGCGGTATCGATTGTCGGCACGCTCGTGATTGGACAGGCTGCCGTAGACGCGGGCATCGTCTCGGCGGCGATGGTTATTATCGTGTCCATTACGGCGATATCGAGCTTTGTTATACCGGCAACGAGCATGTCGATATCGGTACGGATGATTCGATTCGTCCTAATGGGACTTGCCGCTTCCTTTGGCCTGTTCGGCATTTTGCTAGGCTATATTTTGCTCGTCCTGCATTTGAATAGTCTGCAGTCGTTCGGCATTCCTTATATGCAGTCGTTTTCCCCATTCGTATGGAGCAATCAGAAGGACACGCTGTTCCGGCTACCCTGGACGAAAATACGAACCCGCCCTGTTGGCACCGGAGAGAAAAATTTGGTTCGGCAAAGGCCAAGGAGCAAATCAAAAACTTAGGAGGATCAAGCATGAGCGGATTTACTCGGCGAGCAGGCAAACTGGCCTTGCTATTAATGGTGTGGTCGCTTGCCGCTTCTGTAGTTAGCGGCTGCTGGAATCGGCGGGAGCTGGATACGCTCGGCATTCAGCTCGGAACGGCCATTGACAGGGTTGGCAACCAATACCGGGTGTCCGTTCAGGTTGTTATTCCTAGTGAGCTGTCGGCCAAGGCTAGCGGGGGAGGGCGCTCGCCGGTAGCCATGTATGAGGCGACCGCACCTACTGTATTTGAAGCGTTTCGAAAACTGACGGAAACGAGCTCGCGAAAAATATATTCCGCGCATATCCGAGTGCTGATTATCGGGGAATCGCTAGCTAGGGAAGGGATATCCAATGTTCTTGACCTGCTGTCGCGGAATCCAGAAGCCCGGACGGATTTTTATTTAATGATTGCACATGATGCGCCGGCGAATCAAATTTTGAAAATTTTGACGTCGCTAGAGAAGATCCCGGCGGAAAATTTATTTTATGCGCTGGATACATCTGCCAAAACATGGGCGCCCACGACAACGGTTACGATAGAACGTTTAATCGAGCAGCTTGTTACAGACGGAATGAGCCCTGTGTTGACGGGGGTGCGACTGGAAGGCAAAGCCCAGGAAGGGGAAAGCATTTCGAATATCCAGCAGGCTGATTCGCGAACGCGTACCCGAATTACCGGGCTTGCGGTTTTTCATTCTGACAAGCTTATCGGCTGGCTCAATGAAAATTACAGCAAGGGCTACAATTATATAATGAATAACGTGACAAGTACCGTAGGGCATCAGAATTGTCCGGGTGGGGGCTACATAGTCATGGAGGTAATACGCAATAAAACGAAGCTTATTCCAAAGGTCGTCGACGGGAAGCCGGTCATTAAGGTGAAGATGAAGCAGGTCGCATCGGTAGCCGATGTGGAATGCAAAATCGATTTGACAAAGCCGGAAACGATTAAAATGCTGGAAGAAAACGGAGAGAAGAAGCTGAAGGAGCTCATTGCGAGGGCAGTTGAGCATGTACAGAAAACCTATAATGCCGATATATTTGGCTTCGGCAATACGTTTCATGAATACAAGCCCCAGCAGTGGGAAAAGTGGAAGGACGATTGGGATGAGCTTTTTCCACAGGTCAAGCTGGAATATGATATTGAGGTTCAAATTCCAAAGGTTGGCACGACAAATGATGCGTTTCAAAACTATTTGAAGAAATGAGTGAGGCCAAGTGGCTGGAATCCTATTTGTCTCGGCTTTGGCCATAACTCTTGCATGCCTTGAGCTGCCGAAGCTTGCGAAAAAAGGCTGGAAGAAAGAAATCGTTGTTTATTTGATAATGCTGCTGGGGGGGGCTTTTTTGAGCATATGTGCGGTCAACCAAATCAGATTGCCCAGCCCCTTAAATATTATTGTGTACATTTATAAGCCAATGGAAAATTGGTTCAATGCATTATAATTCGAGGGGGCGAGAGCATGCTGAAGCGGGAAAGCATAAGCACAAGACAAATGGCTGTATTCGTGCTATTTTTCATTGTGGGCGATATGTTTTGGTTTATTCCGACCGTGCTTGCTACTGTTCTGGACTCGGATGCCTGGATCCCCTCTTTGCTAAGCATGTTCTCAGGACTCGTCGTCGTCTGGTTTATAGATAAGTGCTACCGCCTTTTTCCGGGACTTACGTTGATAGAAATTCATAAAAAGGCGTTAGGAAAATGGCTGGGTGGCCTATGCAGCTTGTTTTTTTTATACCTGCTTTTTAATTCCGTAGGTGTGCAGCTGAGAGTTGTCGGAGACTTCGTTACCACCCAAATGATGCCGGAAACACCAGCTCGAGTAACGGTCCTAATGATTACACTTATAGTTGTTATTACCTTGAGGGCTGGCCTGACTGTTTTTGCAAAATCGGCCGAGGTTTTTATTGTGGGCGTGGTGCTGATGTTTATTATGTTCATCATTATGCTGCTTCCGGAAGCGACACTTTCCAACTTGCTGCCTGTTTTTCACCACAAAGCAGCGGACTATGGCAAAGGCGTATTGTATACAACCTCCTTTCCTTTCTTTCAAATGGTTACTCTTTTTATGCTCTTTCCTGCCATGAAGCAATCAGAAAGTTGGACTCGAGATTTTATGGTAGCCTCCCTGATAGCCAGTTTCTCCTTATTTCTGATCGTTATTATGTCGCTGCTTGTGCTGGGTGAATATATGACAGAGCATCAAATATATGCTGCGTACGCCATGGCGAAAAGAATTAGCATAGGCCGATTTATTGAACGGGTTGAGGCTGTGCTGGTTATCAGCTATATCGTTTCCACCTATGTGAAAGTGTTAATTAATGCTTTTGCCTTTATATATGGCTTATCTCAATTTCTTGGACTGCGGGAGCATCGTGCATTGATATTTCCATTCGGCTTGCTAATGTTCGGGCTTGCTTATGCAATTGGCCCAAACATGCCGTTTATAAACGGACTTGCAACCATTTGGCCCTTCTGGGATTTGACCAATATTCTGCTTTTGGCACTGGCAGCCGTCATCATGATAGTGTTTAAGAAAGGAAAAATCTATTAGATCAGGATGGATGATGGAAGAATTACTCTTGGTTAAACGCATATTTAATAGAATGAACAGACCATCCCTAATCTCCCAGCATACGATATTGTATGGATTGAGTAGAGGAGGATACCTGATGCCCGGGTTTGTATATGTTTGCTCCATTTGTGCGTTTCTAGGGTCTATTGTGACATTTGCTTTTGGTGTTTGGATGGAATCGCTAACACTGCTGATCATCGTCATGGCTATTGACTATTTGACTGGAGTGTCTGCATCTTTAAAGGAAGGACGAGGCCTTAACAGTTCATTTGGAGCATGGGGACTTGCTCGCAAAGGGCTTATGCTGCTCGTGATACTCATCGCACACCATGTAGATCTATTGTTGGATGCTAATAATATGACGATGGGAGCGGCTATTTATTTTTATATTGCCAATGAATTGATCTCTATTACTGAAAATTACGGAAGATTGGGCTTGCCGCTCCCGGATAAGCTTCGCCAAATGATTGAAATTTTAAAGGATAAAAATAAGTAAACGTTGGGCAATGTAGCACTTGTATAAAGCGGCTCACTTTGTATATAATAGGAACAAGTGTTCTTATTGCGAAGGGAGCTGTTTATTTCGATGAAGTCATTGGAGAAACCGACTGCGCGTGTGCTAGTTATGAGGCGTCAACCGATTCAGAGAGAGGAGGAGCTTGTGCTGGCAAGGCGTTATGTGCTGCTTGGCATCATTGTACGGATTCTGGATCATGATATACGTGTGCTTCATTCAAGCGAAGCCAAGCTTCCTAAGCTTTATGAGACGATGCTCCTTGGCTTGCAGGACCGGGTGTTGCTCGAATTGGCTGCTCTTCGTAAACAGCTGCGAAGCAAGGGCATTGAAATGGTTGAAGAGAAGCGAAGTGAGGATGGGCTGGAGGCGCAGTATATTTGCCGAGGTTACCGCCACCGATTCATTTTGTTATGGGGATATATTCGCTCGGAATCGGAGCAGCTGCTTCGAACGTATTGTCGATAATAATAAGAACTGCTTTACAAATGAAATGTCAAGCATCACCCTGGCTGCTTTTAGCGACAATCGAGAAAAGTTCATCATTTTGTCATAATCACCAAAAAAGTTTTCCCCTTAATCAGTTTAAGCTTGAGTACATAGGACGATCTTATGTAATATAAGAAGTAAACATTAGATAGTAAAGGGGAGTACGTTGTAATGCATAAGTGGATTATGTTTGTATTAATGACAGCGGCATCACTGCTAGGTGTTTATTTGCTAACAGTAGGCTTGCCGCCAAAGCCAGTGGATGAATCTGCTTCATTGCCAGAAGGAACGGTGCTAGTTAACGTACAAGCCAACGCCGATTTCACTTTCGATCAACCGGAATACAAAGTGAAGGTTGGAGACAAAGTCATTCTTCGTCTGAAAAACAAAAGCGGTATTCACGGTTTGCAAATTGATGAGCTGAATGTTGATCTTGAAGGCGAGAAGCTGGAAGCAAATATTGAGTTCGACAAGCCGGGCGAGTATGTGATGCATTGCTCCGTTCCATGCGGTACGGGTCATTTGGAGATGAAGACGAAGCTAATTGTAGAAGCGGCTTAATAAACGAATTTTTCATTAATAAGAGAAGGTGCTTTGAGGCGCTTTCTGCACATAGGTTTTATAAACAAGAAGAGGAGCCGACTGGCTCCTCTTCTTAAAAGTATAAGCAGGTATAAGTTTCCCCCTTATAATCGGCTTAATTTTCACCCTCGAAACGGTAGCCTTGTCATCAGAGGACGGCTTTCGGCCGTTTGTTTACGCTAGGCGCGATAACGCGTTTTGGACGAGGTTCGGTACACCATGACGTCGGCAATTAATCCGAGCAGCGCCCATGTTGCAATTGTAAGTACATACATGAGCATCACGCTTACCTCATGAACATCAATAAACAAGTCTACGAACCAGGCTGGGACACTTAACATAAAAAACACCATATTATGCGGGTCGTAGCCGGTGGAATTGTACAGGCATAAAGCCAGTCCAATCAGGGCGGCAATGGTTGTAAATTTATAACGCATGGTAAATCAGTCCTCTCTCATCGGTTTAACGTTGCCGGATTGCAGCTGCTTGGGTTATTATGTGACAAAAGGGTTTAAGCAATTCCACTAGTCGAAGGGAGTAATACGATAATGATTACGCATATTGTTTTGTTTAAACTAAAGGATAACAGCGCCGAGAGCGTGGAAACAACCGCGCAGGTGCTTCGCAATATGGAAGGTAAAATTGACGAATTGAAATCGATTACGGTCGGCCTGGACGTTCTCCATTCCGAACGTTCTTATGATATTGGACTGATCACAACTTTCGAATCGCTTGATGCATTGGCGGCTTATCAGGTTCATCCGGTGCACCAGAAAGTAATTGAGCATATGACCCAGGTTCGCGAAGCGTCTGTAAGCATCGATTTTGAAAGCTAAGGAGCTGCGAGGAAACTAACGGTGCTTTATTTCGTCGCAGTCTCCATGACAAGCCAGCCTTAAGAGAGGACGTTAATGGCAATGGGAGAAGACGTATATCAAATAATGACGTATTTGTTCGTCATTATTGCCAGCAGCATTATTATGGTCGCTGTGCTGAAGCGCAAGGCCAAAAAAAAGAAGTAACGATAAAGGTGGCGAAGCGGTATGTATTACGTGAATCGCGAACAAATTGCGGTGCGGCTTAATGCAATTCCTGACATTTCCGAGGCACTGACCTTCATTGCAGACGAGTGGAATGGCAGCATGCTGCAGGGACTTGCACAGGAGCGGGCGCTGCATCTTGCAGTTGAAACCGTTACCGATGTCGGTAGCTATCTTATTGACGGATTTATGATGCGTGATGCGAGCAGTTATGAGGATATTGTGGATGTGACAGGAGCTGAAGGCGTATTTTCCGTAGAACTGCTGCCGACTTTCAAGCAATTGGTACAGCTGCGCAGGCCGCTCGTTCAGCAATATTATGAATGGCAGCGTGGCGAGCTGCATCCGCTAACCAGTCAGCTTGCTCCGCAATTGCTGCGTTTCAAACAGGAAGTGGAGCTTTATCTGGAGCGCGAGCTGGTTGATTTTGAGGGAAAGGTATAAACCGAATCGTACACACCATACTTTTAGAATATGTTACAATACCTGTAACAAGCGTTCGAAGGTGGCGATAGGGTGAAGCAGCAAAATCAACGAAGCTCCGGTCCTGCGCCGGATAAGAGAACGTCTCCAGGCTCTACGCGTCAGCGCATACTGCATTTGCTCAAGATGAATGGCTCCATGAATGCTGCGCAGCTTGCAAGCGAGCTTGCGCTGACTGAAATGGCCATCAGGCGGCATATGTATGCACTTGAAGAGGAACAAGCTATTCAAATTGTAATGGTCAAGCAGGCAATGGGAAGACCGCTGCATCGATACGAGCTTACGGCACATGCGGATGACCGTTTTCCAAAAAACTACCATACACTGGCGCTTGATTTACTCGGCGAGCTGGCAGATGAGGCGGCTACAGCAGGCCTTATTACCCGCATGTTTGAAGGCCGCAAGCAGAAGCTGCTGGAGCGATATGCTCCGCGCATGGCGGGCAAAGCATTGGAGCAGAAGGTTCTGGAGCTTGCAGCTATACAAAATGCCGGAGGTTATATGGTTGAGGTTGAGCCGGCAGGCGAGGGGCATTTTGTATTAAATGAGTATAACTGCCCAATCGCACAGGTGGCGAATCAATATCAACAGGCTTGCAGCTGTGAGCTGACGTTATTTCAGTCTCTGCTTCATGCAGAGGTAGAGCGGACCGAATGCCTCGCAAAAGGCGGGACCAAGTGCACGTACAAGATAAGTGCCGTATAGGTTTTATATAGGTTCTAAATACGTTTAAGGGAGAAACTGATGGATAGGCAGGTCATATGACCGTGTTCTAGCCATCGGTTTTTTTTGCATGCGGTTGTGTCAAGCCAAGCCCATGCTGCTTATAATGGCATTACGAAATGGGCAGATGCCCTGCTCTGGTTTACAACGGGAGGTGAACGGGCGATGAACATTATAGCGGGATGTGCGATTGCAGCCACATTAGCATTTATTGGGTTAGTGGCGGGCGTGTTGCTTGGCTTGCGCAAAGGGCTGATACAGCTCGAAAGCTTGCGAACAAGCGCCGACGAGCTGCGGGGACAGCTGCAGCATACAGCGGCTGAGACAGTCGCTTTAATGGAGCCGGCGAAGCAATCCTTCCTGCTGGTGCACCAGCAGCTGCAAAATGTCCAATCCTTGTTCTCGGCGGCAGGGCAAATTGGCGAGACGATTGAGCAAACGACAGAAACCGTTAGCCGGGTCTCCTCGCTGTTGTCCGAATCCGCTGCCCAGCATATAGCGAAGGCTGAAACGAGAAATAAGGCAAAAGAAGCGATGGAATGGGCTGAGCTAGGTATGCTGGCGTGGCAGCTTTGGCAAACTAAACGCAAGCATAATAGCTGAAAGCAATAACGGTGCGGAAATGGCGGATTGCACCGCAATAATGAGGGGAGCGAATCGTATGGCAAAGCAGAAGCAAGCGAAAGGATTTTGGTTGGGGGCATTGGCAGGTACGGTAGCAGGAACCGTTACAGCGCTGCTGCTCGCTCCAAAAGCAGGCAAGGAGCTGCGCCAGGATATTGCAGGCGGTGTTCAAGATTTGAGCGAAAAAACGGTTAGAGCAGTAGAGCAGTGCGGCGAGAAAACGACTGAGGCAGCTAGACAGCTGGGCGATAAAGCGGTACACATCGCGGATTGTGCCAAGGATGGAGCAGAAGCTCTGATTAGCAACGTGCGTATATGGAGAAAAGGCAGGCCCCAATTAACGACGGAGGCTGCGGGCGAATTGGGGCAACTAGAAGACTCAGTGGAAGCAGCAAGCCGATCGGAGGAGCTGGCATCAGAGGGAACAGCTGATACGGTAGCTGCGGAAACGATTGAAAAATAGTGCGTCGGCAGCTCTGTGAAGCTGCGCTAGATGAGGAATAAAGCAGCAACTACGTATAGAGCCTGCCTTAATTGGGAGCAGGCTCTTTCCTTTAGTCCAAATATAAGCATGTATAAATATCACACTTATAATGGGCTTATCTTTCACCCTCGAAACGGTAGCTTTGCCCCCAAAGGACGGCAACTGCCGTTTCACCTTGCCAGCTGCTGTCCATATTTTCCAGGTCGCTTATTGCGCCGCATCTAAAGCGTATTTCTTGTAGGCTGTCCATAATTGAGATAAGATGTAGGTACGTTTTGATAGCAGAAAACATATGCTATTGATGTCTTATTCTCCTCATGAGCGACTACAATACGTTTAAGAAAGCGGTGTGTTTGTGCAGCAACCGATTGCCATATTTGATTCAGGCGTGGGCGGGCTTACCGTCGCCAAGGAAGTCATGCGCCAACTGCCGCGTGAAAAAATTATTTATTTTGGGGATACGGCTCGAACACCATATGGACCTCGTCCTTCGCAGGAAGTCGTTCAATTCACACGGGAAATTGTCGATTATTTAATCCAGTTTCGGCCGAAAATGATTATTATAGCTTGCAACACCGCTACGGCGGTTGCACTGGAGGATATACGTTCTAGAGTAAACATACCTGTCATTGGTGTTATTAATCCCGGGGCAAGAGCGGCCATCAAGCGCACCCAGACGGGCTGTATTGGAGTCATTGGTACAGAGGGAACAATAAGAAGCGGCGCTTATGAACAAGCACTCAAGGAGCTGTCACCAAGCGTACGCGTTATAAGCGAGGCTTGTCCGTTATTTGTACCGCTTGTGGAGCGGGGCAATTTTCGTTCCAGCGAAACGTATGAGACGATTCGCCGATCTATCGGCCATTTAAGCCATTATCCGATGGATTGCCTTATTTTAGGCTGTACGCATTATCCTTTTTTGACAGAAGCGATAGCTGAAGTTGTTGGCTCCCGCATAGAGCTCATCAGCTCCGCAGACGAGACGGCTCGCGATATTAGTACGATCCTTCATGATAAGGGCCAGCTTTCCCGAGGCGAAGTGCTGCCTGTTCATCAGTTTTTCTCCAGTGGCGACCCCTTAATGTTCAAAACCATTGCCCAGCAATGGCTTGGTGAGCAAATTGAGCTGACGCCTGTCGTATGGCAGGTGCCAACGATCGGATAAGCTTTATCCTTTTTAGCGCAGCATATTTCTCATCTTTCGAAAAAGCTTCTCAAGCCGCTGGCAAGTGGCATGGGAGGCTTTTTTGCCGAATATACTCGGAGGGAGAGGCCATTTTGGAGCGAGGTGAGGAATACGGTTAATATAGTGTGGGAAAATAAATACGGCTATCAGGAGCTGCTCGCGAACTGCCGCGAGCTGACGCAAACGTACCCATTTGTCACCGTTCATACGATTGGGCATAGCGTGCTCGGCAAGCCCATTGTTGCGCTGCGCTGCGGATCGGGTGCAAGAAGCATTCATATGAATGGTGCTTTCCATGCGAATGAATGGATTACGTCGGCTATGCTTATGCGATTCGTAGGGGATTATGCTGCGTCATGCGCTGAAGGCCGCTCGATCTGCGGCGAGCTGGCTTCGCGGCTGCATGAGGAGACGACGCTGTGGGCCGTGCCTATGGTCAATCCGGATGGCGTGGAGCTTGCGCAGCAAGGAGCGCTGCCTACCCACCCGTTCTATTCCCAGCTTATGGCATGGAATGAAGGCCGGGAGTCCTTTGCCGATTGGAAAGCCAATGCGCGCGGCGTTGATTTGAATGATCAGTTTCCGGCACATTGGGAGGAAGAGTGTCTGCGTCGCGAAGTTCAGGGACCTGGTCCGCGCGATTATCCGGGACCTTATCCGTTAAGTGAGCCAGAAGCGATGGCGATGGCAAATTTAACGACAGCGCAGCGCTTTGATTTGACCGTCGCCCTGCACACGCAGGGAGAGGAAATTTATTGGAACTATCGCGGCTATGAGCCAAAGGAATCGGAGCAGCTGGCGGAGCGGCTAGCCCTCGTCAGCGGTTATAAGCCAGTGAAGCTGACAGGCAGCGATGCCGGCTATAAAGATTGGTTTATCCAGCGATTTAGAAGGCCAGGCTTTACGATTGAAGCGGGACGGGGAGAAAATCCGCTGCCGCCTCAGCAGCTGCCCGCCATCTATGAGTCGGTGAAGCCGCTTCTCGTGGAGGCGTTGTCGCTTCACCGGGAAAGGGAGCTTTAGCCATTTTTTAATGTAAACGCTGTGTGCGCAAAGCAAAGCGCGAATAGCCGTAGGAAATGAAGCTCAGCTTCGTTCTCCTGCGGCTATTGCTAGTTGAACGGGATGAGGAATAGTTGCCCGTCTTTAGTCCAGCTTTGCAGCAGGGATGATTATGCTATAATGAAGGCGAAAAATAACAATGAAAGGCGGCGAATGACATGCGTAAATTTTTATCGCTCCGCCATTGGCAGCGTACGTTCAGCCGAATTTTTCAGCTGCTTCGCTCCAAGGAGGTTTCCTGGAAAGACAAGCTGCTGTTTCTTGTCCCGGTGCTGCTGTATTGGGTTTTGCCTGACGCATTGCCCTATTTGCCGTTTGATGATATAGCCGTGACGATGATTGTTGCAGAATGGTTTGCCCGCAGAACCGAGAACAAGTATAATAGGATAAGCTAAAATTTTTTTCTAATTGCTGGTTAGACAAATGAAGGAGTGTTTAAGTGATGATGACAGTCAAAATTTCGCGCAATGCGGCAAAAATATTGAAGCTTGAGCTGGACAAGCCTGAGAATGAAGGAAAGAAGCTTCGCGTACATGTGACGCATTCTCACGGCGACCATGCGCACTATGGCATGGGTATTGATGATCCGACGGATAAAGATATTGTCGTATCCACAGATAAAGATATCGATGTTATTTTGGAGAAGGACAATAAATTCCTTGATGGCATTCGCATTGACTACTTCTATGTGCCTGAAGAAGGCTTTGCCATTACGAACCCTTCCCAAGGCAATCACGGCGACCATTAACAGGCCGTGAGACCGAAGACCATACGGAAGTAGGACTAACAATCATGGCAAATGATATAATGGTATGTGACAAATGCAGGTTTTATCAGGTTAAGACGCTTGTGCCGAAGCTGCAAAAGCTAGCGCCCGATGCGGAAATTCGCGTTGGCTGCAAATCCTATTGCGGGCCTTGCGCTAGGTCGCCATTTATTTTTATTAATGGGCGTTATATTAAAGGCGCTACAGAAGATGAAGCGATTGAGAAGGCCAAACGTTACATTAAAGGATAGTAAATATATGGCAGCAGTGAAGAGACTCAACATCTGTTGGGTCTTTTTTTGCAAATAGAAGCGTGAGCGGGCATTGCCATTTTTTGAAGGCAGTGCCCGTTTACGCTTTAATATTTGAGGAGGTTGAGTGAGCATGCGTCGTTTCCGCTATTATATCGCTGGATTGATTTTGGCCTTGCTGTACATTGCAGCTGCCGAGCTAATCTGGCTCCCCGCTCCGCTTAAGCTGGCTGCTTCTGGCATGCTTTGGATTGATATGATTAACTGGCTGCTCTATGCGCTCGCTTTCATTCCTTTGCTCTGGCTGGTTGGCGGCTGCCGAGGCATTGTGGAGCGGGTGAATCGTAGCGGCGGATTTGCTCGCGTTGCCACGATTCGTTTCGAGCGGCTGCTTGCAGTCGTTCAATATGGCATCGCACTGCTCGGTGTGTCCGCTATCGGATGCATTGCTTTTTTTCCGCAAAGGTTAATACTATCGCTGCCGCTTATCGGCGGTATGCTGCTGATTGTATGTATTGAAATGGTTTGGAGCGAGCTGCTTGCGCGCCGCAGTATGGAGAAGCGCGGAGGGCGCTGGCCAAAAACCTTTATTTGGATGCTGGGCTCTGGGCTAGCCGCTGCTTTTGTACTGGTGTACCCGACAAATTATATCGTCACTTATCCGGGCCTTACGATGAACATGAACCGCTATGCCCATGTTGAAGGAGGAGCCGCTGGAGGCAGCATTAGCGGCGTGCTGGTGTTTGACCGGCCCGCAGTGCCTGCGGACTGGCTGTACAGCCTGGTGCTGCCGGAATATACGTTTGAGCGCAAGCCTGAGAACGAGCCCTCCTTGTCAGAGTCCTATACACTCGTATCGACGATGAAAACAGATGCGAACAGTGTCGCCGCTGCAATCGCCGAGGGCAAAGCGGGCATAGGAAATGGCGTAACAACGACGGGGGTCCGCATTGTCGGCATGACGAAGGATTCCATTGCTCAGGACGCACTCGTTCCTGGCGATTTAATCGTCAGCTTGAACGGCAAGGGGGTGGAGAGTGTGACGGAACTGACCTCACTTATGGCAGATCCAGCTTTTGTTAGACCAGGAGATTCGGTTCAAGTCGGGGTCCGAAGGGGGGCGTTAGCAGAAAAATTAACTCTTGAGGTGAAGACAGCAGCCGCTGCGGCGACCGAACAGTTGCCCGTGCGCGCCGTATTTGGCATTTCGGTGCAAAATGAACTGAAGCTGGATGCCCCAAGGACTGTCAGCTATTATTCGTATATTGCTCATATCGGCGGGCCATCCCATGGCGCCATGCTCACGTTGGCGCTTCTGGATCAGCTTACGCCAGGCGGGGTGACTCATGGGCTGCAAATCGCCGGCACCGGCACGATAGAGCCGGATGGCTCGGTGGGCCTCGTCGGCGGTGTGCCGCAGAAGGCCTATGCGGTGAGCCGGACCGATGCGGATGTTTTCTTCGTACCGGCAGAGCTTGAGCAAGAGGCGAAGAGCGCAGCGCCTGAGCTGCTTGTCGTGCCAGTAAGGACCATTGACGATATTTTGCTCTGGCTGCAAACCCATGGGAAATCCTGATCGCAGGGTGAAAATAAACCGGGGGGCTTGCTGCTTAAAGGCCAGCCCCATAAAAATGCCCCATGGCATCGCCACTTGTATTGTGGCCTGTCATGGGGCATTTGCTTTATTTTTGCGTGGCTATTTGGGTGCCGCCTGCTCGAACTATGCTTTTATCATAAAGCTCGGGGATCAAATTATGGATGACTAGAAGGTCCGACATGGACAGCTCAGTTTGCGCGGCAGCCCGCAGGCTAAGGCATGGTGCCAGTTCGCCAGGCGATTGTTCCGCTGCGTTCCAGCATGTGCCATGCTCGGCAAGTCCATCAGCGGAAGGGATATAATAAACGTCGCCATTCGTAAATGCGCCATTGCGCAGCACAACAAGCTTGCTGTTTTGCTGATATTGCTGCGGCTGACTCATGCTTTCCGAAATAAGCGGCGTTCCAATCATCGCAAGCTCGCTCGACGATATTCCAAGCAAATGCAGCAGCGTTGGCGCGACATCAAGCTGTCCACTCGGAGCGGTATAGGCTCCTGCATAACGATCGTCTGGCAAATGGACGAGCAACGGCACCTGCTTAACGATTTGTTCCCGCTCCAGCTCATTTAACGGTTTGCCCAGAAAAGTTTCAAACAAGCTCCAATCGCTGATCGAATTATCATGATCGCCATACATAGCAAATATCGTATGATCCCAAAGCCCTTCCCGCTGAAGCCGTACGATAAGCTCGCCAAGCGCTTCATCCACGTAATGGATCGCTTGCAAATAATCGCCCATTATCGTGCCTTCAAGCTCGCCGAGCGAAAGTGTCTGTTCCGCTGCGGGAATTTGATAGGGGTGATGACTGGACAGCGTAATGAGAAAAGAGTGAAACGGCTGTGGCTGCTTGGCAATTTGGTCAAGCGATTGCCGGAAAAAGGATTTGTCTCCAAGCGACCAGCCGATCGGCTCGTCCAGCTCGTATTGTTTTTTGCTCATAAAAGCATCGTATTTCATATTCGCATACATCGTATTGCGGTTCCAGAAGCTTCCTTCATAGGCATGAAAAACACTAGTGTAGTAGCCATTATTATGCAGCGTCTGCGGCAAGCATTGAAATTCATTCCCGGCATATTGAATAAATACCGAGCCGCTGGAGAGCGGCTGAAGTGAGCAATTGCTGGCAAAATCAGCGTCCGACGTTCGGCCCTGCGCGGTCTGGTGATAAAAGGAGCTGAAATAAGCGCTGCTCTTCACCAGCTTATTGACGTTTGGTGTTATTACCTGGCCGTTGAATGACTTGCCAATCATGAAGTTTTGGAAAGCTTCTGCCTGTACCAAAATAATATTGCTGCCTTTATACGCGCCAAAGCTTAAGTCCTGCTCCAGCTTAGCGCGCGATTCCCCGGATTGCTCCTTCCAGACGAGCACCTGTGAAGTCGTCTCGGCAGAGACGGCTTCTGCATTCAGCCAATGCAGCGTCGCATAACGATACAGATCATAGCCATGAAAGCCTAGTGCGCCTGTCACATTATAGAGCGATAAATTCCACCAATTGCTTTCGAATAATCCTTTTGCCCATGTGCGCTTGGCATCATTAATGCCGCCAAAGGTCACCATTAATCCGATGGTCAGCAGGACGAAGCTTAAGAGTAAACGCCGTGCTTTTACTCTCCGAGGTGGCTGCTTGCCGTGCGTGAGCAAAGCGGTCTCAGCATTTGTGGCAGCTGGCATGGCAACAGAAACGGCAGCTGGCTCGACAGCGTGCCGCTTCCAAGCCAGCAGGCCGACATAACCAAGCAGCAGCGGGATATCGGCCAGCAATACAAAATCTTCCGCTCTCAGCAGTGTAGCAATGCTGCCTCCAAGCGCGTCCACCTGCCCGGCCTGCAGCAGGACGGGCACGGAAATCAAATCCTCGAAGTAGCGGTAATAAATTAAATCGGCATACAAAATAGCCGAGAACAAGGCATTCATTGTGAATAACGCAATGAATCTGCCCTGCAGCGGCAGCAGCAGTGTCCAGAAGCTGCAAAGCGCAAGGGTGCCGATGGCGATTTTGACATCATAGACGTTCATTTTCATATTCGGCACAGCTATAAATAAATCAAAGGCATACAGCTTGAGCAGCAGCACTCCGAAAAAAAGCAGCAGTTCCGCGCCATAGGGACGCCGTCCCCAGCGGGCTGCTGCTTGCAAGCTGTTGGTTAGAGCTTTGTATCTTTTTTGATGCATGAATTGAAAGTCCCTCTCTTAGAGTCCCTTTCCTCTCCCAAAAAGCGATTCTATTTCTCTATTTATTATTTCTCTATTTATTATTTTTCTGGTGATTGGGATTTGCGGTTTGCATACAGGCCGCCTGGTCCGAAAAACTGGTAATAGTTGCATTCAATCCGCCCGTTGAACAGCTTGCGTTTCTTGTCGGCAGGGCGGCCCATATAATGCTCGATAGCAGCAACAGGCGTAAAAGCGAAAAATGACCAGGTCGGCAAATGGAGCGCCGACATGCCGAACTGGCGCAGCGCCGCTTCCGCCTCGCGATCATCGCCAAGACGCTCGCCGTATGGCGGGTTGGTCACGATGACGCCGTATTCGCCCTCAGGCTTAATTTTCGCTGCTGGCATGACGCTCAGCTTAATGTCTTTGCCGAAGCCGGCTTTTTTAATATTGGCTGTCGCGATTTCGATGGCGCCGGGGTCAATATCCGAACCGGCAATTTGCAGCGCCACATCATCCTTCACCGCATCAAAAGCTTCTTCACGCGCCGTTTCCCACAGCTTGTCCGGCACAAGCGGCCAGCCCTCGCTGTTGAAGGAGCGGCGCAGCCCAGGAGCGACGTTCCACGCCAGCATAGCGGCTTCAATCAGAATGGTGCCCGACCCGCAGAACGGGTCGTAGAGCGGACGCTCCGGCTGCCAGCGGCTAATTTGCAGCAGCGCAGCTGCCATCGTCTCACGCAGCGGCGCTTCCGTCGCCACATTGCGATAGCCGCGCTTATGCAGGCCAGCGCCTGTCGTATCAAGCGTCAGCTGCGCGCGATCATTAAGCAGCGTAACTTCGATGACGTAGCGGCCTTCATTTTCCGGAAACCACTCGGTGCCGTAGCGCTCTTTCATTTTTTCTACGACTGCCTTCTTCACGACGCTCTGGCAGGCAGGAACGCTGGACAGCTGCGACTTATGGGAACGTCCATCCACCGGAAATTCACCATCTCCGGGAATCCAGTCAGGCCAGTTCAGTGCCTTCGTGCCTTCGAACAGCTCCTCGAAGGTGGTCGCCTGAAATTCGCCCATCTTGACCAAGATCCGTCCTGCCGAGCGCAGCCATAAGTTGGTCCGGCAAATATCGATTGGCTCGGCTGGGAAAGTAATGCGTCCATTTTCTACTGTCAAGTCGGTGTAGCCAAGCTCCTTCAGCTCGCGTGCGACAATCGCCTCAAGGCCCATCGGCGTCGTTGCGATCAATTCAATTTTCGTTGTCATTCGTGTCACTCTCTCCTTCGTATGTAAAGCGCAGTTGAATCCTCACGGTCAAAATCATACAATCAAGTATAGTAAACGCAGCTTGTTTTGACAAATGAAAGGATGAGTAAAAAAATGTCGATCGAAAATGAACAATATGCAGACAGCTTATATAAGGAAGATTTGGACCTGATTCGGGTGCGTAAAACCCTGGCTGCAAACGGGATGCCGGACATTTCCGTCGCTGATGGCTACGGCCGGCTGCTGACGATGCTGGTCGCCATGTCAGGTGCGAAGCAGCTGCTCGAAGTTGGGGCGCTTGGCGGCTACAGCGGTATTTGTCTGCTCCGGGGAGCGGGAGAAGGCGGGCGGCTGACATCGTTGGAGCTAAAAGCGGAATACGCGGAGGTCGCGCGGGGCAATGTGGAGGAAGCGGGCTACGGACAGGCCGTCACGTTCAAAATCGGCGATGGCAAAGCGAGCATGGAGCAGCTTAAGGCAGAGGGTCGGCAGTTTGATTTTTTCTTTATCGATGCGGATAAGGAAGGTTATCCCGTGTATTTGGAATATGCGCTCGCTTTAGCGACGCCAGGAGCCGTTATCGTAGGCGACAATGTGTTTTTGCGTGGGCGGACTATGAATGCGGCCAGAGTTGGCCCGGCTATACAAGCCGTGAGGGCGTTCAATGAGCGGATTGCAAATGACGAGCGGCTGCTTAGCACAGTGCTGCCCGGCTATGATGGACTGGCCATAGCGATTGTAAAATAGCGGGGCGGGGCGAAGGAAGACCTGTCTGTTGCGCGCGGCTGCGCCCGCCTCCTGATGTTCCCAAGCGGGAACGCAGGGGGTGGAACGAAGGTTGACGCTTGCAAGCTTATTATTTTATAATGATGGGGAATTAATAACAGCGCCCTGCGAGAGAGGGAACGGTGTCCGAGGATCATGAGAAAATAACCTATTCGTTCAGAAGCTTATTAATGACAACTTATGATTGATCAAAAGTTCATTTTCTGAAGATAGGATTATTGCGCCCATTTCCGGACATGCCTCGTACGTTTCACCCTCGAAACGGTAGCTTTGCCGCCAAAGGACGGCGACAGCCGTTTTACCTTGACGCGCTTGTTTGCTGCTACACCTGAACAGGGATAGCTGCATGCTTTTATCGGAATGGCAATAATAGGCGAATAATCCTCTTCAGATCGATACTTATTCGAGCTGGGGAGGTTTTTTTATGGGAAAATTAGAGATTAGGCATATTGAAATAGCAGTACAGGATCGATTGTTAGGCAGGCTGGATGGAGTCTGGGAGCTGGGAGCTCGCGATCGCGTCGGCATTATCGGCGTTAATGGAGCGGGCAAATCGACGCTGCTGGCTGTGCTGGCGGGCAGGCTGGAGCCGGATAAAGGCACAGTGACTCGCAGCGGCTCTGCTGCCGAGCTGCGTCAGGCAGCGGGCTATCGGGGCGAGGCAGCGGCAGATCAGCAAGCAGAGCAGCAGCTCTCTGGTGTGCTCAGCGGTGAGCATGAGCTGCAAGAGGAGGTGATTTGCCGCTCCCGTAGCCATAGCGAAGGGGAGAACGCCAGTCGCTGGCAGGCTCTGGATGCGGGGGAAGCGAGAGGCTTTGGCAGCGGAGGAGAGAAGACGAGAACGGCGATAGCCGAGCTGTTCGCCAGCGGTGCGGAAATATTGTTTGCGGATGAGCCGACGAGCCATTTGGATGCGGCAGGCATTCGCCAGTTGGAAGAAGCCTTCACGGCGTATCCGGGAGCCGTCATCTTCGTTTCTCATGACCGCGAGCTGCTGGACCATGTGTGCACCTCGATTATCGAGCTGGAGGATGGGGAAATCCTTATTTTCAAAGGCAATTATTCGGCTTACAAGCGGGAAAAGGAAGCGAAGCGGGCCCGCGCAGCTTTTGAATATGAGCAATATGCCAAGGAGAAGAGCCGTCTGCTGGATTCGCTCGCCAAAGTGCGCCAGTCGGCGCAGGGCATCAGCCACAAGCCGAAGCGAATGAGCTACAAGGAGGCGAATCTGGGGCTCGAAGGCATGCGCAGCTCGCAAGCGAAGCTGAACAAGGCGGCGGATGCGCTGGAAAGCCGCTTGGAGCGGCTGGAGGTGAAGCAGAAGCCGGCTGAGCAGGAAGTGCCTCTATTCGATGCGCAGGTGCATGAGCCTTGCCGCAGCAAGCATGTGCTGCGGCTGGAGCAGCTGGAGGCAGGGCTATCAGATGGCCGCAGGCTGTTCCATGAGCTGTCCGTTCAAATCAAGCCAGGCATGCGCATTGCGCTGGTAGGCGGCAATGGGGCGGGCAAAACGACGCTGCTTCGGAGCATATACGAGCAGACGGAAGGGATTGTAGTGGCACCATCCTGCCGTATGGGCTATTTTCGCCAAAATTTATCGCTGCTGGATGAATCCAAAAGCGTCTTGCAAAACGTGTTGGCATCAGCCGTCTACCCCGATGCGCATGTGCGTACCGTATTGGCAAGGACGCTGTTCAAAGGCGAGGATGTGTTTAAGCAGGTGGCGCTGCTGAGCGGCGGCGAACGGGTGAAGGCGGCGCTTGCGAAGCTGCTGCTGGGGCGGCATAATACGCTGCTGCTCGATGAACCTTCCAATTATTTGGATATTTACGCTCGCGAGCAGTTGGAGGAGACACTTCGGGCGTATCCCGGCACGATTATATTTGCGTCGCATGATCGGCGCTTGGTCAGCAGAGCAGCGACGCATATACTACAGCTGTTTGGTGACGGGGAATGGCGCTTAAGCGAGAATGAAACGGTTGACGATGTTGGCGATGCTGCCAGCAACTCGGCTTCAGCAGGAACAAGAGTAGGAACAGGAGCAACGCATGCGAGCGTGGAGCGGGAGGAGCTGCGGCTGAAGCTGGAGCGCGAGTTCGCTGAGACGTTGGCGCGGCTGTCGCTGCCGCAGCGTTCAGCAGAGGATAAGGCGGCGCTGGAGCTTAAATTCAGCGAGCTGGTCGCTCAGCGTAGGGAGTTGAGGTTATAACGCACGGCTAAATGCGGTGGGCGAGTAAGCTTTATTTTCAAGATCAAGGAGTGGTTAGAAATAAGCTAGGGATATGAAAAATGGATGTTGTTCATTTCATTTAAAATGAACAACATCCATTTAACTAGTAGATCAAGCATCTATATAACTGCTGTTAATTAGCTTTCAATTGAGGGAGCGGCGGTATCTTGACCATGAATTTTTAATTTTAATTGCGACATTGAAAAGATAAAGTCGCGGAATGATGGCAAATGGTTGGTTTCATTAACACGTTTTATCATTTCAGAGAAATAATGATCATTTTGTACAGCCTTAGTTCCTTTGCCTTTTGTATAGCTCAAGCCACGATCAGCCAGCATAGATTTTAAGTAATGCTCGTGATATTGAGCTGTAGTTGTATATTGCGAAAGCTCCGGATGCAAAGGCATTGATTCAGGATCAAGCTCACTCACATTGAAGTGTTTGAAGCAATTTTGGAATTCAGGTGAATCAGGATTTCTTCTGAAGATTTTGCGGTTTCCTAGACACCAGGTTTCAATACATGGGTTTTGAACAACGGTTATTAAACGATCAGGGTCAAAGCGATGCTTGTGCGCTTCAGCCAACACTTCTTGTTTGCGGGCAGGTATCCCGATATCATCTCCATCAAGAACGACCATAAGGTAATCGAATTTTGAATGCTCCTTCATGTCCTCAATTGCATTGCCAACATCATCAATGATGTTCGGGTAGCCGCCGCAACTGAATAAATAATATTGATTGCAGTCTACGTCACCAAGCTGTTGTACGGATGTAAGCTCTGGCAACAAAAAACGGAGCCAAGCGGGGTAAATATATTTTTCTGATCGACCTTCCACCAGAATATATAAATTCATGTTTAATCCCGCCCTTCTGAATAAGCGGCAAGATTAATAAGCTGTTTGAATGCATCATGTCTGGATTTGCCCAAATTGTAATCCGAAGCATTCTTAACGATTACTGTACCAGCCTCCCTGCTGACAATTTTCCAATGATGCATGGGGATTTTGTTGATAATGTATGGGTGATGGCTAGTTAAAATATATTGAGAGCTGCGATTAGAGCCGAAGTCAAATAAATCAATACAATTAATACCTAAACTATTCTCGAACTCATCGACTAGTATAATACTGTCCTCAGGTTCCAAATAACGAAGAGAAAGAAAGAGAAGTGTTTTTAGCATGCCAGAAGACATGTCGTATGAGGAAATCCAGCCTACGCCATCCTCATGTATTTGCAATACATAAGAGTCTTCTTGATTAGGCGAATCTTCCAAGTGGAACCTTACGTCAGTTATAAAATCAAAAACGTGATTAAATTCTGTTTTAATCTTATTTACTATATCTTTGAAAACAAATGAGGCAATAAGAAGCTTTAATGCAATAGGTGCATTTTGTTTTTTCAAATAAGCAAGTAACTCGTTATAGAATTCTGAGTCTGGTTCTGGTACTAGTTTTTTAAAGTCGGGAATAATTTTAGAATTGAATACGATATGTCGACCTGCTTCGAAATCAAAAAGTACTATTTTCTTAAAAGCAGTGTATACAGGTTTTATAGTGTCTTCCTCCGAAAAAACGCCAATGCAGCTTTTATTCAAGGCGATTTTTGGAGCAGATTTTCCATTAGAAAAGATAAGGTCGGTTCTAGAACGATTAAAAAGCGTTTCTTGATCCAAGTTTGGGTGAATGATGGATAGTTTTTCAAAAGTAAACCCAAACGAAGGGGAGTTTTCATTTAGCGCATCGAATCCAGCAATGTCAAGTGAATGGGAGGATTCTGTTTCTCCTTCCCATAAATACAATACCCCCAATTCTTCAAAGGTTATAGAAAAAGATAGATTATCAATTTGCGAAGTTGTTTCCCCTAAAGCTAAATCCTTTAAACTGGTTAAAGCTTTCAATATCTTTGTTTTACCTACACCACTAGCTCCAACTAATAAGGTTAGAGCATCAAATTCCAGCTGATTTAATTTCCAGTTCGTTTCTTTGTTTATGTAACTAAACGATACGAGTTTCAGTGTAATCACACCCTTATAGCTTAATTTTTAAATCGTATTTTCACATACTTATAGCATCAAATGATAGTTAAATTATAGCATATTGCTATATGGATAATCAGTAAGATCACGACATTGGAGGATGCCAGATAACTAGAAAAAGTTCTTGAAACCCTACTTTGCATATTCACTCAAACAGCTCCAAAGCCGTCTCGATAAACAGCTTGACCGCAAGCGATGCTTCCTCAAGCGACGGCACGGCGAGCCGAATTTCCCGATAGCCTTCGGGAGAAAGCTCTAGCTTGATCACATTTGGCGGCAGTGATTGCATCGCTAGCTCTGACAAAATGGACATGCCGAGTCCTTCCTGTATCATGCTGAGCAGCGTATTGACATTTTTAATGATGAATTTAATTTCCAGCTCCGTCTCGGCCCGCTGAAACAGCTCCACTATAGGCGTCTCATAACCTGATTTGCAGTTAATGAGTGGATTGCCGCTAATGTCCTTAACCGAAATGACTTCATTGCCGGCCAAAGGATGATCGTCCCGCATAACGGCATACATCCGCTCCTTATACAAAGGGATCGTTTCAAACGCTTCGTCCGGCGGAATGATGAGGGCCACATCGATGATGCGCGTATGGAGCCATTCCTTCACCTCGTCAATCGTGCCTTCATGCAGCTCAAATTCAAGATGAGGATATTTGGCGGCGATGGCCCGCATGATTTTGGGTAAAAAGTAAGCGGAAGCAACCGGGAAGGCGCCGACGCGAATCGTGCCGATCTCCAGCCCTTTTTCACGGGAAATTTCCTGCTCAATTCGCTCATACGATTTCAAAATTTCCCGAAACATCGTCAGCAGCCGCCTGCCGATATCCGTTAGCAGGACGCCATTTCGACGATCGCGTATGAGCAGCACGACACCAAGCTCCGATTCGAGCGTAGATATAGCCCGGCTCACGGCGGGCTGCGTCATATTCAGCTCAAGTCCCGCCTTCGTGAAGCTACCGGTTTCGGCAATTTTAATGAATATCGTTAGCTGCGAGTTTGTCATAACTAAAGTGTTATGCCCCCTATAATAAACATTTATTTTATTTATGTTGAAAACTATTGTATCATTCGGTAAAACGACCACACAAGGAGCTGTTCAAGGTGCCTGGTATTTCCCGATCAGCGGCAACGATGTATTTAATTTTTCTCGTGTTTATATGGGGCATCAATTGGCCGCTTACCAAATATGCGCTGGACTTTTCTCCGCCTTTGTTATTTGCGGGCATTCGAACGCTCATTGGCGGCATTTTGCTTGTAGGCTTTGCCATTTGGAAGCGGGGACCGCTGCGGCTTAAGCAGAATTGGCTGATTTATCTTATTGCTTCTATGCTGAACATCATTATGTATTACAGCTTTCAGACGATAGGGCTCCAATATATGCCGGCAGGACTATTCACGGCGATTGTCTTTTTACAGCCTGTGCTGCTCGGTGTGTTTGCATGGCTGTGGCTAGGCGAGGCGATGTACCCGCTGAAAATTATCGGCCTTCTGCTGGGCTTCGCCGGTGTTGCGGCGATAACGACGGGAGGTATATCCGGCCATATTTCCGTATGGGGCTTGCTGCTTGCGATTGTTTCGGCTATAAGCTGGGCAGGAGGCACGATATATACGAAAAAAATGGCGGCGCGAGTCGATTCCCTATGGATGACCGCGATGCAGGTGGCGATTGGCGGTGTCGTTATTTTGGGCACAGGGTCGATGACCGAAAGCTGGTCTGATATTGTATGGAATATGTCGTTCATATTCGATACGCTGTTCATCTCTATTTTTGTCATCGCGATCGGCTGGCTTATCTACTTCAAGCTCATTCGCAATGGCGATTCAGCGAAGGTCGGCTCGTTCATGTTTCTGATCCCGCTTATAGCGATCGTGTTCAGCGTATTGTTTTTGAATGAGCATGTCACGATCAATTTGGCGGTGGGCCTTGCACTTGTCGCATCCAGCATAATCGTAGTAAATAGGAAGCCCAGACGCTTGAAGAAAGAGCTTCCTGTGCTATGATAGCTAATAGAATCGTATAAATGTAATCGGGCGCTGCCGCTCTATGGGGGCAGCGCCCGTTTCACGCAGTTATTTTGCATGAGACAGGAGAAGTGGGCAGTGGCAGAAAAACCGGCAGTCGGACTCGTAAAAACACGGATTGGCACGATTAAGGAAATGAACCGTTATCCGATTAAATCATTTGCGGGCGAGCGGCTCACATCCAGCAGGATGGAGACGTATGGGCTGTACGGCGACCGCAGCCATGCTTTTATAGATGAAACGAAGGAAGGCTGGGACAGCTTTATTACGGCGCGGCAAATTCCGGCGATGCTTGGCTACAAGGCGAAGCTTCAAGGCAATGATGATTGTGAAAAGGGTACGGCAGCGGCTTCCGAGTTTCCCGAAGTGACGGTCACGTCGCCTGACAATCGCGAGCTCGCCTGGAGCGTGCAGCTGCTCGCCGAAATACAGGCGCACACCCGCACGACCATTTCCATGCGGCGTTATGCGCCGCAAACACCGGATTTGCTGGGCGCGGATGCCAGCAGCGTGCTCATTGTAACGGATGCGCTGCTCAGCAAGCTTGAGGCGATGTGGGGCAAGCCGCTCGATGCGCGGCGGTTCCGGGCGAACCTGATTGTGGCGCTTGCGGGCGATGCGCCGGATGAAGACAGCTGGATCGGCAAGCGGCTCCAGCTTGGCAGCGCGGAGCTGCGAGTAGATGAGCATTGCGAGCGCTGCTCCATGATTGCGCTAGACCCCGATACGCTGGCGCGGGATATGTCGCTGCTCCAAAAGGTAAACCAGGAGCTTCATCTGCATGTCGGCTTATACGCCTCGGTTACGAGAGCGGGGCTTGTGCATGTTGGCGATGAGCTATTCTTGCTTTCTGACGACTGAGCGGGAAATAGGAAGTGGATAGCTAGAAGTGGATAGCAGCAAGATGAGTGATTTTCCTCGCCTATAAATGCTTATATTTTGAAAAAGCAGCCTCGGCGTATATGCCCAGGCTGCTTTTATCTCCTTTTTCCCTATGAAGTTGTTTTACAGTTGGGCTGAGCTGATAGGGATTCGCAAGTTCAAGGCTGGCACTAGCTGACTCTGGCTAATTTTGCAAGGCCCGGCGTTTGCCCCGCAGCAGCGACCGATGCACCCACAATGCATTCAGCAGCATCATAACCGCGGACATAATGAACAGTCCCCGGATGCCAATCCAGCCGGATAGCGCGCCGCCTGTAATCGGGCCGACCATATTGCCGAGGCCGAGCGTGCTGCTGTTAAAGCTATAGGCTCGGGATTCCATGCCGTCCGGCGTATATTTGCGAATGAGCGAGTTGACCGTCGGCACAAGTCCGCCGAGGAAAATGCCCAGCACAAATCGGGAAATGAGCAGCTGCGGCACGCTGTCCGCGAGTGCCTGCGGGATAAAGGTCAACCCTGCCCCGATGAGCGAATAGCCGAGTATGCGCTCCGACCCGATGCGATCGCTGAGCTTCCCTAGCACGGGCGACGCAATGAGATTGGAGATGCCAGCCGCAGAGCCGACGAAGCCTGCCCAAAAAGCCAAATTGGCTGTGGGGCCATGCAGGCTTTGAACATGCAGCGGCAGCAGCGTCATCGAGCTCATCATGGCGAACTGGATGAGGAAGGTGACCGCATACAGCGCCGTCAGCTCATGAATGCCGCGCAGCCGCTTGAAGCCTTCGATGACGGAAATTTGCACTTTAGCTGCTGCCTTCTGCAAATCGAACGTCTCCTTCACGACGAACAACGCCAGCATGGATGCAGCGAACAATAGGGAGCCTGTCAAATAAAAAATCGGACGGTAGCCGACAGCATCAGCCAGCAGCCCGCCGATAAAAGGGCCTAATATCGTTCCGGCAATGCCGCCTGATTGGAGCGTTCCCATCGCATAGCCCATGCGATCCTTGGGCGTGCTGGCAGAAATCAGCGCAACAGCCGCGGGATTAAAGCCGGAAATTGTGCCGTTCAGCATGCGCAGCAGCAGCAGATGCCACGGCGTCGTCGCAAAGCCCATCAGCACAATGACAATCGCCATGCCAATGCCGGAGCGAAGCAGCATCAGCTTGCGTCCGTAGCGATCGGCGTATTTTCCCCATATCGGCTGAAAAATAAATTGCGTGACGAAGTTGCCGGCGAAAATAAGGCCAGCCCATAAGGCAATTTCATGCGGATCGGTCAGACCCAGCTCAAATTGCAAATAAAACGCCATAAAAGGAATGATCATGGTCATTCCAGCCATTACGAGAAATTGCCCGAACCAAAGCACGATGAGATTTTTTTTCCACTGTTCCATGTTTTTTAGTATAGCACAAGCTGCCAGCCAGACAGAAATGCGAAGAACAATTAGTCAAGGTGAAACGGCTGCCCTCCGTCTTTTGGCGGCGCGGCGCGTTTCAGTCCGAGAAATATAAGAAGGTTTATAAATGTGAAACTTATTAATGCTTATATACTTATATGCTTATATGTCAGAAAACCACGAAATTCGCCTTGAATCAGGTTATAATAAAGTGAATGCGTAAAGAGAGTGTCATAACATTGTCATAGGAAGTCCGGAGCTGACGGTTGTTAGCCCCTGCAAAAACGGGCATAATGGAGTTAATAGAAAATTATTATAGAAAAGAGGAACGGCGAACATGAGCTATAATGACCGTTTCATTCGGGCCTGCCGCAAGGAACAGCTGGATCAGGTACCCGTCTGGTATATGCGCCAAGCTGGAAGATACGACCCTGAATATCGAAAAATAAAAGAGAAATATTCGCTGCTCGAAATTTGCAAGCAGCCGGAGCTGGCTGCGGAAGTGACGATGATGCCGGTGCGCAAGCTCGGCGTGGATGCCGCTATTTTATATTCGGATATTATGAATCCGGTTGCTTCAATCGGTATTGATTTTGATATTGTGGCGAACGTGGGGCCCGTGATCGATAACCCGATTCGCTGCGCGGCGGATGTAGACCGGCTGAAGCCAATCGATGTAGAAGGCGATCTCGGCCATGTGCTGGAAACGATCCGTATTTTGGATCGGGAGCTTGATGTTCCGCTTATTACATTTGCCGGAGCGCCGTTTACGATTGCCAGCTATTTGATTGAAGGCAGACCATCCAAAAACTATTTGCGCACGAAGGCTATGATGTACAGTGAACCAGATGTGTGGAATAAGCTGATGGACAAGCTGGGCGATATGGTTATCGCTTATTTGCGTGCGCACATTGAGAGTGGCGGCAAGGCTTTTCAATTGTTTGATAGCTGGGTAGGCGCGCTTGCGCCAGCAGACTTCCGCAAGTTTGTTCTGCCGACTATCGAGCGCATCTTTAGCGAGCTGTCGGATTTGCCGCAGCCGAAAATTTATTTCCCAGGCGTAAGCTCGGGCGAGCTGCTGCCGGAGCTGCACAAGCTGCAGGCTGATGTGATTGGCCTTGACTGGAGAGTATCGATTCCCGAAGGACGCCGCCGTTTGAATCACGGCTTTGCGGTACAGGGCAATCTGGATCCCGTCCTGCTGACAGCTCCAATGAGCGTGCTTGAATCGTATGCCGCGGAAATTATTGAGCAGGGACTGGAAGAGCCAGGATTTATTTTTAATTTGGGGCATGGATTATTTCCTGAGGCTTCGCTTGAGAAGCTTCAAGAGCTAACGGCTTACATACATTCGTATTCAAAAAAATATATTGCAGCGCGCGAAGGGAAGGAAACGAGCCATGTCGGAAGCTGAAAACAGCAAAATCGGAGTTCTCGTTATGTCATATGGAACACCAGAAAGCCTTGATGATGTAGAAGCGTATTATACGCATATTCGTCGTGGCCATCCTCCTACTCCAGAGCAATTAACGGATTTGTATGGCCGTTATGAGGCGATTGTCGGCGGCGTATTCCCGCTTCGTGAAAATACGAACGGACAGGTAGCCGGCCTTGCGGATAAGCTGGAGCAGCTCGCACCAGGCCGTTATGCTTGTTATCAGGGGCTGAAGCATGCCCGTCCATATATTGAAGACGGTGTAGAGGAAATGGCTCGCGATGGCATTAAGCAGGCAGTAGGCATCGTGCTGGCCCCGCATTATTCGACGATGAGCGTCGGCAGCTACATCAAGCGTGCGCAGGAGAAGGCTAGCGGGCTTGGCGTGGAAATGACGTTTGTCAAGCAATACCATCTGCATCCGAAGCTGCTACAGGCGTTGACAGAACGGGTAACGGATGGGCTTGCACGGCTAAGCACGTCATCGGGCGGGGAGACGAATGTAAAGGTGCTATTCAGCGCGCACAGCTTGCCGGAGAAAATTCGCGAGCTCGGTGATCCCTATGAGGAGCAGCTGCTGGAGACGTCGCGAGCAGTAGCCAAGCAGGCGGGCCTTGCGGATGATGGATGGCAGTTTACTTGGCAAAGCGCAGGGCGGACGAGAGAGCCTTGGCTTGGCCCGGACATTTTGGAGACGCTTGCCGAGCTTGCTGAGCAAGGGGTAAAGGCTGTATTGGCCGCGCCAATCGGCTTTGTGTCGGATCATCTTGAGGTGCTCTTCGACCTCGATATCGAAGCGAAGACAACAGCGAAAAATATGGGCATCACCCTTGAACGAATTAAAATGTTAAATCGTGACCCGCTCTATATGGAGACGCTGGCGGAGTCTGTAATAGAAGCAACGTAGAGGTTGGTAAGAGAGGATGAATGAGATGCGGAGAATCGGAGAAGCTGATCGAATTGTCATTATTGGCGGGGGGATCAGCGGGCTGAGCTCCGCTTTTTATTTGCAGCGGGAAGCGGAGCGGCAAGGCAAAGAGATTCATATAACACTTGTCGATAGCGCCGAGGTACTGGGCGGCAAAATCAATACGCTGCAACGTGACGGCTTCGTCATCGAACGCGGCCCGGATTCTTTTCTTAGCCGCAAGCTGGCGATTATTGAGCTGGCTAAAGAGCTAGGCATAGAGTCCGAGCTGACGGGAACGAACCCGAAGGGAAAGCAATCCTATATTTTGTTCAAAAATAAGCTTCATGCGATGCCGCAGGGACTCGTGCTCGGCATTCCGACGGAAATTATGCCTTTCGCCCGGACGGGCTTGCTTACTTGGGGCGGCAAGCTGCGGGCGCTGCTAGACTTCATCATGCCTTCGCGTAGTGAAGCTGGCGACGAGTCGCTGGGAGGTTTCCTTGGCCGGCGGCTGGGGACGCAGGTTGTGCAGCGCATTGCAGAGCCGCTGCTGGCGGGCATTTACGCTGGCGATCTTAACAAGCTGAGCATTCAAGCGACGTTCCCACAGTTCGCAGCTGCAGAGCGCAAGCATGGCAGCTTGATTCGCGGGATGCGCAGCAACAAAAAGCTCGCTAAGGCTCCCGATATGAGCATGCTGCCGGAAGGGGCAAGAAGCAGCGTGTTTCTTACCTTTAAGGGTGGACTGTCTACTTTGGTAAATGCGCTGGACCGAGCTTTGCCGGGCATGGAGCGCAAATTAGGCCAAGCGGTTATCGGAATTCAGGATAGAGCTGCGGGTGATGAAGCCGCAAGTTTGGCTGGCATGGCGGACGGGGAAAAGTCGGGGCCCCGCTACACCATTGAGCTGGCAAACGGGGAACGGCTGCCTGCCGATAAAGTGATTATGACGGCGCCTGCGTTTCAGGCAGCGGAGCTGCTGGAGCCGCTGGTTGATTGCGCGGAGCTGCGGGAGATCGATTACATATCGGTCGCAAACGTCGTCATGGCTTTTGACAAAGCGAGCCTTGGTGTAACCTTCAAAGGTTCGGGGTTCGTTATTCCGCGTTCGGAAGGCTTGCGAATTACAGCGTGCACATGGACCTCGACGAAATGGCTGCATACGAGTCCGGGAGACAAAGTGCTGCTTCGCTGTTATGTAGGCCGGGCAGGCGATCAGATAACGCCTTTTTTGCCGGATGACCAGCTTATGGCCGCTGTAAGAGAAGATGTGAAGAAGACGATGAATATTACCGCGGAACCTTTATTTACAGAAATTACACGGCTGCCGCGCTCTATGCCGCAATATCCGGTTGGCCATCTGGACCATACTAAGCGCCTGCGCAAGCGTTTGGCCCAGCAGGTGCCGGGCATTCATATTACAGGAGCGGCTTTCGACGGCGTAGGTTTGCCGGACTGTATTCGGCAGGGCAAGGAAATTGCGGCTGCTGCGCTCTCCTCTTCCTAGATGCATGGTGAATGAAGCAGCTTCCCTTCTAGTTATTTCGCATATTTATAACAAGCTTGCTATAATAGACAGGAAACTTTATTCATAAAGGAGCATCCTGTCATGAATAGATCTAGAACAGAATCGCGACAACAGCAAAAAGTCAGGCGTAAAAGAAGACTAAGACGCCTCATCATTTTCAACGGATTTATGCTTGGACTTATTGCGGTCGTTATTGGCTTATGGCTTAATACGCAAAATTGGTTTGATGCTGCATCTTTATTTAATGGGGAAAATAAACCTCAGGCAGCCGATGCCGCCTCCACCGGTACCACTGGTAGTCAGGAGCCGCCAAACGCAGAAACGGGTGCAGGCAGCAGCTCGCCTTCTCCATCTGCAGAAGCGGCAGCGACGAATGATCCTGTTCCTACAGCCGATGTGACTAACGGTGAAGGCGAGGCAGCGGCAACGCCAGCCAAGCAGCCTGAGGAGGAAGACCATGAAGCAGTCGATGGAACGGGCGGCAATGAAGGTTCCGGGCAGCAGCCATCAATTGAAGCTGGCGACGAGGATACGGTGAAGCTGAGCTTTGTTGGCGATATTTTGCTGGCTGCTTCGGTTGGCGATATGATGAAGCTGAATGGGTATGACTATCCGTATAAGCAATCGCTGCTTTATTTGAGCGAGCCGGATATAATGGCCGCTAATTTGGAGTATCCGGTGACGGATAGCGGTGTTCCGGCAGTAGATAAGACGTATGTGTTCAAAGGTTCTCCAGAAGCGCTTCCTGCTTTTCGAGATGCCGGCTTTGATGTCGTAAGCCTGGCGAACAACCATACGCTTGACCAAGGTGTCGAAGGATTATTTAATACGATGAAGCATCTCGATGAGACGGGAATTTCCCATATGGGAGCCGGGAAAAATGATACGGATGCGTTTGCGCCTGTCATTAAAGAGGTGCGCGGTATTAAAGTAGCGTACATTGGACTGAGCAGAGTTGTACCGGAAGTATCATGGAAAGCAGACAAAAATGTTGCAGGCGTAGCGGAAACCTACGATACGACAAGAGCGAAGGCGGCAATTAAGCAAGCGAAGGAGCAGGCCGATCTGGTTGTCGTGATGGTTCACTGGGGAGAAGAGCGCAAAGATACGCCGCTGCAATACCAGCGGGATTTTGCACGCGAATACATAGATTCGGGAGCCGATCTTATTATCGGCAGCCACCCTCATGTGCTGCAAGGTTTTGAGACGTATAAAGGCAAGTGGATTGCATACAGTTTAGGGAACTTTATTTTTAGCGCTTACCCGAAGGGACCGACTGCCGAGACAGGTGTGCTGGATGCGATTTGTACGAAAAAAGGGGACTGTGACCTGAAGTTTTACCCGATGTCCTCCGACAAAGCGCAGCCAGTGCTCATGGATTCGGAAAATGCGACAGCGCTGCTAACGCGCCTGACGAGCCTGTCCTTTGGCGTGAAGCTCCGAGAGGATGGCGCTCTCGTCTCTAAATAAAGAGCAGCGAGGAGGAGCGCATGGCAGAGCCAAGAAATGTATGCGTAGCCCACCGCGGGTGGTCAGGGCGTGCGCCTGAGAACACGCTTGCCGCAGTGAAGCTGGCGATGGAAGAGCCTGATGTGTATTGGATTGAAATTGATGTGCAGCTATCGAAGGATCATATTCCAGTCGTTATTCATGATTATAAGCTAAGGCGTACAACGAATGGCAAAGGCGATGTCCGCAATTGGACGGCTGCCGAACTAGGTGCGCTTGATGCGGGCAGTTGGTTTTCCCCCTTGTTCAAAGATGAGGGAGTACCAACGCTTGATCAAGTGCTGGCATTAACAGCTGGGCGCTGCAACGTTAATATTGAGCTCAAAACAAATGGTATTCGCTATCCTGCGCTTGAGGAGCAAGTGCTTGCAAGCGTGCGCCGATTTGGCGTGGAAAATGAAGTGGTGCTGACCTCCTTCTATGCCGGAGCGCTGAATAAGCTGTTCAAGCTGACGGAAGGACGTATTCGTACTGGCTTGATTATTGACGGATGGCGCCAGACGCTGCCTCTGGAGCTGAGCCAGACGGGGTCGACCTTGCTTTCGATTGATTATTCGAGGCTGAATAAGGAGCGAGTGAAGCTGCTTAAGGAAGCGGGCATTCAGGTGATGGCCTGGACGATAAACGAGGAACGGGCTATTCGCAAAATCGCTGAGCTGGACCGGGAGCTGATGATTTGCACGAATTTCCCGAATCGCTGGCGGCAGGCAATGGCAGGACTGAGAAATAGAACTGGAGAGGAGAAAGAGAAATGGTAGGCTGGATCGATGAATGGTGGCTCAGGCTGCTTGGCGGCCTTGTTGGCAGCGGCTTAATTGCTTTCGTCGCCTATCGTTTCCGCTCTCTTTCGTTATCGGGCGCATTATCGGCAATGG
Source organism: Paenibacillus algorifonticola (assembly GCF_050481745.1). Classification (GTDB taxonomy): domain Bacteria; phylum Bacillota; class Bacilli; order Paenibacillales; family Paenibacillaceae; genus Pristimantibacillus; species Pristimantibacillus algorifonticola_A. Next base: position 338,501 of record NZ_JBCNGR010000008.1, on the reverse strand, counting down.
CAATGGGAACAGGCTTTGTGACATGGGGCGAACCAGTATGGTTCGCCTGTCTTATTGCGTTTTTTGTTACCTCAACCCTATGGTCGAAATGGAAAAAGCACTCCCGGGCGAAAGCGAAGGCGGAAGCGGGATATGAAAAAACAGGACGTCGCGACGCTGGACAAGTGTGGGCGAATGGCGGAGCAGGCCTGCTGCTGTGCTTCGGCCATGCGCTGTATCCAGCATCCGGCGATGGCTGGCTGCTCGCCTATATTGGAGTTATGGCGGCCGTAAATGCCGACACATGGGCGACGGAGATCGGTGCGCTGAGCAAGCGTCCACCGCGTTCGGTGACGAGCGGCAAAGTCGTCGCTCCCGGCACGAGCGGCGCTGTGACGCTGCTCGGCTCACTGGCGGCGCTCGCTGGTGCTGCCTGCATCGGCGTCGTAGCCGCCATTATGCTGGCATGGTTTCATCCAGCGTCTGCAGCCGATATGCAGGCTGGGAACGCGGGGCTTGCGGGCGGAGGGCTCGGCCTAGCCTCAGCTGTAGCTCTTATTGCGGCGGCTGCAATAGCTGGCTTTGCCGGATGCTTCGCTGACTCTTGGCTCGGCGCCACCTGGCAGGCGATGTACCGCTGCACAAGCTGCGGCAGCGAGACGGAGCGCCGCACGCACTGCGGCGTAAAGGCCGAGCGGACACGCGGGTTTGATTTTATGAACAATGACCGGGTTAATATGCTGTCATCCTTGTTTGCAGGTGTAGTTGGCTTAGCACTGGGCCTCTGGTGGCTTTAGCTGCAAAATAAAATAACACCTTCGCTCCTTGATACAGGAGTGGAAGGTGTTATTTTTGTTTTTTAGGTTATCCCCTTAGCTCAGAAAACAAGGCAGGCAAAGAGGAGAGGCAAATTTATTTTTTAGTTAGCTCTTCCATTTGGCCGATGAGGCTTTCGAACACGCTCATCGCTTGCTCAATCGGCTCTGGCGAGGACATGTCGACGCCCGCTTTTTTCAAAATATTGATTGAGAAGTCGCTGCCGCCGCTCTTCAGGAAGCCGAGATAACGCTCGACTGCTGGCGCGCCTTCCTCCAAAATTTGCTTGGAGAAGCTCGTTGCGGCCGAGAAGCCAGTCGCGTATTTATACACATAGAAGCTGTTGTAGAAATGGGGAATGCGTGCCCATTCCATCGCAATATCTTCATCTACGGCCATATCGTCGCCATAATACAGCACATTGAGGTCGTAGTAGATTTTGCTCAAATCCTGCGGAGTCAGCGATTCGCCTTGCTCGCTTCTTTCGTGAATGATTTTCTCGAATTCGGCAAACATCGTTTGACGGAACACCGTGGTCCGGAATTGATCCGCATAGTAGGTGAGCAGGTACATTTTTTCCTTCGGATCGGTAGACTTGTCAAGCAAATAGTCCATCAGCAGCGCTTCGTTTAGCGTGGAAGCCACTTCCGCGAGGAAAATCGTATATTGCGCATCACGGTAGTTCTGGGTTGTGTCGGAATAATACGAATGCAGGGCGTGGCCCATTTCATGCGTCAGCGTAAACATGCTGTTCAAGTTGTCCTTGTGATTGAGCAGCACATAAGGATGCGTGCCGAATGCTCCCCAGCTGTAAGCGCCGCTGCGCTTGCCTTCATTCTCATATACGTCGATCCAGCCATCGTCAAAGCCATGCTGCAACACGTTCAAATAATCGTCGCCGAGCGGCTTCAAGCTTTCTTTGACCGTTTTTTTCGCATCCTCATACGTAATGTTCATATCGAATTCCTCTACAAGCGGAGCGAACAGATCATACATATGAAGCTTGTCGACGCCGAGCAGCTTTTTGCGCAGGTTCATATAGCGATGCATCAGCGGCAAATGCTTGTGAATCGTGTCAACCAGGTTTGTGTATACCGTCTCGGGAATGTTATCCCCATAGAGCGACATGGCGAGAACGGAATCGTGCTTGCGGGCACGGGAGTAAAAAATATTTTTCGTTACATTGGCATTCAGCGTTGCCCCGATTGTGTTTTTGAGCTTTCCGTATGTATCGTACATCGCTTGGAAAGCTTCTTTGCGCACGTCGCGGTTTTTGCTCTCAAGGAACTGGATGTAACGGCCCTGCGTCAGTTCAACCTCTTCGCCGTTCTCGTCCTTCACTTTCGGGAACTTCAAATCAGCATTGTTAAGCAGGCTGTAAATCGTGCCGGGAGCAGAGCTCATATTGCCTACTTGCGCAAGCAGCGCCTCTTCATTTTTCGAAAGAACATGGGCTTTCTGGCGGCGCATTTCTTCAAGTGTATGACGGAACGCTGCCAGCTCAGGATTTGCGATCAATTGATCCAGCGCCTCGTCGCTTAAGGAAAGCACCTCCGGCGTAATGAAAGAGAGGGCTTCTCCTGTTTCCACGCTCAGCTTCTTGGATTTGTCGGACAAGGCCTGATAGGTCGGCTCTGCCGTATCCTCATGATGCTTCATATTGGCATATACGTATAGACGCTCCACATGCAGCGACAATTCATCCTCCTGCTCGAAGCAGGCTTTCAGCTGGGCCGGGTCTGCCAATGTGCCTTGGAAAGCGCTGATTTTGCCAATCAGGCTTTTGGCAGCGGCAAACTCCTTATCCCAAGCAGCTTGATCTGCAAACAGGTCTTCGAGCTTCCAACGGGCTTCTACTTTCGTTTCGGAACGCTTAGGTACGTGATTCATCGAATTCCTCCTTGGTATAATGGTAGATGAAGTAGCATGTGGTGCAGTTTTGGAATAGGCGGGCTGAATCATTCCCTCAGCGCCACTAATTCCGGCTGTCAGGCTTAGAGAGACAAGGACGGGTAGCCATTTCATAGTTGCGTTCGCCTCCGGGCATAAATTTGTACCTAGTATGTACCGGAGGCTGCCTTGTTATGTTGAAATACAAGAACTTTCTAAACTCTTAGATGTGGCAATCGGCTGCTCTTGTATTTAATGCGTTGGCGGCTGCTCCTCGGTGTATGGCTTGTCAGCTGCCGCCAGCGCTTATGAGCTTCCCATCTGAAACAGGCTGAATACAATGAGGAAAAACGAGAATGCAATTAAAACAATAGAAGCAAGTGCCAGCCCGCGGCGCAAATTGGGAGCGAGAGTATCGCGTTTTGCAAGGACTATCCATCCTAGTGCAAAGGATGCGACAATAAAGATGATATTAGTCATTAAATCCATCTCGAAACGTACACCCCCTGTAACCGCAAGCACAACATGGCCTCGTTAGTTTTCGCTGTTAAGGTTGAATTTTCCTGCTTATACTTCCTTGAAAGCACGGATGATGTTCTCCCGCTCTTCCTCGCGGCCAACATACTGGTCAGCACGGAAGCGATTTTCGGCCCAATGCATCATTTCTGGACGGCTTACGAACGTAAAGCATTCTTCGCCCCATTGATCGGAAATATCTCGTACGACGAGGGTTTTCCCCTGTACCTCTACCGTCAGCATATTGTACTTGTCGGTTTTGAATATCTCGTATTTCTTGAACATGTTGTAGGTCACCTTACCTTTCGTTACGGCTTACACCGTATTCTTACTATTTTAGCTATCCAGGGGGTGGAAAGCAATAAGGGATGGTGTTATAATATCAGCTATAATGCGGGAAAGAGGCATTTGCGAGGCGAAGCTTCTATAGAGGTAGGAGCGTAATCGCGAGGGTGAGTGTAGCTGAGACGAGGAGAGATGAGAAGATGAAGCAATTGAAGTATGAGCAGGTAGGCGTTGCTATTACCTGCCGGGGTTTTGATGAGTATGTACACATGTTCGGACTGAAAGAAGAAGATTTGGGCGCGGGGCCTCTACTGGACATTGCTGCCGGGGGAGCTTCTTTTACCGCTGAGGCATGTGCCCGAGGGTATGATGCCCATGCTGTTGATCCGCGTTATGCGGGAGATGTGAAGTCGTGGATTGCACAGTCTGCAGATGAAATTGAAGTTTCCACAAACAAGCTGATCGCACTGCAGGAGGCATTCGACTGGAGCTATTATAAGGACCCGGCGAATCATCGCGCGGGAAGAGAGCGTTCGCTTGAGCTGTTTGCAAGCCATTTGCGATCTGTTGAAGGGCAAGCCCGTTATCGTTTTGGGCAGCTGCCGGAGCTTCCTTTTGAGCAAGGAACCTTCTCGCTTGTGTTATGCAGCCATTTTTTGTTTTTGTATGCAGAGCAGTTTGATTTCAATTTCCATAAGCAGGCTGTTTTGGAAATGATGCGATTGTGCAAGCCGGGGGGACAGGTGAGGATTTACCCGCTGTTATCGCTAAGCTGGAATGCTTACCCGCACATGGATGAGCTGCTAAAGGCTGTCGCAGAGCGGGGCGGACAGGCGGAGCTTATGCCGGCGAAACTTCCTTTTATTCCTGGATCAGATTTATTTTTGAAAATAAGGGTTTAATTGCATTTTCCAGTTTAAGACTGTATAATATAGGGTATACGCTGATTAAACAGCGGTTTATTTTTTTAGGAGGTTGTTCATTTGAAAGGAACAGTTAAATGGTTTAACGCAGAGAAAGGCTATGGCTTTATCTCGGTCGAAGGCGGCGAGGATGTATTCGTTCATTTCTCCGCTATCCAAAGCGAAGGCTTCAAATCGCTTGACGAAGGCCAAGAGGTAGAGTTCGACATCACTGAAGGCAATCGCGGTGCACAAGCGGCTAACGTCGTTAAATTATAAGATTCGAAGTTTCTTATAATACTTGATTGCAGCATGTACAGGAGCTTCCGGTTAATCCGGGGCTCCTTTTCGCATTTTAACAAGCCACTAGGACAGTGGGCAGCGGATGGTGCTGCATAATAGTTCGAAAAGAGCGGAAAAAAGGAGAACCTTGGCGCGGGAAATACGTAAAAATAAAAGCAGCAAAATAAAGCATGATGAACCTTGTTTTTCACTATTTTTAAAGGGGGAGAATGATGATGGAAGCCGGTGCCGTGTTTGAGAGGCTTAGCTTTAGTGACATTAAGCTGAAATTGCCTCGCGAGAGCTGGTATTACTTGCGCAATGAACAAAATGATGGAGAACTTGAAGCAGAGAACGTTTGGTATTATAAAGGGGATTTGCGGCTTAGTGAGCTTCTGCTCGACTTGGATGCTATGCTCATTCTCGTTGAAGGAAATTTGATAGTGGATCGCTATATTGGCAATACAGATACAGACGGGGCTACCGGCCTGATCGTTCTAGGCGATATGCGCGCCAGCCATATGGTTGTTGGTGGGCAGGAGATCCATATCGCTGGCGATTTGCAGGTGGAAAAAATGTTTTGGGGAGATTATAATCACGGCGATCTCATCGTTGAGGGCCATATGCAGGCGGAGCTGATGATGACGAGCGATCAATATAGAGTACGCATTCAGGGGACATCGGCCTTTGAACGATACATAGTAGATTGGGACGACTTCGGTGTATGGCAGGGCTTCGACATGACCGAGCTTTTTGTTCCAGAAATTATTATAGATGAGGATGAAGAGCCATTCGTCTGGCGAGAGGAAATGCTGCGTCTTTTGGAAGAAGACAAGCCTATCCTATATGAAGATCGAATCAAGCCGGTTCGTGAACAACCGCAAATTCCTTTGTTATTCGCAGATACACAGCTCCGGCCGCTTTATATGCAGCAGGTAACTGCGGATTCTCTTTGCTTCCTCGGTGAGCCTGAAGCTGCTAGCTCAAGCTATGAGTTTTGGCTGGGTGATCAGTTTTTTCGTGCAACTGCGTATGGCAATGAAGCGGATTCGGGACATTTTCGAAGCGTTTATTTTCAGGATGGCGAGGAGTACGGGGCTTTGCTGAAAATAGAACCAGTTGCTGCGCAATCAGGCTCTGCAGCTCATTCACACCCTATGCAATGGCAGTTATCGGGCAAATATCGCAAAGTCACGGACGAGATTGTAGATTGGTCGGTTATCGATGATGATTCACCGGCCGCTATCCAGCAGCTATGCCAGCAAAATTGGGTTTATTTGCTGCAAGCTGTATCGACCTATGAATATGCCCGTCATCTCATTGATCCGCAGCTTATACGGGAGATATTGGCTCTCCCGCTTGTTGAGCCCTATAACGATTATTATGATGAAGAGCGGAACGGGCTATGGATCGGCGATATATATTTTTCATTTCGGCAAGAGGGTGAACTTTACAAGGATGTCCCGCGATTGGCAATGGTTCGCATGGCCAGAGACTATACCGATGAACAGGGCGAGGCCAAGGTCGAATATTGCTCATACCGTATACAGAAGCATATGGACGGCTCTGAATGTGTTTCCGTTCAGTATTCAGAAGATGAAGATGATGACGATTATACGATGGTCAATTACGAAGGCGGAGCTAAATTGCTGGATGCGGTCAAATTTTTTGAAAAAGGCCGAAAGCTGATTACACGTTACAACCAAGATATGCTGGATGGAACAAAACCTTTTTGTGGCGAAGATTTTGCGATGGAATATTGGAGGGAGAAAGGCTATATTTCTTAGTGATAGGAAGTATGGGGACGTTAATTTGCCATGCGCTTTTCACATTTTAGACTTTGACCGGATTAGGCCGGAAATGTTACACTGTTAGGTGGAATCTTTGTCGGAGGAGCGAGTGGCATGAAGTTTAAATTGTTTAAGGATCGCAAAGGGAAGGCCGATCAGGCTAAAAATAATAAGTTTGTAAAGCTGTCGCGTGAAATTTATGTGCAGGCACGTAAGGGCGGAGCGAACCCTGAGGCGAATTTTGGCCTGAAGACAGCCATTGCCAATGCACGCGCGGAGCAGATGCCCAATGACAACGTTGAACGGGCAATCAAGAAGGCGACGGGCGGCGACGCGGTCGATTATGAAGAAATTATGTATGAAGGCTACGGCCCAGGCGGTGTCGCGATTATGGTTCGTTGTTTGACGGACAATCGCAATCGTACTGCGGCTGATGTACGCTCGGCTTTTAATAAGCGTGGCGGCAATATGGGTGAAAGCGGCTGCGTATCCTATATGTTCGATCATAAAGGCTTGCTAGTCGTGGACCGTGAGGATTTAGAAATTGATGAGGACTCCATGATGATGGTGACGCTGGAGGCTGGAGCAGAGGATCTGGTCGTAAACGAAGACAGCTTCGAGATTTTGACGCATCCGCATGAGTTCGAGCAGGTGAAAGGCGCACTTGAAGCGGAAGGCTATACGTTCGTAAGCGCTGGAGTACGCTGGCTGCCGCAAAACATGGTGGCTGTAGAAGGCGAAAATGCGGACAAGCTGTCCAAAATGATGGACTCCTTCGACGATAATGACGATGTACAGGACGTTTATACGAACTTCGAGCTTGAGGACTGATTTGAGGACTAACGTCTACATAGTCAGGCTGGAGCAAAAAAGCAGCTTCGGGAGCCACATGATCGTGTGGAGCCTGAAGCTGTTTTTTTTGAATTCGTTCAAGAGCTATAGGCTCATGCGGCATTCGTTCATGCGCTGCGCCTCGTATAATGTTTGTAAATAAAACCTGCTGCTGCTATTAACGCAAGCGTAGTACCTAAGTTAAAGAAGGCGGTGCGTCCGAAGCTTTCATATACATAGCCGCCAACGGTTCCGCTGAGCAGACCAGCAAGTCCTGTCCATACGACGGCGTATACCGCTTGGCCAGATGCGCGAAATTCATCGGGAATGAGCTGTGAAATATAACGCAATGCAGTTGAGAAGTAGATGCCGAATGTAATGCTGTGCATGAGCTGTGTCGCCACGACGAGATAAGGGCTGCTCAAATGTCCAATGAGCCACATTCGCAGGGCATACAATACGCATGCGATAAACAGCAGCGGCAGCTCCTTGAATTTATGGCCGTACTTTCCAAGCAGAAACAGCACGGGAATTTCGCTGCAGGCGGAAAGGGTCCAGGCGAGGCCGACAAGCGAATCGCTAGCTCCCATTTGATGCAGCGTTACTGCAAGAAACCCTTCGTACATGCGATGCGCGATTGATACGATCAAAATAAGGACGAAAAAGGAAACGACCTCTCTTTTGCCCAGCAGCTTGAAAAAACCGCTGAAATCCACTTTGCGGGCACTCCCGCGATAATCTCGCAGCAGGAAGGAGAGCGCTAGCGTTATCGTTATCGTACAGACTGCGAGCGGCAGTGTCCAATTGGAGCCCATCTGCTTCAATATAATGCCGAACAAGTAGGCGGATATCGCAAACCCGAGTGAGCCGAAAATGCGAATGAGGGCATAAGGAACAGCTGTATATTGACTGGATAATAAAATCATGCTGTCATTTAATGGATTAATAGGTGTCTGAAAAAAATAAAAGATCGTCATCACTAGACAGATCATCGTAAAATCTTGAATCGGGAACAGCAGCGATATCATGACCAGCTGCCCGAATAATAAAAATATAAATAATTTTTTTATTGTCTGAAATCGGTCACTTGCCCAGCCTAGCAATAAATTGGCAAGGACGGATATGAAGGGCCCAGTTGCATAGATAATGCCGATTTGATGCTCGGAATAGCCTCGCGCCAGAAAGTATAAAGGCAGGTAGGAGACGAGCAGCGCCTGTGTTGAATAGGCAGAAAAGCTGAAGGCGCGAAGACGCAGCGTTTCTTGGGATGTGTTAAGCTTCGCCTTTTCTAGGCCAAGTTGTGTCATTGCTGTATTCACTCCATAACTGTAAAAAACCTTGATTATACAGGTGTTATAGCTAATTATTAATAGATTGTAAACCATTATAGCATGAACTGCTGGATTATTGTTTATTGAAATGGTACATTTATGAGTGGAGGTTTCATTCATCGTGTAATAATGGGCTGGTAGCCGGCGGTTATTCAGCATTTTTTTAAGAGGAGGAGGTGCATCGTGAGATTGAAGACATTTTCAGGCAGCCGTGCGCCCCGAGGGCCTTTAAAACTTATGCATCGCGTATATAAATATGTGCTGCCGGAAGTTGAAGCGCAGCTGGGGAAGCTGCGGGCTATGGCAGAGCAAATTCCCGACAGGGAGCTGCGGACGCAGGCGCTGAGCAGCATGGCGAGCAAGAAATTCCATTGTCAGGGAGGGGCTGTATATGCAGCGGCCAACTTGGAACAGCGGCATATTCTTATACCGCTTATTGTTGCGCTGCAAACGATTAGCGACTACCTGGACAATTTATGCGATCGCAGCACTTCTCTTGATGCGGATGATTTCCGCCTCTTGCATCAGTCCATGCTTGATGCGGTTAATCCGGCAGCGCCGCTCCGGGATTATTATGCCCACCGGAAGGAGCGGGACGACGGCGGCTATTTGCACCACCTCGTTGCCGTGTGCCAGCACCATACAGCGCTGCTTCCTTCCTATGCCAGCGTTCAACGTGACGTAACCGAGCTGGTCAGCCTATATGGTGATTTGCAGGTATACAAGCACATTCGCAATGACTTGCGCGAGCCGAAGCTGCTCGCTTGGTGGGAGAAGCATGCACAGCGCTACCCGCACTTGCAATGGAATGAATTCGCAGCGGCCAGCGGATCGACGCTCGGCATGTTTATGCTTTTTTTAGCGGCTAGCGGTGAGGGTCTGTCTTCGCCGGATGCGTCTGCGATTAAAGAAATTTATTTTCCGCACGTATGCGGCCTGCATATTATGCTTGATTATTTGATCGATCAGGCGGAGGACCAGGCAGGCGGAGATTTGAATTTCTGCAATTATTACGACAGCTTCCCTTTGATGGCGGAACGGATCGGTACAATAGTGGAGTGGGCAAGGGAGGATGTCCGGCATTTGCCGGCTTCCCGGTTTCATCGCCTTATCATTGAAGGGCTGCTGGCCCTTTATTTATCCGATCCGAAGGTGCGTGCGCAGAAAGAAGTGCGCAGCGTAACGCGCAAGCTGATGAAGAACAGTCCGCTTACCCGCCTGTTTTTCCTGATTAACAGCGTGTGGATCAGGAAGCAGCAGGCTTAGCAATATATTACATCATTTTGGAGGAATGACTATGTCTTCAGTAAAATCAATCGCAGTATTAACCAGTGGCGGTGACTCCCAAGGGATGAATGCAGCCGTTCGCGCTGTAGTGCGGAGCGCTTTGTATAACGGGCTGGAAGTATACGGTGTACAACGCGGTTATCAGGGTCTTCTGAATGACGATTTGCGTCAAATGGATCTTCGCAGCGTAGGCGATATTATTCAGCGCGGGGGCACCATTTTGCAGACGGCGCGCTGCAAAGAGTTTATGACAGCTGAAGGCCAGGAGAAGGGCGCTGAAGTTTTGCGTGGGCGCGGCATCGACGGTTTGGTTGTTATCGGCGGCGACGGCTCCTATCAAGGTGCTAACAAGCTGAGCAAGCTTGGAATTAAGACGATGGCATTGCCAGGAACGATCGATAACGATATTCCTTTCACGGATTATACAATCGGTTTCGATACAGCGGTTGGCATCGTTGTTGATGCCATCAACAAAATTCGCGACACGATGTCATCCCATGAGCGTTCGTCAGTCGTTGAGGTAATGGGCCGTCATTGCGGAGATATTGCGCTTTATGCTGGACTTGCAAGCGGCGCCGAGACGATTCTTGTACCGGAGGTTCCGTTCAACCTAACGGAAGTTTCGCAGCGGATGGAAGCCAATTTTGCCAAAGGCAAGCGTCACAGTATTATTGTTGTTGCTGAAGGAGCAGGCAATGGACATGATGTATCCAGCGAAATTACGCGTGGTTGTGGACTTGAGCCGCGAGTAACCGTGCTTGGACATATTCAACGCGGCGGAACGCCGACTGCGGTTGACCGTATTCTTGCAAGCCGTCTTGGCGATTATGCTGTGCATCAGCTGATGGCTGGCGATTCGGGCAAAGCTTGCGGTATCGTGCGCGGAGAGTTTCTTTCTACGGATATTGATACGGTTGTCAATACGAAGAAGCCATTCAACCTGGAGTTGTATGAGCTCGCGCTGCGCCTGTCGCAATAATGCCTTCTGGCTAAACAAACAAATAACCTCCGGCAACGCTTTAAGACAGCGTACCGGAGGTTATTTGTTTTTGAAATATAGGATGATATCCTAACGCTATCCTTTCTCTATATTTCTCGGATTGAAACGCGCTGCGCGGCCAAAGGATGGCGTCAGCCGTTTCACCTTGTGGCGAGAAGCCTAAGTAAAAGCAGCTAGCCTTACTTGAATGGTTATTCGTAATTAACGCCCTCTGAATATTTATTGCCTGCATTCCATAAAAGAAATTCATGAATATCGGTGTCGGCTAGCGCCTTAATCTGTGCCTCGACTTCTTTCTTGCCATATTTCATATAATTGCCCTGTCCCAGCCAGCTGGCTGTAAAATCCTGAATCCAAGGACGAATAATCGGCTTGGCGTCGCCAATCGGGTCAAGCTTGGCATGGGTATCCTCCATAGCGCCAACGATGGTTTCATAGGGTTTTTTATCCGGCACCTTCTGCTTGAACCAGCCTGTGCTGTAATGGCTCGGATAAACCATGGGGGATATAACGTGCACATCATTGGAAATTTTTACAAAGTCCTGCCCAATTCCTTCGGCGGCAGGCACCGATGCGGCGTAGCCGAAAATATCGACCGATACACGCACGCCAAGCGGCTCAAGCTGCTCACGGGCATATTTCACGAATCCTGCGACGGCATCGACCCGGCTTTGCTCTGTTTTCTCATACTTCAGCGAATCGGCTTTCTTATCAAAGCCTTCAGGAAAACGGACATAATCAAACTGGATCTCCTTAAAGCCCAGCTTGGCTGCTTCCTTGGCAACAGCTACATTATAACTCCATACTTCTTTCATATAAGGATTAACAAAGCTTTCGCCGCGGCCATTTTTCCAAATCGTTCCGTCTGAATGGCGGAAGGACAGCTCCGGATGCTGGCGTGCCAGCACAGTGTCCTTAAAGACGACGATTCTGGCAATGGGATAAACCTCATGCTGCTTCAATTTCTTCATCAAGTCGCCAATGTCGCGAATGTACTTCTGTGTAGTTCCCAGTTCAAGCAGCTCCGGCGTCTCCGTTGGGTAGGTGATATAGCCGTTGTCGTCCTTTACATCGATGACCATGCTGTTCAGCTTCGTATCATCGATGAGCTTCAGCAAGCTGTCCATACGCGCTCCACCTGCACTGTGAGCCGTCACGTAGATGCCCTTCACAATTGGAGCATCTTTCTGTGGATCGCGCTTAGCACCCGTCTCAGACGTCTCCAGGCCTTCTCCGTCCGATGGGCTCGCCTGCACGATCGTTGTTCCTAGTGAAGCGTTTAGTACCGAGGCTGCGAGCTCCCGGGCGGCTGCATGATCCTCTCCGCTTCCCGTCAACAAGCTGTATAACAGCATGACAGTTGAAAAGATGATGTCCATTTCCTTCTCTCCCCGCTAGCTCTTCTTTCCAAATTATAAAGCAGAATTAGGCTGCGTGACACTTATTTTTTTCAAAAAGCGTAATTTTACACAGAGAAATGTTGCTTAAAGCACCATTTTTGGGCGGGGACTTCCGGTGGAAAAAGCATGCAAAAAACCTGCTGACGTATGCGTCAGCAGGTTTACTATCAATCGGTATATCCCCTTGTCATTGCAGTAAGGCTTCTCTTTGGTGCTCGCAAATGCTGTGCTGAACAATCTCCATTGCATCCGCCGGTTCAAGTACAGCCAGTCCGTCCCTCAATACGATATTGATCGAGAGTTCCCGATCCGTAAGAAAAGGACTGAGCTCTGGTGCTAGCTTCTCTACAATTTGTGACAGTGTTACGGTTTCGATATCCACCTGGCATCACCCTTTCATCATAGGTTCAGGGCAAAACATATGGCATGAAAACGTTAAAACAGCGGGATAACCACATTATAGCAGGATCAACTTTAAAAAAACAGGGTTAACTGCCATGCGCGCAGCGGGCAGGGAATATTAAATAAAGCAAACGCTTACGCGTGCGTCTTTTGATCTGTTTTTAAGCTTCGCTGGTAAACGTGTATGATTGTATGCTATAATAGCTTGGATATTTTTCAAGTAGGCTGCAGATAAAAGGAGTATGAGAAAGTTTGAAAACATTTGCTGAATTTGGCTTGGAACCTAAAGTGTTGCAAGCAATCACGGAGCTGGGGTTTGAGGAGTCAACTCCGATCCAGTCCAAAGCTATTCCAATTGCAATGGCTGGTCAAGATCTAATTGGTCAGGCACAAACAGGAACAGGAAAAACAGCGGCATTCGGAATTCCGCTCATTAATAAAATTCCGACAAGCGAGGAGCGCATTGTCGCCTTAATTATGACGCCTACCCGTGAACTCGCTATTCAGGTAGCTGATGAAATCGGGAAGTTGACTCGATACAAAGGTTTACGCTCATTGCCAATTTACGGTGGACAAGAAATTGGACGCCAAATTCGCGCTCTGAAGAAGAAGCCGCAAATTATTATTGGTACACCAGGACGCTTGCTTGATCATATCAACCGTAAGACGATCCGTCTTGAAGATGTACAGACGGTCATTCTTGATGAAGCGGATGAAATGCTGGACATGGGCTTCATGGAAGACATTCAGTCGATCCTGAAGCAAGTGCCGGACGAGCGTCACACGATGTTGTTCTCGGCTACAATGCCGCCGAACATTCAGAAGCTTGCCCAGCAATTTCTGAAAAACCCTGAGCATGTGTCGGTTATTCCTAAGCAAGTAACGGCACCGCTTATCGATCAAGCGTATATTGAGGTTCATGAGCGCCAGAAGTTTGAAGCTCTTAGCCGTTTGCTTGATATGGAATCCCCAGAGCTTGCAATCATCTTCGGCCGTACGAAGCGCCGGGTTGATGAGCTTAGCGAAGCTTTGCAAAAACGTGGTTACACGGCAGACGGCCTTCACGGCGACTTGTCCCAAAACCAACGCGACAGCGTAATGCGCAAATTCCGCGACGGCAGCATTGATGTGCTGGTTGCAACGGATGTAGCTGCTCGTGGCCTCGACGTATCGGGCGTAACGCATGTTATCAACTTTGACCTTCCGCAAGATCCGGAGAGCTATGTTCACCGTATCGGCCGTACTGGCCGCGCAGGCAAAGAAGGTACTGCATGGTCGTTCGTAACGCCTCGTGAGCTTGATCACCTGCATTTCATCGAGAAAGTTACACGTCAAAAAATTAGCAAAAAACCTTTGCCTAGCATCGCAGAAGCGATTGAAGGCAAACAACGCTTGACAGCTGAGCGTTTGCTCGAAGTTGTTCAAGAAGAAGAGTTCACGGAATACAAAGCAATTGCGATTCAATTGCTTGAGCAATATGATTCCGTTAACTTGCTTGCAGCGGCCGTTAAATTGCTGACAGGCGAGAAGAAGGAAGTCAATATTGAATTAACACCGGAAGAGCCGCTTCGCGCGAAAAAACGCAAGCCGGACATTCGTTCGAATGGTCGTCGTTATTCTGGTTCCTCGTCCTTTGGCGGCGGCAGTGGCCGCAGCTCCAGTGGCGGTGGCGGCTATCGTGGCCGTGATGACAGACGTGGCGGCGGAAGCGGTTCGAGCTCCAGCACGCGCAGCAGCAGCTACGACCGTAACCGTGATGGCGGCAGCAGCAGACCTCGCACTAGCGAGAACCGTCGTCCAAAACCATCGTCCGAAGGCTTCAACAATAACAACAACTAGGGTCATTTCAGCCTGTTCTTATACAGGATGAAGAAATAAGCCCGAATAACCAAGCTTAAGAAACCGGGGAAGTCCGTGATGCCTTACGGGCGTCCTGACTTTCCCTTTTTTATTGTTCATTTGATTAAGCCAGCCTGCTTGATTGAATAATATGCTTTGGTGCATGTCACAACCAAATGAGTAAGGAACAAGACGGAATAGTGGGGGCAGATCACATGGAGCCAAGGGGTTTAATGGGAGGTTTTTACCGCATCTCCGAATGGATTATGCGATTATCGGTAATCAACGTATTATGGCTAATATGTTCAATTCCTTTCGTATTATTGGCGTTTGTGGGCGTATTTCCGGGGAATGCTGCAGCACTTGATGAGGCGGCATATCTGGACCATGTTAAAACAACATTGATTTTCATGGCGATTGTTGCTCCTTTCACCTTATTTCCAGCTACAGCTGCGATGTTTGCAGTAGCTCGCAAATGGGTGATGGGTGAAACGGATGTCCCGCTATTCAAAACTTACTTTAGAGGATATAAGGAAAATTATCTTCAAAGTATGATCGGCGGGTTTTTCTACGCTATTCTGTTTGCCATTATGATTGTCGATTTTATTGTGTATCGCGACCAGTATAGCCTAATATCTTATATCTTTATTGCTCTGCTGCTGCTGCTGGTGATTTCCTTGTTCAACTTCTTCTCGATGCTTGTCCATTATCACATGAAAACGTTTCAATTGTTGAAAAATGCCATTCTGATTACGATTGGCCGTCCAATACGCTCGTTCTCCTCTGCGGTAATGAGTGGTGCGGTCATCTACATCAGCACACGCTTCACCTTTTTGATTCCGTTTTTTATGGGCAGCATTATCGCTTATCTGTCGTTCTGGAATTTCTACATGATTTACCAGAAGCTGCAGGAGCAGGCGGAAAAGGCAAGACTAGCTCAGGAGGCAGAAGAGGTCGAATTCGCAGAGCTGACAGATGGGGATTCGAGCTCGTCCAATAAATAAGCGTTTAGACATTTACAATTGTAAAGGTAACGTTTATAATAACAATACATCCTGCGATGTTCGTTTCGGCTTTACGTTGTTTTGAACCAATGGCTGTTTCTCGGGAGACCTAAATTGTTACGATGCTGACATGCCCTCTAAAGGGGACTTCTAATTCGTTTCTGCGGACACCCACCTTGCGAAAGCGAGGTTCAGAAACATGTAAGTCGGACGGCATAGGCGGGTTTTTATCTACACTCAAGAGACTCTGCTGCGCTAACACGCTCAGGGTTCTTTTTTTGTGTAATAAAACATGTTAATATAGATATTACATACAAAGATGCTGGAGGGGGAGATCGTTTTTGTTGAAGCGGACCGTAATCGGGCTGCTGCGCAGTCATGAACAAACAGGCGATAAAGCCAAAGACCCGATGCTCAAATCCCATTTTTACAAGTTGTCCAAGGAAAAGGCTTGGGAAGAAGTCGTATCTACGCTGAAGAAAATGCAGGGCTACAAGGTGCTGCATGAAGTGCAATCGGTTGGAGAAATTGTACTAGAGAAGCGGACGGCTTTCGGTCGAACGATGGATATTACGGTGTCGGTCATTAGCGTAAATCCGGTAAATGCAGCCGTTGATATTTATTCGGCTTCCAGAGGCTCATTTGGCGACCTTGGCTCGAACTACCGGGTTATTCTTGAGCTTTATCGAACGCTGGACAAGAAGCTCTCTGCTTTTAAGACGACCGGAAACTCATAAAACGTACAAAAAGCGAGGAAGGTTTCCCTTCACTCGCTTTGTTTGTGCAGATAAAAGATTGTATACTGGATTATACGAGCGCTTTAGCCGCGTTAATTGCTGCTTCGTAGTTAGGGTGCTCTGTCATTTCTGCCAGGTACTCCACATATTGAATCGTATCATTAGCATCAATTACAAAGATCGAGCGCATATCCAGACCGAATTCTTTAATGTAAACGCCATAGGCTTCGCCAAAGCTTTTTAGTTTGTAGTCTGACAGCAGCTCGACTTTATCAATGCCTGCAGCACCGCACCAGCGAGCTTGGGCAAATGGCAGGTCTGCGCTGATTGTAAGTACAGCAACGTTGTCGCCAAGCGTAGCAGCAGCTTCATTGAAGCGGCGAGTTTGAGCGTCACATACGCCTGTATCAATAGAAGGAACAACGCTGATTAATTTGATTTTACCAGCATAATCTTTCAAGGATACGCTATCAACGAGTGTTTTGTTCACTTGAAAATCAGGGGCTTTATCGCCAGCTTTCAATTCTGGTCCGATTAATGTAAGTGGATTGCCTTTAAATGCGGCAGCTCCAGCACGTTCTTGCGGCATGGTTAACGTCCTCCTCAAAGTTAATGGTCAATACCCATTTATTATAATCGGAGTGCGGCAATATTGTCCAATTTTAGAGCGGGGGAATTCCTAATGATTTTTTTAAGATACGAAAGCTTTCGCGTTTATTTAAGATCTTATCCAGTAACTTCTGCGATAATCGCGTTAAATACGCTCTATTTTATATTTGTTGCTTTAAATGGCGGAACGACTAACGGAGAAAACTTGTACCACTGGGGCGCCTTTTTAACGTTTCATGGAGATCCGTACGGACTGGAAGAGCCATGGCGCTATTTAACGTCCATCTTTATGCATGGAGGCTTTCAGCACCTGCTTTTTAATATGTTTGCTCTGCTCGTGTTTGCACCGCCCTTGGAGCGTCTGCTGCGCCCTGTGAAGTATGGTGTATTTTATCTGCTTTGCGGGCTGCTCGGCAATTTGTTCAGTGCAGTTATTACGGTTATGACCGAGGGGGGCAATGGGGAATTTGTCCATTTGTCAGTAGGAGCATCCGGTGCGATTTATGGCGTTTATGGAGCGTATCTATACTTGTCGCTGTTCCGTAAAGCTTGGCTGGATGATGGTTCACGCAAAACCGTATATATGATTTTGGGAGCAGGTATCATTTATTCCATTATTTTGCCGACAATAGATTTATGGGCGCATGTTGGTGGCGGCCTTGCCGGCTTCCTCATGTACGGTTTATTCGATCGGGCAATGGTTCGCAGGCAGCGGATCGTCCGGAGATAATGTTTGGATAAGATAAGGAGAGATCATGGAACTTCGTCAGCTTTATTATTTCGTCAAAGTAGCGAGAAAAGAGCATGTGACACAGGCGGCGGAAGAGTTGCATGTTGCTCAGTCAGCTGTGAGCCGTCAAATTCATCAATTGGAGGAAGAGCTTGGCGTAAAGCTTTTTTTACAAAAGGGCAGAAATTTGCAATTGACGCCTGTAGGTCATTTGTTTCTGAAGCGGGCTGAGGTCATATTGGCTGATTTGGACCGGGCTGTAGTTGAAATACATGAATTTCTGGACCCGGAAAAAGGGGAAATCCGGCTTGGCTTTCCGCATAGCCTCGGTGTATCCTTAATTCCGCAGGTTGTAGCTGCTTTTCGCAAGCATCATCCGAATGTGAAGTTTCGCTTTAGGCAGGGGATGTATCCGTCGCTTATACGAGATATGGTAAAGGGTGAGATTGATCTTGCTTTCATTTCTCCTTTCCCGGATGAGCATGAGCATGTATGCGGGCAGGTGCTGCTGACAGAGGAGCTTTATGCGATATTGCCGCCAGCACATGCTCTCGCTGGGGAGAGCTCGATTCGATTGAGTCAGCTCAAGGATGAGACATTTGTATTGTTCAGCGAAGGTTATTCGTTAAGGCCCATCGTATGGGAAGCGTGCCAGGAGGCCGGATTTACACCGAAAATCGGCTTCGAGGGCGAGGAGACGGAGACGATTCGCGGGCTTGTCGCCGCTGGTATGGGTGTCAGTCTGCTGCCGGCAATGGCGCTTCATCATACAGGCATTTTACAGCCAGCTAAAGTGCGCGTGGAGCAGCCGCATGTGACTCGCAATATCGGCATCATTCATCGTTCTAATGAGAAGTTGTCGCTCGTTGCGAAGGTGTTCCATGGCTTTCTGCTGCATTACTTCAATGAGATGAAGCAAGAGGATTTAAAATAAGAACTGCTATATGCAGGATGAAAAAGAACCGCAGCAACGATCAGTTTTATTCTGGTCGTTGCTGCGGTTCTTTTTGTATAAAAGGAAAGTGGGCCAGCCTAAAGCTTTGGCTGGCCCACTCATCTGTGTTAATCGTGTATTGCTCTGCAAGCTTGTTATTCCCGGTTCGATGATGTGAAGATCATAATATATTTTAAGAGCTCAAGCAAGGAGATAAGCGCGGCTGCTACATAAGTAAGGGCAGCTGCGTTCAGAACTTTGGCAACGCCGCGTTCTTCCTCGTTTGTAATAAAGCCTTCGGCAATCATAATGTGGCGCGCTCGATTGCTTGCATTAAATTCAACAGGCAGTGTAATGACTTGAAAGGCTACTGCTACGGAGAAGAAGATAATGCCAAGACCAATCAGATTAGCCTGCTGTAACAAAAAACCGGCGATCAGCATGAATGGGGCAATGCCGGATGCAATGTTAACGACCGGGAAAATACGATGGCGCAGCACCAGCATCGGATATTTCGCCTGATGCTGAATGGCATGGCCAACTTCATGGCAGGCAACGGACAAAGCGGATATGGAGTTTTCATAATAAACATGCTCTGAAAGTCGTACTTTGCGTGATATAGGATCATAATGATCGCTTAGCGTGCCCCGTACAGGTTCAATTTGTACTTGCTGCAGCCCATGGGCATCCAGCATTTTGCGTGCAGCCTGATAGCCGGTTAGTCCGCTCATGGAGCGAACGGTAGACCAAGTTTTGAACGTTCCTTTAACCCGAAATTGCGCCCAAATCGATAAAGCGAAAGCGATCAGGATGAGGATGTCCATTTTGTGAAAAAACATAACGTCATTCCTCCAAATGATATATTTGACTTTCCGATCAAGGGGCGAAGCTTTTATTGTATATCTCTACATAAAATTCCCCTTGTTTAGCAGCAGCATAAGCGCTTCTATACAAGCTGCCGTTTGCGGCATGATACGAGTGTAGAGCCTGTTGGCCTGGCGAGGCTTCATTTGCTTGATCACTGGCTCCAAGTCTTTAACCTCTCGTTCCAGCTCGCTTAGACGAAGCTGTAGATCGGTCAGCTTGCGCGATACCTGCTCTTCAGCAGTTACGCTGTCCCATGCTGCTAGCGATTGTTTAATTTCTTCAAGCGTGTGCTTGTTTTGCTTCATTTGTTCAATACGTTTCAAGCGGATCAACGTTTCAGAATTATACAAGCGGTAGTTCGTCGAAGAGCGTTCCGCCGGTTCGATAAGTCCCATAGAAGTATAATAGTCAATTGTTCGTGGACTGATGTTGGCTAGTTTAGCGAGTTCACCAATTTTATAACGTTCAGCAGATTCCAATCCGTACACCTTCTTTCTTCTATCTATATATCTATGTTTAATGATAATCGTAAAGTAACCATACAGTCAAACGTGTTACATCGAAAGGCAAGTGAAGGGGAATATGCCTAGGAAGATGCTTCCTATATAGAAGATAAAAAGTACAAAGGTTAAACCCCATCACGCTAAAAGCTGCCAGAACCAAGCAGGTACTGTGAAAAAACTTAACATTAACCGCTTTCCTAAGGTCGAATGTTAGATTTTTTTCGAAAATAGAATAAAACGTATTGTCAAATGCGACTATACTGACTATAATGACATTAAGTCTTTCCTGAAATGTTAGGAAACATAACGTATAGGGAGTGGTCGTAATGATTAGAAAGATGTTATTCACACTAGGGGCAATGTGCTTAGTATTCCCGGCAATGGCTTTTGCGAATGACCCATCCAATGCAACATTGAATATGGGGATCGACTCCTTATGGGTCATGGTAGCTTTCGTGTTAGTTTTGCTCATGCAAGGCGGATTTATTCTTCTGGAGACTGGTTCGACCAGAATGAAAAATGCCGGCCACGTTGCAGGCAAAACGATTTTCACAGCTGGTCTAGCAGGTTTGGTTTATTGGGCTATCGGTTATGGTATTGCGTTCGGAACGGCTAATGCCGATGGAGGAACAAGCAGCTTTATCGGCTGGGGCGATTTCTTCTTTAATCCAGCGATTTCAAGTGTAAATGATGAGCTTCCAACAACTATTTTCTTCCTTTTCCAACTAGCTTTCGCAGCTGTATCGCTTTCCATCGCATGGGGAGGCTTTGCGGAACGTGCTAAATTGTCCTCATACCTTATTTTCACCGTTATCTACATTGCTGCGATCTATCCGGTGGTTGCTCACTGGATCTGGGGCGGCGGCTGGCTTGCAGCAGATGGTGCACAAGACTTTGCGGGTTCGACGGTCGTGCATTTATCCGGCGCCTTGGCAGCTTTGGCAGCAACTATTTTACTTAAACCTCGTATTGGCAAGTTCAACAAAGATGGCTCTGCAAATGAAATTGCAGGACATAACCAAGTGTATACAGCACTATCGGTATTGCTTTTGTGGGTTGGCTGGTTCGGCTTTAACGCAGGCAGCACGGTGAGCATTGGCGACGGCTTCTTCGGTTATGTAGCATTCACAACAATGCTTGGAGCAGGTGCAGGTGCGGTTTCCTCGCTGCTGATTTCGTGGGCTGTAACAGGCAAAGCGGATATTACAACTACCCTTAATGGTACTCTCGCGGGTCTGGTTGCAATCACAGCTTCCTGTGCATTCGTTGATCCATGGGCGGCTGTCGTAATCGGTCTAGTAGCAGGTGTGCTTGTATTCTACAGCGCGAAGTTTTTCGAGAAAATGAAAATCGACGATCCGATTTATGCGATGTCGGTTCACGGTGCAGCTGGTATTTGGGGTACGCTGGCTAACGGTATTTTTGCAACGCAAGCATTGGCTGACAAAGTGGGCGTAGGCCAAGGCGGCGTGCTTGATACAGGCAGCTGGAAACAATTGTGGGTACAATTCGAGAGCGTTGTTGTATGTGGCGCATTCGTTCTGGCAGCATCGTTCCTGGTACTTGGCATAATGAAGCTGGTTATGGGCTTCCGTGTAACAGAAGAGCAAGAAATTGTAGGTCTTGACCTCAGTGAGCATGGCGCTTATGGTTATCCTGAGCAAATGAAAAAAGCAGGTCAAAACCTGCAAGGTTAGAAGCTGAGAGGAAATTAGTACTCGCTTTTGTTGACAAAATCTCCACGGTTTTGGGAGTTTTGTCAACAAATTAGCGGTACTTATTTCGTCGCAGTCTCTTAATAATATAAGGGCGATTTAAAGGGGAGAGACTCGGATGACGGACCCTGTGCATGTGGAGCTGCTGGAGCAGATCGGCTCGGCCGAAGAAGCGGGCACGCTGCGCAGCTTGCGGGATCAGGTACATGATCGGATGAAGGAAGCTCTCCTTGCAAGCCCTGTCGAACAGTTTAATGAACAATTGAATGAGATGCATGATACGGTGATCAGCCGGGCGATTGCACTCGCAGAAGCGGAAATGGCACGGATGGGGAAGGGTTCTCCTCCCGTGCCTTACGCCTATTTATTATTCGGCAGCGGAGGCAGGGAAGAGCAAACCTTGTCCAGCGATCAGGACAGCGGCATTGTTTATGAGTTTGCAGCTGGTGATGAGTCGGCTGTGCAGCACTATTTCAATGAATTATCAGCGTTAATTGTCAGCTACCTCCAAACGGCGGGATATCCACCATGCGAGGGAGAAGTGCTCAGCAGCAACCCCGAGTGGTGCAAATCACTGTCAGCATGGGAGGAGCAAATTAACCTGTGGTTTAAGGAGCCGAGCTGGGAGGCTGTTCGTTATTTGCTAATTATAGCGGATGCACGCTGTATTTTTGGAAGCGAGATGCTTATGAGGAAATTTAAGGATATTTTTTTCACCGACATGCTGGCAACGCCGATTATTATTAGACGCATGCTGGAAAATACGATGCGGCACAAAATGCTGCTTGGCGTATTCGGCCATTTGCTCAAGGAGCAGTATGGAGAGGATGCAGGCAGTCTGGACATTAAATATGGGGCCTACATTCCTATGGTCAACGCGATTCGTTTGTTATCGATACAGCGAGGCATTCGTGAGTCTTCAACGATGGATCGCTTGCGGAGGCTTTTGGAAGAAAAGGAGCTTTCGGAGCAGGAAGCTAAGCAATGTGAGCAGGCTTTTCTCTTTATTCTTAAGCTCCGGCTGCTATCGATTGAAAGCTCGGAAAACGGCTGGTATGGCAACAATGGCAAAGTAGCTTCTCGCAAGCTGACTAAAGAGATGAAAGATCAATTAAAGAAAAGCTTGCGGCTTGGAAAGAAGCTGCAGCGCAAAGTGTATAAAACCACGATGGGAAGGCTTGTGTAAGGCGGTGGATGGAGATTATGAAGGAACCTAAAGGCGTGGGACGGATGTGGAGCTTATATAAAATGGGCGGCTTTACGCCGGCCATAGCCTCTATGCTGGGCTCGCAAAATGCCCAGCAAATGGCTTTTATTCGCTCTGTCAACAAAGAGCAGCGCAAGCAATCCCCGCTTGACATGCTGCTTAGGGAAATGGAATTTATCGTGTTCGACTTGGAGACAACGGGATTTTACCCGTCAAATGGCGATGAAATAATTTCCTTTGGCGCCGTATTAATGCGGGGGAGCGAAATTTATTCGTCGGAAACGTTCTACAGCCTCGTTAATCCGAAGCGCCGTATTCCTCGGGCTATTGTGGAGCTTACAGGCATTACGAATGAAATGATAGAGGCTGCCCCTGATTTGATGCAGGTGCTGCATGATTTCATGGAGTTTGTTGGCAAGCGGCCGCTCGTTGCCCATGCTTCAGGACATGATAAGCAATTTCTAAACGCTGCGTTATGGCGAACGTCGAAAGTGAACTTAAACCATCGCGTATTGGATACGATGATGGTCGCCAAGTGGCTGGAGCCGAAGCGTGAGAGCTATGCGCTGGATGATTTGCTGGAAGACAGCGGCATTACGATTACACAGCGGCATCACGCGCTGGAGGATTCTTTAATGACGGCGGAATTGTGGCAGGTGTATTTGCGGCGTATTTTTGAGCGGAATATAAATACCCTTGGCGACTTGTATGCTTATCTCAGTCAACGATAGCCCATTGCGTTGGCTGAAAGCATCCGTTCATGTAGTAATAAGCTTGTATTTCAGGCTGCAAAGACTGCTGCAAAGAAATAATCCAATACGACAATAATAAATCATCCGAATGGATGCCGAGCTCATCAGCAGTTGAAGGATGGGGCGGCGACGTTGGGTGAGAATGGAAGAAGCCGAGCAGCGATTGCCGGCTTTTTTGCATGCGATAATAAGCCTTTACCCAATCGTCTGGAGCGAAAGCGAAAGCGGTGGCAGGGGAAGAATGGATGTTGGCAATAGCGGTCACGTCCACTATTTTGCCGATATCTCGTTCACCTGTCAAAATGCCGCAGGCTTCTCTGGGCAGTGCTTCAAGGCAGGCGGCAATGAGCTGATCATAAGCCTGGGTTGTTATTTGTAGTAGGTGCGACTTCACGCAAATGCCCTCCCGTCAATCCTATATCGAATAGGTATAGGTATGATTTGTTTTATTTTAACCTAAAATAAAAGGGGAAAACATGGCGGATATGACGGTTTAATGAAGGAAGGCTGTTTTTCTTGAGCTTGTCATGCCGGCCGTGTTACGATAGAAGCAGATAAAAGCATGAATTTGGCAGGAGGATTTGGGAAAATGAAGAAGGCATCCGCATGGTTTATAGTAGCTTTTGTGCTGGCTGGCTTGGCCATTTCGCAATATATGGAGAAAGACAGCGCAATTATTGCTGCTTCAGGGGATTTTAAGCCGAAAGCGGGATATTCTGCCCAGCAATTTGAGCTTCAAGCGCTTGATGAGCAGATGTACAAAATTGGTGGCGAGCAGGGCAAGCTCAGCTTCGTGAATTTTTGGGCGTCATGGTGTGGCCCTTGTGAGCTGGAGGCACCTGATTTGCAGGAGCTTCATGAGAAGTACGGGGATAAAATCGCAATGTATGGCGTTAATTCAACTAAGTTTGATAAAGAGCGTGCGGCAAGGCAATTCGTTCTGGATCATGAATTTACGTTTACGATTTTGATGGATCGTGAGGGGGATGTCACGAAGGAATATAAGGTTAATACATTCCCAACGACTTTTCTAATCGATTCTAAAGGCGTCATTCGCGAGAGAATCAATGGCGTCATTCCGCTTTCGGAATGGGATCGTCTCATTGAAAAATATTCATAAGCAATCAAGGGAGCATATACGATCATGAATACTGAACAGAAGAAATTATGGCTCCACCCTTATGCTTGGTTGTTTATTGCCGTTCTGGCTGTTGCGATATCGTCGATTATTATTAAGTTCTCGAATGCTCCTTCCTCGGTGGCGGGGATGTACCGGTTGTTTATTACCGTCGCTATCATGCTGCCGCTTGTGCCGTGGAAGGTGCTGCGGACGATTCGTTTAACCGGCAAAGAGTGGATGGTTTTAAGTTGTGCAGGCTTTTTTCTCGGCCTGCACTTTTTGCTTTGGATGGAATCGCTGAAATATACGTCTGTTGCGAGCTCCATGGTATTTATAACGCTGCAGCCTTTTTTTGTTATGCTAGGCTCGTTTCTTCTATTTAAAGAGCGTCAGACGATAGCGGGCAGCCTTTGTATGGCAATGGCGGTATTAGGCTCCTTCGTTATCGCTTGGGGAGATATCGGAATTTCGCGTGAGGCATTATTTGGCGATTTATTGTCCTTGCTTGGAACGATGGCGGTTGCTGTGTATATGATAGCTGGGCAAAAGGTCAGCAGCAGCCTGCCTTCGAATCTGTATAGCTTAATCGTATTTTTGATTGCAGGAACAGTCATGTTCATTTACAATCTCGTCAATCATATTGCTTTGACGGGGTATGCGGCGGAGGAATGGATGTATTTCGTCTTGCTTGCGATTATTCCAACGATCTTCGGACATTTGGTGTTTAATATGCTGCTGAAGCATATTGGGGCGACTAACGTTTCGATGGCGATTATCGGCGAGCCGGTGCTGGCCATGATTTTGGCTTATTTTCTTCTTAATGAATATTTAAATACTGCGCAGCTTATTGGGAGTTTTTTGACGATTGCCAGCATGGGCATGTTTTTCCGAATGAGAGCCAGGCACACAGCAGTTCGCGCTGAGATAGGCGCATAAGAGGGATCATAAACGAAGCGGCTTGCAAAAATAGCATTCGACCATTTTAACACAGCACAAAAAAGGCATTCCTGTTAGCCAGTTGTAACTGATGGCTTGAGGAATGCCTTTTATTATCGTTCAGTTGCTCTTTATGCACGGTTTTAGTGGTTTACTAGTCCATGCTGCTCGGTTACAGGGGTGTCAATGGCATCAGGCTTGCCCATGTTGAGCAGAGCGTAGCGAATGCCGTCAACCAACGCTTCCCAGCTTGCTTCGATTACATTGTTGGAAACGCCCACGGTGCTCCACGTGTTATCAATGCTGGTTGACTCTACAAGCACGCGCACTTTAGCCGCTGTAGCGTCTTTCTCATCGATTACACGAACTTTGTAGTCGGACAAATGAATCTGCTTGATTTTTGGATAAAACTGCACGAGCGCCTTTCTTAGGGCGTTATCGAGCGCATTGACAGGGCCGTTGCCCTCCGCAGCGGTATAAACCTGCTCGCCGCCAACGTTCAGCTTGACGATCGCCTCAGTATGGAGTACACCTTGAGAGTTTTCAACCAGCATTTTAAAGGATTCGACCGTGAAAATTTCTTCAACCTCGCCAAAAGCTTCCCTAAGCAGCAGCTCAAGCGATGCGTCAGCACCTTCAAATTGATAGCCTTGATGCTCCAAGTCTTTAATTCGCTCCATAATTTGCTTCGTTTTGTCATTGTTGGCATTCACATCCAGGCCAAGCTCCTGAGCCTTGGAAATGATGTTGCTTTGGCCAGCCAGCTCGGAAACGAGAATACGCTGCTTGTTGCCAACGAGTTCCGGTGCGATATGCTCATAGGTTTTGGAATCCTTCATAATCGCCGACACGTGGATTCCGCCTTTATGGGCGAAAGCTGCATTGCCGACATAAGGCTGACCAACAGGCATATGAACGTTGGCAATCTCGCTGACAAAACGTGCGGTTCCTGTTAGCAAGCTCAGCTTGTCATCTGGCAAACAGTTATAGCCCATTTTAAGCTGCAAATTTGGAATAATCGAACAAAGATTGGCATTTCCGCAGCGTTCGCCATATCCATTAATCGTGCCTTGTACTTGGCGGGCTCCGGCTTGGATAGCAGCAAGCGAGTTGGCAACGGCTAGCTCACAGTCGTTATGTGTATGAATGCCAATCGGAGCATTCAGCTCAGCACGGACGCGTGACACAATTTCATGAATTTCACCCGGCAGCGTGCCGCCGTTCGTATCGCAAAGCACAAGCCAATCCGTACCCGCTTCCTGCGCCTTGCGCAGCACAGCCAGCGCATATTCCGGGTTATGCTTGTAGCCGTCGAAGAAATGCTCGGCATCAAACATCGCCTCAATACCGTTATGCTTGAGGAAAGCAAGTGAGTCGTAGACCATAGCTATGTTTTCTTCAAGCGTCGTCTGCAGAGCGGTGTGTACGTGGAAATCCCATGATTTTCCGACTAGTGTTGCCGCAGGAACACCGGATTCCTTAATTCTAAGCAAATTGGCATCCTGGTGAGCCAGACTGAACTTGCGTCTAGTACTGCCGAATGCCGTAATTTTCGCTTTCAAATTATACGCTTTAACGCGCTCGAAAAATTCAATATCCTTGCTATTGCTTCCCGGGTTACCGCCCTCGATATAATGAACGCCTAGTGCATCAAGCTTTAAAGCGATTTTCAGCTTGTCCTCCGCTGATAGGCTGATGCCTTCTCCTTGCGTACCATCACGCAGCGTGGTGTCAAAAATAGTTAAATTCATTGTCATGGCCAGAAGGCCTCCTTCTTCACTGATAGCCTTTGCAATTATAATGAATTATTATAACACTAGTTGACTGGAATGTAGAGGGTAAATGTATAAGTTTCACCCTTGATACATTTATATATTCCACCCTCGAAACGGTCGCTTTGCCGCCAGAGGGCGGCGATAGCCGTTTACGCTTGTGACTTTTGCGGTTCGCTTTTGTTCAATTGACTTGCCACAACGGCAGCGGTATGCTGATAGGTACAAATAAACAACGGTGGAGACTTAGCGTTCAAGCGGAGCTCCTCGCAGGTGGTGGAACCCTACAATGACGAATACGAATGAACATTATCCGGTGAAGGGCCGCGTCATTTTGCATCTGGATATGAATGCCTTCTACTGCTCTGTCCATGAGGCGGAGGAGCCTGATAAGTATAAAAATAAACCAACAGCTGTTGCTGGCAGCGTGGAGCTGCGCAAGGGCATTATCGTCACCTGCTCATACACTGCCAGAAAGCTTGGGATCAAGACGGGCATGACGGTGCGGGAGGGGCTTAGACGTTGTCCTGAACTCATCCTTATTCAGCCGGACTTCCATTTATACCGCAAATATTCACGAGGTTTCATGACGCTTGCCAGAAGCTATACAGATTTGGTGGAAGCTGTTTCTATAGATGAATGTTATATGGACATAACCGGATCAAAAATATTCGGAACGCCGCTGGAAATTGCCAGCGCTTTGCAGGAGCGTATTCGTACGGAATGGCAGTTGCCCAGCTCCATTGGCATTGCCCCGAATAAGCTGCTGGCGAAGATGGCCTCGGATATGAAAAAACCGAATGGGATGACGGTGCTGCGGCTTCGGGATGTGCCCAAGGTGCTATGGGACAAGCCGTGCGGCGTGCTATTCGGCATAGGGAAAAAGACGGCAGACAAGCTGGCCAGACTCAATATTCGCACAATTGGACAGCTTGCGCAGGCGGATGAACGGCTGCTCATTAAGCAGTTTGGCGTCGTTGGAGCGTGGATGAAAGGGGCAGCGAATGGCATTGACCACTCTCCTGTGAATGGGGAGCGGGAAGTGAACAAGTCGATCGGCCATACGACGACGCTGCCGAAGGATTTTATCATAAAGGAAGACATTCACCGTGTTCTGCTTAATTTAGCGGATCAGACAGCACGGCGGCTTAGACGGCAAAAGCTGATGGCGCTTACGGTGCAAATTACGGTACGCAGGCCGGATATGACGACCATTACCCGTTCGAATACGTTTCGTTCGCCAACGCATGCGATGGAAGTTATTTTTCAGGAAGCGTGCCGCTTGTTCGACAAGCATTGGCCGGAGGGAGAGCCGGTGAGGCTGCTGGGAGTTACACTGCAAAATTTGTCGCCTGAGGTGGATACAGCGGTCCAGCTGGATTTGTTCAATTATGAGGAGCAGCCGCGGAAGGAAGCGCTCACAAAGACGATGGACTTGCTGCGGGACAAGTTTGGTGAGGATGCGGTGCTAACGGCGGGGATGCTCAGCGCTGATCCCTCAGCACTTATTCGCAATAAGCGGCTGCGGGGCACTTCGCTGCAAAAGGAAGATTTTTAATCGCAGTGTCAGGTTGCCAAAGGCTGAATGATGGTATATATTGATGAATGAAGCTTTATTATTATGATGTCATTAACGGAAGACAAGCTATATAGCGGCATTATTCCGTCACTTTATGGGAGGTATTTTGAATGGCTAAGTACACTTGGGTAGAAAAGGATACTTGCATTGCATGCGGCGCATGCGGCGCAACGGCTCCTGACATTTATGATTACGATGATGAAGGTCTGGCAGAGGTGATTTTCGGTAACGATGGCAATAGAGGCTGTGTTGCAATCTCGGAAGATCTTTATGACGATATGCAAGATGCAGTAGACGGCTGCCCGACTGATTCGATTAAAATCGCAGACGCGCCTTTTAACTAAACCTAGTTCAAACCTAAGCTCCTCAACTATGCAGAAGTTGCACTGCGTAGATGGGGAGCTTTTTTGTGTGCGAAGAGGGCATTAACATAGAAGAATGGCAAAGCCGTTTGCACTTGAATATAGAAGAATAGATAAGGCTGATGCTTAACATTATGCTTCTATTTCTACGCGAAACGAGCTTTTGCCACCGAAGAATGGCAAAGCCGTTTGCACTTGAATATAGAAGAATAGATAAGGCTGACGCTTATCATTATGCTTCTATTTCTACGCGAAACGAGCTTTTGCCACCGAAGGATGGCAAAGCCGTTTGCACTTGAGTCAAAAAAAAGGTAAATGCTGCCGATATAGTGTTATTGGACTTTGAGGGGGGTTAATGATGGAGCAATTAGAGGATAACCTCTATCTGAAGCAATATGTTAGAAATCATCCTGACAATAAAATGGCCTGGTATTTGCTCGGCAAGCAATATTTGCAGTTGGATAAAACGGCGAAAGCGAATTATTGCTTCATTCAAGCAGGGGAAATTTACGAGGCGTTTGAGCGCAAGCCTCATCCGCTGGCCGAAAGCCCGCAGGAAATGCTGGAGGAATGGAATCGCCAGCAGCGTAAAAAACGGACGATTCGCCGCGCGATTATGGGAGCGATTTCGCTTGTGCTGCTGCTAATGGTTATGCCTTCAAACGCAAGCCAGCTGGCTGATCTCGCTGCGGCAGAAGCGAAGGCTATTATCGATGCACCCATTGATCCAACCTTTGGCGTTGTGCTGACGGACAAGGGTGAGCGCAATCCAATCGGAAGCGCTTGGGAAGAGCTGCTGTCCTGGTCCAAGCGGCCGTCTGAAGCGGCTGTAGTCAAGCTGGAAGAGCAGGAAGGCTGGCGCAAATGGACAGGCAATCGCAAGCTGCTGATGTCGGTGGAGCAGCAGTCCGATTATGTGCCGATGGAAGTGAAGATGCTTGATGGTGGAGTATGCAGCTGCAAACCGGCTGATGCTTCTACGGTGAAAACGAAGTTCATGGCTTGGAGCGAGCAACAGGAGGTTCGTTGGACGCTTGCCAGCGCCATCTATCAGTACAAGCGGATGAACGAGAGGTGGCCGGAAAAGCTGGATGATCTCATTAAGCCATACCCCAACAATGTTCTGGCTGGTGACGCATCTGGCATGAAGGAGATGTTTAAGCCGCTCGTTGCCGCAATGAAAACGGATCAGTCAGGGGCGAAACAGCCTGCGCAGCAGCAAATTGAGGCAGAGGGCGACAAGCCGCAGACAGACTCAAGGCAACGTCAATCGCAGTATATGCAAAGCCATTCAGATCAATTAGTAGGCGGAGTGGACGAAACTTGGCGCAAGCCGCTCGAAATCGTCGTGGATAAGTCAACGTACAGGCTCGCAGTTGTAAGTGGCGACATTATCGTCCGCAGCTTCAAGGTTGGGCTTGGTGGCGACAAAACGCCTGAAGGCAGCTTTTATATTAGCGAGAAAGTGAAAAATCCGAATGGGCGCGATAATGGCCAGTTCGGCAGCCGGGGGATGACGCTTTCCAGTACGCTTTATGCCATCCATGGCACGGATGAGCCGGATAGCCTCGGTCAGGATGAATCGCTCGGATGCATTCGGATGGGGAAGCAGGATGTAGAGGAGCTGTTTGATCTGGTACCGATGGGGACGGTCGTTAAAATTAAAAACGGGACTCTGCCGTCCGAAATTACGGAATCCAAGGAGCGCTTCAAGCTGAATCCGAGTCAGGACGAGACGAATCCCGGTAAAGTGTATCACTGGCTAGGCTGATTAACCGCTAACCAACAACAAGACGGTGACGGCGACAATGACAACTCCAACAGCAGCACCTATCCAGACGATTGCTTTCTTATTAACTTCCTCTGGCGTTTTTGCTTTCACTGTGGGTGGCTTGCGTTTGGGTGAACTCATGGCAATCAACCTCTTTCTAAGTAAGTAAGGAATATAGTCATATTGTAATCGTTTTCGGAAACTGCCGCAATAACAAAGGGGCGGTATTGCCCTTTTCTTTTCTCGGCAAAAACGCTACACTATTGGGTAGGACATTTATTGCAGATCGGAGTGAGTATAATTGCTTTATTCTTCATTGGGTAAACCAATATTTTTTCGCATGGATCCGGAAAAAGCCCACCATTTGGTTATAGATGGATTGCATGCTGCTGGGCGTGTGCCAGGCATGACGGGCATCATGCATGCGATGTACGGAGTAAATGAGACGCCGGAGCTTGCCGTGGATTTATTCGGCATCCATTTTCCGCATCCGGTAGGGCTTGCGGCGGGGCTGGATAAGAACGGGAAGGCAGCAGACGGCTTTTCCAGCATCGGCTTCGGCTTTATGGAAGTTGGAACGGTAACTCCGAAAAGCCAGCCAGGCAATGAGCAGCCGAGACTATTCCGTCTTCCGCCGGATGAAGCGCTGATTAACCGGATGGGCTTCAATAATGATGGCGTTGATGCGATGGCAGAGCGGCTGAATAAGCGCAAAATACATCGCATACCGCTGGCTGTCAATATCGGAAAAAACAAAGTAACGCCCAATGAGCTTGCGCATGAGGATTATCGATTATGCATTCAGGCGCTTTACGGGCAGGGCGATTTTTTTGTCGTCAACATTAGCTCGCCTAATACGCCGGACTTGCGTGCGCTGCAGCATGGGGATGAGCTGAGACTGCTCCTTGATACCGTTTTGGAGGAAATCAGGCAGCAGGCGTCGAAATCAGGTAAAAGCGCGAAGCCAGTGCTAGTCAAAATTGCTCCGGACATGACGGATGAGCAGCTTAAGCTGACGGTAGCAACCATTAAGGACAGCGGGGTTTCCGGCATTATTGCGACGAATACGACCGTGTCACGCACTGGACTTACTCATTCAAATGCTGGGGAAATGGGCGGCCTCAGTGGCGTGCCAGTGCGCGAGCGATCGACGGAGGTTATTCGCGCGGTTTACCGTCAGACGGAGGGCAAGCTGCCGATCATTGGCTCGGGAGGCATTTTCACTGCTGCTGATGCATACGATAAAATCCGCGCTGGGGCCTCGTTGGTTGAAGTATATACGGCCTTAATCTATAAGGGCCCAGGCTTGCTGCGTGAATTGACCAGCGGCTTGAAAGAGCGCTTGCGCAAAGATGGCTACCGCAGCATAACGGAGGCTATCGGCGCAGACCATAGATAAGATGAGGAGGCGGCCCTGATGGATGGACGAGACTGGAATCTATTTTTACAGCCTTACGAGCAAACAGTTGAAGAACTCAAAGTTAAATTTAAAACGCTGCGCGTAGAGCTGAAAAGGCGGGAATCCTATTCGCCAATTGAATTTGTCACAGGCCGAGTGAAGAAGGTTTCGAGCGTTTTGGAGAAGGCAAGGCGGCTGCATGTGCCAGCGGACCAGCTGGAGCAAGGGATTGAGGATATTGCGGGCATTCGCATTATGTGCCAGTTCGTCGATGATATTCACCGGGTTGCCGGATTAATTCGTTCGCGCAAAGATTTAAGGCTTGTGAATGAGAAGGATTATATTACGAATTACAAGGATAGCGGTTATCGCAGCTATCATATGATCGTGGAATATCCTGTCCAAACAGCGCTCGGTCAGAAAAAGGTATTGGCAGAAATTCAGATTCGCACACTGGCGATGAATTTCTGGGCGACGATCGAGCACTCGCTGAACTATAAATATAAGGAAAGCCTTCCTGAGGACGTGCGTCTGCGTCTCAAAAAGGCGGCGGAGGCAGCCTCATCCCTGGATGAGGAGATGTCGAGCATTCGCCATGAAATTTTGGATGCGCAGCGCGGCTTCGAGGAAAGCTCGAATGTAGTCAGCAAAGTGCTCAGCACGATACAGGATCTTTATTTTTACCACCGTGTCCGGGAGGCAGCCCAATTCCAGATGAAGTTTAATGAAATGTGGGAGCAGGAGGATTTGTTCGGGCTCCAGCAGCTTGCTCTTGACGTTGAAGCGGCGGTTTTGCGGGCGAAGAAGGGTACGCAAAGCTAATAACAAACCTCCAGTGGCGCACAAGCGAGCGCCTTTGGGGGTTTGTTGCATAAAGAGGGAAGATGATATTTGAAGGAGAGATCGTGTTGGCAGCAAAATTAAGGCTGGACAAGCTGTTGGCCCATACGGGCAACGGCACGAGAAGTGAAATTAAAAA
Organism: Paenibacillus algorifonticola; assembly: GCF_050481745.1. GTDB lineage: Bacteria > Bacillota > Bacilli > Paenibacillales > Paenibacillaceae > Pristimantibacillus > Pristimantibacillus algorifonticola_A. The sequence goes on along the minus strand of NZ_JBCNGR010000008.1, from coordinate 304,975 downwards.
ATTCGTCAAGCAGGGGCTCGTGACTGTAAACGGAGCTGTTGTCAAAGATAGCGGCATGATCATTAATTCCGAAATACACGAGGTCAGGTTCGAAGGACGGCAGGTCAAATACCGGGAATTTGCTTATTTTATGATGAACAAGCCTGCAGGAGTTGTATCGGCGACGGAGGATCGCAAAGACGAGACGGTTATTGATTTGCTCGAAAATGAGGATCAAGCGATTCAGCCGTTTCCGGTCGGACGACTGGACAAGGATACGGTTGGCCTTCTGCTGCTGACTAATGACGGGCAGCTTGCCCATGAGCTGCTGTCGCCGCGCAAGCATGTGCCCAAAACGTATGAGGCTGTCGTGCGAGGCAATGTAGGCCGTGCCGATCAGGATCAGTTTACTGCAGGCGTTGAGCTGGATGATGGGTATGTGACGATGCCTGCGCGATTGAATGTACGGAGCCAGGAACAGTCGGATGATGGCGTTATGTCGATAATTACCCTAACGATTATGGAAGGGAAATTCCATCAGGTGAAGCGGATGTTTGAGGCAGTAGGCAAACAGGTTGTCCATTTAAAGCGAGTGGCCATGGGCCCTTTGGCGCTGGACACTGGGCTGGAAGAGGGAAGCTACCGCGAGCTGACAGAAGGCGAGCTTGAGCTGCTTCGCACTTATCGCCGGACAGATTTGCAATAATGAGGGGACACACAAAATAGCAGGTAAAGGTTCAACATAAGCGTAACAGTGGCAGCCTTCCAAGCATGATGAATGAGACAATCTGTCGGCATCATAGGGTAGGGTAATAAATACCATTCCTGAGGTGATTGCTGCTTGCGCGTCCAAACCTTTAAAGTGTACGTCATTACTTCAGCAGATATTAGGCGTTTCATCCTAATTGAAATCGTAATCGGCATGCTGACATACAATGTGGGGCTTAAGCTGCTTCATAATGCTATTTTGGCAGGAACGCTGAGCTTTGCAGGAACTGAGAGCATTAAGCGGAGCTTGCGGCTGCTTAGGCGTAAGGGTGAAAATAAAAAGTGAGCCTTGCTCCTTGCACAGCAGGAGCAGTAAAACACAGAAAAAACCGCCGGGAGCACGAATCCTGGCGGTTTTTTGCATACGGTGTTGGGTTAGGATTAGTACAAAAATCCTTTAGTTATGATGACCAGAAGAATAAACAGGACCAGGATGGCACCCGTCGATGTGAAGCCTCCATGTACACCAGACATGCTAATTCCTCCTGTACAGTTAATTTCCGGCTTAGGGTGCTTCTTCATTTAAATGTTCTTTTCCCTGCTGCTCGGTATAAAGTATTGTATGTATTTCGCCCTGTTTGGAATGGACTCCTGTCATGGGTCATTTATAATTGGGCGCTAGTAAGGCCGCTAACTCCAGCGATTTATGAAGGATGTTACTGAGGCGAATGCCTGGGAGGGATGAAAAAAGCAGCCTTCGCCGATAGGAATCGACGGAAAGCTGCTTGAAATGTTAATTTATCTTTTGCGACCGCGGCTGCTTCCAGCTCCGCCGCCACGGGAAGGGCTGGAGCCACGGCTGGTACCGCCGGAATTGCGACCGCCGCTGCCAGAACCGGAGCTGCGTCCACCGGAGCTGCGTGCTCCAGAGCTGCGCGGTGCACCTGAGGAGGAACGTTCACTGCGCTCACCGCCGCCGAAGCTGCGAGGACCAGCAGGACGTTCACTGCGTTCACCGCCGCCGAAGCTGCGCCCTCCATTGCCGCCACGCTTGCTTCCAGAATCGCCGCCGCTTGCTGTTTCCCATGGGCTGCCGCCGGACTTGCTTGGAGCAGCTGACCGTTCAGCCTGCTGTCCACGACCTCTGCCGCCAGCTTGCTGGCGGCCGCGTCCACCAGAGGATTCGCCGCCCCGGCGACCTTGCTGGCCGGATCGTCCCGAATCGCGTCCGCCGCGTGCTCTGCCGCCGCGCTCTGAAGAGGAGGAATCTCCTCGGCCATATGCTTTGGCTGGAGCTGCTGAGCGTTTCGTGCTGTCGGCTGTCAATTGGCCTTCTTCATCAATCGTAAAGCGCTGCAGCGAAGCATCAATGCTGCGCTCAATATGAGCAACAGCGCCGCGATCATGCGGCGAAGAGAGAGTTACCGCTGTCCCGCGCTGTCCTGCACGACCCGTACGGCCGATGCGGTGAATATAAATTTCCGAATCCTGTGGCACATCATAGTTGTAAACATGGGTGACGCCTTCTACATCAAGCCCGCGCGCAGCGACATCCGTTGCGACGAGAATTTGCAGTTTGGCATCGCGGAAACGCTTCATGACTTGCTCGCGCTTTGCTTGCGTCAAGTCGCCGTGCAACTCGTCCGAAGGAATGCCTTTATCCTGCAAGGCAGCATTCAGTTTTTTGGCCCGCACCTTCGTCCGGCAGAAAATAACGGCCAAATAGGGGTTATGCTGCTCAATCAGCTGCATAACGGCACGTTCACGTCCACGATCTGTCGTTTCAATAACGAATTGCTTAATGTTGTCCAGCGTTACATGCGTGCTTTGAATACGAATATCGACTGGCGTATTCATGTAGTTGGCAGCAAGGCGCTTAATCGCTTCCGGCATCGTAGCTGAAAACAGCATCGTCTGGCGAGCTCTAGGCATATGCGCGATAATGTTCTCGACCTCTGGCAGGAAGCCCATATGCAGCATTTGATCAGCCTCATCAAGCACGAGCATTTTCAGCTTGCCCAGGTTGATCGTCTCCCGGCGAATATGGTCAAGCAATCGTCCAGGTGTTGCTACAACGATATGGGGAGCGTTGTTCAGCTTGCGAATTTGTGCGACAACATCCTGCCCGCCATAAGCAGCTAGCACCGTAGCGCCAACAGTCGGAGCAAGCTTCGTCAGTTCTGCCGTAATTTGAATAGCGAGCTCACGGGTTGGAGTCAATATAAGCGCCTGCACCTGTTCCTTGTGCACTTGAATGCGCTGCAATATAGGCAAGGCAAAGGCAAGCGTTTTGCCTGTTCCGGTTTGAGCTTGGGCAATGACGTCTTGTCCCGCAAGCAGCACGGGAATCGATTTCTTTTGAACCGGGGTTGGCTCGGTAATTCCGTTCTCATGGAGACGCGAGGCCAGCTCCGGCATGACGCCCATTGCAGTAAAATCAGTTGACATTAGACAATTTCCTCATTTCATAAAACATCGTTTGGTGTTAAGTATAACAGGTTGTACCCTTCATGTGCATCTTTCCTGCACATATGCTATGCTATTTTGAAAGAAAAGTATGAAATATGGCAAGGTGAAACGGCTATCGCCATCCTCTGGCGGCGTGGCGCGTTTCATTCCGAGAAATATAAGCCGATTATAAGACTGTAACTTATAAATGCTTATATTTTGAAAAAGTCGTAATCAAGTGCAAACTTTAGTTCACCACGCTTTTTTGAAAAGGAAGGGTAACGCATGAACGGAACGAATCGCGCGGCAATCAAGCCGGGCCAGCAGGTCGACATTGTGCTTAAGCAGGATCAGCGTACAGGCAAGCTGACGAGGGGCATCGTCAAGGATTTGCTGACGAACTCCGGCACGCATCCGCATGGCATTAAAGTTCGGCTGACGGATGGGCAAGTAGGCCGCGTTAAGCATATTTTACCAATGGAATAAGGAGATGGACGGGTGGCATTTGGCATATCCAGAACCGAAATGAATGCTTGGAAGGAACGGGTGCAGAGCGGCGAGATCGCTTTTTTGACGCATTATTGGCTGGACCCGCGCTTTCCGGGCATGAAGACGGTAACGAAGGTAGGCTGCTCCAATATAGACAAGCTGGCGCAGTGGTGCACGTCCTATGGGCTCGATCCCCGGTATATTCACTACCGCGACCATTATCCGCATTTTGATCTGTTTGGCCCTAAGCAGCGTCCAATCTTAATGGCGGAGCAGCAGTTCGACCAAATCACCCGCTTTAAATTGCTCTAATGGATAATGGAATGGCATGTGCCGCCGTCAGGGCGGCTGTTTGGGTTCGACAAGAGGGCGGAAATATTGCAGGGCATGCAAATTGCGAGATTTTTACAAGTTTTATTGTAAAAAAAGTTCATATATTGGATAGCAAAGCGAGGGAGAGCGGTTCATGGAGCAGGAGCAGGAGCAGGGAAAACGGCAGTTGCTCAAGTATTTTCAGGAATGGATTACGTTTGTGGCTGGGCTGGAGCAGCAGGAGGAGGCAGTGTGGGAGCTAAGCTTGGCTCCGGGAAAATGGTCTGTTCGCGAAGCCGTTGCTCATATTGCGCTTTGGGATCGTTATTTTCTTACGACAGCAATTGAGAGATTAAGTCGGCAGCAGGAGCTGACGCTAAAGCATTTGGATTATGATGCATTTAATGAAAATGCCCGCCTATATGGTCGTTATACTTCGATTGCGAAGCTGATCAGGCAGACGATTCAAGACCGTGAAGCGATCGTTGGGATCATTCAAGCTTTGCCTGAGCAGCATTATGCGGCTGAATACATAGACAGCGATGGTCATCCATTCCGGCTGCAGGCGTATTTAACAGATTTTATCGCTCATGATCGGCATCATATGGGACAGATCAAGCAGCGTTTGGATAGCGCCGCATTAGAGTCGTCATCTGAGGAGCAGCTGCATCTCAAGCTGGAGGAGCTGTCGATGAATGCTTGGCCTGCGCTTCAGGTGCTGATGTATGAGGGGTGGCAGCTGCGTCTGGCGAATGGCTATACAAAACGGTCAAACTCCATCGTGCCAGTAGCCTGCAGCGGGGAAGTACTTTCGCAAAAAATCACCTATGGCGAAGCTTTTTATACGGCGCGTGGACTGGATACGACCTATAAAATCACGCCATTCTCCCAGCCGCCGGAGCTGGATGAGACGCTCGGGCTGCGAGGCTACGACAAAATAGACCCCGTCTATGTCAAGACAGCGGCCCTTGCACAAATGCGAGAACCGGTTGGCGGGCTGGACGTTCGCATAGACACTTTTTTAAGTGAAGCTTGGCTGGAAGCCTATATGTCGATGGCAAAGCATACCGATGATGAGCGGGAAACGCTTAGAAATATGTTTGCATCACCGCCGTTTCAGACGGCCTTTGCTGTGCTTTATGTAGAGGGAGTGCCAGCGGCTTGCGGTATTGGCGTGATGGAGCGGGGATATATCGGTCTGTATGCCGTCGTGACCTCGCCAGATTTTCGCAGACGTGGATTTGGCGAGCAGCTTCTGCTGCATATTTTGCAGTGGGGCAAGGAAAATGGGGCGGAGCACAGCTATTTGCTCGTTACGCATGCCAATGATGCGGCTAACCGCTTGTATGACAAGCTTGGCTTTACACTGCAATATAACTACTGGTATCGGGTGAAAAAATTACCGGCGTCCCATTAACCCGGGCAAAGTGGAGGGGCGATTACGTTGAAGCAGGCAGGCGGAAAATTCGATTCCTTTGCTCAAAAAGTGACAGCCGTTCTTATTTTCGTATATACGATGGGGCTCATTTATGCGATGTTTTTTGGCTTTGGCCGGCAGGCGAGAAGCGGTGCAGAGCTGCGATATAATGTCATTCCTTTTTCAACCATCAAGCTTTATGTAACGAACTTTCATCATATGCCCTTTATCGATTGGATCATTAATATGGGGGGCAATATTGTCGTATTTGTACCCTTTGGCTTGGCGCTTCCAATTGTTTTCCGCTGGCGGCTGGGCAAGGTACTGCTGTCTTTTGTGCTGTTTATTACGCTGCTGGAAATACTGCAAATGCTTACGAGGCGCGGCAGCTTCGACATTGATGATATTCTCATGAACAGCGCTGCTGTTGTTCTTGGCTATGGCATTGTTTTATGGCTTCGCAAGCTGGCAGTTGGCAAAAGTGGCATTCAAAGAACCTATTAATGATTTCATTCTTTCGGATGACATCACGGGACATAAACAGCGCCCCGGACTCTCTTAATAAGAGAAGGCCGGGGCGCTGTTTATTTTTATTCGAAAATCAAGCCCATTAAGTCTTCCTTCGTTACTTTGCCGAAATAATAGCCTAAATCGATCTCGCCGAGCAGTTTGCCGAGTGCAGCAGCTTCATAACGCTGATCGATGAGCTGCTTGGCAAATTCGCTGCTCTCGCCACGACCGAAGAAATCGCCATATACGGCAGCATCTGCAATAAGACCTTCCTCCACTTGCAGGCGTACATCGAACGTTCCAGCTCCTTCGATCCGCTTCGTCTGGCGCATATTGAATGCTGGCGATCGGCCATAATTCCAATCCCAGCTGCGATAGCGCGTTTGTGCCAGCTCGCGTACATCCGCCCATTGCGCCTCGGACAGCTCGTAGTAAGGGATTTCCTCACTGCCTTCAAAAATAGAAGCAAGCACGCTTTGGCGGAATTCCTCAATTGTAATCGGCTCTGCCAGAAACTCGGAAATGTTGGCTACGCGGCTGCGAATCGATTTTGTCGCTTTGGACACGTATTTTTCGGGATTCGCTTTCAAAGCCGATACGACATTTTCAATTTCGGAATCAAACAGCAAGGTCCCATGACTGAACATTCTGCCGCGTCCTGAAAATTGGGCGTTGCCGGAAATTTTTCGTTCGCCTACTTGAATATCGTTGCGACCCGTAAGCTCAGCCTGAACGCCAAGCTTGGCTAGTGCTTTCACAACCGGTTCGGTAAATTTCTTGAAGTTATGGAAGGATTGGCCGTCGTCGCTCATGATGAAGCTGAAATTCAAATTCCCTTCGTCATGATATACGGCTCCGCCGCCGGACAGCCGGCGCACGACATGGATGTTGTTTTCCTCTACGTAGCGCGGGTTGATTTCTTCCAGTGTATTTTGGTTTTTGCCAATAATAATGGAAGGCTCATTAATATAAAACAGTAAATAATCGTCCTCCGGCGGCAGCGACCGTAAAATATATTCTTCCAGCGCCAAATTAAGCGCAGGGTCTGTTATATGGTTGTTGCTTACAAAACGCATCATAACGATTCCTCCGAAAATAGTAGTGGGTTGCAAAAGCTAGCTGCTCCTATTATACCCCTCCTTGGGGCAAATGCCATGGATAAATGAAGCGGCTTTTTTAGCAGCAAGGAGAAAGGAAGTCCCTAGCAACAAATGACTGACATTCACGCATCGTTCATCTAAGCATGCAAGAAGTGAGTGTATTGGGATAAAAAGGGAGAAACTTAGAAGCTTATCCCTTGACATCGCGTCAAAGCTTCATTATAATCGGAACTAATTCTTAAAATGTCACATATGGCGTTGATGAGGAACAGTAGTATCGCGGGGCATGGCTTAGAGAGCCGGCGGATGGTGCAAGCCGGACCTGCAGCGATATGAATCTCACCTTGGAGCTGTGCGCGCAAGCGTACCGTAAGGCCTGCGTTAAAGGCGACAAGTGAGCACTCGGCAAAGCATGTCCGGGGGCTAACTAGGGTGGTACCACGGGAGACAGCTCTCGTCCCTAGCGATCATACGCTAGGGGCGGGAGCTTTTTTGCATGAAATATAAGCATTTATAAGTTTTCCCTTATAAATAGGCTTATATTTCTCGGACTGAAACGCGCAGCGCCGCCAGAGGACGGCGACAGCCGTTTCACCTTGGAAGACCGCTGAAATTTTGCTTTACCAAGCTTAAGGAGGAAACATTCATGAGTCAAGATCAGCAACCGCAAGGCTATAATCCGCTGATAGTAGAGCCGAAATGGCAAAAATATTGGGATGAGAACAAGACGTTCGCTACGAAGGAAGAAGCGGGCATACCGAAATTTTATGCACTTGATATGTTCCCTTATCCATCCGGTTCAGGCCTGCACGTCGGTCATCCGGAAGGTTATACGGCAACGGATATCGTGTCGCGTTACAAGCGCCTGCGCGGCTTTAACGTCCTGCACCCAATGGGCTGGGATGCATTTGGCCTTCCTGCAGAGCAGCATGCACTGGATACAGGGCAGCATCCGCGTGAAATTACATTTAAAAATATCGACAACTTCCGCCGTCAAATCAAATCGCTCGGCTTTTCCTACGATTGGGATCGCGAGTTTAGTACGACTGACCCGGATTATTATAAATGGACGCAGTGGATTTTCATCCAGCTGTACAACAAAGGCCTTGCATATGTTGCTGAAGTTCCAGTTAACTGGTGCGAAGCGCTGGGAACTGTGCTTGCCAACGAGGAAGTCATTGACGGACTAAGCGAACGTGGAAATCATCCGGTTGTACGCAAGCCAATGCGCCAATGGGTACTGAAAATTACCGAATATGCGGAGCGCCTGCTGGAGGATCTGGAGGAGCTTGATTGGACGGAAAGCATCAAGGATATGCAGCGCAACTGGATCGGCAAGTCTACAGGCGCCGAAGTGACGTTTGCTATTGAGGGCCATGATGCGAATCTTGTCGTGTTTACGACGCGTCCGGATACTTTGTTTGGTGCCACTTATTGCGTACTTGCACCTGAGCATGAGCTGGTTGCCCAAATTACGACAGCAGATCAAAAGGCGGCAATTGAGGCTTACCAGCTGACAGCTTCCCGCAAGAGCGATTTGGAGCGTACTGATCTGGCGAAGGAAAAATCCGGCGTATTCACGGGTGCTTATGCGATTAACCCGGTCAATGGCGAGAAAACGCCAATCTGGATTGCCGATTATGTACTGGCAGGCTACGGTACAGGTGCGATTATGGCGGTTCCAGGCCATGATACGCGCGACTGGGAATTTGCCACACAGTTCGGACTGCCGATTGTGGAAGTTGTACAAGGCGGAGATATTTCCAAAGAAGCCTATACTGGCGACGGCGCCCACGTTAATTCCGATTTACTGAACGGGCTTAATAATGAAGAAGCGATTGCAAAAATGATCAGCTTCCTCGAAGAAAAAGGCAGCGGTCATGGCAAAGTGACGTACCGTCTGCGCGATTGGCTGTTCAGCCGCCAGCGTTATTGGGGCGAGCCGATTCCGATTCTTCATCTGGAGGATGGCACAATGAAGCCAGTACCAGAGGACCAGCTTCCGCTGCTGCTGCCGGATGTTGATGCGATTAAGCCTTCGGGTACAGGGGAATCACCGCTTGCAAATGTAACGGAATGGGTCAATACGATTGATCCGGAAACGGGCATGAAAGCGCGCCGCGAGACGAACACGATGCCGCAATGGGCGGGCAGCTGCTGGTACTACCTGCGCTTTATCGACCCGAAAAACGACAAGGAAATTTGTTCGCCGGAGAAACAGCGCGAATGGCTGCCGGTTGACCTGTATATCGGCGGAGCGGAGCATGCTGTGCTTCACTTGCTATATGCGCGCTTCTGGCATAAAGTATTGTATGATCTGGGCGTAGTTGAGACGAAGGAGCCTTTCCATAAACTCGTGAATCAAGGGATGATCTTGGGCACGAACAATGAGAAGATGTCCAAATCCCGCGGCAACGTCATTAACCCGGATGAAATTGTATCGGAATTCGGCGGAGATACGCTGCGTTTGTATGAAATGTTCATGGGCCCGCTGGAAGCGACGAAGCCTTGGAATACGAACGGCGTAGAAGGAGCCTTCCGTTTCCTTAGCCGTGTATGGCGCCTGTTCATCGGTGACGATGGCAGCTTGAGTGCGAAAATTTCGGACGGTGAAACGACCGAAGCCTTCAAGCGCACATGGCATCGCACCATTAAAAAAGTAACCGATGACTTTGAGCATCTGCGTTTTAACACAGCGATCAGCCAATTGATGATTTTTGTCAATGAAGCTTACAAAACCGAAGTGCTGCCGCGTGAAGCGATGGCTGACTTTGTGAAAATGCTGTCCCCGCTTGCGCCGCATATCGCGGAAGAGCTGTGGGAGAAGCTGGGCGGAACAGATACGATTACGTACGAGTCCTGGCCAACATGGGAAGAAGCTTGGACGGTTGACCAAGAAGTTGAAATCGTCGTTCAAGTTAATGGCAAAATCATTGAGCGCCTGTCAATAGCGGCAGACACGGATGAAGCCGAAATGGAACGTCTTGCGAAGGAACTAAGTAAGGTGCAGGAGCTTATCGCAGGCAAAACGATCCGCAAGGTTGTAGCTGTAAAAGGTAAAATCGTAAACATCGTTGCCAATTAAACGTTAGCCACATGAAGAGGTGAACGGTCAGTTAGCTGAAGAACAGCTATTGACCGTTCACCTCTTCGCCGTAGAAAGATACGGAAACTTTGGCGACATCGTCGTGGAATTTGGCATGAGTTGTGCGAATAAGCCGGTTGAATACATCATCGGTCTCATTGCGAAGCAATTTGAGCGCTTGTGCTGTAATGCCTCCGGGAACGGCTACCCGGGCCTGCACATCTGCTGGGGTAAGGCCTCCTTCGGTCAAGAGCAGCCCTGTCCCGAGCAGCATGGCACTTGCCACTTTGAGCGCTTCCTCTCGGTCAATGCCCGTCTCTTCAACTGCCGCGTCGACGAACTGTTCCAGCAGACAAGAAATAAACGCCGGTCCGCAGCTGGAGAGGTCTGAGACGACACGCGTATAGGATTCATCAATTTGCAGCGGCTCGCTAATAAAGGCGAGCAGCGCTTCGAGCCGTTCCTTGTCCTCGCTCTGGATGCGGGAGCCATAAATACATAAGGAAGCGCCGCTCCATACATGATTCGTAATGCTGGGAATGACCTTGGCTACTTTGCAGGGCACTACTTCCTCAAGATGTGAGAGCAGCACCGGGCTTGTAATCGAAACTAGCAGTTGCTCAGGCCTTATGACAGGGGAAATGTCGTCGATGACCTTTTTAAATTCATGAGGCTTAATGCAGAGAAAAACAATATCCTTGCCAAATGCGGTACGTGCATTGCTCGCTTCTGCTTGAAGTCCGGCATAGCGGTCAGCGAGCGCCTGCGCTTTGGAGAAAGTGCGATTGCTGACGGAAATTTGATCGGATTCCAGCGCTCCCGAAGCGATTAATGCCTCAATAAGCAGACTGCCCATCGTTCCCGTTCCAATAAATCCAACTTTCATAGGGTGACCTCCTTCGTTGTGAGGTTGTGAAATGGAAGCGGCCTTGTGGGGGCCTGATTTGAATCATTTTGTGATCGGAATTGATTTTGCAAAGTGAACATGAACAGGCTTTAAGGCGAAGTAAGTCTATTCGCAGTTTACCTGTTCTTCTACCGTATTCCTGACAACTTGGCAGTTATGTCAACGATTTTCATCTTTTTTGGCGCGGTCATTCATAGCGAAAGGTGTGGATAAAGGATGGGGCAACGAGCGAAGAAGCAGCAATACGGGAGAAGTCGGAATGCTAAGCGGAATATTATGTCGGGTTGTTTGCTGGTCGCCTGTGGGCTGCTTGGAGCTGCTATGTTTATGCCGAAGGAGCAGGCGCCAAGCGGCTGGACAACTTTAAATTCGGCAGTGGAAGCGGCATTGCAGCCAGAGCATAGCATTGAATCCGGCTTTCCTGAGGCGAAGAGCGAGTCTGGTGAGGGAAGTGGCTTAAGGAAGCAGAAGGATGCAGAAGGACAGCAGGGGAATACAACGGCAAATGGCAGCAGTGGAAAACCGTCCTCGAACAGTGTTGGAGTTGGGCAAAACGGGAACGGCGAGGTTGAAGCGGCACAAAATGATACAGGTGAAGTTGTTGCGTCGTCGACGGATTCGGGCAAGCTGGATATTAATCGGGCAACTGTTCAGGAGCTCGATGGGCTGAAGGGAATCGGACCGGCGAAAGCTAAAGCGATCGTAGAAAATCGGGAGAAAAATGGGCGGTTTACATCGGTCGATGACTTGCAGCGAGTGAAAGGAATTGGTTCTAAGCTGCTGGAAGGCATGAAAGACAGCATTGTCGCCAATCCTTAAGTATGAGAAAATAACAGGCAGCAGCCGAATTTAATGAAAAAACGAATATATCGTGAATTTTAGACGCAATTGTGGCTGATGATTATTTTGAACGAGCATCAAGGAGGAAGCTGAAACAATGGCAATAGTAGGGCAAGACGCCGAACGTAAAGACTGGGATACGTATTTTATGGACATTGCTTATATGGTATCGACGCGCTCACGCTGTCCAAGGCGGCATGTGGGAGCTGTTTTGGTGCAGGGCAAAAAGCTGCTTGGCACTGCATATAATGGAGCGCCAATGGGCGTTCAGGATTGCTCGGAAGCAGGATGCATGATTGCGGAAGAGTGGGAAATTAAGCTGGAGAATGGCGAGGAGCAAATGGTTAAAAAGCAGCGCTGCATTCGCACGATCCATGCGGAGCAAAATTTGCTGCTGTTTACCGATCGTGCCGACCGTGAAGGCTCAACGGTATATGTGACAGACCAGCCTTGCTGGACTTGCGCGAATATGCTTGCGAACAGCGGGATTAAAGAGGTCGTCTATCACCGCGGTTACCCGAAAGACAGCGAGAAGGTTGTGACGCTAATGGGACAGAAGGGCATTGCCTTTCGTTTTCTGGAAGGCTATGAGCCGCCGCCGCAGGCGGGAATGTCAGTTATTTCTTGATTTTCACGAGTTAACGGGAAGTTAGGGCAATGAAACTGAGCGGGTAGGAACTGGGAAAAGAGCAGAGATTGCAATAGTGAAAGAAACATATGCAGTGATAGAAACATGAGCAGTGGTAGAAAAATGAACAGCAATAGAACATAAACAGTGATAAAAAATGAACAGCGATTGAAAAATAGCGATTGAAAAATAAACAGCAAGAGCAAAGCCAAGAACATGGCCAGGGACATAAAATAACCATTATTTAGAGAGGGAGCACCTCTTATCGCCTGCGTATTCGCATGTGATAAGAGGTGTTTTTTTGCAAATATAGGTGCTTAAAAGTTTGAGCTTATTAATGATTTATATTCCACCGCGTAACGAGCTTTTGCCGTTATAGGATGGCGTAAGATGCATAGGTATGGTGGCTTTGGCTTGTTTTCATGAAAATGAAGCCATGCTCAAATCAAATTAATGAGGTGATTGAAAATGGATAGAAGACCGCTGCTTTGGTTTGCGGTATGTTTTGTGGCTGGCTGCGCAAGCGGCGCGAAATTGAGCGGCGCAGGAGCTGCACTGGCGTCGGGCGGCGTGGCAGTAGCCTCCCTGGCGCTTGTTTTGTCGGGGCGGCTGACGCGGAAGCTGGCAGCCATATGTGTAGTCAGCTTCGTCCTTGCCGCTGGGGAACGAATGTGGGCGGATGCCCGCAATGTGACTGGCCTGCTGGACGTGCTGCGCGCCGCAGAGGCGCAAGGGTTGGACGCTGCGATAGCGGCTCAAGCGTCCGGGACGATTGCGTCGGTCGTCGAAATCGACGGCGACCGGGCAAGCTTTGAGCTGGCGGTCAATGCCGCCAGCGTAGCGGGGTTTGGCTTGCCGCGCCAGCTTGGCGGCGAGCGGATGCTTGTGCAGCTGCGGCTTGAGCAGCAGCCGCAGCAGGAGGTCGCCGCTGCTTGGCGGCGCGGCGACGTCGTTGACATTAGGGGCCAGCTGGCGCAGCCCGCTGGCCCGGCTAATCGCGGCGGCTTCGACTACCGCCGCTACTTGAGCAGCCAGAAAATCCACTGGCTGCTTCAAGCTACGGGCACAGGCGCGATCGACATCGCGCCTGGCCCGCCATGGACCGCGGCCGCGCTGCTCGGCCGCGTCGACACCGTGCGCGCCTGGCTTGGCGCACAGCTGTCGAGCATGTACCCGGGCATGCAGGCCGGCTACATGCAAGGTCTCGTCCTCGGGATCACGGATGACCTTGATCCCTCCCTCATGCAGCAATTCGCTCGTCTCGGCTTAACGCATATACTCGCCATATCGGGCCTGCACGTCGCGGTATTCCTCTACGCGCTTGGCCTGATTTTACGGCTTTGCCGCATGACGCGGGAGCGTCTGCTGCTGACGCTCATTTTTGCCGTGCCCTTCTATGTGCTGCTCAGCGGCGCTTCGCCTTCGGTTGTCAGGGCAGGCGTTATGGGCATGCTCGGTCTGCTGGTTGCACGCATGCACAAGCTAAAGGATGGCCTGCATATACTGGCGGCCGCAGCCGTCATTATGCTGGCGTTAAATCCTTTTTATCTGGAAAATGTCAGCTTCCAGCTTTCGTTTATCGTAACGCTAGGCCTTATTCTTGGCGTTCCTCCTGTAAGGCGAGCCATGCCTGACTGGAAGCGAGGCAAAGCGCTGCTTGATTTGATTGCCGTCAGCGTCGTGGCACAGGCCGTATCGTTCCCGGTTTCCATTTATTATTTCAACCAATTCCATTTGCTGTCGCTCCCGGCGAACATACTGCTTGTACCATTTATCAGCTTTATTATTATGCCGTTAGGTGGAGCCGCGCTGTTCATTCATATGGCTTGGCCAGCAGGCGGCAAGCTGCTCGCATGGGCGAGCGTTTACGCGAATGACTGGACATTTTGGCTCGTGGACTGGCTCGCAAAAGCAGATTTATTCCGCCTAATTTGGAAAACTCCTCCGCTATGGTGGATTGCAGCTTGGTATGGCGCTTTAGCGCTGCTATTCCGCGCACTTCCAGTACGCCATTCGGCAGCTTTCCCTGATCATGATCCAGAGCTAGAGCTAGAGCATGGCGGGCCTGCTGCCGGTCGCGAAAATCGCGAGCTGGAGACGCAGCCGCTCCATGAGCTTTCATCCGTACATAGAATGGGCAGTATTATTGCTGCCCATAAATCATCTCTAGGATTTAAAGGCTTTCCGAGTGCAACCTCTGCGATGGCGCTTCTTTATCCCAGCAGCCTGTTTTCATCCGTCCTCCTGCTGCTAACGCTGCTGTTTTTCGCCTATTATCCTGACTTATTTGATAATGACGGCCGCGTTCATGTGCTTGATATCGGACAAGGGGACGCTATTTATGTCAGGACGCCAGAAGGGAAGCATCTGTTGATCGACGGCGGGGGAACGGTTTCTTTCCGTAAAGAGGGCGAAGAGTGGAGAGCGCGCAAGGACCCTTTTGAGGTAGGCAAGAAGGTCCTTGCCCCACTATTAATGAAGCGCGGAGTGCAACAGCTTGATTTGCTCGTCGTCAGCCATTTGGATAGCGATCATATTAAGGGGCTTAAAGCGGTTATGGATTCGATCCCAGTCAAAGGACTGTTATGGAACGGCAGTATGAAGCATTCACCTGAAGCGGAGGAATTGCTGGCTTATGCGGTTCGCCATGAGATTCCGATGTACCGGGCCGAGGCGGGGCAGGGATGGGAAATGGCCAAGGGTACAAAGCTGACCATACTATGGCCCCCTGCTGTTGTCCACATGGAACGGAGCAGCATTCCCAGCATGGAAATCGAGGAGATTGAGGAGCAGAACGAAGCGAGTGTTGTCCTTTATTTGACGATGAAGAATTATACTTTTCTGCTGACGGGAGACATCGGATTTGAGACGGAGGAGCGTTTGCTGGCCTTTATGGATGAAGATCCAGCTTTTTATGCAGCTTGCTGCTCCAAAGTTGATGTGCTTAAAGTAGCGCATCATGGAAGTCGTTATTCGACTGACGCCAATTGGCTCGAACGCTGGCAGCCGCTGAGTGCGGCGATTTCCGCAGGTGCGACAAACAGCTACGGCCATCCTCATGGCGATGTGCTGGGACGCTTGAAGGCGGCTGGAGCCGAGGTGCGCCGAACAGATCAGGATGGTGAAATTGAATACCGGGTGGCATCGGAGAGGCTTTTGGCAAGAACGATGAATAAAGGAAATTGATTTTCAATGATAATAAACACAATCACAAAAAGGAGAATTTTTAATAAAAGTGCACATAGTTGAGGCGTGTATGCAAACGTAATTGAGCTATAATCAAAACCAGATCCAGATCAAATCTAATGATGTCACAAGTATTCCCATTTTTACTGGAAATGCCTCCACTTGTGAAGGTGGACCTACGTACCGAAAGGCAGCTTGATGGTCCGAATTTCAGAGGCTCATTCCCCGCACAAAGCTAGACCAGGCGGACACAGAAGCAGCTATTTCAACAGAATCAAGGGTATAGCACAATTGGCAGACACAGGAGCCTCTAATATGCTGCAAATGGCCACTTTGCTGCGATAAAGAGGGCAATAGCGGATTTCCTGTCCGCTTAAGGTCAGAAATCGGTTCAAAACCCAAAATAGAGGAACCTCAGTCCGCCAAAAAAGGAGCGCGCGTCCCGAGCCGCGGATGCTCAATCGCAGTGTTCCCAGTCACATTGATCTCAGCAACAATCGCAGCATGAGGTTCCCCAGCCTCGAATAAACGCTAACCGAGGAGCGGCGAGCCTGCTCCGGTTGGCAAACACAGCCTATAATAGCAACATGACTTGGCAGTCTATTGCTTATCTTTAGGGCATGCATCAAGCTATACGTTTCCTTCATACATATGTTTATCTTAAGAAAAGAGGGGTGAATGGAATCACGGTGTAGGCTTCTTTGAAATGATCCTGTAAAATGAACATAAGTAGCGGTAGGTGATGATTAATGGCAAGGAAGTGTGATACCGATGATAAAAATAAACAGAGCTGGTAAATATGCTATCGATATCCGTTTTGATATAAATGGTGCAAGTGAGCTTTGCGAAGCTTTCCTTCTAACGCTTGCAGGGGAGGAAGCGGTGATAGCTCTGAGTGAAGCCGCGCAAATAAACAGTAAAAAAGTGAAAGAGCTTGGTCTTGCACAGGTTAATGACGAAGAAAGTCTCCATTATGCACAATCGGGTTTAATGCTGAAGCTCGATAGTGACAGCATCGAAAACATTTTGGCCAAGCTCAAGACATGCGTGGGCGGACAGGATTTTTTTCCGGCTGAATGCTGCGAAGTGCGCTTTGGCAAAATAAATCTTTCCTTCTATGCGTTTCTAGAGAAGGCAGTTGATTAAAAGAAGCAGGCAGGCTAGTTCCATGCAGTCATGAACTTGCTATATACGGTGCTTGCTTTTTTTGATATTCTTGAGTGTGGAGTACGCTTCTTTAAATCGGAATATGGGCCGTGTGGCTAAAATAAAAACTGAATTTGTACGAAGATTTGCAACATTTTACGCAACCTGCTCGTCAGAGAGGTTGCAAGAGAGGGGGATCCTTCGTGGTGGAGCCTGGCCTTATTAGAGCCGCTCAGTCGGGAGATCGCGACGCATTGATTACTCTATTGCGAGAGATTGAAACACATGTTTATCGGACAGCCTACTATATAGTAAACAACGAGCAGGATGCAATGGATGCGGCACAGGAGGCACTCATTCGCATTTATACCAAAATCGGCTCCTACGAAGAAAAAGCCCAATTTAAAACATGGATTCAACGCATTGTAACGAATATCTGCATAGACAAGTTTAGAAGAAACAAACCAACAGTATCCATTGATGAGCATGATATGGTGTTTCACGAGAAGCAAAATGTAGAGGATGAGGTTTTGTCCGCTTACGCAGCTCAAGACATCCGTAACGCTATTGATAAGCTACCCGATCATCACCGTGCTGTTGTCGTGCTTCGATACTTGCAGGATTTTTCCTACAATGAAATAGCTGAGTCTCTGGATTTGCCCTTAAACACCGTTAAATCCTATTTATTCAGAGCCAGACAGCAGCTTCAAACGTTACTACATGATTATCAGAAAGGTGGTGTCCGGGGATGAACTGTCAAGAGGTGATGGAATATATGCAAAGGGAGCTTGACGGCGACCTTGATGAATACGAGAAAGCAACCATGACAAACCATTTCAAACAATGTCCGGACTGCGCAGCAATGTTTGAGCGGCTGAAAAATCTGTCTGCGGAATTGGAAAATCTGCCTCATGTAACGCCAAGCTACAGCCTTGTGGATGCTATTATGCCTCAATTGGAGCAGCTTTCATTCGAAGCGGCTGGCTCTGTTGTGGAGCCGCAAGAGATGGCAACGCCTAAGCGGAGGAAAACGCCGAATCGTGCCGCTTCATCAAAGCTTCGGCAACTCACAGGCGTCGTTGCGGCGTGCCTCGTAGCTGGTACATTTATCATTTCCTATAACGCAGGCTGGTTTAATGGGTCGCAATCAAACCATGACATGAGCCGGACGGAAGCAAGTGCTACTGCTGCTGACAGCCCGTTGGAAAACTATGACAGGTCTGCGGTTAAGCAATTTGTTGCTACTGATCCACAGGCTTCGGGCGAAGTGAATACGGAATCGCTTGATACGGGCATGAGTCTTAAAACGAATGTAACTGATCAAAGTGTCGATGGATCAAATCAAGATGGCGGAAGCGCTACCGGCAATAACAGCAGCGAATTTGGAGCTTCTGATGTTGGTTCGGCTTCTGGCCTTACTGCTCCGGATTCCAAAGATGCAAGGTCTGACACGGGTACAGACACTAGCATTTCTCAAGCTCCTGCCGCGGAGGATGGCAAACCATTGGAAAGCCTTTCAGGCGAACCGGAGAAAGCTCCTCTTGCAACGGTTCCATTGGTTTCTGCTGACGGCGTTTATTCTGCTGAGGTTGTTGGCTATGCCATTAAGATTTATGAGGCAAGCGACCATAAGCTGCTGCTGGAAACAGCGCGCAAAAACGGCCAAATCGCTAATTTGAGCTGGTCAGAGGATAATAAGATATTAAATTATGAAATTCATCTGGAGTCGGGCGGCATTGAAAAATATGCGGTAGATTTGAATACGCTTAAGGATGAAAAAGCAGCGCATTAATTTGAGTTGAATGTCTACAGGTGTATGCACACTTTCCGCTCTTGCTGCGTATGTTAAAGAGTGGAGAGAAGATGCGACGTGTTAGCCTTGATCGTCGTATGACCATCAGCAGAAGGGGAAGCCATGGATCTTTCTGCTGATGTTTATATAGATGTTCAGGGACAAAGGGATGAAGCCGATCGGGCTCATCCCTTTGTTGCCGTTCACAGGAGAAGGTAGGGAGGAATAACCTTTGGATGGGAAAGAAGCATTGAAGGAAATCAAGGGCAAGCGATTTCGCCCTGTATATGTCGTGTTCGGCAAAGACCGATACCGAATTCAGCAGTTTGAGAGTGCGCTTGCTGACGCGATGTTCACCGCTGATGAGCGGGAGCTGGGTATCGTCAAATTCGATACAGCGGAAAGTGTGCTGGATGAGGCCGTGCTGGAAGCGGAGACGCTGCCCTTCTTCGTTGAACGCAAGCTGGTCATCGTGAGGGATGCCGTCGTATTTGCAGCTGGCGGGAAAGAGGGGGGCAAGCTGGACCATCGCACCGACCGCTTGCAGCAATATATAGAGAATCCTTCTGAGACAACGGTCATTTTGTTTCTGATAAATGCGGAGAAGCTGGATGAACGGCGCAAGCTCGTTAAGCAGCTGAAGGATCGCAATGCGCTCATTGCTTTTCAAGAGCTGGATGCATCCGAATTGAAGGGCTGGGCGATCCGCCGGGCTGCGGAACAGAAACGCACGCTGGACACAGAGGCGGTTGAGCTGCTTCTGTCACGGGTCGGAGCTCATATGCAGCAGCTGGCGCTGGAAGTGGACAAGCTTTGTCTGCACGCAGGTGTTGGCGGTCAGATTGGACGCAAGGATGTGGAGCTGCTTACGGTGTCGACTGTTGAAGAGGATGTATTCGCATTAGTTGATGCGATTGCGGAATTGCAGGTGGACAGGTCGCTCCGCTTGTATCGACAACTGCTCATCAGGCGCGAGGAGCCGATAAAAATCGCGGCTTTGATTGCACGACAGCTGCGTATTATGCTGCAAATTAAAGAGCTGGAGCAGCATCGCTATTCACCGCAGCAAATGGCCGGGCAGTTAGGGCTCCATCCTTATGCGGTTAAGCTGGCTGCGGAGAAGTGCCGGAAGTTTTCAACGTCGCGGCTAGGGGCATTGCTATCCTCTATAGCTGATCTGGATTATAAGATGAAGACAGGGCAAATGGATAAAAACTTTGGACTTGAGCTTTATTTATTATCGCTTGGCGCCCCGAAGCGGATGGCATAGAGGCCATCCGCCACATCATAACACACAAAAAAGCTGTCAACCGGATAACCGGAAGACAGCTTCTTTGTATGTTCAAGGACGGTTTAAGCTTGCGCCGAAAGAGCGTTAAGCTTTTTAGCAAGACGAGATTTTTTGCGGGCAGCCGCATTTTTATGAATCAGGCCTTTAGTAACCGCCTTGTCCAATTTTTTCGTCGCAGCGATTAGAGCTGTTTTAGCAACAGCTACATCAGTGCCGGCGATAGCTTGGTCAGCAGATTTAACAGCCGTACGAAGCGCGGATTTTTGGGAAGCGTTCAAAGCGCGGCGTTTTTCGCTCGTTTTGACGCGTTTAATTGCGGATTTAATGTTTGGCATCGAGTTTCACCTCCTACGAAATATGCACAGGCAATCTTTAGCATACGCTATAATTCTGGATAACACAACTTAAAATATATTATCACGCGTATACCCAAAAAGCAATAGCACGCATGAAAACCAAATGCTTGCGAACACTAATGGCAGAAAGCATTTATTTTTTTCAAGGAAGAAGGGTATGCGGTGGGACAACTTGATTTGCAGGCTTACAACGTTCGAACGGATTTGGCGCTGGAAGCAAAAGAAATGGCCGAGCAGTCGGGCGGCGTCATTCCGGGCATCCATTCCGAGCGCCAAGATGAGGATGGCATCGTCATTACAAGCCTCCATGTCCAAAATGAGCAAGGGGCCGCGGCAATTGGCAAAATGCAGGGCCACTACGTCACGCTGGAGGTTCCAGGACTGCGTACGCAAGATACGGAGCTGCAGAACCGGGTTGCGACGATGTTCGCCAAGCATTTTGAGACTTTTCTTGAACGCATCGGTGTCGGCAAGACAGCACGGGTGCTTATTGTTGGACTTGGCAACTGGAATGTGACGCCGGATGCACTGGGCCCAATTGTCGTGGAGAACGTAATGGTGACCCGCCATTTTTTTGAGCTGATGCCCGATCAGGTTGCGCCTGGCTATCGTGCGGTCAGCGCTATTGCGCCTGGTGTACTAGGCATTACCGGCATTGAGTCCAGCGATATTATTCAAGGCATTGCCGAGCGAACGAAGCCCGATGTCATTATTGCCATTGATGCTCTTGCATCCAAGGCGGTGGAACGGGTGAACACGACGATTCAAATTGCCGATACCGGCATTCATCCCGGCTCTGGCATCGGCAATAAGCGTAAAGGACTCACGAAGGAAATTTTAGGTATTCCAGTCATTGCCATTGGAGTTCCGACAGTCGTATATGCTTCTACAATTGTGAATAATACACTGGAGCTGATGCGCCACCACATTGAAACGAACAAGGGCGACAGCAATCAGGTGTTTGGCATTATGAACCAGTTGGAGGAGCAGGAGCGGCTGCAGCTCGTCAAAGAGGTGCTTCACCCGCTCGGCCATGATTTGCTCGTGACGCCGAAGGAGATTGACCAGTTTATCGAGGACATCGCCAACATTATTGCGAGCGGGCTTAATGCTTCGCTGCATGATGCGGTTGATACCGATAATGTAGCCGCCTATACCCATTAACAGCAAGCCGCCATACGATGCCTTTCAACACATAGGCATTGTATGGCGTTTTTTTTGTGCATCTTCTCATCTTCTTAATACAATGTCTATTAAGCATGTCTCTTTCACTCTAAATCTAGCAGCCGATTATATTAAAAATGAAGTTGCCGTCGGTTCTATTAATGCCTGCTTGTTCATAGATTAATAGCAGCAGGACATCTCTAGCACAGAACCGGGAGGTAAGAGAAACGATGAGACGTAAAATCATGCTGCTCGATTTGGCGTATGGAAGCCGGAAACTTCGGCAATTGCTGGTCACAGGAAGAACATTCGCTGTTCTTTCTTTATGTTCGATGATTTTTTTCGTCATTATAGGCATTGCAGCAGTTGCCCACCGTCAAGCGTCGGCTGCGCCGGTGTCGTCGATGAAAGGTTTTGCAGCGGCTGTATCGAGCGGTTTGTTCGGGGATATGCTGGAAATGGAGCTGCCCGCATATCAGGGCAGCAATCAGTCAGGCGAGCTGTCTGTGCCGCAAGTGAGCGCTTTTTTAGTCAGGCTGATGACGGATATTAATCCTACCCAGCCGAAAAGCCTGCTAGCAGCAGGCATGCCCGGCATGAGTGCCGGAGATTCCTTTCTCATTCGCAAAGGCAGCGGGACCGATACTGCCGTCGGGCCTGAGGATAATGAGCCGATTCCTTCGCATGCCGAAGAAGGGACGACAGGTGGACAGCCGAATGTGGAGCCGCAGCCATCGCTTCCGCCAAGCACTCTAGAGCCGGGGGACAAGCCTGGGCAAAGCGGCAGCGGCAATACGAAGCCTTCGACAGGGGAGGCTAAGATTGCATTTATCTATCATTCCCATAATCGGGAATCGTGGTATCCAGAATTGAAGGATGGTGCCAAGGACCCGAATTCCAGCACAACGAATATTACGCTGGTCGGCAAGCGGCTTGCGGAGCAGTTGGAGCAGCGCGGGGTTGGCGCTATGCATTCAGAAACCGATTATCCGACCGCCATGAAAAATTACAAATGGGAGCTGTCATATAAATATTCCATGAAGACGGTTAAAGAGGCGCTGGCGAGCAGCAAGGATTTGAAGTTTTTATTCGATCTGCATCGCGATTCGCAGAAGCGCAAATACACGACGACCGAAATTAAGGGCAAAAGCTATGCGCAGGTTTATTTTATCATCGGCCATAAAAATCCGAACTGGAAGGAAAACGAAGCGTTCGCCACTAAAATTCATGAAGCGCTGGAGAAGCAGTACCCGGGCATTTCAAGGGGTATATGGGGCAAAACAGCCGCCACAGGCAACGGGGAATACAATCAATCGCTCGCCGCAGACAGCGTGCTGATCGAGGTAGGCGGTGTAGACAATACGCTGGTAGAGTCGTATCGCACCGCAGATGTGCTGGCTAAAGTAATCGCGGATATTTATTGGCAGGATGAGAAGGTTACAGCTCCACAAAGCTAAATGGCGAATCTAGAGTAGAAAGGATAGTTGCGGTATGAGAAAGCGGCGTGATGCGTTTAAATGGGCGATCATCGGCGGGGTGCTCGTTTTTGTTATCTTGTATGGCATTGAAATGTCCTCCTCGGGCATTGAACGGATTTATGGGCCGATTGAGGAGACCGGAGCTTCCTCTGTCATGCCGGTAGATGCGATCATTAGGCAAGGCGCAGAAGAAGGCGGCAGCGGAAGCATTGGACCAGAAACACAGTCGATTGCCGGCATGTCGGATGCCGCTTCGCGCAAAATATCCGAGCTTGAGAGGGAGCTGGCCGAGGTGCGGAAGCTTGCCGAGCAAAATGCGCTGTATGGCGACCGGCTGCCGGGTATGCCTTATGAAAATCAGGAGCCCTCGGTCAATAAGCTGGCTGATGGCACAGCAGGCTTGCTGCAATCTTTTTCGACCGGAAGCATGGCATTTATTGTAGATTTGTTTGAAAAGGTGACGAATTAAAGAAGGCGCTCTTTCGGAATTTCGGCAACCGCATTGCTGGCGCACTTCATTGCTGATATAATGGAAAGAATGATTAGCAATAATGGATGGTGTGGGGGTTAGGCATGGCTGACGTACGTGACCGACAAAAGAAAATTAGAAACTTCTCGATTATCGCGCATATTGACCACGGGAAGTCTACGCTTGCGGATCGCATTTTGGAATACACTGGGGCGCTCACTTCGCGAGAAATGCAAGCTCAGGTGCTGGACCAAATGGATTTGGAGCGGGAGCGCGGCATTACAATTAAGCTGCAGGCTGTTCGTCTGACCTATAAGGCGGATGACGGTGTGGAATATTTGCTCAATTTGATTGATACGCCTGGACACGTCGATTTTACATATGAAGTTTCCCGCAGCCTTGCTGCTTGCGAAGGCGCGCTGCTCGTTGTAGACGCTGCGCAAGGGATTGAGGCACAGACGCTTGCCAATGTTTATTTGGCACTCGACAACAACCTCGAAATTCTTCCAGTCATCAATAAAATCGACTTGCCAAGCGCAGAGCCAGATCGCGTCAAGCAGGAAATTGAAGATGTTATTGGGCTGGATGCGAGCGAGGCGGTTCATGCTTCGGCGAAGGCAGGCATTGGCATTAAGGAGATTTTAGAGCAGGTCGTTGCCAAGGTTCCAGCTCCTACAGGTGATCCTGATCAGCCGCTTAAGGCGCTGATTTTCGACTCACACTATGATGCGTACAAAGGCGTTATCGTTTACGTCCGGGTTATTGACGGCAGCATCAAGGCGGGCAAGAAAATCCGCTTTATGGCGACTGGCGCTGAGTTTGAGGTTATTGAGGTTGGCGCGTTCATGCCGCGTATGGGCATCGTGGACGAGCTGGCAGTCGGTGATGTAGGCTTTGTCGTTGCTGGTATCAAAAATGTAAAAGACACGCGTGTCGGCGATACCGTAACCGAAGCGAAGCGTCCGGCACCGGAAGCACTTCCGGGCTACCGCAGGATTAATCCAATGGTATTTTGCGGATTATATCCAATTGAAACACAGGATTACAACGATTTGCGCGAAGCGCTAGAGAAGCTGGAGCTCAATGATGCTTCGCTGCGCTACGAGCCGGAAACGTCGACAGCGTTAGGCTTTGGCTTCCGCTGCGGGTTCCTGGGCCTCCTGCATATGGAAATTATTCAGGAGCGTATTGAGCGCGAGTTCAACATTCCGCTTATTACGACGGCGCCAAGCGTTATTTATCAGGTAACGCTGACGGATGGAACAGTCATGAGCATCGACAATCCGTCCAACCTGCCAGAACAGGGCAAGCTTGATTTTATCGAGGAGCCTTATGTTAAAGCAGGCATTATCGTTCCGAATGATTATGTCGGCGCGATTATGGAGCTGTGCCAGAATAAGCGCGGCGAATTCGTTAACATGGAATATTTGGATACGAACCGCGTCACGATTACGTATGAAATTCCGCTTTCGGAAATTGTATATGATTTCTTCGACCAGTTGAAATCAAGCACGAAGGGTTATGCTTCGTTCGACTATGAAGTATCCGGCTACCGCAAGTCCAACCTTGTGAAGATGGATATTATGCTGAATGGCGAACAGGTCGATGCATTATCCGTCATCGTTCACCGCGATAGAGCGTTTTTCCGTGGACGGATTATTTGTCAGAAGATGAAGGAGCTTATCCCTCGTCAAATGTTTGAGGTTCCGATTCAGGCATCGTTGGGTACCAAGGTTATTGCCCGTGAAACCGTTAAGGCGATGCGCAAAAACGTACTTGCCAAATGTTACGGCGGCGACATTAGCCGGAAGCGCAAGCTGCTTGAGAAGCAAAAAGAGGGCAAGAAGCGCATGAAGCAGGTCGGCAGCGTTGAGGTGCCGCAGGAAGCGTTCATGGCTGTGCTCAAGATCGACGAAAGCTAGAGGGAGAAGGAGAGCCGGGGGCTCTCCTTTTTATCATGATAGAGGCAAGAAGCCAGCTGCGCTATGAGGGGCTGGCACTTGAAGAGAGCTTGCCACAGGAAAGCAGGTGTACAGCATGACGATTCATCACGCGCCGCGAGCGCTGTATATTCATATCCCTTTTTGTACGAATAAGTGCCATTACTGCGATTTTACGTCCTATGTGCTGAAAGGCCAGCCTGTGGACGATTATTTGGATGCGCTGGAGCGCGAAATGGAGCGGACGATCAGCGTGCTGCCGCCAGAGCAAATCGATACGGTATTCGTAGGCGGAGGTACGCCGACGGTGCTTACACCGCCGCAGATGGAGCGATTTCTCGCTGCCGTCCGCAGGCATTTTCCACTTACACCAGATGTCGAGTTTTCTATGGAAGCCAATCCAGGCACGACGGATGCTGACAAGCTGGCGGCGATGTATGCCGGTGGGGTGAACCGGATCAGCTTTGGCGTGCAATCGTTTAACAACACGCTGCTGGAGCGTATTGGACGCATTCACAATGTGGAGGACGTGTATCGCAGCCTGGAGAATGCTAGAGCAGCAGGTTTTACGAATTTGTCGATCGATCTGATGTTTGGCTTGCCAGGACAGACGGTTGAGCTGCTGGCTGACAGCGTGCAGAAGGCACTTGCGCTTAAGCTGCCGCATTATTCGCTGTACAGCCTTAAAGTGGAGGAAAACACGCTGTTCCACAAGCTGTATGAGCGCAATGAGCTGCCGCTGCCGACAGAGGATGAGGATTTAAATATGTATTTGCTGCTTATTGAGCAGCTTAAGGCTGGCGGCTATCAGCACTATGAAATAAGTAATTTTGCCCGCCCAGGCTACGAGAGTAAACATAATTCAACTTACTGGCGCAATGAGCACTATTATGGGCTCGGAGCTGGTGCCCATGGGTACGCAAATCGCGAGCGCCATGTTAATATCAAGGGCGTGCAGCCTTATATTGACGCTACGCTTGCCCGCCTGCCGCGGCTTGATACGGAGACGATATCCGAGCTTGAGGCGATGGAGGACTTTATGATGGTCGGCTTGCGTCTGCTGGATGGCATCCGTACAGCTGATTTTACCCGTCAGTTTGACGGGAAGATACTCGAAGGCTATTTTGGCCCGATTATTGACAAGCATTTGAATGACGGCTTAATGGAGCGTCTGGAGGATGAGCGTGGGTCGGGTTATCGACTGACGGATAAAGGCGTATTGCTCGGCAATGAAGTGTTTGGATCGTTTATTGGTTTGGAAGTTTAGCTAGATAGGCGATGATGAAAATTTATATGAAGATTTTTTAAAATTGCCTATTGAGAAAACATACGCGATGTTGTATATTTATTCAATGATATATGGTGATGAAACAAGCACCGGATGGGGGGAGCAGCATGAAACTAATGGACAGCTTGCAGGCAGTGTGCAGAAAAGCAACCAAAGATGATGTTGACGTATTGTTTGATTTAATTCAAGGCTATGCAGAGAAAGGGATCATGCTGCCACGTACCCGGTATATGCTTGAGTATTCGATAAATTCTTTTATAGTAGCGGAAGTAGGCGACCAGGTTGTCGGCTGCGGCTCGTTGACGAAGCTAGGCGATAATTTGGTAGAGATCCGGTCACTTGGCATGTCGGATGGCTACAAGGGTCTGGGCATTGGCAGCAAGCTCGTTGACGGCTTGCTTGCTGCGGCGAAGGAACAGGGCATTACGAAGGTAATGGCGCTGACGTATGAGGTCGCTTTTTTTCTGCGGAATGGGTTCACGGTCGTGGATAAAGACATTTTTCCCGAAAAGGTATGGACCGATTGCGTCAACTGTCCGAAGCAGAATGCTTGCGATGAAATCGCCGTGTTGAAAGTGCTGGAGTAGAGGCTTTTCCGAGCTTCCGCAAGTCATTATAATGAATATTCTTAAAATAGGATAACTAAAAATGCCAAACTCACTTGACAATGCTCGAGCGGGTTTGGTATTTTTGTATTAACGATTAGCACTCAATCAAGACGAGTGCTAATGACAGAGCCGATGACTTGGAGGGAATGCGCATGTTGACGGATAGACAGCGAATGATTTTAACAGCTATCGTAGATGATTATATCCGCTCGGCTGAGCCAGTCGGTTCACGCAGTATTTCTAAGCGCGGTGATGTTGGCTTCAGCCCAGCTACCATTCGTAATGAAATGGCGGATTTGGAGGAGCTTGGATTTCTGGAGCAGCCACATACGTCGGCAGGCCGAATTCCTTCTACTAAAGGCTATCGCTATTACGTTGATCATCTGATGAGGATGGAAGAGTTGAACGATGCGGATATGACAAAGGTTCGTTCTTTTTTCACCGAGCAGATGAGCCAGATGGAGCAGGTTATTCAGCATGCAGCATCGATTTTGTCCAGCCTGACGAACTACACGTCGATATTGCTGGGCCCGGAGCTGTTTAATACATCGCTGAAGCATTTCAGCCTTGTGCCGCTGGATGAACGTTCTGCGGTCGCCATTATTGTCACCAATACGGGGCGCGTCGAGAATCGCACCATTACGCTGCCGTCTGAGGTGAAGATGGAGGAACTGGAGAAGGTCGTCCATATTTTGAATACGAAGCTTGTCGGCATTCCTTTAGTCCGCTTGAAATCAAAGCTTTATCTTGAGGTTGGTCAGGAGCTTGAGCGTTACGTCGATCATTGCGAGGAAGTGCTGAGCGTACTGGATCAGGCGCTGCAGCCTGATAATGATCATCGCCTGTTTCTGAGCGGAACGACGAATATGCTGACGCAGCCGGAATTTAAAGATGTTGACAAGGTAAAAACGATTTTGGATTTGCTGGAAGAAACGCCAGCCGTGATGAAAATGTTTTCCTCCTTGCCTTCAGGCATACAAGTGCGCATTGGGACGGAAAATGATAATCTGGCGATCGCCAGCTGCAGCTTGATTACCGCTTCCTATTCGGTTGACGGGCAGCCGCTCGGTACAATCGGCATTCTTGGTCCCACGCGGATGGAGTATGGCAAGGTGATGAGCTTGGTTGATTTGATTTCTAAAGATATGGCTGCATTTTTGGCCCGCTGGTATAAATGATGAAGCCATGCATGCCGTAGCGGCATTTGAAGGAGGTGAATAGGGTGAGTAAAGAGCAACAAAATGATGTGGTTGAGGAGCTAGTGGCAGACGAGACTGTCGAATCGCAAGAAACGGCTGAAGCTGGGCAAAATGAAGCTGAAGCAGTTGATGCGCGTTATGCAGAGCTTGAGAAGCAGCTTGAAGAGAGCCAGCAGCGCTACCTTCGCACACAAGCGGACTTTGACAATTTTCGTCGTCGTTCCACTAAGGAAAGAGAAGAGCTGGCGCGTTATGCGTCGATGAAGCTCGTTACTGAGCTGCTGCCGGTTGTCGACAACTTCGATCGGGCTACAGCTGCTGTTTCCGTTAATGGTGACGTAGAGGCACTTGCGAAAGGTGTGGACATGATTTTCCGCCAATTGACGCAAACGCTGGAGCAGGAAGGTCTCACGGCGATGAATGTCGTTGGAGAAGCTTTTAACCCTGACTTCCATCAGGCGATTATGACGGTGGAATCCGATGAATATGAAGAAGGAATTATTGTGGAGGAAGTTCAAAAAGGCTACATGCTGAAGGAGAAGGTTCTCCGTCCAGCAATGGTTAAAGTGAGCGGCTAACCGATATTTTCCTTTGATAATAGAATGTATGAATGAAGAACCATTATAAGGAGGAAATTCACGATGAGTAAAGTAATCGGTATCGACCTTGGTACAACAAACTCTTGCGTTGCAGTAATGGAGGGCGGCGAGGCTGTCGTTATTCCTAACCCGGAAGGCAGCCGTACAACCCCTTCGGTCGTTGGTTTCAAAAAAGACGGCGAGCGTATCGTCGGTGAAAGCGCGAAGCGCCAAGCGATCACTAACCCTGACCGCACGATCATTTCGATCAAGCGCCATATTGGTACAAACCATAAGGAAAGCATTGATGGCAAAGATTATTCGCCACAAGAAATTTCCGCAATCATTTTGCAAAAGCTAAAGTCTGATGCAGAAGCTTACTTAGGTCAAACCGTAACGCAAGCCGTTATTACGGTTCCTGCTTACTTCAATGACAGCCAGCGTCAAGCAACAAAAGATGCTGGTAAAATCGCAGGTCTGGAAGTTCTTCGTATCGTCAACGAGCCGACAGCAGCAGCTCTTGCTTACGGCCTTGAGAAAACAGAAGATCAAACGATTCTCGTTTATGACCTTGGCGGCGGTACATTTGACGTATCGATCCTTGAGCTTGGCGATGGCTTCTTCGAAGTTAAAGCAACAAGCGGCGACAACAAGCTGGGCGGCGACGATTTTGACCAAGTCATTATCGATCACCTCGTAGCTGAATTCAAAAAAGAGCAAGGCGCTGACCTTTCTAAAGATAAAGCGGCTGTACAACGTCTGAAAGATGCTGCTGAAAAAGCAAAAAAAGAACTGTCAGGCGTAATGTCGACAACCATTTCGCTGCCGTTTATTACGATGGTAGATGGCGTTCCTCAGCATATGGAAACAAATCTGACTCGCGCAAAATTTGAAGAGCTGGCAGCAGACCTCGTAGAGCGCACGCTGAAACCAACTCGTCAGGCGCTGAGCGATTCCGGCTTGTCCGCAAACCAAATCGACAAAGTCGTTCTTGTAGGCGGTTCGACACGTATTCCCGCCGTTCAAGAAGCGGTTAAAAAGCTGATCGGCAAAGAGCCGCACAAGGGCGTTAACCCGGATGAGGTTGTTGCTTTGGGCGCGGCTGTTCAAGCAGGCGTATTGACTGGTGACGTTAAAGACGTTGTATTGCTTGACGTTACTCCGCTTTCCCTTGGTATCGAAACAGCAGGTGGCGTCTTCACGAAGATGATCGACCGCAACACTACGATTCCAACAAGCAAATCGCAAGTGTATTCGACGTATGCTGACAACCAGCCAGGCGTTGAAATTCATGTCCTTCAAGGCGAGCGCGAAATGGCAGCGGGCAACAAAACGTTGGGCCGCTTTACCCTGAGTGATATTCCTCTTGCACCGCGCGGCGTACCGCAAATTGAAGTTACCTTTGACATCGATGCGAACGGTATCGTTAACGTATCGGCACTTGATAAAGGTACAGGAAAAAGCCAAAAAATCACAATCACTTCTTCCAGCGGCCTGAGCGACGCGGAAATTGAACAAATGATGAAGGATGCCGAGCTGAATGCGGAAGAAGACCGCAAACGCCGTGAGCTGGTAGAAGCGAAAAACAACGCTGACCAACTCGTATACTCGGTAGACAAAACGATTAAAGATCTTGGCGACAAAGTAGCTCCAGAAGAAATCGAAAAAGCAAATGCTGCGAAAGAAAAAGTAACAGCTTCGCTTGCAACCGACAACCTGGAGGAAATTAAAGCAGCTTCTGATGAGCTGACTGAAATTGTACAGCAGCTATCCGTGAAGCTGTATGAGCAAGCGGCTGGGCAGCCAGGCGCAGAAGGCGAACAGCCGGAAGCAAAAGGCAAAGACAATGTGGTTGACGCTGACTACGAAGTAGTTGACGACAAAAACTAAGCCTGTAGTGCGGATGAGGTCAAAGACAGGGCTTTCCCTGTCTTTGACCTTGTTCCATGATTATGTCATCATAAAAGCTTCGACGATTAATGGATACGAAGCTATACTTTTTTTAAAAGGATAAGTTGAACGAAGGAAATATATGAAGCATGGGAGTAACCAGCTTATCCAACACATTTATGGGCGGAGGTGATACCGTTTGTCAAAAAGAGATTATTATGAAATTCTGGGTGTAGGCAAGGACGCTTCAGCGGATGACATTAAGAAATCGTACCGTCAGCTCGCGCGAAAGTATCATCCGGACGTCAACAAGGCAGCTGATGCCGAGACGCAGTTTAAAGAAGTCAAGGAAGCTTACGACGTACTGAGTGACGATGGCAAGCGCTCTACCTACGACCGATACGGGCATGTTGACCCGAATCAAGGCATGGGCGGTGGAGCCGGCGGTTTCGACGGCGGCGGCTTCGGCGATATTTTCGATATGTTCTTCGGTGGCGGCGGTGGCCGTCGGGATCCGAATGCGCCACAGCGTGGCAGCGATTTGCAATATACAATGACGATCGATTTCAAGGAAGCGGTATTCGGCAAGGAAACGGAGATTACGATTCCTCGCACCGAAAACTGTGATACTTGCAGCGGTTCTGGTGCTAAGCCAGGAACGAAACCGGACACTTGCTCCGTATGTAGCGGTACTGGCCAGCAGGAAGTTGTGCAAAATACACCATTCGGCCGTATGGTCAACCGCCGTGCTTGCTCCAACTGTAGCGGAACGGGCCGCGTAATCAAAGAAAAATGCGGAACTTGTCATGGCGCAGGCAAAGTGAAAAAACAGCGTAAAATTACAGTGAAAATCCCGGCCGGCGTTGATGAAGGCGCACAAATCCGTTTGTCTGGCGAAGGTGAAGCTGGTCAACGCGGCGGTCCTGCGGGCGATTTGTACATCGTTATTCGCGTAAGAGCGCATGAGTTTTTCGAGCGTGAAAACGATGATATTTATTGCGAGGTTCCCCTGTCCTTCGTACAGGCGGCACTCGGGGACGAAATCGAAATTCCTACGCTGACGGAGAAAATCAAGCTGAAAATTCCAGCCGGCACTCAGACGGGCACTTACTTCCGCCTGAAAGGCAAAGGTGTTCCTAAGCTGCGCGGATATGGGCAGGGCGACCAGCACGTTAAAGTGACAGTCGTTACCCCACAAAAGCTGACGGATGAACAGAAAGAGCTGCTTCGCCAGTTTGGCGGCGTTTCAGGCTCCGTTCCGACAGAAACAGCAGAAAATCACGAATCAATTTTTGAACGGATGAAAAAGGCGTTCCGCGGCGAATAAGCGCGGATCGTCTTTTTTTCTGAAAGCATGCGAAAAAACGAATAATAATGGCCCCGGCTTTCCATTCTATCGTAGTAGGAAGCGAAGGCGGTTGAATACCGCCTACCTACACGTAGAAGGAGGCTGGGCTCATTATGGCTGATCAACACATACGCGCTGTATTTGAACATTCTGAGGCGGCACAGGGAGCGCTGCGCAAGCTGCAGGCGCTTCGGGTTGATGGACAGGCAGACAGTACGGCACTTACAGCGACGCTTGAAGAGCATGTCAAGGACAGGGCACTGCGCCTAATTGAGGATGCGGGCGGAAGTATGGAGCAATTGATGTAACCGGGCAAGGGGAAAGTCCGTATTTGCAATCGCAAGCGGGAGAGGGCAGGAGCAAAGGGCCTGCCCTCTCTTTTTGTATGCGAAAAAGACGATATAGCTGCTGGAAAGGCTGTAAAATAGCAGGATTATCACATTTTCAAATACATATTTTGTGCATCAATGCGGATTGGTGTACAATAGATGTTAGTTTTTCACACTGGAGGCGTAGAAGCAAATGAAATGGCATGAACTTACAATCTCGACGACGGAGCAAGCGATTGAGATGATTTCTAACTTTTTGCATGAACGGGATGCGGACGGGGTTTCCATTGAAGAATCCGGCACGCTGAACAAAGAGCGGGATACGTCCCTCGGCCAGTGGTATGAAACGCCGCTGAATGATATTCCGGAAGGACAAGCCGTTATAAAGGGGTATTTTTCGGAAGGAACAGATATCGCCGCTTTGAAAGCAGAGCTGGTAGCGCCGATCGAGCAGCTGCGCGAATTCGGCATTGATCCAGGCGATTATGAAATGACTTCACAAATGGTAGATGAAGAGGATTGGGCGAC
Source organism: Paenibacillus algorifonticola (assembly GCF_050481745.1). GTDB lineage: Bacteria > Bacillota > Bacilli > Paenibacillales > Paenibacillaceae > Pristimantibacillus > Pristimantibacillus algorifonticola_A. The sequence goes on along the minus strand of NZ_JBCNGR010000008.1, from coordinate 271,962 downwards.
GGCATGGAAGCAGTATTTCAAGCCGCTTAAAGTATCGGATACACTCACGATCAAACCGACGTGGGAAGAGTACGAAGCTGCGCCGAATGAGAAAATTATTGAGCTTGACCCTGGTATGGCTTTTGGGACAGGTACACATCCGACAACGTCCCTCTGCCTGCAGACGCTGGAATCCGTCATTAAAGGCGGCGAGGAAATCATTGACGTTGGTACAGGCTCTGGCATTTTGGCGATTGGGGCTTGCAGACTGGGTGCCAGCCGTGTGCTTGCACTTGATCTGGATCCAATTGCCGTCTCGAGTGCGACGGAAAATGTACGCCTGAATGGGCTTGAGCAGCAAGTCGAAGTTAAGCTCAGCGATCTGCTTGGCGTATTAGGAGGCAAAGGCGCGCGCGGATCTGTGGGCTCTAATGAATCCACGACTGTTACAGTGCCAGTCGATCTGGTCGTTGCAAATATTTTAGCGGAAATTATTTTGCTGTTTATTGATGAGGTGTATCAGGCGCTGAAACCGGGCGGGCTGTATATTTCCTCCGGTATTTATAAAAACAAGGAAGAGCTTGTGGAGCAAGGGCTTGTGAAAGCCGGCTTTATCGTGGAAGAAACACGCCGCAATGAAGATTGGGTTGTATTCGTTGCACGCAAGCCGCAGGTAACAGAATGAATATGGATGGGTGGTTTGCTTATCCGACCGCAGAATTGCCTTTTGCTGTGCTTGTGCTTATTATTGCTTTCACCGTTCACGAGTTTGCGCATGCTTACACGGCGTACAAGTTCGGTGACAATACGGCCTATGATGCAGGCAGGGTAACGCTGAATCCGCGCGTTCATTTGGATGTGCTGGGGATGATTTTGATTTTGCTTGCAGGCTTCGGCTGGGCCAAGCCTGTACCGGTAAACCAAAATCGCTTTAAGCATCCGCGCTTAATGGGCGTTATTGTGACGGCGGCAGGTCCGCTCAGCAACTTTGTGCTCGGGCTGCTTGGCATTATTCTTTATTATGTCAGCATCAAGACAGGACTGTACCATATGGGCTCCATTGGCGTACAGGACGCTTTACAAGTCTTTTTCTCTTATTTCATATCGCTTAACTTTTTGCTGTTTATTTTCAATCTGATTCCATTGCCGCCGCTTGACGGCTACCGGATCATCCAAAATCTCGTACCGCTTAAAGTCGGCTATAAAATGGAGCAGAACATGCAATGGGGCATTATTATTTTCCTGCTGCTATTGTTCATTCCACCGCTTCGCGCGGTGACCATTAGCCCGATTCTTAACTTTTCGCAGGAATTGGCCGCCTATTTTATGAACCTGATCGGTGGACTGTTTATTTAACCGCCAAAGGACGGAGGGCAGCCGTTTCACCTTGGGTGACACGGTTTGGTCATGGATTTTCGACATGAAAACATGCTATTATGAAGGATGGTTATGTAGACGATATGCAGCGGTATTTTATAGCGAAAGAGCAGTTTGAAGATAATGAAGTCCGCTTGCTCGGCGAGGATGCTTTCCACGCTGTGCGCGTCATGCGGATGAAGGCAGGCGATATGTTTATAGCAAGCGACGGCGAGCAGCGGGTCGTGCTTGCTTCTGTGCGGGAAGCGGCGTCCACCGAGATTGTAGCGGATATTTCAGAAGAGCTTCCCCAAAATAGCGAGCCGAGCTGGTCGGTTACGATTGCCCAAGCCTTGCCGAAAGGCGACAAGATGGAGCTGGTCATCCAGAAGGGCACCGAAATTGGCGCTTATTCGTTTGTCCCGTTCCAGTCGGAGCGCATGATTGTGCAATATGACGGCAAGAAGGAAGTAAAGCGCCTGGAGCGCTGGGGCAAAATCGCCAAGGAAGCGGCGGAGCAGTCGCATCGCTGCCGCGTACCGGCTGTAGAGCCGGTGCGGAGCTGGCGCGAGCTGGTCAAATCGATCGCTTCCTATGATTTAGTTTTGTTTTGTTACGAACGCGAAGGCGATGCAGCGGAAGGCGTGGGTATTAGGCAGGCGCTGAATAGCTGGAGCTCTAACAGGGGAAGCGATGCTTCCGCTCCGAGCGTATTGCTAATGGTAGGGCCGGAGGGCGGCTTTACCGAGCGTGAAGCAGATGAGGCAGAAGCAGCAGGAGCCATTATTGTCGGCCTCGGCAAAAGGATATTGCGGACGGAAACCGCAGGTATCGTCGGATTGACATGCTTGCTGTATGAAGCCGGAGAAATGGGAGGAGTATAACAACATGCCATCGGTTGCATTTTATACATTAGGCTGCAAAGTGAATTTTTACGACACAGAAGCGATTTGGCAGCTATTCAAAAATGAAGGCTACGAGCAGGTCGATTTTGAAGCGACCGCCGATGTTTATTTAATCAACACCTGTACGGTGACCAATACAGGCGACAAGAAGAGCCGCCAAATCATTCGCCGCGCGGTGCGCCGCAATCCGGATGCCGTTATAGCGGTAACAGGGTGCTACGCACAGACGTCCCCAGCCGAAATTATGGCGATTCCTGGCGTCGATCTCGTTATCGGTACGCAGGACCGCGAGAAAATCATGACCTTTGTCGATCAAATTCATGCGGACCGCCAGCCAGTCAATGCTGTTCGCAACATTATGAAGACGCGCGAGTTTGAGGAGCTGGATGTGCCGGATTTTGCCGAGCGCACGCGGGCGTTTCTGAAAATTCAGGAGGGCTGCAACAACTTCTGCACCTTCTGCATTATTCCATGGTCGCGCGGCTTGTCCCGCAGCCGGGAGGCGCATAGCGTTGTTGAGCAGGCGAAGCAGCTGGTTACGGCAGGCTACAAGGAAATCGTGCTTACGGGCATTCACACAGGCGGCTATGGCGACGATTTGGATAACTACCGTCTGAGCGACCTGCTCTGGGATCTGGATCATATCGAAGGCCTCGAGCGGATCCGCATCAGCTCGATCGAAGCAAGCCAGATCGATGAGGCGATGATTGATGTGCTGAATCGGTCCACGAAAATGTGCCGCCATCTCCATATTCCACTGCAGGCCGGCGAAAACTCCGTGCTGAAGCGGATGCGCCGCAAATATACGACCGAGGAATTCGCGGCGAAAATCAAGCGTATCCGCGAGGTTATGCCGGGCGTAGCTATTACAACGGATGTCATCGTTGGTTTCCCTGGCGAAACGGACGAAATGTTCGAGGAAGGCTTCCGCTTTATGGAGGAGCTGGGCTTCTCGGAAATGCACGTATTCCCTTACTCCAAACGGACGGGTACACCAGCAGCGCGCATGGAGGATCAAGTGGATGAAGAATTGAAGAACGAACGCGTCCATAAGCTGATCGACTTGTCTGAGCGCATGCAGCTTGCTTATGCAGAGAAGTATGTAGGCGCTGTGCTTGATATTATTCCAGAGCGCGACTACAAGGGAGCTCCAGGAACGGGACTTGTTATGGGTTACTCCGACAACTACATTCAAGTGGTATTCAACGGCTCCGAGGACTTAATCGGCAAGCTGTGCCGCGTTAAGGTAACGGAAGCTGGTGTCAATGAATGCCGAGGCCAGCTTGTGCGAGTGCTGGAAGGCGAAGCGCAGGCGCTTCGCGGCTCCGAAACTCACAGCTTTGTGTTGGAGCTGGATGATGTTCAAGATCAGCAGGCGGCCGTTCATACAAAAGCGGAAGCATTAAGAGCATAACAAAAGGCCAAATAATAGTCGGGAATTTCGGCCGCTGGCTTCACTTGGAGGAAGCGGCTGGAATTTTCACTATTGCGATATGATGTCAATCAGGCAAGGGGGAAACAGGTGTGAAGGAAATATCAGCAGGAGGCGTCGTCTACCGCCGCACGGAGGAAGGCAAGCTGCAAATTCAGCTTATTCAGGATCGTTATGGCAAAGTATCGCTTCCCAAAGGCAAGATGGAGGCAGGCGAAACCGTTGAGCAGACCGCATTGCGGGAAATTGCTGAGGAAACGGGGCTTCAGGGCAATATCATAGCACCTATTGACCAAATTAAATATCAGTACCAGCACGATACCTATGGTACGGTCGATAAAGAGGTTCACTATTACCTGGTTGAAGCCATCGGCGGCGATTTGCAAGCTCAAGTAGAAGAAATTCGCGGAGTGGATTGGTTCGAGCCGCTTGATGCATGGAGACGACAGAAGCAATCCGGCTATGACAACAATAATCGGATCGTCTCCGGTGCATTAGAGCTGCTGGGCATACCATTTACATAGTTTTATGGTGTAGCATTGGAAGGTTAATCTTGGCGAGGCATCCGTCGCAGCGCTGGCAAATAGCAGAGCGGCAGGGCAAGCAGCGAGCTGAAAATATTAAACAGCGTTTGCGCATGGGCAATTTGCGCCGCTGGGGCTGCGGTAAGCCAAGCTGATAGTCCAGCGAGCAGGCCGACAAACGGCATAAAGAGCAGTGCGCCGCCGACATTCAGCGTTATATGGGCGAGCGCAACGAATTGTCCCGCGCGCGATCCGCTAATTGAGGCGAGCAGCGCAGTGATGCAGGTGCCGATGTTTGCGCCTAGCACAACGGCAATGCCAACCTCTAGTGGCATAGCACCGATTGCCGCAAAACCCATTATAATGGCAATGACAGCCGTGCTGCTATGCACGGCTGCGGTTAGCACTGCGCCGGCGGCCAGCCCCCACCAGAGGCTGTCCGCCGTTTTGCTCATAAACCAGTCAAACATGGCGCTTTGCTGAATGTCCGGGCCAACGCTTTGCATCATCGCCATGCCAGCGAGCAATATGCCGAAGCCGAGCGTGGCGATGGAAGCGGAGCGAATCGTGTTTAGCCAGCCGCCAGTCCGCAAGGCGGGGATAAGCTGCAGCTCGCCAAGCAGCGCGGTCAGCAGCCAGGCAGAGACTGAGAGAATAAGCAGGGGCATTGTAAGACGCTCAAGGCTCAGCCCAAGCAGCTCCGTCGTCAGGCAGGTGCCGATGTTGGTGCCAAGAATGATGCCGAGCGTTCGCGGAAAGGTGAGCAGTCCGGCATTGACGAGACCTATAGAGATGACGGTTACGGCTGTGCTGCTCTGAAGAAAAGCAGTAGAGATGGCGCCAGCCGCCAGTCCGTGAATGGGCGTAGCGGTAAACCGCTGCAAAATACGATTCAATTGCGTCCCGGCAAGGCGATGCAGTGCCAGCTCCATCAGCTTCATGCCGCTTAAGAACAAGGCAAAGCCGATTGCAATCGGCAAAATAATAGAATGAAGCATGGGCTGAATCTCCTTTTTTATAAACGAGTGACAGGTGTACCCATACATATGCAGCAAACAAGACATGCATGACAAGCATGAGAGAGGTTGATTTTTCCATTATGACGAGAGCAAGGATAGCGCTGCAGCGCGGGCGCAAAAAACGTTTGGAGCAGGGCCACCCATGGGTATATGCAAGCGAGATTGAGAAAATGGAAGGCACCGCGCAGCCGGGCGGCTTGGTTGATGTAGTCAGCCATCAGGGACGTTATCTGGCGACGGGCTATTGGAATCCGAAATCGCAAATTACGGTGCGCATTATTTCGTACAAGCCGCTGGAGGTGATGGATGCTGCTTTTTTCCATGAGCGTTTCCGGCAGGCGAAGGAGCATCGCAGCCGTTTCGTATCGGATCAGGATTGCAGGCTCGTATACGGAGAAGCTGATTTCCTGCCAGGGCTGACCGTTGATCGCTTTAATGATGTGCTGGTTATCCAATTGCTGACACTTGGCATGGATATTCACCGTGCTGCGATCATTGAAGCGCTTATCGAGGTGTTTGAGCCGCGCGGCATTTATGAGCGCAGTGATGTCGGTGTCAGACAGCTGGAGGGCTTAGAGAAGCGTACAGGCGTGCTATATGGGGAATGTCCGGCCATACTCGAGATCGAAGAAAATGGGCTAAAGCTTGAGGTTGATATAGTCGAAGGCCAAAAGACGGGCTATTTCTATGACCAGCGTGAAAATCGCGCTTCCATCGCTCCGCTGATGAAGGGCTGGGGCCACCGCAGCGGCATTAAACTGATGCCAAAGCCTGCTGAAGCGGGCAGTGCGAGTGCAGGGACAGCAAGCGGTCTCGTTCCAGTCAATGCAAATGGCAAAGAGGTGACCTTCCCCTACTGGGACGGTGCGACGGTGCTGGAATGCTTTGCTCATACGGGCAGCTTTACCTTGCATGCCTGCAAATACGGAGCAAAGAAAGTGACCTGTCTGGACATTTCCGAGCATGCGATTGATACGGCGCGCCGCAATGTGGAGCGAAACGGCTTTACCGATCGCGTGCAATTCGTCGTAACCGATGCTTTTGATTACTTGAGACTGCAAACGAAGGGGCTGGAGGAGCGTCTGGAGCGCAGCCGCGCAGGCACGGATACGTCCAAGCCAATTAGCGGAGGCGGTCAGACATGGGACGTTGTCATTTTGGACCCTCCAGCGTTCGCCAAAACAAAAAATGCGGTAGCAGGCGCTGTCCGCGGCTATAAAGATATTAACTTGCATGGCATGAAGCTGGTAAATGAAGGCGGCTATCTGGTAACGGCGAGTTGCTCGTATCATATGCGTCCTGATTTGTTTCTCGAGACGATCCAGGAGGCCGCTGCTGATGCTGGCAAGCTGCTCCGGCTTGTGGAATGGCGGGCGGCAGGCAAGGATCATCCGCAGCTGCTTGGCGTAACAGAAGGGCATTACTTGAAATTTGCCATCTTTGAGGTGCGCAGCAAATAACGAAAAACCTCTTGAACGGCGAGTATGCTTTTTACTCGTTCAAGAGGTTTTTTTGCCAAATATTTAAGAACGTATGTTTGAAGGGCTCGTGAAAAGTCGCTGCGGGTATGGTAGTATGGTTGATAAAAGACAGGTTACGGAAGGGAGGGCTGCAGGATGCCGCTTCAATTAGTGCTGGGCCGCTCGGGAGCGGGAAAGACGACATATTGCCTGGATGCAATTCGCGGCAGGCTGAGCGCAGACCCGGATGGGCCTCCGCTTATTTTGCTCGTGCCGGAGCAGGCGACTTTCCAGTCCGAATACACGCTGCTTCGAGGCAGTGGATTGCAGGGAATGATTCGGGCGCAAGTGCTGAGCCTTCGCAGGCTTGCTCTTCGCGTTATGCAGGAAACTGGGGGAACCGCGCTCATTCCAATCGGCGATGAAGGCAAAAACATGCTGCTGTACAAAATTGTGCAGCGTCTGGGCGACCAATTGGAGCTGTTCGAGCATGGTGCTGGAAAGCCTGGTTTCATTGAGCGTCTGGGCGAGCTGTTGACGGAATGGAAGCGTTATGGCATTAATCCGGCGATGATTGCTGAGCGCAGAGAAGAGGCCGCTTCTGCTTTACAGGACTCGGCGCTGCTGAAGCGCAAGCTGCATGACTTGCAGCTAGTATACGAAAAGCTGGAGGCGGAGTTAGCCGGGCTGTATGTCGATTCGGAGGATTATTTGGTTCATCTGTCAACGGGGCTGTCGCAATTTTCAACGATTCGGGACACCGAAATTTGGATTGACGGCTTTAATGGCTTTACGCCAAAAGAATATGCCGCGCTTAGCTCGCTTATAAGCATGGCGAAGAAAGTGACGATTACGCTTAAGCTGAATCGAGCCTATACGGCTGGAGAACGGCCAGGCGAGCTGGATTTGTTTCATCCTACAGCAGATGCTTATGTGAAGCTGAGGGAGCTTGCGGAGGGATTAGGGGTTGAATTGGCGGAGCCTATTATGCTCGGCGGTACTGGAAATGCTGCTGCCGAAGCGCTGGGCAGGTTTAGCAGCAGCCCGATGCTGGCTCATTTGGAGCGCCATTACGGAGGGCGGACACAAATGGCGCTTCCTAATCCGGCTATGCTCGATGCAACCAGCCCGTTATGCGGCTTATCGCTGCATGCAGCAGCAAATCGGCGAACCGAGGTGGAGCTGCTGGCGCGCGATATGCTGCGCAGAGTCAGGGAAGATGGCCTAAGCTGGCGCGATATGACGGTTATGGTGCGCAATGCGGGAGATTACAGCGACTATATCGAAGCTGTATTCCAAGAATACAGCATCCCCTATTTCCTTGATCAGAGGCATACGACCGTCCATCATCCGCTCGTCGAGTTCATTCGCTCGGCGCTTGAGACGGTGCTGCATAATTGGAGCTATGAGGCGGTGTTCCGCTGCATTAAGACTGAGCTGCTGTTTCCGCTTGATGGAAGCATTCCCCGCGACCAATTTGATTGGCTGGAAAACTTCGTCTTGGCTGCGGGCATTGATGGCTGGAAGTGGCTGGATGAAAAAAGATGGCGTCCATTCATCATCGAGTCGCTGGAGGAAGAGCAGGATGCAGCGGCCAATGCGCCATCGCTGCGTGCAAAGGCAGAGTTCGAGGCGGTCATGGCCGCGCGCGGCGTGATCGTTCCACCTTTGCAGCAGTTTGGCAAAGAGCTGGAGAAGGCTTCAAATGTCACAATGATGTGTGAGGCGCTATATCGCTTGCTTGAGCATACAGGGGCTGCGGAGCGGTTGGAGCGCTGGAGCCGCGAGGATAGCGAAGCTGGCCGAGTGCAGCGTTCACGCGGTCATCGCCAGCTGTGGGATGGAGTTATGAATCTGCTTGACCAATTAGTAGAGCTGGTTGGGAATGAACCGCTGCCTCCCGATATTTTCGTTGGCATGCTTGAGACGGGTCTGGAAAGCCTCAAACTAGGTGCGATACCGCCCGCTCTCGATCAAGTGCTGGTGGGCAGCATGGACCGTACGCGTTCCAGTCAGGTACAGATCTGTTACGTGCTGGGAGCCAATGATGGCGTCATGCCGATGCGTTTTCAAGAGGATGGCATGCTGACGGATCAGGAGCGGGAGCGGCTGGCTGAAGAAGGCTTGGTCATGGCGCCGGGCCTCAAGCGAAGGCTGCTGGATGAGCGTTTTCTGATTTATAGTGCGCTCACAACGCCGAGCCGCCATTTGTGGATAAGCTGGTCGGAGGCTGATGAAGAGGGGAAAAGCCTGCTGCCATCGGAAATTATTAGGCAGGTGAGGCAGCTGTTTCACGGTTTGCCAATACAGCAAGTGCAGGCGGAGCCTACGCAGACTATGTCTTTAAAGGAGCAAAGGGAATATATTCAGCATCCAGAACGGGCCTTGTCGTATTTAATAACGGAGCTGCGAGCTTGGAAGCAAGGAAGCGAGATTGCTCCTTTTTGGTGGGAGCTTTACAATTGGTTTGCGGTGCGCCCAGAATGGCAAACGAAGCTGTCGCTGCTTACAAAATCCCTTGGTTATGTGAATCAGGAGGAGCTGTTGACCGCTGATACGGCACAGCAGCTTTATGGCGTTCGCTTGAGAGCAAGCGTATCGAGAATGGAGCGTTTCGTGTCGTGCCCTTTTCAGCATTTTGCGATTCACGGACTGAAGCTGCGCGAGCGTAAAATGCACCGGCTGGAGGCGCCGGATGTGGGACAGCTGTTCCACGCTGCGCTCAGCCGTTTGGCTGGAGAAGGCGGGCTTGGCCACGCCTTCGGCTCGGCTTCCGAGCGTGAGATCCGCGAGGCGGCAGTTCATACGGTGGACGAGCTCGCACCTAGGCTGCAATCGCAAATTTTGCTGAGCAGCGGCCGCTATCGCTACATTGCCCGCAAGCTTAAGGAAATTGTAGCGCAGGCGGCCATTATGCTGAGCGAGCATGCACGCCGGGCCGCGTTCCAGCCCGTTGGGCTGGAGGTTGATTTTGGGCCGGAAGGCACACTGCCGCCGCTTATTATTCCCTTGCAGGATGGACGTTCCATGGAAATAATCGGGCGAATCGACCGGGTTGATGCTGCGGATACAGAGCAGGGGCTGCTTTTGCGCGTGCTGGATTACAAGTCTAGCGTGACCCAGTTGCGCCTGGAGGAAGTGGCCTTTGGCCTTTCCCTGCAAATGCTGACGTATTTGGACGTATTGGTGACGCATTCTCCCGGCTGGCTTGGAAAGCAGGCATCGCCTGCGGGTGTGCTTTATTTTCACGTCCATAATCCGCTGCTGGCGCTTTCTAATCAAATGAACGAAGCGAAAATCAAAGCAGAGCTGCGCAAACGCTTTAAGCTAAGAGGACTTGTTACGGCAGAAGCCGAGGCGGTGCGCCTTATGGATGATCAGCTGGAAACGGGACATTCCGAGCTATTGCCTGTAGCGCTCAAGAAGGATGGGGCGTTCTACAGCAGCTCCTCCGTCGTGACGGACAAGCAGTGGGACATTTTGCGGGATTCTGTCCGGAGGACCATTAGCGGAATTGGCTCGGAAATCAGCTGTGGCAAAGTATCGATTGAGCCCTACAAGCTGGGAACAAAAATTCCGTGCCAATATTGTGATTATAAGGCGGTTTGCCAGTTCGATCCGCTGTTTGACGGCAATGAGTATGTGCGGCTTCGCAAGCCTTCAACGGAAGAGCTATGGCAGCGGCTGGAGAAAGGAGAAAGCATCGATGACGGACATGGCAAAGGTCATTAAACCGGAAGGCAGCACTTGGACCGATGAGCAGTGGAGCGCCATTGTAACGGAAGGCTCCAACATTCTTGTAGCTGCTGCTGCCGGCTCTGGCAAGACGGCAGTGCTGGTGGAGCGCATTATTCGCAAAATTTCATCCTCGACCGATGTGGACCGCCTGCTCGTTGCCACTTTTACGAAGGCGGCAGCTGCGGAAATGAAGGAGCGGATTCGCATTGCTCTGGAGAAGGAGTTGGATCGCCAGCCTGACTCTGAGCATTTGCGTCGCCAGCTCGCGCTTATGAACAGGTCGTCGATCACGACGCTGCATTCTTTTTGTCTCGATGTCATTCGCCGTTATTATCCGCTGATTGGGCTTGATCCCGGCTTTCGCATCGCTAATGAAACGGAGAGCGAGCTGCTGCGGATGGAGGTGCTGGATCAGCTCTTCGAGGAGAAATATGACGAGGCGGATGCCGACTCTAGGGCTGGTGGCGCTTTTCTCGCGCTCGCTGACCGTCTGGGGGGAGAACGCGGGGATGAGCCGCTGTACAAACTCGTACAGGACCTGTATGCTTTTGCGCAAAGCCATCCATGGCCTGAAGCTTGGCTGCGCGAGACGTCCGAAAGCTTTAATTTGCAAAATGCAGCCGAGCTTCAGCACAGCAGCTGGGTTGCCAGCTTGCGAGCTGATGTGGAGCTGGCTCTCGCCGGAGCGGAAGCGCTGCTTCGAAAGGCGCTTGATTTAACGCGCGAGCCTGCGGGGCCGGCGCCTTATGCCGTCAATTTCGAGGACGATCTGGCCCTTGTCCTTATGCTTAAAGCTGCTGTACAGGAGAGACCTTGGGAGCAGTGGTTCGAGCCGTTTCATACGGTGGAATTTGGAAAATTGAAGGCTATGCGCGGCGACGAATACGATAAATCGCTGCAGGAGCAGGCGAAAGATTTGCGAGACAGTGCCAAGAAGCTGCTGGGCACGCTAGCCGAAGAGCTGTTCGGCCGTACGCCTGAGCAGTTTTTGGAGGAGCTGCAGGAGCTGGCTCCATTAATGGCGGCACTGAGCGAGCTCATTATTGATTTTGGGCAAAGGTATGAAGCAGCGAAACGGGAGAAGGGGCTGCTTGATTTTGGCGATCTGGAGCATTATTGCTTGCGGATATTGCGTACGGAGGACTCTTCCGTGAAGCAGACGCTGCCTTCGCCCGCGGCGCTGGAATACCAGAACCAATTTGATGAAATTTTGCTTGATGAATATCAGGACATGAATATGGTGCAGGAGGCGATTGTAACGCTGATCTCAAGGCCGGGAGCGGGGAACCGTTTCATGGTTGGTGATGTGAAGCAAAGCATTTACCGCTTTCGGCTCGCGGAGCCCAATCTATTCATGCACAAGTATAAAAGCTATGCCGTACAGGCTGTTCTGCCCGGAACGGATGGAGCGGATAGAGACGCTGCGGCATTTGCACATACAAGCACTGAAGCAGCTTCTTCCGCTGGCCATTCAGCAGGCTTGCGCATTGATCTGGCGCGCAACTTCCGCAGCCGTCAGGAGGTAGTTGACGGCGTAAATAATGTATTTCGCGGCATTATGCGGGAATCCGTAGCCGAAATGGATTATGATCAGCGCGCGGAGCTGGTTTGCGGCGCTTCTTTCCCGGCAGCAGAGGAAGCAGGGGAATTTGAAGTAGAATTGGTCGTCATTGATAAGGCAGGCTCCGTCATGGCGGAGGATAAAGCGCAGCCAGAGGATGAGGAAGAAGGGCTAGATGCGGCTGAGTCGGCGGAGGATTTGCAGACGGCGCAGCTGGAAGGGCGGCTGATTGCCCAGAAAATTCAGTCGCTTATGGAGAGCGGCTACCGCATTTACGATGGAAAAAGCAAACGGACCCGTCCGTTGGAATGGCGGGATATCGTTATTTTGCTGCGCGCGACATCGCAATGGGCGCCAATTATTATCGAGGAGCTGCAGGCAGATGGCGTACCTGCCTATGCTGAGCTCAGCAGCGGCTATTTTGATGCCATAGAAGTGCAGACTGTATTGTCGCTGCTTCGAGTCATTGACAATCCTTATCAGGATATTCCGCTCGCGGGCACGCTGCGCTCCCCTATTTTTGGCTTGGATGCCGAGGAGCTGGCGCTTATTAGGATTGAAAAATCCGGCGTCAGTTATTTTGAAGCGCTGCTGGCCGCGGAAGGCAGTTTAACGCTTCCAGAGTCATTGCGCCAGAAGCTGACCTACTTTCTCGCGCAGCTTGAGCGCTGGCGCAGTGATGCCAGACAGGGAGCGTTGGCCGACCTCATTTGGCGTATTTACCGTGAGACTGGTTATTATGATTTTGCTGGCGGTCTCCCTGGCGGCACACAGCGTCAAGCGAATTTACGCGCTCTATATGACCGCGCTCGCGGTTACGAGGCGACCTCCTTCCGGGGCCTGTTCCGGTTTTTGCGTTTCGTAGAGCGAATGCGCGATAGCGGAGGGGACCTAGGCACGGCAAGGGCGCTTGGCGAGCAGGAAAATGTCGTCCGCATTATGTCGATCCATAAAAGCAAAGGGCTGGAGTTTCCCGTCGTGTTCACGGCAGGTCTTGGCAAGTCGTTTAACCAGCAGGATTTGCGCAGCGCCTTTCTTCGACATAAGCAGCTCGGTTTTGGCCCGCGATTTGTGGATCCACAGCGGCGCGTCAGCTATCCAACTCTGCCATTTCTAGCGATTCGCCGCAGGCTGCGCATGGAAATGCTGGCCGAGGAAATGCGAATATTATATGTGGCTCTCACCCGCCCGAAGGAAAAAATGTTTTTGGTCGGCACGGTGGCAGACGCGGCAAAGAAGCTGCAGGGCTGGCTGGCAGCTGTTGACGCAAGCGGTCGAATACCTGATTTTAAGCTGGCTGCGGCATCGACTTTTTTGGATTGGCTTGGCCCGCTGGCCGCAACAAGCTTTGAGCAGCAGGAAACAGAACAAATCGCTCAGCTTTCCGGCATGAAAAGGCTGGAATGGCGATCGGGCTTCGTTGCAGCTGCGATATTCAGCATTGAAGCAGCGGCAGCGCTTCAGCAAGATGCTGGCCACGAAGAGAGAGAACTGCGGCTGCAAGGCGTTCTTTCGCTGGCCCAGCTTGAGCTGCAGCCTGAGGAGCAGGATAGTGAGCTGCGCGAACGATTGGATTTTCATTATTCTCATCAAGCTGCAACTCTTTTGCCTGCCAAAACGTCTGTAACTGAAATTAAACGTCTTCACGGCGAAGCTTTTGCTGATCGCGAAGCCGCTCCTTTGTTTGACACTGGAGACTCAGCGGACAATGATATAGACGCAAGCGGCAGTCATTCATCGTCCGAACGACTAGATTTCCCGGAAGAGCCGGATAACTTGGGTGAGCAAGGTGAAGGGAATAATAGCAATGACCTGCAGCCGGCGCCCGGAGGCTCATTTCGATTGCGCCGTCCGCGGTTTATGGAGCAGACTTCACTCACAGCGGCAGAGAAAGGCTCTGTCAATCACCTGGTCATGCAGCATTTACCGCTTAAGGGAACTGTCGATGAGCACGTCGTTATGCAGACTACCCAGGGCATGATTGAACGCAAGCTGTTAACACCGCGCCAGGCGGAAGCCATCGACAGCATGAATATTGCTGCTTTTTTCGCAAGTCCTCTCGGCTTGCGGCTGCTGGCAGCAGATGAGGTCAAGCGCGAGGTGCCATTCAGCTGTATGCTGCCTGCCTCGCGCGTGCATCCTTTCGTTGCTGAAGATGCAAAGGATGAACAGATTTTAATTCAAGGCGTTATGGATTGCGTGTTCGAGGACCAACATGGACTGGTGCTGGTCGATTATAAAACGGACCGGATCCTCAATCAGCAATGGGAGCGTGCAGCAGAGCGCCATCGTTTTCAGCTGGAGCTTTATGCGGAGGCGCTCGAAGCCGTTTTGCTGCGCCAGGTAGCAGAATGCTATGTGTTCTTTTTCGATGGCGGTCAGTCGGTGCGACTTCGTTGAAGCTGGAACAGCACCTTAAAGGCGAAGTGGCAGCTATAGCAGTAGTTATTAAGTAAGGCGATTTAATTTTAGGGGGAAGAAAGCGTGTCCGTAGAGCAACAACCGCCGAAGAAAAAGCCGATTGCGTTGGCAATCACAATTGTGCTGCTGGTGTGCAGCCTTAATGGAAATATGTTTTTATATTCGCAATATTTATCGAACGTTCAAGAGAAAAAATATGAGACGGGCCAGCGAGTTGCTTCGGACGCTATCGGTGCCGCTGCATTTTATAATGCGATATTGCCTGAGCTGGAGAAGCTTGGGGCATCAGCGGAGCTTTTGGGACGAAATGAGGCCAAATTCAATGCTGGTGCGGCTTTCCGAAATGTGGATCATGTGCTGGATTTTCTGAAAGAAGCGCATCAGTATAACGGCACGGAGTTTGCTGCAGGCAAGCTGGAAGCTTATTTTAACGCGGTGCAGCAGTCGCTGGCCAAGGCAGGCAGCCATGAAGGCGCTCTAACGGCAGCCGAGCAGGATTACCTTACGAAGCTTAAGCAGGCATTCAGCAAGCAGTTGGAAGCTGTAACGGCTTTTAATGCAGATGCATTAGAAAGCAGAAGCTTATCGATTCAAATCGGCAATGGCTATAACAATTGGCTGGAAATTGCGGATAAGCTGGAGCAGGCGATTGACGACCACACAGACGTTGAGCTGCGATAGCTGCGAGTTGCCAAAAACCAATGCCCATCTATGTATTATCCTTTAGGAAGATGGATGGGATTGGACGAGCTTTGCTCATTCCGTTATGATGGAAGAAGGGTGTATAACATAATTTAGGGGGAGTTTTGAATGGATTGCATTTTTTGTAAAATTGTCGAAGGTACATTGCCATCAACTAAGGTGTATGAGTCGGATACAGTAGTTGCCTTTCAAGATATTAAACCGGAAGCGCCCGTACATATTTTAATCATTCCTAAAAAACATATCGCCACGATGAATGAAGTGACTGCAGATGACGATACTATCATGGCAGAGCTGTTCACAGCCGCACGTCAAATTGCGATCGAGCAGGGCATTGCCGAATCGGGCTACCGTTTAATTAATAATGTGAATAGCGATGGTGGCCAAGTGGTATACCATTTGCATTTCCATTTGCTCGGCGGAGAGAAGCTTGGTGCCTTGAATGCGAAATAGCGCAAGCCAAACGTGCATTAAACGTTTTTGAAAGGAGCTTGCATGGTTCGTTACAGAAAGTATATTGCTGCTGGTTTGTTTTCCTTCGTCCTGCTTATCGCTGCTTATGCTACGGCAGTAGCCCATCCGGGGACGGTTGTTACGAAAAAAATCTGTACCTCATGGGAAATAGCTAAAAATAAAGCTTTTATTATGACGCATAAGCAGGCTATTAAGCCGTTGGCCGATTCAAAACCTCTGGCGCTTTCAGGCAATGCTGAGCGGGTACCAGTGCTGATGTATCATTACATTACACCGAAGGCTGACAATAGCGAGCCAGACAATCATTCCATTATTGATTTGGAATCGTTTGAGCAGGGAATGGAATATTTGCACACGAACGGTTATAAGACAGCGACGATGGAGCAATTGGAGAAATACATTAATGGCGAAGGCGTCCTGCCTGACAAATCGGTCGTCATTACCTTTGATGACGGTTATCAAAACAATATCATTTATGCGTATCCGATTTTGAAAAAATACGGCTTTCACGCTACGATGTTTGTCGTAGGCAGCCATATTCAACAGAAGACGGCGACATTTAATCCGAAAAAATCGAGCTTTCTTTCCAATGACGAAATGAAAGCGTCGAGCGACGTATTTGAATATCACAGCCACACCTTTGATTTGCACAAAAAAGAGACGGCGCTTTGCGGCATTGCTTATTCATCGCTTGCTGACACCAGCTTGATTACGAGCGATAGTCACAAAATAAAAGTGCTGGGCATCGACTCGCCATATTTTGCTTACCCTTACGGCGAGATGAATACACAGATTATTTATCATTTGCGTGAAAATGGTTACCGGATGGCGTTTTCCGTTCGCAACGGTTTCGCTCAGCCGGGCACACCGCCGATGAAGATTCCAAGGCTGACCGTTATTTCTTCGACGGATATGCACACGCTGCTTCATCCCGAATCCAGCTTGAATTGATGCAGCCAGGTGCAGCATCCGCATGATACGCAGGCTCCTAATGAGAAGTGGGGGCCTGTTCTTTTTTCAATCAATTGAATCTATTAATCTAGCAATGAAAGCTTTGCTGCTTGGCGGCATTCATAATTCGGAGGTTATTTTAGTTGTTGAAGACGAAATATAAGATGTTGACGATCGTTGCTCTCGCTTTTTTGATGCTGATCGGTTGCTATTATTTATATAAATTTAAAGTAGCTTCTATCGATCGTTTGTCCATTGACCGCGTTCAGGCCCCATTTACGGAGGTTGAATCGGTTGAAACCGTACAGTCGAACTATGATTTAATTGTTGTCGGCACAGATCCAGAAGGTATAATGGCTGCTGTGTCTGGAGCCAGGAATGGGCTCAAAGTACTGCTGCTTGAAGGCAGGGACCGCGATATTTTGGGCGGTTTAATGACGCTGGGCGGGCTGAATACGCTTGATTTGAATTATGCCCCGAATCAACCATGGTATTACCGCTATTTGCATAAGTCGAAGTTTTTGAATGAAGGATTATTTCAGGAATGGTTTGATCAGGTAGAGGGCAGTTCGGTTGATACGCATACGGCGGCCAATGTCTTTTACAAGATGGTTAAACAGGAGCAAAACATAGATTTGCTCATGCATGTGCAGAAGATGGAGCCGATTTTGCAGCAGTCCGGCGAGAATATGCAGCTAATGGGGCTGACCATTACTAAACCGGATGGCAAGGCCGAGAAGGTAGAGGCGAAAGTAGTCATTGATGCGACTCAGGATGCGGATATCGCTGCTGCTTCGGGTGTGCCTTTCTCCATTGGGCGCCAGGATATTGGCGAAGGCAAAGCGAAGATGGCGGCAACGCTCGTGTTTAGAATGGACAATGTGACGAACGAGGCTTGGCGGAATTTCAAAGGTCTGGAGGGCTTGGGCTTAGACAGCACGAGCATTTGGGGATTTGGCGACGCTAGAAAATATCCGCCGAGTGATCCGAACAAGGTGAAAATTCGCAGCCTTAATATTGGCAGAGAAAACAATGAGACGATGTTGTTTAATACGATGCAAATTTACGGAGTCGATCCGCTTGATCCAGAATCGGTGGCTCGAGGAATGGAAGTTGGCAAAAAAGAGTCTCCGCTCATCGTTGATTATTTAAAAAAGACGTACCCGGAGTTTGCCAATATGAACTACGCGGGTACTGCATCAGAGCTGTATATTAGAGAATCCCGTCATATATACGGCGAATACAGACTATCGCTTGCCGATGTGCTGGAAAACCGGGATAAATGGGATGCTATTGCTTATGGCTCCTACGATGTCGATATTCAAAGCATCAACTACAGCGATGTGGGTACAATTATGCTAAGTCCGATGCAATATGGCGTCCCATTCCGCAGCCTGGTGCCGCTCAAAGTTGATGGGCTGCTCGTTGTTGGACGCTCAGCCAGCTTTGATACGATCCCTCACGGCAGCGCAAGGGTCATTCCGCTTGGCATGGCGACGGCAGAAGCAGCAGGAGCGGCGGCAAGCCTTGCGATTAGCAACGACATGACGGTCAGGGAGCTGTCCCAATCGACGAAGCTTATCAGCAAGCTGCGCAAGAAGCTCGTTAAGCAGGGCATGGACTTGACGTATGAAAAGTTTGAACAGCCGGCTTACATGAAACACAAGGACTTCAAGGGCCTTGTGACAGCTGCGAGCATGTATATGACGTCTGGCAGCTATTCCAATGAGGCATGGGACCTTGATGGCACGATGAGCATAGGGCGCTATTTGAACAAGCTTAGAACGCTCAAAAAAGCGCATCCCGAGCAGTTCCCGGGTTTTCCTGACGGTGCAGTCAAGGATATGAAGGATTTATTGACGGGGCCATTGACATTGGAGCAGGCGGCCTATATGCTGGCACTGACGGCTGGACTCGATACGACGAGAGAAACGGCGCTTAAGGATCTCGTTTCCCGCGGCTGGATTAGCGAGGAAATCATTGGTCAAATGCTCAATGTAGAAGAGCTGACGAATGGGGATACTTACATGATGTTCTACGATATTTTGAAAAATGGATTTGGCATTGTTTACGAGTGAAATTAGTGAGTTGACACTGTATTTTGTTTTGACTTATAATGGAGTTTGATAAACCGTGTTTAATGCTCTGGACGGTCTGTTTCGGAGGGAGGGAAAACTTGTGTCTGAAACTAAGGTTAAGAAAAACGAAACCATTGACTCTGCACTTCGCCGCTTTAAACGTTCTATCGCTAAAGATGGCGTGTTGGCTGAGGTTAAGAAACGCAAACATTATGAAAAGCCGAGTGTAAAGCGTAAGAAGAAGTCCGAGGCTGCTCGTAAGAGAAAGTTTTAGGAGGCTCCTAGTATAATGAACCTGAGCGAAAGATTGAACGACGATATGAAGCAGGCCATGAGGAATCAGGACAAGTTCCGGCTTACAACCATTCGTATGATGCGTGCGTCAGCTAAAAACTTGGAAATTGATTTGAAGCGTCCTCTGGACGATAGTGAAATGCTTGATATCCTAAGTCGTGAGATCAAACAACGTAAAGATTCCCTCCAAGAATTTAGCAAAGCCGGCCGTGAGGACCTGGTAACAGGTCTTAACGCAGAAATTGAAATTATTAGTCAATACCTTCCCACGCAGCTGACCGAAGAAGAGATAAAAGCGATAGTAACGCAGACCATCCATGAACTCGGTGCTTCTTCCAAAGCCGAGATGGGGAAAGTCATGGGCGCCTTGTTGCCAAAAACGAAAGGGCGCGCTGACGGTAAACTAGTAAATCAGCTCGTACAACAATTTCTGCAATAACGATATGTTCGGACGAAAACATCCCTTCCAAGGGGTGTTTTTTGCTTTTTCATACTTTTTTTCATATGCGGATCACATAAAAAAGGGTCTCTGGCTTCTTGCCAAATAGGTCCGTTGTTTTCAGTTCGTGTAAGCTATTTAAGCTTATTTTGCAACGTTTCAGGGTAATCCTTCGTAATAACGAATATAATGGATATAAGGGAGGGTGGAAGGTTGAATATAAAAAAATGCCAAACCGCTTTTTGGGCGAAATTAGCTGTTTTTTCAGCGTTGGTGCTCGCCTTAGGCAGCGGCCTGCTGGTCGGTTTGCAGCCTGCAAAGGCTCAGCAGCTTGCCTCAGATGAAGCTGGAGGAGCGGTATACATTGTTCCAGTCAAACAGACAATCGAGAGTGGACTCAAATCATTTTTGGAGCGCGCTTACAAAGACGCGGCTGAGGCAAAGGCAGAACGTGTCGTTCTCGTTATTAACACGTTCGGCGGAGAAGTGACGAGCGCAGAGGAGATCGGGGAGGTCATCCGAAAAAGCGCCATTCCTACAACCGCGTATATTGAGGGAAAAGCGGTGTCGGCAGGTACTTACATCGCGCTTAATGCGCAAAATATTGTCATGGAGCCGGGAAGCACAATTGGCGCAGCTGCTGTCGTTGATGGCAGAGGGCAATTGATTGATAACCCGAAGATTGTCTCCTATTGGACGAAGACGATGATGGAGGCTGCAAAGCTGGGTGGCCGGGATGCGAATATTGCAGCTGCCATGGTTGATACGACAGTGGCGCTTAGCTTGCCGAAAGCAGGCATAGAGAAACCGGCTGGGGAAATATTGTCCCTATCCGCCGATGAGGCGCTGGCTAGCGGCTACGCTGAGCATATCGCAGCTTCTGTCGGGGAAGCTATTACATGGCTGAAGCTTGATCAGAAGCAGCTCATTTCGTTTGAGCCATCGCTCGCTGAGAAAGCTTCACGCTGGCTCGTTAATCCGTATGTGATGACTGTGCTGCTCATCCTTGGCATTGCGGGCATCGTCGTTGAGCTGCTGATGCCAGGCTTCGGTGTACCGGGCATACTGGGCATTATCGCTTTCAGCTTGTATTTCTTCGGTCATTATGTGGCTGGATTTGCAGGTATGGAGTCGATTGTTCTTTTCGTAATAGGCTTGGCTTTGCTCATTATCGAGGTATTTGTTCCAAGCTTCGGAATTTTAGGATTGCTAGGCGGCGCAGCACTTGTTGCTGGGGTAGTTACTGCGGCATCTGATCCGATGACAGCATTTATCTCGCTCGTCACGGCACTCGTAGTGGCCGTTCTTGTGATGTATTATATTTTCAGAAAATATAGGCATAGAGGAATTTGGAACAAATTCATTCTCCGCGATAAGCTGACGAAGGAAGAGGGTTATGTATCCGCGGATGAAAAGGACAGCCTGCTGGGACTTGTTGGGGTTACACTTACTCCGCTGAGACCAGCCGGAACGGTGCAAATCGGCGATCAGCGGATTGATGTCGTCACGTCAGGCGAGTTTATTTCGACTGGAGCAAGCATTGTCGTCATTAAGGCAGAAGGAACTTGGGTTGTTGTGAAAGAGACAGTAAAAAGCATAACATAAGCGCAATTCAGCGCTTCACTAAAGCAATGGAGGTATTCATTTATGGGTCTGGATCCGGTTGTTTCGATATTGATTATAGCGGTTATTGTTATTATTGCGTTGTCCGTCTTCCTGAGCTTTTTTCCAATTATGCTCTGGATTTCAGCATTAGCTTCGGGTGTTCGTATCGGTATTATTACGCTCGTTGCGATGCGCTTGCGCCGGGTTGTTCCGAGCCGGATTGTTAATCCGCTCATTAAAGCAACGAAAGCTGGCCTGGGGCTGAATATCAATCAGCTGGAAAGCCATTTTCTTGCAGGCGGTAACGTTGACCGCGTTGTCAATGCACTGATTGCGGCGCAGCGCGCCAATATCCCGCTCGTGTTCGAGCGTGCGGCTGCCATTGATCTTGCTGGCCGCGATGTGCTTCAAGCGGTGCAGATGAGCGTTAATCCACGTGTCATTGAAACACCAACTGTTGCAGCAGTAGCAAAAGATGGTATTGAGGTGAAAGTTAAAGCGCGTGTTACCGTACGTGCAAACATCGAGCGTCTAGTCGGTGGTGCGGGTGAAGAGACGATTATCGCCCGTGTCGGCGAAGGGATCGTTACGACGGTTGGTTCGGCAAATTCCCATAAAGACGTGCTTGAAAATCCGGATATGATTTCCCGTACGGTACTCGGAAAAGGTCTCGATGCCGGTACAGCTTTCGAAATCTTGTCCATTGATATTGCCGACGTAGACGTAGGTAAAAACATTGGTGCCCATCTCCAAACGGAGCAAGCGGAGGCTGACAAACGGATTGCTCAAGCGAAAGCTGAGGAACGCCGGGCAATGGCAGTTGCGCAGGAGCAGGAGATGAAAGCGCGCGTTATTGAAATGCGGGCGAAGGTCGTGGAATCCGAATCGCAAGTGCCAGTTGCTATGGCTGAAGCGCTCAAAAACGGAAAAATCGGCGTCATGGACTATTTGAACCTGAAAAACCTGGAGTCGGATACACAAATGCGTAATTCCATTGGCAAGAGCGACGCCCCAACCGAAAAAAATGACAATTAAAGATGGCAAATAAAGCAGGGGCGTAGCTGCTTACCCTGGAGGTGAATCTGAACCAGTGGAACAAGTATTAGAATTTATTACAAAAAATATTTATTTCGTCGTTATTGTCGGAGGCTTCCTCCTGTCGATTTTCAATCGGGTCAGTGCGAAAAAACGGACCCATCCGCGGATGCCGGACTTTAATGGTCAAAGCGCTGCGGATGCTGCTTACCCGCAGGAGGGGACAGAGGTGCAGCAGCATCAGTCTGGTCGATATACTCAGGAAGAGGCTTACCCGGAATGGGATGATAACGATGATTATGAGGAACGGTCGATTTCCTACCGCCAAGCGGAGGAGGAGGCTGAGCGTGAGAAGCAGCGCCACCTGTCAGAGCTCGCCAGAGCGCTTGAGAATAAGCAGAAGCAGCAAGCAGCTATAACGGCCTCACAGCAGCGCGAAGCCGCTGCAGGGCGCAGCAATCGGGCTAGCAGCGAGGCTGAGGTCGCTACTGGCACTCGTTTAGCGCCTTTGAGCGCGGAGGAGCTTCGCAAAGCGGTCATCTGGTCCGAAATATTGGGCCCGCCGAAATCGAAGCGTCCTTATGGCAAAGTCAGATAAGATAAGCTTTAATTTTGAATAGCGCGGCTTTCAAAAATCCATTAAGGATGGCTGAGGGCTGCGCTATTTTTCATAAAATCATCACCCGGCGCATAGCTTGATATAGTACGATAATGGGCCTTGTGTCATATTTAACGTCTGGCGAGCGTGATAAGGGGGACGATCCTTTACCTATGAACCGTTTAAAACGCAAACTTCGCAAAATGACAGCGGATATTCTGGATTTGCCCCAGGATGTCGTCTATGATCTTCCCCGGCTGACGATGATCGGCGATCGCCAGTTATATATTGAGAACCATCGCGGTGTTATTCATTTTTCCAGTGAGCAGCTTAGACTCGCACTCAGCAAGGGCGAGCTTGAAGTGACGGGCAGCTCGCTCGTTATTCGGACGATTTGGACAGAAGAGGTTTTTATCGAAGGTCAAATTACGGGCATAGCCTTGCGGGAGTAGGAGGGGAGCGGCTTGAAGCTGAAATGGTCGGACTGGGTAATCGGCGTCGTAACAGTAACTATCAGGGGCGGACAACCTGAGCAGCTTGTGAATCGGGCATTGGAAGGAGGGCTGCAGCTTGCGTCCATCGGTTGGACGGGCGATGGCAAGCTGCAGTTTGATGTATCGGTGAGCGGTTATTTTCGCTTGAAGCCTTTTTTAAAGGAGACAGGCTGTAGGGCACATGTCGTAAAGCGGCAAGGGATGCCGTTTTGGTTAGTAAGAGTGGAAAAACGAAAATTTTTCATCGCAGGCATTGCGTTATTTTTTATTGGCATCTATTTGCTTTCCTCGCTTATATGGTCGGTTGAAGTTAAGGGCAACGTGAAATTGACGGAGGAGGAAATTGTAGAGGCGGCGCGGCAGGAGGGGGTTTTCCCGCTCCAATGGTCGTTCCGCATGGCGGATACAGATATTATTTCAAAGAGGCTCGTCAACAAGCTGCCGAAAGCAACATGGATCGGTGTGGAGAAAAGAGGAACGAGAATCATCATTCAAGTCGTGGAAACGACCGAACCTGATCATCGCGAATTGGAAAATCCCCGCCATCTCATCGCTTCTGCTGATGCGGTCATTACGGAAATTTATACGGAACGCGGTCGCGCTGTCGTAAAGAAAAACGCGAAGGTCAGAAAAGGCCAAACGTTGATTTCAGGCACGCTGGGCGGCGGCGCTTACATGCGGTCGGTTGTGGCGAAGGGCTCTGTCCGCGGGCTAGTCTGGTATGAATTTAATATTGCTTCACCGATGTCTCAGCAGGTTAAAGTGTATACGGGGGAGAAGAAGGAGAAGTGGTATGTGGTCATTGGCGGAAGGGCGCTGCAGGTGAGCGGCTACGGCAAAAATCCGTACGAGCTATCGGAGACGATCGTGGAGGAGGACAAGGCGAACTTTAAAAGCATAAGCCTGCCCTTCGGACGGATGAAGCAGACGGTCATGGAAGTACATACGGAAGAGCAGAAACTGTCAGCAGATGAAGCGCGCGCGGGTGGAATTTTGCAGGCGAAAGCGAATGTAATGACAAAAGCGGGCAGCGATGCGGTCATCCGGGATGAAATTGTTTTGCATGAAAAGACGGAGAATGGTAAAGTTTATATGAAAGTTCTTTTTGAAGTAGAGCAATCGATTGTGAAAGAGATGCCACTAGTCCAGATGCAAGGAGATTGAGGTTGTTTGCAAAATGAAACAATAGTCGTCAGAATTCCGCTGGAAAACGCGGGAGAAGGATTAGCGGTATTTGGCCCGCAGGACAAGTTCCTGAGGCTGGTAGAGGCGCAGTGCGAGTCCTCGATCACATCTCGTGAGGCAGAAATCGTCATTTCAGGTGCCGTGCAGGAGGTGCGCTCGCTTGAGCAGCTGTTCAGCGTTATGCTGCAACTTGTAAGAGGCGGCTACATGCCTTCAGAGCGAGACATGATGTATGCGCTTGATTTGGCCCGTACGATGCAGGCAGAAGAGCTTCTTGATTTATTCAAGGCTGAAATTACAACTACGTTTCGCGGCAAGCCCATCCGGGTTAAGACAATCGGCCAGCGCCATTATGTAAAGACGATTCACAAGCATGATGTCGTATTCGGTATTGGCCCAGCCGGCACAGGAAAAACCTACCTGGCTGTTGTGCTCGCTGTAGCCGCCTTGAAGCAGGGCTTGGTGAAGCGAATTATACTGACAAGGCCAGCTGTCGAGGCAGGCGAGAATCTCGGCTTTTTGCCCGGCGATTTGCAGGAGAAGGTCGATCCTTATTTGCGACCGCTTTATGATGCCCTGCATGATGTGCTGGGACCTGAGCAGACGGTAAAGGCTTTTGAACGCGGCACCATTGAGGTTGCACCGCTTGCGTATATGCGGGGACGGACCCTTGATGATTCCTTTATTATTTTAGATGAAGCTCAGAATACGACGCCGGAGCAAATGAAAATGTTTTTGACACGGCTAGGCTTCGGCTCAAAGATGGTTATTACTGGCGATGTGACACAGATTGATTTGCCAAGGGGGAAAAACTCGGGTTTAATAGAAGCACAACGGATTTTGCAAAACATAGACGAACTTGGCTTTATCTTTTTTTCCGAGCAGGATGTTGTCCGTCACTCCTTAGTGCAGAAAATCATTGTCGCCTACAATCAGGACGCTGAGAACAAAGCATAGAGAGGAATGTCCGCTCCATGAACCAGAACCAGAACCAGAATCATTCCGGTAAACAGGGGAACCTGCAGAGCTCCAAGGCTGCGGGGTGGAAACAGAGCGTAGCTGTCCGCTTCGTGCTCATGTTATTATTTGTGTTGCTGTTTTATTTCAGTCTCGCTCCGCATCTCGTTCCGGAAACGTATGATATTCAAGAGGGCGTTGCCAGCGAGAAGGATATCGTCGCTCCCCATCAAATACCGGACAGCAAGGCGACGCTTCAGGCGCAGGAGGAAGCGGCGAACCGCGTAGATGCAATCTATTCGAACGTCGCGCTGCGCAGCGAGCTGCTGCTGGGCGAGATATTCTCGCGCATGGAGCAGTTGAATCAGGATGATCAGGTTACGACGCAAAATAAAATCGATATTTACCGCAATGAAATTCCTGGTCGGTATCCCGATTTTGTCGATAATTACGTCAAGGTAAATAAAGGCAATGGCACTTATAGCGATACGCTGCTTGATGAGATGGCGGTCGTTATTAAAGAACAGGAATATGCGATTCCTGAGGAAACGTTTTATAAAATGCCGCGCATGTCGGTAGAGTCAATCACGGAAATGCGCCAGGTTGCTCAGGAAATTGTGCGCAAGCTTATGAGCGAGCAGCTCCGCAGTGCGGATGCTGCGCGTACCCGTGTGGCGGAGCTGGTGAACGCAAGCTCCCTCTCCGACCGGACTAGCCGTGAAATTGTGCAGGAGCTGGCGCGTTTCTCGATTATGCCGAACCGCTTTCTCGATAAGGAAGCAACGGATGAAGCAAAAATCCAGGCGAAGAAAAACACGCCTCAGGTCGTTATCAAGGAAGGCGACGTTCTCGTCAAGCGCGGTCAAGTCATTACGCCGGAAATGTATGAGCTGCTGAAGGATTCGGCGCTGCTGCAGGATAAACGCAATTATTGGCCGCAGCTTGGCTTGCTAATTTTGTCCGTTTTGTTCATCACGGCGATGTACAGCTATTTGCATCAGTCTGGCGGCATTTCCGGCCTGAAGCCGAAATATAACAATGCGCAAATTTTAATGCTGTGGCTCATTTATTTGATCAATATCGTTGTGATGATCATTATTTCATTAATCCAGACAGATGAAATCCCGTATGTCGGCTTCCTTGCTCCGGCGGCGCTCGGGACGATGCTGATTACGCTGCTGCTGGATATGCATTTGGCATTGATTAGCTCGATTTTGTTTGCGATTATCGGCAGCATTGTGCTGAATGCGGGCACGGGGCAAAATCAAATCTTCGATTTTCAATACGGCTTTGTCATTATCGTCGTATCTGTTGCTGCTATTTTCTCGATTCATCGAGCGAGCCAGCGATCGACGATTTTAAAGGCAGGCATTATGGTCAGCCTGTTCGGCACGTTTTCCGTTCTTACGCTTATGCTGCTGACGGAGCGGCTGGATCAGGGGCCGCTTGTGTATTCGCTTTGCTTTGCCTTTGCGAGCGGCTTGCTTACAGCCGTACTTGTTATTGGCCTTATGCCGTTTTTTGAAGTGACCTTTGGCATTTTGTCAGCGCTCAAGCTAGTCGAGCTGTCTAATCCGAACCATCCGCTGCTGCGCAAGCTGCTCACGGAGACGCCGGGAACGTATCATCACAGCGTCATGGTCGGCAATTTGTCGGAAGCTGCGGCTGAGTCCATCGGGGCGGACGGGCTGCTCTGCCGTGTAGGCTCGTTTTACCATGACATTGGGAAGACGAAGCGGCCGAATTATTTTATTGAAAATCAGACCAACATGGAAAACCCGCATGATTCGATTGATCCAAAGCTCAGCCGGTCGATCATTTGCGCTCATGCGCGGGACGGTGTCGATATGCTCAAGGCGCATAATATACCGAAGCCTATTCGTGATATTGCCGAGCAGCATCATGGCACGACGTCGCTGAAATTCTTTTATTACAAGGCGCTTAAGCAGGCTGAGGAACAGGGGGAGGAGCCTTCCTTTACGGAGGATGATTTCCGCTATCCTGGCCCGAAAGCCCAGTCGAAGGAAGCCGCTGTGGTCGGCATTGCCGATTGCGTGGAAGCAGCTGTCCGCAGCCTGCGCAGCCCAACGGTTGAGCAGGTAGAAGCGATGATCAACAAAATTATCAAAAGCAGGCTGGACGACAATCAATACAACGAATGCGATTTGACGCTCAAGGAGCTGGATAAGATCGCGCAGTCGCTCAAGGAAAGCGTCATCGGGATTTTTCACTCCCGCATTGAGTACCCTGAGGATGTTAAGTCAAAGGAGCGTTTAGCATGAGTTTGCAGCTGGATTATAGTAATGAGCAGGATAAGGTAGACATCCCCGAAGCATGGATCACCCGGTTGGAGCAATTGCTTGGGCTGGCTGGCGAAGCGGAAGGTTTGACAACGGGCGAAGTGACGCTGACTTTTACCGACAATGAGCAAATTCATCAGTTGAATCGCGACTACCGCAATATTGATCGCCCTACTGATGTTTTATCATTTGCGATGCAGGATGATGGCACAGATGAGCTGGACATCATTTTTGAAGTGGAAAGCGAAGATGAAGTTGATCCTATATCGGGCATGCTGGGTGATATCGTCATTTCCGTGGAGAAAGCGGTTGAGCAAAGTGAGGAGTACGGCCATTCGCTCGAGCGGGAGATCGGCTTCCTATTCGTTCATGGCTTTCTGCATTTAATCGGTTATGATCACGAGACGGAAAGCGATGAGGCAGTGATGACGAGCAAGCAGGAAGCGGTGCTTTCGAAGGCAGGCTTGTCGCGTTAATGAAAAAATTCATACGCAGCTTAGGATTTGCGTGGGCGGGCATCGCATTTGGCGTGCAAAATGAGCGCCATATG
The DNA here is from genome assembly GCF_050481745.1 of Paenibacillus algorifonticola. Classification (GTDB taxonomy): domain Bacteria; phylum Bacillota; class Bacilli; order Paenibacillales; family Paenibacillaceae; genus Pristimantibacillus; species Pristimantibacillus algorifonticola_A. The sequence goes on along the minus strand of NZ_JBCNGR010000008.1, from coordinate 243,905 downwards.
CGCATTCATGTGCTGGTCGCTGCTGCCGTCATTCTGCTCGGTGCTTTTCTATCGCTTTCAGGTATGGAATGGGCACTGCTGCTGCTCACGATGGCACTTGTAATCGTAGCAGAAATGATTAATACTGCGGTGGAAAAGGTTGTAGATCTTGCAAGCCCGGAGCGCCATGCGCTCGCTAAGACGGCAAAAGATGTTGCTGCTGGCGCTGTACTGCTGGCAGCATGCTTTGCCGTCTTCATTGGTTTTATTATTCTTGGCCCGCCATTGTGGAAGGTAATAACGGCGGGAAGACAGTGATTTTAAGGGAGCTAATAATAAATGACAGTTACTTATGAGGGTTTACAGGAGAATTATGCTGCGCTGCTTAATCAGGCAGGTGAGGCGATGACGCGGGCATACACCCCGTATTCCAAATTTAATGTTGGCGCTGCCCTGTTGGATAACGACGGGCATGTCCACTTTGGCTGCAATGTTGAAAATGCCGCTTATGGTCCTGGCAACTGCGCGGAGCGCACCGCTATGTTCCGAGCGATTGCCGATGGCAAAAAGCCAGGACAATTTCAAGCGATTGCAGTTATTGGCAATACGGAAGAACCTATTACGCCATGCGGAATTTGCCGCCAGGTGCTCGTTGAGCTGCTTTACCCGGATACGCCAGTTATTATGGGCAATCTGCGGGGCAACTGGTCGATTTCGACCGTCTCAGACTTGCTGCCTGGAGCATTTACACCAATGGTATTGAAAAAGGGGCAAGCTGAAGCTTAATGAGTACACCTACAACTGACAACCGTTCAAACGGCAAATTTCGTTCCGGCTTTGTAGCCATCATCGGCCGACCTAATGTGGGCAAGTCCACGCTGATGAATCATCTGATCGGGCAAAAAATTGCCATTATGTCGGATAAGCCCCAAACGACACGCAACAAAATTCATGGTGTATACACGAAAGACAATACGCAAATCGTATTTCTGGACACGCCTGGCATTCACAAGCCGCAGTCCAAGCTTGGCGACTACATGATGAAAACCGCCCAAAGCGCCCTTCAAGAAGTCGAAGCTGCCTTGTTTCTTGTTGATGTAGCCGACGGCATTGGTGGCGGCGACCGTTTTATTATCGAGCAGCTTAAAAAGGTCAAAACGCCGATTTTTCTCGTGCTGAACAAAATCGACAAAATCGATCCAGAGCAGCTGCTGCCAATTATTACGCAATATAAAGATTTATATGATTTTGCGGAAATCATTCCGATTTCTGCGCTGCAGGGCAATAATGTGGAGACGCTTATGGATCAATTGATCCGTTATTTGCCTGAAGGACCGCAATATTACCCTGCAGATCAAATTACGGATCATCCGGAGCAGTTCGTTGTAACGGAGCTGGTGCGCGAGAAGATTTTGCATATGACGCGTGAGGAAATTCCGCATTCCATTGCGGTTGCGATTGAGGACATGAAGGTGCAGGAAAATGGCGTTGTCTACATCGGCTGTGTCATCTATGTCGAGCGCGATTCCCAGAAGGGCATTATTATCGGGAAAAAGGGTGCCTTGCTCAAGGAAGTTGGCAAGCTGGCGCGCCGCGATATTGAAGCGCTTCTGGGCTCTCGTACGTTCCTTGAGCTGTGGGTCAAGGTCAAGAAGGATTGGCGCAACCAGGAGAGAGTGCTTAAAGACTTAGGCTTTAGAAATGACTAATGGTCCGCTTCTAATTTGACGTAAATTGCTAAGGATAACATTCATGCGATCAACGCAATCTAATACCGTCTGGAGCAGCATTTCCGAGGCGGAAAGGGTTGATACGATTGCGGAATTTTTCGTGGAAGTATTTTACATTGACCGGTGATGTGGAGTCATATATGCTCTACAAGGAAATGGATCAGCTTGGAGAAGCGGATCATCCTAACTCAATGCTCGGTGATGACCAGGAATGGGCGTCCGAGCTAGAAGAAGCTTCTCCTTAGTTCAGTGGGCTCGCAGCCTTCTGACTGTCTTAAGCAGGTCATGGGGGAGTTTCATTATGCTGTATCGTTTGGAAGGCATCGTTATTCGCAGCATGGATTATGGGGAAAATAATAAAATAATTAATGTGCTGACGAATACGAATGGCAAGGTAGGGATATTGATACGCGGCGCGAAGAAGGCTCGGAGCAGGCACGCTTCTCTCGCGCAGCCCTTTACATACGCGGAATTTACTTTTTTTCGCACAAGCGGGCTGGGTACGCTGAATCATGGTGAGATTTTAGCGTCCAACCATCTGCTTCGCGAGCAGCTGGAGCTGACTGCTTACGCTTCCTATGCGGCAGAATTAACGGATAGGGCGATGCAGGAGGAGGATACCAGTTCTTTTCTATTCGAGCAGCTGAAAGCTTATTTAAGCGGCTTGGTAGAGGGAAAGGACCCGCAAATTGTATCTCATCTTTACGAGATGAGAGTGCTGGATATGTCTGGCTATGCGCCTGTACTGGATCATTGTGTGGAATGCGGCGGTGAGGAGACTCCCTTCCGAATTAGTGCAGCCGCAGGCGGTGTATTATGCCGACGCTGCGGTCACAAAGACCCCCAAGGTATCGTATTATCTGAAGCAGCGTATAAGTTGCTGCGATTATTTGTCCGAATGGATTTGCGCAGGCTTGGTTCTATTCAAGTCAAGCCAGAAACGAAGCAGGAGCTTAAGAAGGTAATGCGTATGCTGATGGATCTGCATATTGGCATTCCGCTGAAATCTCGCGGCTTTCTGGATCAGCTTGATAAATATAGCTTATAAAGAATAACGTTCGGTCCCAGGACCGAGCGTTTATTCGTTCTCTCGTCCAATAGGACGCTAGGTAGAGATTGTTTATAATAACAAGGCTAAGCGAGCAAGGCAATACGCTACAACCTGAGCTTTTCAAGTACAACACATCATTTCAAGGGGGAATTTTTAATGTCTGCGAGTCAAAGTAGACTTGGCTTCGTCGTAGCAGGATTGCTGCTAGCCATCTTCGTTGCATCAATTGATAATACGATTGTTTCGACGGCAATGGCAACGATTGTGAGCGATCTTGGCGGTATGGATAAATTTGTATGGGTCACCTCTGCATATTTGGTAACGGAGATGGCAGGAATGCCGATTTTCGGCAAGCTATCCGACATGTACGGCAGGAAACGGTTTTTTATATTAGGTATTTTCTTATTTTTACTTGGATCGGTGCTTTGCGGAACCGCTGAGTCCATCACACAGCTCAGCATTTACCGAGCGATTCAAGGTATCGGTGGCGGCGCGATGATGCCGATTGCCTTCACGATTGTTTTCGACGTATTTCCAGCTGAAAAGCGCGGTAAAATGGGAGGCTTGTTTGGCGCCGTATTCGGTACGTCAAGCTTGTTCGGCCCGCTGGTTGGCGCCTATTTTACCGACTACATCAACTGGCGCTGGATTTTTTATATTAATATTCCGTTCGGTATTGTAGCGATGTTATTTATTTTATTGTTTTACAAGGAATCGATGGAACACTCCAAGCAGAAAATTGATTGGTGGGGAGCCGCAACACTTGTGGGCTCGATTGTCAGCTTAATGTTCGCTCTTGAGCTTGGCGGCAATGAATACGCCTGGGATTCTACCCAAATTTTAGGGTTGTTCGCGGCTTTCGCTATTTTGTTTATTATTTTCATATTTGTTGAACGTAAGGCGGCTGAGCCGATAATTTCGTTCAAAATGTTCCGTGTGCGCCTGTATGGCGCAAGTACAGGTGCTGCCCTTTTTTATGGCGCAGCCTTTATTACAGCAGCTTTGTACATTCCGATTTTTGTGCAGGGGGTATACGGAGGTACGGCTACCAGCTCTGGACTGATGCTGCTGCCGATGACATTAGGCTCGGTATTTGCAGCGCAAATGGGCGGTTTTCTCGCTAATAAAATGCCATATCGCAATGTTATGGTGCTGTCCGCCATTATTTTTATTGCAGGCATTGTATTGCTCTCAACGATCAGTCCGGAAACGACTAAATGGACGCTTGCCTTCTATATGTTCATTACCGGCTTTGGGATTGGCTTCTCGTTCTCGGTGCTTGGAATGTCTACCATCCACAGCTTCGATATGAGGCAGCGTGGTTCAGCGAATGCCACGATGTCCTTTATACGTTCGTTCGGGATGACAGTGGGCATTACCGTGTTTGGGATTATTCAGCGCAACAGCTTCACGAATGGCATGACCGACGCTTTTTCAGGCGGCAGTGGCGGAGCGGCGCTTCCTACTGAAAATGTTCGGCAAATTTTAACCCCTGAAAAACGGGAGTCGATTCCAGCGGAAATAATGGATAAAATCATTGGCGCGCTGTCGCATTCAATTTCCACAACGTTCATGTGGTCGATCGTGCCGGCCGTGCTGGCGCTTGCTTGTGTACTGCTGATGGGTAATTCCTCAATGAAGGAACTGATCGAACGGGAACGGATGCAGGCAGGAAAATTAGCAAAAGGGAAATAAGGAATGGTGAGGGAAGGGAGCAGGCCATGAGCCTGCTCCCTTTAAAAAAAGAAAATACTATCCAAAATTTACAAAAAGATGTATAATCAATTCCATCTTGTAAGCGCTTACTATTTGATCGTTTGCTTTCAGGATAGAAAGGAGGATGTGATTGATCAGCTGCACCGCTTCACCAAAACCCAAGAGGAGGTAAGGCAATGCTTTTGAAAAAATGGTCTATAGTTTTACTGAGTACGTTGATGGTGAGTGCTTGTTTAGTTTCAGCGCCCGTATCAGATTTTGGTGTATCTAAAGCGTCGGCGGCTTCAACAGGCGGTTATGGAACAACAGATGGCTCTACGGCTGCAGCGGTCACCGTGACCAACCTGGCCGAGCTGCAAGCGGCCTTTAACAGTGGAAAGCATCACATTATTGTTAGAGGCAACATTTACGGCGGCTCGCAATTAACGACACTGACATTCGCGAGCACCAGCTGGAACAATGTCACGATTGAAGGGGCGGCAGGCGGACAAGCGGTGCTGCAAAATATTCAGCTCAAGTTCAGTGGCGAGCTGCTTGCGGCAGGAACGAATATCGAAAATATCGTTATTAAGAACATTACCTTTTACGGCAAAATTCAGGATTTGCAAAATCTTTCAGGAGCAGCGACGCAGCCAGGCGGAAGCGGCACCAACTATTTGGGCGTATCCTTCCGCCGGGTGACGAATGCGCTCGTGGACCATTGCACCTTCTACAACATTAGTGACGATTTGCTGCTCGTCTCGCAAAAGTCGGATAATGTAACCCTCTCCTATAATCATTTCTACTTTACAGACAGCTGGGTAAATATGAATCCGAATCCGTTGTGGAACTGGGTAGGCGTTAATCAGGATCTCGCCTCCGAGCGACTTGCGCTCATTATTGGCTCGAATGCCAACGATTCTTACACCTATGGTGGCGGCAAGCTGCATGTCACGATGCATCACAATTGGTTCGGCCCGAATATGAAAGGGCGTCCGCTGATGAGAGGCTTTGTTCATCTGTACAACAATTACTTTGATAACAGCACAACGCCGAGCGGCAACAATTCAGCCGGATTTTCGCAGCAGCAATACAATGCGAACCAAATTGGCAGCGGCAGCGTCATTTTTTCTGAACGCAATTATTTTTACAAAACGAATCAAAGCAATCAGGTTGGACTAGACAGCTCAACGCATGCCTATACGTTTTATGAGCGCAACAATTATTACAACCAGACAACTGGAACATCGGCCACTGGAGCTGCATTCCCATCATCGCTGCCGTTCCCTTACAGCTATTCGCTGGATGCAGTTCAGAATGTTCCGAATATCGTGCAAGCGAATGCGGGACCCCATTAATCTGACGAATCCAACGAACGCTGAAACCCAGTGATGGCGGGACTTTAAAAAATTCTAAATCGTTTTCATTGCCAAAACGAAAATAAACTGCTAGAATGATAAAAAACGTAATGAAAACGCATACATTTATATTAAAATTACAACGTTGTAAATTTTGGTTAGGGGGAATGATGAGTAGATAATTTGCCTGTTGATCCTTGATTGGAGTCAGCGTCATATTCAATTTTTCAAACGTTGTAAATTTTAACCTGAAGGGAGTGGATTTCATTGAATAGCCGCACTGCGACTCTGATTAGGCTAATCAAACGGGACAAATATTTGCTGCTCATGTTTTCCCCTATTTTTATTTATTATTTGGTCATTATGTACTTTCCAATGCCGGGCGTCATTATGGCTTTCAAAAACTTTACCCCAGGAAAGGGGATCTTCAGCGGAGATTGGGTGGGGTTAAAATGGTTCATCCAATTTTATGACTCGATTTATTTTTGGAGGCTACTCCGCAACACCTTTTTGCTCGCTTTTCTGCCATTGCTGTTCGGCTTTCCGATTCCGATTTTATTCGCGATTTGCGTAGTCGAAATTAAAAACAGGGCGTTCAAGCGCTTCGCCCAAACGATTACGTATTTGCCGCATTTTATTTCAACCGTTGTCATCGCCGGCATGCTGATCAACTTCCTGTCGCCGACGGATGGCATCGTCAACATTTTGCTGGGGAAAGTAGGACTTGAACCGATTAATTTCATGATGGAGCCGGGATGGTTCCGAACGATCTTCACCAGCTCGGACATTTGGCAAAGCTTCGGTTTTAGCTCCATCATCTATATTGCAGCTATTATGAGCATTGATCCAGAAATGTATGATTCGGGAAAAATCGACGGGGTCAACAAATTTCAGGAATTATGGCATTTAACGCTTCCGAGCATTAAACCTACGATTATTATTTTGCTGCTGCTGTCGCTTGGCGGCATTATGAGCGTAGGCTTCGAGAAAGTATATTTGCTCTATAATGCAGCAACGTATGAAACAGGAGATGTGCTTTCAACCTATGTATACCGGATGGGTATCATCGGGCAAAACTACAGCTTCGCAACAGCCATTGGCGTATTCAATTCCATCATTACTTTTATTCTCGTATTTGCGGCGAATCAATTAACTCGTCGGGCAACGAACATGTCGCTATGGTAAAAGCCCACACCATACAAGCCGCTGGAAAAGGAGTTAGGTATGAAAAAATCTAGCACAGATCTGATTTATTATGGCCTCGTGTATTTCATAACTTGTGTGGCCATTCTCGTAACTTTATATCCTTTCCTCTATGTCGTCAGCGTATCATTCAGCTCCGTCAGCGCGATTGACAAGCAGCAGGTGTTTTTATATCCAGTCGATTTCACGATTTCGGGGTATAAAATGGTGCTTCAGTACAAGGAGCTGTGGGTTTCCTTTTACAATACGGTATGGTACACCGTTGTCGGAACGACGCTGAACATTGTCGCCACCTGCCTGGCCGCTTTCCCTTTGTCCAGAGCGCATTTTTTCCTAAGACGCAAGCTGAATTTCTTCATTGCCTTTACGATGTATTTCTCCGGCGGATTAATTCCGCTCTACATGTTGCTGACGACACTTGGCCTTTACAATACGAGATGGGTTATGGTCGTTCCAGTGCTCGTCATTACGTTCAACGTCATGATTTGCCGCTCGGCCTTTGAAGGCATTCCGAAGGAAATTTTCGAGAGCGCCTCCATCGATGGAGCGAATGATATTACGATGCTGTTCCGGCTCGCCGTACCGATCGTCAAGCCAACGCTTGCGGTACTGACCTTGTATTACGCGGTGTTTCACTGGAACAATTTTTTCTCGGCACTGCTTTATTTAGGCAATCAGGAGCTGCAGCCGCTGCAAATTTTTCTGCGAAGGGTGCTCATTATGGCATCTCCGGAAATTATGCAGCGTATGGGAGGTGCAACGTCGACGGCCTCGCTTGCGGTATCCTCACTGCAGGTCAGATATGTGTCTATCGTCGTAAGCATTTTGCCTATTATTATGATTTACCCCTTTATCCAGCGTTATTTCGTTAAAGGCATTACGCTGGGCGCAGTGAAAGGCTAATGACCGCTTGTAAACTCGGCTTTGACTAATGGGAGGGAACGTTAAATGGCACAACAGTTAAAAGGGACAAAAAGAGTATTGTCGGTCATGATTTTGGCAACAGCATTGGCGGGATGCAGCAACAGTGGGACGCCGGCAGCAACAGATGGAAATGCTGCACCAGCGGCAAGCACGGCCGTGGAGTCGGGACCAGCCTACAACGGATCAGGGCCGATAACCGACCAAGCTAACCAGGAGCTGTCCATTCTAGGAACGAATGCTTGGACGACGAATGTGGACCTGGCAACGGCAGAAATTGTCAAGCAGATTGAGAAAAATGCCAATGTAAAAGTAAACTGGGAGCTGCTGCCTCCGCAAAACTATCCGGATGCGGTAGGGCCGAGGCTTGCAGCTGGTACGGATTTGCCTGACATTGTGTATTTGCCCGACAAGGATCAGACGATGAAATATTTGAGCAGCGGAATGTTTCTGCCGATTAATGAGCTGTACGAGAAATATGGCGTCAATTTGAAGAAGCTTTATGGGGAGTCGCCAGATATTAAGGCCAGCCTGACAACTCCAGATGGTAAAATGTATTATATCCCGCAGCAGACGCTGACGAAAAATTATATGCCAGAGTTTATGGTAAATGAAAGATGGCTCAGCAAGCTAGGCCTTCAAGAGCCGACTACACTCGACGAATTTACAGAAATGCTGAGAAAATTCAAAACAGATGATCCGAATGGCAATGGCAAGCAGGATGAAATTCCAATGTCGATGGACCCGAAATTTATCCCGATGGCCTTTGGTCCGGTGTTTGGTATGGATTTATCGAGTAATTTTTACGCCGATGACAGCGGTAAAGTGCATTATGGCTACTACGAGCCGGTATACAAGGAGTATTTAACTTACCTGAACGGCTTGTATAAAGACGGTTTGCTGGGCGTTGATTTTGCCAGTACGACAGCGGATCAAGTGACATCGAGATTTTCACAAAATGTAACTGGAGCTACATTCAACTTCAGCTGGTATACCTCCATGGTTTACAGCCCGTTGTTCGCGGACTACAATCCGGAGGAGCCGCTTATCCAAGGCATTTTGCCGCTGAAAGGTCCGCATGGTGACCAGTTTTACGTGGGGCGTACGCCAGTAAGCGGGATTTTCGGCATTTCCAAAAATGCGAAAAACCCTGAGCTGGCCTTCAAGTTTCTAGACTATGCTATTGGTGAAGAAGCGCAAACCTACTACACTTGGGGTATTGAAGGCGTAACGTACGAAGTCAAGGACGGCAAGAAGCATTTTACCGAGAAGGGCAAGGACAATGACTTCATTCAAAAATATGGCATTGGACCGGTCAATCTGCCTAGCGCGCAATCGACAGATTCTGCGGATGCAATCGTAGCGCCATGGCATGAGAAACGGGATAAGGAGCTTGAGCAATACATCCGTCCTCCATTCCCTATCGTATATGCGCTGCCGGAGGAAGCAAGCGTTGAGAATATGTCGATGCCGGACATCCAAACGTATGTAGATGAAATGAATTTGAAATTCATTACAGGAAAAGAAAGTCTTGATCAATTCGATGCTTATATTGCAAACTTAAAAAATATGAATATTGAACAAATCATTGCGGGCAGACAGGCTCAGTATGATCGGTATTTGGCTGCCTCGAAATCCTAGCTTCTATAGCATAGGGCATAGGGCAGGAGGACCCGCAAGCGGTTGATGGGAAAGGTGTGGGCTCAGGAATGGTTACAATAAAGGACATCGCCAAGCTTGCAGGAGTAAGCTACAGCACAGTTTCCAAGGCATTGAACAATGATCCGCTAATTAAACCGGCAACTAGACAGAAGGTGCTGGAAATTGCGGAAAAATATCAATACCGAAAAAATATTATGGCACAGCAGCTTTCTTCAGGCAAAAGCAATATTATTGGCTTTGTTTTGGATGAACTCAGCAACCCGCTCTTTTCCAATATCTCGAAAAATTTGCATAGCGAGCTGAAAAGCCGCGGCTATCAAATGATTTTGGTCATAGCGGGCGATGGGGTAGATATCTTCAGCCAGCTTCGAGTCGATGGTTGTATTTTCTGGGAGTACATGCTGGATGATCGGGAGGCGTTCTGGAAGCTCGTCTCCTCGATGCCGATGCCATGCTTCGTACTCGGCGCGGATGAAAATCCCAATTCGCCTTATATTAAAATCGACCGCAAAGAAGGCATCTTCAAAGCGGTCGAGCATTTGAAAGCGCATGGCCATGAGCGGATTGGGTTTATCGGCAACTCCCAGAACATAAAAATTGAAGGATACAAGGAGGCGCTGCAGCGGACGGGATTGGAATTTTGTGAAGGCAGCGTGCTTCCGGCTTATTCCTCTTGGGAAGACGGTTATTTTGCCGTACGCAACTACACGTTTACGAGCAGCTCGCCAACCGCCTTCATCGGCCTCAACAACTTGGTTACACGCGGGGCGCTGCGTGCTTTCATTGAAGCGGGCTTCCAAGTGCCGCAGGATATATCGTTAATCGGTTACGATGATTTGCCGGATATGCAGTATGCCGAGGTCGCATTGACGACGATCGGCCCGCCGCTCGGCGAGCTGGCTGTTCAGGCTGCTGAGCTGATTGTGGCACTAATACGGGGTGAAGATGCTAAATATCCGGTTGTCATCCAGCCGAAGCTGTATTTACGGAATTCGGTAGCGATTTGCAAGGAGCTAATTTAGTTAGAATTTATTCTAATAGGAGGCTAGGAGCAATGGCGGCTTTATAGTCTGCGCTGGGCAGACATTATTGAAGGAGGACTTTGCGATGCAACAGACAAAGAAGCTTTCCTGGGCGATACGGACAGCGGAAGCGATTTTTCAGGAGACGGACGAGGGCAGGCATCCTGCTTTTCCGGCGGAGGTGTAACGGCTAGAATGAAAGCAGAAGAAGAAGAAGAAGATAAGGTTGTCTCCGTTGTAGTAGCCGCTGACGGAAGCGGTGATTTTACGTCTATTCAAGCAGCTGTTGATACCGTTCCAGCAACGAACAAGGAGCGGGTCATCATTTACATTCGCAACGGGTTTTATTATGAGAAGCTTCATATCGAAAAGCCAATGATCAGCTTAATAGGGGAAAGCGCCAATGAGACGATCATCAGCTTTGACGACCATGCCACAAAAGCATTTCCGGACGGCGAGCTCTATCATACGTTTTATTCGTATACTGTTTTCGTTGGAGCGGATGATTTTATAGGAGAAAATATGACGTTTATCAATACGGCTGGCCCCGGGGAAAAGGTAGGCCAAGCGCTCGCACTTTACACCGATGGCGATCGCGCCTGCTTCCGCAATTGTCGTTTAATTGGACACCAGGATACGCTGTTTACGGGGCCGCTGCCGGAAGTTCCTATTGACCGCAGTTTTTTTGGCGGTCCAAGGGAAGGAGCTCCAAGAAGGCAGTCCCGGCAATATTACGAGAACTGTTATATTGAAGGCGATGTTGATTTTATTTTCGGCTCGGCTACGGTGCTGTTCAACTACTGCGATATTTTTGCTAAAAATCGCGGCGCTGCTGAGCCGGATGTCATTAACGGATGGATTGCTGCTGCATCTACCCCAGAGCATGCGCCTCACGGATATGTATTCAATGAATGCCGCTTGATAGGTGATGCTCCAGCAGGAAGTGTATATTTAGGAAGGCCATGGCGCAATCATGCCAAAACGATCTTTATTCGCTGCTGGATGGGCGAGCATATTGCTCCTGCCGGATGGGATGATTGGAACAAGCCTGAAGCCCACCCTACCGTTCATTATGGGGAATACGCAAGTACAGGGCCGGGCGGCTCCAGCGACAAGCGTATTAGCTGGTCGCAGCAGCTTACAGCCGATCAGGCAGCTGATTATTCTCTAACCCATATTTTGGCTGGAGCTGATGGCTGGTCGCCGCTTCAACGGGAACGGGCAATGGAATAGACGGCTTTCTGCCATCAGGTTTGACAACCGCATGCAATTTGTTTATGATAAACAGATATAAATATCGGACAATGATGGAGAAAGTAGTTGTGATGGTTACAGCTTTAGCGATTCGGGGATAGTGGAAGCCCGGAGCGGACCAGCAGCGAAAGGGCACTCCGGAGTCGCGTTTAAGAAAGCGGGTTTTCTTGCGCAGCAAGTAGAGAAGAACTGGTGTAAGGTTAACTGGTTATTGTTGCTGCATCCAAGAAAGCCAAGTAGGGTGGAACCGCGGGAGATCAGCTCTCGTCCCTATGTCTGGCGGCAGACGTAGAGGCGAGAGTTTTTGTGTTCCCTTGAGACTGCCGCCGCTGGTGAAATTGCAAAAGCAAAAAAAGGAGCGGAAAAGGTATGAACTTTCAAAGCATGATACTCACGCTGCAGCAGTTCTGGGCCGAGCAAAATTGTATTTTGGTGCAGCCTTACGATGTAGAGAAAGGGGCAGGCACGATGAACCCGATGACGTTTTTACGCTCCATTGGGCCAGAGCCTTGGAATGTAGCTTATGTTGAGCCTTCGCGACGCCCGAACGATGGCCGTTATGGTGAAAATCCGAACAGGTTGTATCAGCATCATCAGTTTCAAGTTATTTTGAAGCCGTCACCAGACAATATTCAAGAGCTTTATTTGGAGAGCCTTACTCGCCTAGGCATTGATCCGAAAGATCATGATATCCGTTTCGTTGAGGATAACTGGGAAGCACCGACGCTTGGCGCATGGGGACTTGGCTGGGAAGTATGGCTCGATGGCATGGAAATTACGCAGTTTACTTATTTCCAGCAGGTGGGTGGCCTTGATGCAAGTCCGGTAGCCGTGGAAATTACATACGGCATGGAGCGTCTTGCTTCCTATATTCAGGACAAGGAAAACGTGTTTGATCTCGAATGGGTTGATGGCGTAACGTACGGCGATGTGTTCAAGCAGCCGGAATATGAGCATTCCAAATATACGTTTGAGACGTCGGATACCGCGATGCTGTTCTCATTGTTTAATATGTACGAAGAGGAAGCTAAGAAGACGATGGAGCATAATCTCGTGTTCCCGGCCTATGACTATGTGCTGAAATGCTCGCATGCGTTCAATCAGCTGGATGCGCGCGGCGCCATCAGCGTGACGGAACGGACAGGCTACATTATGCGCGTGAGAAATTTGGCACGCCAAGTGGCTGCGACTTATTTGGAAGAGCGCGAGCGCCTTGGATTCCCGATGCTGAAAGAAAGGAGCGAGGCGTAATGGCTAAAGATTTATTGCTGGAAATTGGTTTGGAGGAAGTTCCTGCAAGATTTGTAAGAGGGGCTATGAATCAGCTTAAGGAGAAGCTGGTAAAGTGGCTCGCGGAATCGCGTATTGCTCATCAAGATGTACAAGCCTATGCTACGCCGCGCAGACTTGCTGTTTTGGTGCAAGGTGTGGAAGAGAAGCAGGCGGATGTCAATGAGCAGGTTAAAGGCCCTTCCCGCAAAATTGCCCAGGATGATCAGGGCAATTGGAGCAAAGCGGCGCTTGGCTTTGCACGCAGTCAAGGCGCAGAGCCGGAGCAGCTCTATTTTCAGGAGCTGGCAGGGGTAGAATATGTATATGCGAACAAAAGCAGCATCGGTATCGATACGGCTGCTGTTTTATCCGAAGGCTTGACGAATTTAATTACCTCGATGTCGTTTCCGAAAAATATGCGTTGGGGAAGCTACGATTTGAAGTTCATTCGGCCGATAAAATGGTTATTGGCGCTTTATGGCCAAGATGTTGTACCATTTGAAATTACAGGCGTGCGCAGCGGCAACAGCAGCAGAGGACATCGTTTCCTCGGCGCTGAGACGTCAGTGACAGAGCCTGCGGCGTACAAAGAACGTTTGCGCGAGCAGCATGTCATCGTCGATGTAGAAGAGCGGGAACAAATAATCGTCACTCAAATTGAGCAGCTGGCGAAGGAGCAAAACTGGGAGATTGCCATCAATCAGGATTTGCTGGAGGAAGTGCTGTTCCTTGTGGAAATTCCGAATGTATTATACGGTGCATTTGATCCCGAATTCCTCAACATTCCGCAGGATGTGCTTATTACGTCGATGCGTGAGCATCAGCGGTATTTCCCGGTGTTGGACGGCAAAGGTCAGCTGCTCCCTTATTTTGTAACGGTGCGCAACGGCGACCGGAACAAAATTGACGTTGTAGCAAAAGGCAATGAAAAGGTGCTTCGCGCCCGTCTGTCTGATGCGAAGTTCTTCTATGAAGAGGATCAGAAGCTGGCCATTGGCGACGCGCTTGCCAAGCTTGAAAACATCGTATATCACGAGGAGCTAGGAACGGTTGCTAATAAAGTAGGCCGTATCAGATCTTTGGCTGATTTGCTTGCAGCGAAATTGCAGGTGGATGCGGGTACCGCAGCGCATATTACCCGGACGGCTGATATATGCAAGTTCGACCTGGTCACCCAAATGGTCGGCGAGTTTCCAGAGCTGCAGGGCATTATGGGTGAGGATTATGCTCGTAAAGCAGGCGAGAACGAGACGGTTGCTGCTGCCATTAATGAGCATTACCAGCCGCGCTTTGCTGGAGATCGTGCACCGGCCTCGATAACAGGCGCCGTTGTAAGCCTTGCGGATAAATTGGATACGATTGTTGGCTGCTTCTCCATCGGCATTATTCCTACTGGATCTCAGGATCCTTATGCTCTTCGCCGTCAAGCGGCTGGCGTCGTGCAAATTATTTTGGCACAGCGTTTGAATTTGCAGCTTAGCGACTTGTTTGATGCGGCGCTTGAGGTTCATGAGGCTAGAGGCATGAAGCGCATTGCGGATGAAGTACGCAAGGATTTAACGGAATTTTTTGCGCTTCGTGTGAAAAATGTGTTGTCCGAGCAAGCGATTCGTTATGACGTTGTAGATGCTGTAATGGGTGCAGGCTTTAACAATCTGCTCCTGACCGTGGAGCGCGCAGCTCTGTTGAATGCGCAAGCTTCGGGCGAGGACCGCGCAGCATTCAAGCTGGTTGTGGATGCTTTCAATCGCGTCAGCAATTTGGCTGCCAAAGCAACGACTAAAGTTGTAGACGAAGCTTTGTTTGCGGAACCAGCGGAATCCACGCTGTATAAGGAATGGCAGGCCGTTCATATATTGTTCCAGCAAGCAGTTGTCGGAGGAGAAATTGCTGATGCTGCAGCAAAGCTTGCTGCATTGAAAACACCAATCAATACGTATTTCGATGCTGTAATGGTTATGGCGGAAGATGAGAAGGTACGTGCTAACCGTTTGGCGACTCTCTCTTTAATTGCAGAAGATATAGCGGTTGTGGCGGATTATTCAAAGCTTGTCTGGTCATAAACGGGCGTAGAGAATTACCGCAGCAATCAATGAATCGTTCATCTTCGAAATAACTTCTAACTAAGAAGGGGAGGATGATAAAACATGACAAAATCGATGACAGATGTCATTATTTATGTCGTATCGGATGCAGCTGGCGATACGGGCGAACTCGTTGTAAGGGCCGCCGTCGCACAGTTTCATCCGATTCAGACGGATATCCGGAGAGCGCCATTCATTACGGATGTACCAGCGCTTGAACGGGTAGTCCGCCAGGCTCAGGAAGCTGGCGCAATCGTGTTGTTTACGCTCGTCATCCCGCATTTGCGCGAGGCGATGGGCAGGCTGGCAGAGCAGTATGACACGGTGTCTATCGATCTGCTCGGACCGCTTATCCAAAGTCTTGAAGTGAAGACGGGACAACAATCACGGCAAGAACCGGGGCTAAACCATGTGCTGGATGAAAACTACTTCCGCAAAGTGGATGCTGTTGAATTTGCAGTGCGTTACGATGATGCGAAAGATCCTTCGGGTGTGCTGAAAGCCGATATTGTGCTCATCGGCGTATCTCGGACTTCTAAGACGCCGCTATCGATGTATTTGGCTCATCAGAAATACAAGGTGGCGAACATCCCGCTCGTGCCGGAGCTAAAGCCGCCCGCGGAGCTGTTTCATGTTCCGAAGGCGAAAATTGTTGGTCTGACGATAGGCGTTCCCTATCTAAACATTATTCGCAAAGAACGGCTCAAGGCGCTTGGGCTGCCGAACAGTGCATCATATGCGGCGACGGATCGCATCGAGAAGGAGCTGCTTTATGCGGAATCCATCATGAAGCAGCTGGGCTGTGTCATTATTGATGTATCCCATCGTGCGGTCGAAGAAACAGCAAGCTTGATTATGGAGCATATTCGCTTCACCTAAGCGCTATTCTAGAGAAGAAACGAGTGGTGATTCGTTATTCCTATAACAAAGCCTACCATTATCGTTGATGGCGATGCTTGTCCGGTCAAAGCGGAAATTAAGCAAATTGCCCGAAGCTTTTCGCTGCCTGTGCTGATGGTCTCCTCCTATGATCACCACCTTGATGCCGAAGAAGGCGTTTCGGTTATACAGGTGGAGGCGGGGAAAGATTCCGTAGACATGTATATCGTCAATCATTTGCTGAAAGGCGATGTCGTTGTTACACAGGATTTCGGTCTGGCTTGCATTGCGCTTGGCAAGGGGGCTCTTGTCCTTTCGCCGCGCGGCGAGCAATACACGGATGATAACATCGATTATTTGATGGAGCGCCGTCATGAACAAGCTAAACGCAGGCGCAGCGGAGGTAAATCCAAGGGCCCGAAAGCGATGACAACGGAAGATCGAGATCGATTTCAACAAAAGATGACAAAAGTTTTGCAAAGCGAGCAGGAGAAACATGACATTTAGCGAATATTATTTACGTGTTACTTAGGATGAAGGTGATGAACGATGACATACGGTAATAAAATACCGGAGGAGGTCATAGATGCGGTACGCCGTCATTATGACATCGTAGAGACAGTCGGGAAGTATGTTCATCTCACGAAGCACGGCAAATATATGAAAGGGTTATGCCCTTTCCACTCTGAGAAGACCCCATCGTTTACGGTCACGCCAGAGCTGCAAATTTTCCATTGTTACGGTTGCGGTAAGACCGGACATGTCATACGATTCGTGGAAGAGATCGAAGGCTACTCTTTTCCAGAGGCGGTCAGAGTGCTTGCCGAGGAAGCAGGAATGCCTGTAACCTGGACGGGCACCGAGGGCAGTCAGCGCGAAGAAGTTGACTTAGACCGCTTAGCCATTATAGAAGCTCATCAGTTGACAGCGAAATTGTATAACTATCTATTGAATAACACACAGCATGGCAAAATCGCTAAAGACTATTTGCTTGATAGAGGTCTCAGGGAAAAGCAGATCGACCACTTTATGATAGGGTATGCGCCGGACCAATGGGACACGCTTAACCGATTTTTAACCGCAAGAAATTTTGACCCAGTTTTAATGGAAAAGGGCGGTTTGTTATCGGCTAAAAATGACGGCAGCGGTCATGTCGACCGTTTCAGGAGCCGAATCATGTTCCCGATATGGGATCGTGATGGCAAGGTGATCGCTTTCGGCGGAAGGATAATCGGTGACGGTCAGCCTAAGTATTTGAATTCCCCGGAGACGATGCTGTTCACGAAGAGCCGGATTTTTTACAATCTGCACCATGCAAGGCCAGCTATTCGCAAGAGCAAACAGGTTGTTCTGTTTGAAGGGTATATGGATGTTATAAAATCCTGGAGTGCAGGCGTAAATAATGGTGTTGCCACGATGGGTACCGCATTGACTGAGGAGCATTGTGCCATACTCGGACGGCAGGCGGAGGAGATTATCCTGTGCTATGACGGCGATGATGCCGGACAAGCAGCTGCTTTGAAATCCATTCCGATGCTCGAGAAGGCCAAGCTTAGAGTCAAAGTGTCCATCCTGCCGAAGGGCAAGGATCCCGATGAGTATATTGAGGAATACGGCCCTGATACATTCCTTAGGGAAGCAATCGACGGAGCGGCAACCACCACAAAATTTAAGCTTATATATTCAAGGAAAAACCATATACTGCTAACAGAAGAGGGCCGGAAAAACTATTTGCTCGAAGCGGCTGGCATTGTTGCAGATCTTGATTCCGCTATTGAACGCGAAGTTTACTTACAGGAGTTATCTCGCGAGTTTAATTTCCCACTTGACGTTTTGAAGCAGGACTGCCAAGCTAAAGTGCTGGAGCTGCAAAAAAAGAAGCCGCAAGGGGATAATAACGATAATTCGTGGAATAATGGTAGGAATGAAAATCGCCGTAGTTCGGGCCCTCCATCCTTGCTGCCCGCATACATCAAGGCGGAACGGCGTCTGCTCCATGTCATGATGCGTGACCGGGAAGCGGCGCTTGCGGTGCACGACAGGCTTGGCGAAGCGTTCAATGTGGAGGATCATGCAGCGCTTGCTGCTTATTTGTACGCATTTTATGCGCAGGATCATGATCCAGATGTCGGACGCTTTATTGGTTCGCTTCAGGATGAACGCCTGGAGAGAGCAGCGGCAGCCATCTCAATGATGGAAGATATTCCTTTTGACGAGGACATATTAGCCGCTGATATCGAGGATATTAGCAAGGTGCCCGCATTCAGGGAACTTGAGCTTAAGAAAGAAGAAGCGGTACAGGCAGAACGTGCCGGGGATTATATGTTAGCCGCGCAAATGCACACTGAGATTAATGCCCTAGAGAGACAGCTTAAAGGACGATAGAGGCCTGGGTTTCTAGGGAGGAGGGAGTCGGAATATGGCGAATGATCAGCATACTGGATTGGAAGCTGAACAAAAGCTGGATCAGGTCAAAGACCAGCTGATTGAACAGGGTAAGAAGAGATCCTCCCTAACTTATAAAGAGATTATGGAGAAATTATCGCCTTTCGACCAGGATCCGGAGCAGATAGACGAGTTTTTCGAGCAGCTGGATGATCAGGGGATTGAGGTTCTCAACGAAAATGATGAGGAGCGTCATAATCCGCTTGATAATCGTGGGGAAGAGCAGGAAAGAGAACAGGACGACTTTAATTTTGATGATGATTTGGCGCTTCCGCCGGGCATCAAGATTAATGACCCTGTCCGCATGTACTTAAAAGAAATCGGACGCGTGCCGCTGCTTTCTGCTGATGATGAAATTGAACTCGCACGCAGAATCGAGAACGGCGACGAAGAAGCTAAGCGCAGACTGGCTGAAGCGAATCTTCGTCTCGTGGTCAGTATTGCCAAGCGCTATGTTGGGCGCGGCATGCTGTTCCTTGATTTGATTCAAGAGGGCAATATGGGTCTGATTAAAGCGGTTGAGAAGTTTGACCACTTGAAGGGCTTTAAATTCAGTACGTATGCGACATGGTGGATTCGCCAAGCGATTACACGGGCGATTGCCGATCAGGCGCGGACGATTCGGATTCCAGTCCATATGGTGGAAACCATCAATAAGTTGATCCGTGTATCGCGTCAATTGCTGCAAGAGCTGGGCCGCGAGCCATCACCGGAAGAAATTGCTGCCGAGATGGAGCTGAGCACGGAAAAAGTTCGGGAAATTATGAAGATCGCACAGGAGCCTGTATCGCTTGAGACGCCGATTGGCGAAGAGGACGATTCGCATCTTGGTGATTTCATTGAAGATCAGGAGGCGCTTGCTCCTGCGGATGCAGCTGCTTATGAGCTGCTGAAGGAACAGCTTGAGGATGTGCTCGATACGCTTACCGAGCGTGAAGAGAACGTATTGCGTCTGCGTTTCGGTCTTGATGACGGACGTACAAGAACGCTGGAAGAAGTGGGCAAAGTGTTTGGCGTAACTCGCGAGCGGATACGGCAAATTGAGGCGAAGGCTCTTCGTAAATTGCGTCATCCGAGCCGCAGCAAACGCTTAAAGGATTTTCTCGAATAAATCGTGTCCTGGAACGGTAAGCAGGTTTGACAATACGATTCAAGCTATAATGTTTTACCAGATCGGACCTTTCTGCATGAACGAGCAGCGAGGTCTTTTTTTTCAAAATACAAATTGGTATAAAGTTCCCTTGAAAGGAATAAGCCCGGGATGAATGAAGAGCGTCGGCAGACCATTGTTAAAGAGATCGATTATTGGAGCAGAAGCAAGCTTCTGCCGCAGCAGTATTGTGATTTCCTGCTTAATTTATATGTGGATCCCGATCAAGAGGAAGATCCTAAAAAAAGGCAAGCTTCTTCACGGGGAATAGGTAAGGCGGTCATGGCCGCTTCGCAGGCATCAGGGAAACAATGGCTCCTTACTTTTGGGTTTTTTACCTTAATTTCCTTGGTTGTGCTTTATTTTAACGCTTTTCATCCTCTATTGCAAATAGGGGTCGTCGCTGCGGCGGTCGTTATTTCTCTCATTGTTTCGCAGCGGGTACGCAAACGAAATGAAGCTACTGGCCTTGTAATTGGCGGTTTAGGCATGCTGCTTATGCTTGGAGCAGGAATGTACATACTAAAATTCCATGGCATCGAGGACTGGTACTGGCAGGCTAGCCTGCTTGGCTTCTGTGCTGTATTCTGGATCATCTATGGCATCAGCGCTCGCATTCATATTTTGCATTTATGCGGCTGGGTTGCTTCCCTGCTCGTATATGCATGGCTGCTGTCACGTTTGACTGACTCTCCGGCATGGTATGGCATTCAGCTTTATTGGCTGCCGCTGTCAGGCTTGTTCGGCTGGGCCAGCTGGTTTGTGCATCAATGGTCGAAGCCGGTGTCGGCTGTATTGTTCGTAACATGCGCTTTGGTATGGTTTATGCCGGAGTTGTATGCGATGCTGTTTACGATGGAAACGGATTGGCTTCAATTGCAGCTGCTTATTAAAATCGCCTTAGGCGGCGTATTATTGTTCGCGATGAGAAAAAAATGGATAGTGTGGGTTGCTTAATGTTGAAACTTTCTAACCGATTACAAACGATTGCGGGTTATGTAACAGTGGGCTCGCGTTTAGCTGATATAGGGTCAGATCATGCGCAGCTGCCGGTTTATTTGCTGCAAGCAGGAATTGTGCCTTCGGCGATTGCCGGAGAGCTGAATAAAGGACCATTTGATGCGGCTCGCAGGCAGGGAGCAGCTGTTGGGCTGCTTCACAAGCTCGATGTACGCCAAGGTGACGGCTTGTCCGTAATCGAGCCGCTGGAAGTTGACACAGTTACGATTGCGGGCATGGGCGGCGCCTTAATGAGTGATATTTTGGAGGCTGGCTATCAGGCCGGCAAGCTCGAAGGCGTAAAAGAACTGGTGCTGCAGCCTAATGTGGGCGAGGACCGGGTCAGAGGCTGGCTGCTTGAGCATGGCTGGTCGCTGCTTGCCGAAACGATTATGGAGGAAGACGGAAAGATTTACGAGGTTCTCCATGCGCAGAAGCAAAGCGTTTTGGAGAGCAAGGAGCATAACGCTGACATTTATGATATCTCCTTATTGCCAGACTCCTTGCCTGAGGAGATTCGTTTTGCTCTGCTTGTGAAGCTGGGGCCTTTTTTGCTGCGCAAGCCGATTCCTGTTTTTCATCAAAAATGGCAGGCGGAGCTTGAAAAGCTGGACCGCGTCTGCCAAAGCCTTTCCCTTTCTGAGCAGCCGGAAGCAGCCGGAAAGCTGGCGCAGCTGCGCTATGAAATGAAGACTATGAAGGAGGTGCTCGCATGCTTGCCAATGGACACACCGTCGTGCAAATAATGGAGCAGCTGGCTCCAAAGCATTATGCGGTAGAAAATGATAAAATCGGGCTGCAGCTAGGAACGCTGGCTAAGCCCATTAGCCATATTCTCGTTGCTCTTGACGTGACGGATGAGGTCGTGGACGAAGCGATTGCTGCGGGGGCAGAGCTGATTATTGCCCATCATGCGATTATTTTTCGCCCGCTATCCAAGCTTGACACGTCTACGCCAGCAGGAAAGCTGTATGAGAAGCTGATCAAAAATGATATTGCCGTCTACATTTCACACACCAATCTGGACGTAACAGATGGCGGCATTAACGATTGGATGGCTGATTTGGTCGGCATTAAGCCGGAAGGGCGCATATGCCTGGAGGAAGTGCATACAGACCAATGGAACAAGCTCGTTGTGTTTGTGCCTAAAGGACATGAGGAAAAGGTGCTGGAAGCGATCTGGAGCGCCGGAGGCGGCCAGATTGGCGATTACAGCCGCTGCAGCTTTATGATTGAAGGGACGGGAACGTTTTTGCCTGGGGAAGGAACGACGCCGTATATTGGGACTCTTGGCAAGCTGGAAAAAACAGCAGAGGTCCGTCTTGAGGTCGTTGTCCCAGACAGCCTGAAGCGCAAGGCTGTACAGGCGATGCTGAAAGCCCATCCTTACGATGAGGTAGCTTATGATTTGCACGAAATCGACTTAACCGGGCGTTCAGTTGGGCTTGGCAGAGCAGGCAAGCTGAGCGAGCCTGTAACGCTGGCAGAGCTTACAGAGCGCGTGAAGCAGGCATTCGAGGTGCCCTTTGTTCGCGTAGTAGGGGATGCAGACCGTGAAGTGCGCAAGGTGGCTGTGCTGGGTGGATCAGGTGCGCGCTACGTACGCCATGCGATTTTTGCCGGTGCCGATGTACTTATTACAGGCGATATTGACTATCATACCGCTCATGATGCACTTGCTGCGGGCATCGCTATTATTGACCCCGGCCATAATGTAGAAAAAATTATGAAGCAACGCACAGCCGATTGGCTGAATGTGCAGCTGCAGTCGCGCAAATCGGACACGAAGGCGCTCGCCTCTGTAATCGATACCGAGCCCTTCCAATTTGTTTAAAAGGGAGTAAAATTGCTTTTTTTTGCAGCAAAGCTCCAGTATATATACAGCGTTCCATTTATTAATAAGCAATTCAAGCTTGAGCTTTGCGCCAATACCTTGTATACTGATTGATGCACCGGAAAGTTTGACAGACAATCGCTGGCGGCCTTGTTGCCGCGAGAGGAAAGTCCGGGCTCCACAAGGCAGGATGCTGGATAACGTCCAGTCAGCGCGAGCTGAAGGATAGTGCCACAGAAATGGACCGCCGATGGCTGGCTTCGTGCCAGCACAGGCAAGGGTGGAACCGTGGTGTAAGAGACCACGAGGAGTACAGGTGACTGTATTCCTGGTAAACCCCATCTGGAGCAAGACCGAGAGGACGTTGCAGCTTCGAGCTGCGGCCTTAGCCTGAGGCACGTCCGGGTTGGTTGCTGGAGCCGCTTAGCAATAGGCGGCGTAGATAGATGATTGTCGCTTTCTTAGTGGGAGGGTCGTCACCGTTTGGACCACTGAAAGTACAGAACCCGGCTTACGGCAAACTTTCCGCAACGAACTTAAATGAACAAATCATCATTTGCGATTATAGAGATGTCAGTGGACGTTCCTTCGGGAGCTAACCGCCCTGCATCTCTTTTTTGCATTTTCATAGGATGTTGATTCACATGCTGCCTTCAGGCAAGTTGTATACGAGCAATTTAAATGGCTTGAAAAAAATAAATTCCGCAAGAAGAGCGTTTTGCAGCGGAGCTGAAACTTGATCGGAAACTGGAGGCGCTTCGCCAAGTTAGCACCAAACGTTACGCATAGGAATACGATAAAAAAAGCATGGCTGGAAGCGGACGAGCTGCTTCAATGCCATGCTTTTAATCTTTTATGCCGGCCCGCAGACAAGCAGCCAATGCGGCATTGCCATGCCCATGCCGACTCAGCCTCCCGGCAGCTTATTTCTCATACTTGCGCATAATGGAATTCAGACGGTTTTTTGTCTTGTCCGGGTACGTCTGAAGCGCAGTATTAAAGTTCATTGCGGCTTTGAGCGCACGGTCAATGTCAATTTCCCCGTAGCCAAAATAAACATCCTTTCCAGGGTCGCCTAAATCAACGGCCGATTTGCGCATAATTTCCATTACTTCCTCATTCGTCAAATCCGGATTGACGGAGCGAATGAGCCCGGCTAGTGCCGCTACGTGCGGACTTGCCATCGAGGTGCCGGAGAGTGCCGCATATTGGCCGCCAGGATAAGTGCTGGCAATGCTGTCTCCTGGCGCAGCTACATCAATATAATCGCCATAGTTGGAGAAAGAAGCTTTTTTCTGTGCGGAATCCGTTGCTGCAACAGCGAATACTTCCGGGTAAGCAGCCGGATAGCCCGGTCGATCGGTATTGTCATTGCCGCTGGCTGCAATCAGCACAACGTCATGATCGTACGCATATTTAATCGCATCATGCAGAAAATCAGCCTGCGCATAGTTGCCAAGGCTCATATTAATGACCTTGGCGCCATGGTCAGTTGCCCAGATCAGTCCTTGAGCGACTGAGTAGGTCGAGCCAGCGCCGCTGCTGTCAAGCACCTTAACCGGCATCACCTTGTTGTACCAGGATAAGCCAGCTACACCCTCGCCATTGTTGACGGACGCACTGATGATGCCAGCTACATGCGTACCGTGACCGACATCATCATCTGGTGCAGCCTCGCTGTCGACAATGTTAGTGCCGTCAAGCAGCTTGCCCTGCAAATCGGGATGATCCAATTGAACGCCGGTGTCCAGCACCGCAACAATGACTTGATCATTACCCTTGGACAGCTTCCAGCCTTTCTCCGTTTCGATGGAGGGCAAATTCCATTGGTATTTGGCATACAGCGCATCATTGGGAATGACGTCCCCGCTGTCGCCGTCATTATTTGTTTCATTCGTCATATATAAATAGTGGGGCTCCACATATTCCGTTTTCCAGGAGCGGCTGAAATATTCCTTCATTTGCTTTGCTTCCATATTTTTGGAACGGAACACATAGGTATTATCAATCTGATTAATTTGGTTGACGGACACCGCGTTAACGGATTGCTTCATTTTTTCAAGCTGCTCCTCGGTTACCTTCTCGGCAAAATGGACCACAACATCCTTCACATGGTAATGGCTGGCATTGCCATTGTCTTCCCCGGTTCGTACCGTTGTATCACGGTTTGTGTTCGGAATAACCGACTCAATGCGGTAATTGCCTTCGTTTGGATAAGGGACGAGCCGCAAATTGCGCTTCTGATGGCGCTCCACCTGGGTGACAATATCCTGTTTGATGACGCCGACGACACCCATACCGCGGTATTTCTTATGGGGAACGCCGAGCACGATGAAGCGGCTGCCGCTTTTATTGACAAACGG
Organism: Paenibacillus algorifonticola; assembly: GCF_050481745.1. GTDB lineage: Bacteria > Bacillota > Bacilli > Paenibacillales > Paenibacillaceae > Pristimantibacillus > Pristimantibacillus algorifonticola_A. The sequence goes on along the minus strand of NZ_JBCNGR010000008.1, from coordinate 219,004 downwards.
CTTGGATTCGTAGGATTTGCCCTGCTTGACAGCGGCCGTGGCCGCTTCAACTTCGTTTTTGCCGGAATCTGATGGAATGGCGCCGCGCTGCACGCTCCGGTCGCCGTTCATTAAGCGGATGTAGGACATATGCTTATGCATGTCCATCATGCTGGTGACGTGCTTGGTTGACACGTTTTTTCCGGTTTGGCCGGCATGGCTCGTGTCCATTAGCTTATAAAATTCTTTGGTGCATTCAGAGACGCACAGAAAAGAAGTGGCCTCCATATCCCGATTGAGCGTGCGCAGCTTATGCTGCTTTTCCTGATCGGCAGACAAGCTCTTGACCGGTGCAGCGGGTTTCTTGCCTTGGGGTAGAAACAAAGGTGCAGTTGGAATGAGCAGCGTCGCCGCTACAAGCACGGTAAAGACGCCGATCCATTTCTTTTTCATTTGCGCTAACCTCCATTAAATAAAGCTGGAATAACAGCATGAGCCTGTTTGATGTATAGGTTCGCTTTAAAATCCAGAAAATATGCGGCATTATCGGCGTTTCTCCAGTACCATCTGCAAGTAATTTGTGGTACTATGTTGATGCCTAGAGTTTTATGATCATGCAACGTTTAAGCTTGTTTGGATTGAAGAAAGGGGAACTACCTATGCCAGCGACTAATGTCAAACCACTTAGTGAGACAACCCGTATTAAACTAAAAGAAGCCGTGAATCAATTGGAGCCATTTTTGAATCACTATTCGCTCGTACAATTGAATGGGGAGCAAAGCAGTGACGAGGCGCAAAATTTTTACAAAGGCCTGCTATCCGATTTGAGACATTTGTTGGTGTTTTCTGAAGTCTCGGTTGAAAAGCTGGGAGTATTGCTCAGACGCCCCAATTTTGATAACGATTTTGCAGAACGCGCCTTGTACGAAGTGTACCATCAATGTGTAAATGCCTTCTTCTATCCTAAAAATGAATGTTATTCCGAAGATGGCCGCTACGCGTACACAGGGCAAGACGCGATTCGCTTCTTGTTCAAGCCAGTTCGTGAAGCACGCGACATCGTATTGTCTTTATCCAAAATTTACGAAGAGCTGCGTGATGAGCTTGCCTACTACGAAACAGACTACATGACCCAGCGCCGAATGCAGGGGCAAAAATAAGGCAGAATGAATCACCTCCGTTCAGGGAAACTTGATAGCGGAGGTGATTTTTTTATGCCAAAGGGCGTATCATGCAGCGTATCGAATTGCACATTTTGGTCAGAAGGAAATAACTGTGCCGCCGATTCCATTGCGATTGATATTGACCAGCATGCAAGTAGCGATTATGGATCTGAATTTGCCGCTGAAGAGCTTGGCTTGCAGCATCAGGATCAGGCGGCGCAGTCGTCTGCAACATGCTGCCATACCTTTAAAGCGCGCTAAGCAGCAGGAGGATGGCTGTCAGCTACAAAAGGCTGGGCTGAAATTGGTCTGAAGCGAAAGACAAAGCTTAAAAAGTGGAGGTGATCCCAAATGGAACGCTGGGATGAAACGGAAAGCAGCAGTCATGGGGAGAAGGAGCAAAACCACGAAGCAGCGTTGGAAGAGCGTCATCATAGAGCATTGTTATCCGATGAAGAAATAAACCATGAAAGCCGTAATATTAATGAAGAAATGGCGGGAGAATTTGCCGCTGGAGTACCCGTTCCCGTATCTTATGTCCCACGCAGCGAAAACAAAAGTGAAGGCGAGGATTCGGTGAGGGACAGTGCCGGAGGCACTGCACTGGGCTGGGTCGGATTGGTGTTTGCGATCGCTTCCTGGTTTTTATGGCCTGCGCTTATGGGTGCAGCCGCAGCAGTACTCGGCTTTTTCGCGTACCGTCAAGGGGCGAAGGGACTTGGCTCATGGGCAGTCACAATTGGCTTAATCGCCTTTGTGCTCGCTGTTGTTATTATTCCATTGTACCGGGCCGTAACCTGACCTTAAATGATTCAACCGAATGATTCACCAACCGTATCTTCTTGAAAAAAAAGCCTCCGGCTTTCCGCTTATACAGCGGTGCCGGAGGCTTTTTTTGCGACTATTCTATCGCAAATTCGCGGTGCTTAAGTACCTCTTGATTCAGAGCGAGCATGCGTTTATCGAGTAAATTGATCATGTCGGCAGATTCTTTCAGCTGCTGTTGAATTTCTGGTGGGATGCCTTCATTATATTTGTAATAAATTTTGTGCTCCAGACTGGCCCAGAAATCCATCGCGCTCGTGCGGATTTGAATTTCTACAAGTACATTTTCAATGCGGTTCGTCAGGAAGACGGGGATTTCTACAATAAGATGCAGGCTCTTATAGCCATTTGGCTTCGGATTGAGCACATAATCTTTCACTTCAATTACTTTAACGTCGGTTTGCTGGCTGATCATTTCCAATATTTGATAAATGTCAGTGGAGAAAGAACAGATGACCCGCACGCCGGCAATATCGCGAATGTGCTCTTTCGCATTTTCCAAATTAATATCCATATTTTTGCGGCGGAGCTTGTCCATGACGCTTTCGGGATTTTTAATCCGTGTTTTGACATGCTCAATCGGATTGTAGTCATGAATAAATTGAAATTCCTCGTTTAAAATATTCAGCTTCGTCTCTACTTCATCCAAGGCGAATTTATACGTTAAAAAAAAGTGCGCCCATTGCTTCATCATATCTCGCTGCATGCGATCCATCACTCCTAATATCATTCTTGCTGCTATTATTGTACCATGTTCCCGTCCACATTGCTCATTTCGGGGGGAGGCAGAAGGACATCCCAGCAGGCGGGTAATGGGAAAGGATTGAATGTTAGAGCCAATTTACATATAATTTAGACTACATGGGAGGATGAGAACATTGATCATAGACATTCATAATGTAACCTGGGAACGGGAAGAAAAAGTCGTCCTTCAGGGAATGGATTGGCAGGTTGAAGCGGGTCAGCACTGGTGTTTGCTAGGGCTTAACGGCTCTGGGAAGACGACGCTTTTAAATATGATTAACGGCTATATTTGGCCAACGACAGGTTCTGTAGCAGTACTGGGGCATAAATTTGGCGAATACGATTTGCGTGAGCTGCGCAAAAGCATAGGCTGGGTCAGCACATCGCTTCAGCAAAAGCTGTATGGTCAGGATACCGCCTTCAAAATCGTCTTAAGCGGAAAATTTGCGACGATTGGGCTGTATGATCAAGCGCTGCAGGAGGATGAAAAGCAGGCGATTTCCCTGATGCGCAATCTCGGCTGTGAAGTTTTGATGAATCGCACATACAGCACGCTCTCGCAGGGCGAGCGCCAGCGAGTGCTCATTGCAAGGGCGCTGATGGCTGCGCCTAAGCTGCTTATTTTGGACGAGCCATGTACCGGGCTTGATGTGTTTGCGAGAGAACAGCTGCTGGAGATGATCAATCAGGTGGCACAGCAGCCGGACGCGCCGACTATTATTTATGTGACGCATCATGTGGAGGAGATTTTGCCTTGCTTCAATCAGACGCTGCTGATCAAGGACGGACGGGTTTTTGAAGCTGGGGATACGAGCAAGGTGCTTTCATCGGCTCGCATGAGCGACTTTTTTGGTGTGCCTGTAGAGATTGAACAGCGCGAAAACCGCAATTGGCTTTTTATAAAGGCAGCTGATCTCAAGTGAATACGGCATTGGGGCCGTTAGGCATTGTGCCGCCACCGAAGCTTCCGAGACGGGAGCGGTTAGCCCAGTGGTTAAAGGCGCGAATGCAGCAGCGGCTCGCCTATGACATTCCGCTGTTCTACCATGGCTCGGCGGGTCTGGTGATATTCGGAACGCTTGCGATGGTGCTGGTTGCGCTGGGCATGCCGACGGGATTTGGGGCGCTTGTGGATATCGGCGGTTTTGTGTTGATCAATACGGTGGCCTTGTATGCGGCTGCGCAGCTATGCTCGGTACTGCTAACGCTTGTTTTTATACCAGTTCCTCGCTTGTTTGCCGGGTATTTCTTATATGTAGGGTTAGAAGCTTATTTCATTTTTTATTATTCTGAATTTGGCTTGCTCATGTCAGTATGGTTTGCAGCAGCGTATGCCATTTGTGGCGCGCTTGCAGGCATGCTGCTCGGGCAAATACTCAAGCTGCGCGGCAGAGGGCTCGCCATTGCAGGCATTGTTGTAGCGGGAGCACTATTTGTAAATATGGCAGCGAATCAATTACGTGGAGCTTCTGATGATGCAGAGCCTGCCGCAGACATGGGGGCATATGATTCATCTGCGGATGGGGCCATGGATATGAGCCTGGAAGACGAGCCACCGGTTGCATTCATTGACGCGGAAAATCCGGCATTGCCAGGCGATTTCAGCTATCGCACCTTTACCTACGGCAGCGGAAGCGACAAGCAGCGCAGCGAGTATGGCGCGCTGACGGAGCTGGTAACGACTTCCGTCGATGCATCGGCTTACATTAAAAAGTGGACGTGGCTCAAGCAGCAGTTTTGGGGCTTTGACCAAAGGGGGCTTCCTTTAAATGCGAGAGTGTGGATGCCGGAAGGGGATGGAGCATTCCCGCTTGTGCTCATGGTGCATGGCAACCATTTAATGGAGGAGTTTTCGGATGCAGGCTATGCCTATTTGGGCGAGCTGCTTGCGAGCCGGGGCTTTATCGCGATATCGGTAGATGAAAACTTTCTTAATTATTCGGTCTGGTCGGGCATCCCCGAGCAGGATATGAAAATGCGGGCATGGATTATGCTCAAGCATATTCAGCAAATTCAGTCGTTCAGCACGCTGACGGATAATCCCTTTTATAGCAAAGTGGATTTTTCCAAGGTCTCTTTCATTGGGCATTCACGCGGCGGCCAAGCGGTAGCGATGGCAGTGGATTACAAGCGATGGTTTGCCAAGGATGAAGGGCTTGCAAGCATTGCCCAGGTCAATTTTGCTTCGGTTGTCGCTTTGGCCCCGACGGATAAGGAGGTAGACAAGGCATCGGCGCGGCTTAAAGATGTCAGCTATTTGACGCTGCAAGGCGCAAGGGACGGCGACGTCAACAGCTTTTACGGGGACAGGCAGTATATTCGCACCAGCTTTACGCTGGGCTCGCCATATTTTAAAGCGTCGCTGTATATGTCCGAGGCGAACCACAGCCGCTTTAATTCCGATTGGGGCATGATGGATGAGCGGGTTCCCGGCGGCCTGTTTCTCAATCAGCACAACATGATGACGCAGGCGGAGCAGCAGCAGGCAGCTAAAGTGTATGTCGCGGCTTTTCTGGAAGCGACGCTGCACGGCAACGTGGCTTATAAGCCATTGTTCGAAAATAACAAAGCGGCGCGGGACTGGCTCCCTTCCTCCAGCGACTATGTGAGCAGATACGAGGATGCTTCCTTCCTCGCGGCAGCGCGTTATGAAGAGGATGTGGACAAGCTGACGCTCCCGAGCGGAGGCAAGCTGAGCGCCGAAGGCTTCAACGTATGGGAGGAGTCGGAAGCGAAGGACCGCGACAACCGCAACAAGGGCTCGCGCGGCGCTGTGCTGGAATGGAACGCAGCTGCCACTTATACGTTGGAGCTTGCAGCGACGTATAGCGAGGCTGTCGTTTCCAAAGGGCTGGATACGTTCAGCTTTTCAATGGAAAATATGGGCTTGGAAAATGCGGGTGATGCAGCAGCTGTACCTCAAATCGAGCTGGAGCTTGTGCCTGCTCTTGGGCAGGCGGTGCGCTTGCCACTATCCAGCTTTAACGATATTGCGCAGCCCTTTGAAACGCAGTTTACAATTAACCCTTGGCTGGAGAAGCGAATGAAAGAGGGGAAATATAAATCGAGCATGGAATCAGTGTTTCAAACCTACAGCTTGCCGGTGGCACGGTTTGCCGAAGCAGGCGGCTGGCCATACGGGACGGAAGTTAAGCGGATAACGTTTTATTTTTCTGGTGCGCCTGGTCGGGTGATGCTGGATGACATCGGCTTTTATAGGTGAAATGCGGCTATAGACAAATAACCTCCCGGCAGAAGGGAGGTTATTTGTCTATAGCCGCGCCACCAGAGGACGGCGACAGCCGTTTCACCTTGAAATATAGGAAAGGAAATCCTAGCGCGATCCTTTCTCTATATTTCTCGGAATGAAACGCGCCGCGCCACCAGAGGACGGCGACAGCCGTTTCACCTTGCAACTATGGACTTAAATCGATTCTTTCTTGAACGTGAAGCTTCGCGCTGCATATAGAAACGGCGTCGAGCAGACGGACACCAGAAACTTAATGACATAGGTGGACAGGAAGATCGACATCCATACATCGAATTCATATTCAGTTGCAAAGGCAATCGTACAAAAGATGAGCGAATCGACGAATTGGCTAATAATCGTACTGCCGTTATTGCGTATCCACAGCTGATTGCGAGCTGGGAACAGCCGCTTGAGCAGCGAATAAATTTTCACATCAAGGAATTGGCTGACAAAATAGGCGCATAGGCTGCCAAGGGCAATTTGCGGCAGCATGCCGAATATGGTCTGAAGCGCTGCTTGCGCTTCCACACCGGGCTCGGCTGGATTAAACAGCAGCGCCATCTGCATAATAATGGTTGAGGCGATTAAGGTGAAGAATCCGAACCAGACCGCTTTTTTGGCATCGGCTTCGCCATATTTCTCGTTGAGCAGGTCAGATGCCAAATAGATGGTGCCATACATCGTATTGCCGAGCGTAATGACGATGGCCAGCGTACCGAATTGCAAATCAACGGTTTTGACGACTTGAATATTGGCGACAACGGTCGCCATGCCAATCCAGGCAAAGATGCCGACTTTGCCGAATAATCGGTAGGAAATGAGAAAAAGCGTGAAATGGGCGAGCATAAAAAGAACGCCGAACCACAAGTTGAACATGTGAAAAAAACCTCCTAGTTTTGATAACGCGGGAGTTTACGAACCGCGGCTTGCTTTGCTGCGATGCAGCATGTATGATTATATTTCTGCCTTTGCCATTATAATCGCTTGTTTTAGGGCAGGCAATGTTTATTTCTTATTTATACAAATGCGGAAGTACTACTTTTATATATAAAGGAGCGTGACCTATGATGCCGAATTATGAGCTTGAACAGGAACAGCTGCGAGTCAATCGGGTAACGAAGTGGGTCAAGGAGCAAATCGACGGCTTGCAGGATCAGGCTGGAGACCTGCGCGAGGATATTGTAGATATTCGTAAAAATTTCTGGGATGACGTAACGGTCAACTTTGAGGATTCCGCAGAATCTGCGGAGACGCACGCCAGCTTGAAGCAGCAGGCGGAATTGCTGTCGGAACGGGAACGGACTCGCCGCGTGGCGATGGAACAACTGGGACTGCTGAAGAAGCTGGCACAGTCGCCGTATTTCGGTCGTATTGATTTTGTAGAGGATGGCGAGAGCCGTGAGGCAATGGAACCGATTTATTTAGGAGTGGGTTCCCTGCTCGACGAAAGCGGAGCCAACTACTTAATTTATGACTGGCGTGCGCCTATATCCGGCCTCTATTACGATTATTCGCCGGGACCTGCAAAATATGAGACGCCAGGTGGGCAAATTTCCGGAGAAATGACGCTAAAGCGCCAGTATATTATTCGTCAGGGCGAAATTGAAGGCATGTTCGACACGGGCGTAACGATTGGCGATGAAATATTGCAAGCGGTGCTAGGCAAACAGTCGGATTCGCAAATGAAAAGCATTGTGGCGACGATTCAGCGCGAGCAAAATCAAATTATCCGCAATGAGCGGGCTCGCCTGCTGCTCGTCCAGGGTGCGGCGGGAAGTGGTAAAACTTCAGCTGCCCTGCAGCGGGTGGCGTATTTGCTCTATCGCTATCGCGGTACATTGAATGCCGATCAAATCGTCCTTTTTTCGCCAAATCCAATGTTTAACAGCTACGTCGCAACCGTACTGCCGGAGCTGGGCGAGCAAAATATGCAGCAGACGACGTATCAGCAGTATTTGGAGCATCGTCTTGTTCAAACCTTTGATCTGGAGGACCCCTTCTCCCAATTGGAGTATACGCTCTCTGCCGCTCATGGCAGCGAATATGATGCACGCGTTGAAGGGATTCGCTACAAATCAAGCCTCTCGTTTATTGGGCTGATTGACCGTTATGCCGCTTCACTTGGCGAGAAGGGATTGCTCTTTCGGGCGATGAAGTTCCGCGGCCGCACCTTAATTACAGCCGAGGCCATACATGAGCATTTTTACAGCCAAAATCGTTCTCATCCGATTCCGAACCGTCTGCGCATGACAGCCGAGTGGCTGCTCAAGGAGCTGACCCGTCTCGGGCGCGAGGAGCGGGGTAAGCGCTGGGTAGAAGAAGAGATGGAGCTGCTCGATAACGAGACGTATAATACGGTTTACAGCGAGCTTCTGGATAAGGAAGGGTTTACGCAAAATTCCTTCGATGATCATAAGCGGGAGAGCGACCGTCTGGCGGCGATCATTGTACAGGAGCGCTTTAAGCGCCTGCGCAGCAGGGTTAAACGGCTTAAGTTTCTGGATATGCCGAAGGTGTATCGCCAGCTGTTTCATGAAACAAACGATCATGAGGGCGAATATCCGCAGCTTTGGGCTGCAATCTGCGAAGGCACGGCGGAGAAGCTGGCGCGTAAGGAGTTATTTTATGAGGATGCCACGCCTTATTTATATTTGAAGGAGCTGCTTGAGGGCTTCCAGACGAATACGTCGGTTAAGCATTTGTTCGTCGATGAAGCGCAGGACTATTCGCCTTTCCAATTTCATTATTTAAAGAAAATATTCCCGAGCAGCAAAATCACGGCGCTGGGCGATTTGAACCAGTCGATTTTCGCCCATGCTGTTGTCGGCGACAGCTTCCATGCCTTGTCAGGCATGTATGAGGAGCAGGAAACCGAGCGCGTCGTATTGGAGAGGAGCTATCGCTCCACCCGCCAAATTTCTGAGTTTACTAGCAGCTTTATTGCGGGCGGGGAGCGGATTATTCCGTTCAATCGCAGCGGTCCATGGCCAACGATTACCGCTATTGCTGGCGAGGAAGAGCTGACAAGGCAAATTGCCCAGCGGATCGAAGCGCTCAAGAAACAAGGCAACAGCTCGATTGCCGTTATTGGCAAGACTGCGGAGGAAAGCAGGCTTGCTTTTGAAGCGTTGTCCGCCATCGTGCCAGATATCAATTTAATCGCCAAAGAAACGTCGACGTTCGAGCAGGGAATAGTCGTTATTCCTTCCTATTTGGCTAAAGGCGTGGAGTTTGATGCTGTAATTTTGTATAATGCTTCAAGCTTGGTCTATGGACGGGAAGACGAGCGCAAGCTGTTTTATACGGCTTGTACGCGAGCGATGCATGAGCTGCACCTGTATTATATGGGCGAGCCGACCGCCTTTCTGGATAAAGCGCAGCTAGCCGAGCCGCTTAAAAACTAATAGTGTACAAATAAGGGATGGTCCTGAAGGAGATCATCCCTTATTTGCGTATTTTTTGCCAAATCTCTAAACAGTCCACCTTCAGCTCGGAGGCAATCAATTCAGCCGTAAGCCGCTGGGGCATCTTTATTTTTCCATTGCGCAGCTTGGAAATCGTCTGGATGGAAATACCGGTGGCAGCTGCGAGCTGGCCTGCGCTTATGTCGCGTTTTGCCATCCAAATTTTCAGCCGCATGCTGGAATCAATATACTCATGCGTGTTAATAGGCTGCAAATCAAGCACAATAAAGGCGTATTCCTTAATTCGTCCAAACCCATCAAAGATGGGTGTGAATGTAATTTTTACTTCAAGCTCTACGCCATTGACTTTGGTTGTTTTTACAGTAATATGGTTTGTTTTTTTGAATTTCCGCGTTTCCTCCAAAATATGCAGCAGGCGCAGATGCTCGCTTTCGGCCACAATTTCCAGAAAAGATTCTCCATTCAAATGGCCGTCGGCTATCAAATAGGCGGGGAAGGGGTCTTTCAAAAATTGTACCTGATAGTTCGCGTCGAGAATGCCGCTAAACAGCACCGTATTCGTCTCGAATTGACGTTCAATCCAATGATGGGAGCTCAAATCAGTCAGTATAATGAGTGATAATGCCTGGCGTTCTTTGTTAAGCATATTCAGGTTGTTATGCTCGACCATGACAGGCGTTCCTCCCGGCTTGCAGGTGTGGAGCAGTCCTTCCCGTTTTGTGCTGGTCTTGAAATGCTTGAGCGACCAGTTCTCTACCAGCTCGCCTACCGGCTTGTCAATCAATGATTCATATTCCAGACCTGTTAGGCGAATGAAAGCTTCATTGGCATCCATGATGAAGCCATAATGCTTTACAGATCGGATAATAGCGGCAGGACTGTCCATCATTTGAAACACTCTTTCAAAAACCGTCAATCGTTTTCGCTCCTTTGAGCCAGCAGTTCGGCATTTATGTAAGGTATTTTTAAAATATAACAATTTATAAGTTCACACTAATTATATTACATCGCGAAACGGTAGCTTTGCCGCCAGATGACAGCGACAACCGTTTCACCTTGATTTAGTGTTTAATTAATTAAACTCGCAAGCCTGGCAGGCATATAGCTAGCGGATAGAAGGATATCTGTCCGATTATTGCAGCTTATTGGGCGCTCAGCGCGCTTTATAACTTGTCGCTTTCCTTGTTAAAATAATCAATAAATAGGGAAATAATTTAAAAGGCTTGATTCCGGAGGAGATACATCATGAATTATGAATGCATCATTGAGAATTGCACCAAACCCGTCAAAGCCAGGGAATTATGCTCCATGCACCATCAGCGTCTTATGCGTCATGGCGACCCTCTCACGATCCGGCCTCGCAGAACGAAAATTGTAACGAATTGTAAATGGATTAACTGTAACAAAAGCGCGAGTACGAAGGGATACTGCTCTAAACATTATTACATTCATCGCGTAACCCGTACAGTATAAAATAATACATATTCATCTTCTATCAGCCAGTAAATCAGCAATTTAAGGTTTCAATTGGTTATGAAAGATGTATAATATAACTAGCTGCAAGATGGGGCCCTTGGCCCCATTTACCTCGCAAATAATCAGGCAACCGTCGCTTTTGTCCAATTTAAAAGGAAGGAGCAGACCTTGTCAATCGCAGCTTTCCAAATAACAGGATGATTATCCCCACTACAGCTTTTTACACTCAATGGCAAGGCCACCGCAAATTTAGAACTCTTGCATACGAATTTATCACAGCTAAGCTGCACGATGCCCCTATTCACTTAAACTCCATAGTTTGTCTGCTTATGGACGGAAGCTCTTTTTCAGTTCTATTCTGGCATATATTCATATTGCCGGACAATCTGTCATATCATGATTATGATGTGGCAAGGGTTTGTTGTTAAAGCCAACTACTCCAAAATGCTGCTCCAACTATCAAATCGGAGTGCCAGAGCCGGGTTGCAACCGCTCTTTCATAGACGGCAAGTCATTTAAGCCCGGGACTCGGGGATAAGGGAAAGCCTTATTTCGTCAGCGATACAATGGCTGGGCACGGCTGCAAATGTTGCATCTCATCACATTTTCCCCCGCTATGACTTGCTCTCTCATCCAGGTTCTGGGGGACACTCATGAATAAGGAGTTGGTGTCCATGGCTCGTAAAGAAATGTTGGCAATGCTGCTTGCAGGGGGTGAAGGAAAACGTCTTGGAGTACTGACGAAGGATTTGGCCAAGCCTGCCGTTTATTTCGGCGGGAAATATCGGATTATTGATTTTACATTAAGCAATTGCACGCATTCAGGTATCGATACAGTAGGTGTATTGACGCAGTATCAGCCGTTTGAGCTCAATCGTTATTTGGGCATTGGAACGCCTTGGGGTCTGGATCGCAGCGATGGCGGCATGGCTATACTTCCCCCGCATGTGAAACAGAAGGGCGGCGTCTGGTACAAGGGCACGGCCAACGCAATCTATCAGAATATGGAGTTTATTGAGCGATATAATCCAAGCTATGTCTTGGTCATTTCCGGCGATCATATTTATACGATGGACTATGATCTGATGCTTCAGCATCATAAGCGGTGCGGGGCGGATGTAACGATAGCAGGTATAGAAGTAGATTGGAAGGAAGCCAGCCGCTTCGGTGTCATGCATGTCGATGATGAAGACCGTATAACTGCATTTGAGGAAAAGCCTGCGAAGCCTACCAGCAATATCGCCTCGATGGGCGTCTACATTTTTACATGGTCGGTATTGCAAAAATATTTGATTTATGACGAGGCGAACCGCCAGTCCAGCAATGATTTTGGCAAAGACGTTATTCCGGCTATGTTGCGGGATGGCCTCATCGTCAGCGCTTATTCATTCCGCGGCTACTGGAAGGATGTCGGCACGATTGAAAGCCTATGGGAGGCGAATATGGATTTGCTCGCAGAGGAGCCTTCGCTAGATCTATCGGATCAAGATTGGCGCATCTATTCTGTCAATCCCAATCGGCCGGCGCAATACGTAGCGGCGGGCGCCGAGGTGATATCATCTATGGTGACGGAGGGCTGCGTTGTGGAAGGGCGGGTAGATCGCTCGGTTCTCTTCTATGGCGTCCAGATGGAGAAGGGCAGTGAGGTTAGCGAGTCCGTCATTATGCCAAATGTGCGGATTGGCGAAGGGGCGCGCGTTTACAGGGCAATCATCGGCGAAGGCGCTGTAATCGAAGACGGCGTGCAGATTGGCGATCCGGAGGATGATGCGATTACCGTCGTAGCTGTCGGACAGTTTGTTGCGAATGATCACGTATTGCTGGAGGTGGAGCCATCATGAGCAACCGGATAATGGGCGTTATCAATTTAATCCACGAGTCGGACGAGTTGGAGCATTTAACGCAAAGCCGCTGCCTTGCGACCGTGCCGTTTGGAGCACGCTACAGGCTCATTGATTTTATTTTGTCCAGCATGGTGAACTCTGGCATTAGCAAGGTAGCAGTGTTTGCGCATACGAAATATCGCTCGCTGATGGATCATCTGGGATCAGGTAAGTACTGGGATTTAAACAATCGTCAGAGCGGGTTGTTTATTTTGCCGCCGGCTACGGATGATTTGCAGGAAATCAGCCGCGGCGATTTATACCATTTTTATCAAAATCGCGACTATTTCAACCGCTCAACGACGGAGTATGTTGTCATTACGCGCAGCCATATGGTTTGCAATATTGATTTCAATCCGATTATTGATGAGCATGAGGCACGTGGGGCGGATATTACAATCGTGTGCAAGAAGCAGCATGATTTGGTCGGCAAGGCGCGCAAAGTCAAGATGAGCAGCGATGGCCGAATTACATCGATTCAGGAAAACTATGGGCGCATGCTGAGCGATATTTCCTCTATGGAAATGTATGTGATGAGGAAGGATTTGCTTATGGAAATCGTAGAAACCTCGCTCGCCCAAGGGCAGGATCATCTCGTACGCCATGCGATATTTTCCCGCTTGAACAAGCTGCGGGTTTATGGACATTTATACGATGGATATTTGGGCGTAGTCAATACGCTTGAAAGCTATTTTACCAATAGCATGAATCTGCTTTGTCCTGAAGTGTGGAAGGAGCTGTTTTTTCAGCCGGGCACGATCTTTACGAAGGTTAAGGATGAGCCGCCGGCACGTTATTTGGAATCTTCCAAAGTGAATAACTCATTAATCGCCAATGGCTGCCGTATTGAAGGGACTGTGGAGAACAGCATTTTGTTCCGGGGTGTCCATATTGGCAAAGGGGCAGTCATTCGCAATAGCATCATTATGCAAAATGGCATCATTGGCGAAAATAGCCTGATTCAGCATAGCATTTTGGATAAGGATGTACGAGTCGATTGCAACCGGGATATAAGAGGAGCGGAGAAGCTGCCCTTCCTGGCAGGCAAGCGGAAGACGATCTAACTTAAAGGAAATAGGCAGGCATGAGGCTGGGTGCTAAGCTGGGACTATTCTACAGCTTGTCGCAGCCTCTGCAAGCTACATTTTTGAGCGAAACAGGAGGAGAAAAAATGAATATTTTGTTTGCAACTTCGGAGGCCGCGCCACTCGCAAAAACCGGCGGCTTGGGCGACGTTGCAGGCGCTCTTCCCAAAGCATTGGTTAAACGTCAAATCGGCACAAGCGTAATTTTGCCAAAATATGAGGATATTCCAGCAGAATATTTGGAATATTTCGAACAAATCGCTTCCTTCAACGTTTCCTTTAGCTGGCGCAATCAATATTGCGGGCTATTCCGTGGAGAAATCGAAGGCGTATGCTATTATTTGATCGACAATGAGTTTTATTTTAAGCGTAGAGGGTTATATGGATATGGAGACGATCCTGAGCGCTTTGTGTTTTTTAGCTTTGCTGTGCTGGAGGCGCTAAGCTTTATTGATGTGCTTCCAGATGTCATCCATTGCCATGATTGGCAAACCGCGCTCATTCCGTTTCTGCTCAAGACGCAATATGCGGCACAATGGGTGGATATCCGCACCGTGTTCACTATCCATAACCTGAAATATCAGGGCGTACTAGGCATCAAGCAGCTTCAGGATTTAACGGGGGCGGGGGATGAGGCTTTTGGCCCGGACGGGCTGGAGTTTCATGGTGCAGCCAGCTGTTTGAAGGGCGGCCTCGTGTATGCAGACAAGCTGACGACAGTCAGCCATACTTATGCGGAAGAAATCAAGGGACATGAATATGGCGAGCGTCTGGAGGAGCTGCTGCGGCATCGCGAAGGCGATCTTCTGGGCATTGTAAACGGCATTGATGATGAGTCCTATGATCCGATGAAGGATTCTTCGCTGCATACGCCATACCGTAATTCCATTAGCCGAAAACGGAAAAACAAGCTCGATTTGCAGCAGGAGCTAAGGCTGCCGGAATCGGAGGAAATTCCGCTCATTGGCATGGTCAACCGACTTGTAGAGCAGAAAGGGCTGGACCTCATCACAGCAAGGCTTGAGCTGCTGCTGCAGGAGGATATCCAGCTCGTCATTCTTGGTTCGGGCGAGCGGCATTATGAGCAGCTGCTGCAGCAGTTCGCGCTGCGTTATCCTGACAAAATTGCGGTAAAGCTTGGCTATAACGAGAGGCTTGCTCGCCGCATCTACGCAGGAGCTGATTTATATTTGCTGCCTTCACGCTTCGAGCCTTGCGGAATCAGCCAGCTCCTTGCGCTGCGCTACCGTGCTGTCCCGATCGTTAGGGAGACCGGGGGATTAAAGGATACCGTCCAGTCTTTTGATGAATATACTGGTGAAGGAAATGGCTTCAGCTTTGTGGGCTATGATGCCGATGAATATTGGAGTACGGTTAGCAGAGCACTGCGCGTATACCGCAATCCAGAGGCCTGGAAGCAAATTATAGACAATGTCTCCAAGGAGAACTATAGCTGGAATCGCTCGGCCAAAGCCTACGTAGCCGTATATCATCAACTTTTGTTACAGCGAGAGGAGAACAAACCATGCCCCGTCACCTTGTAATTGGCAATGGCAAGCTGTTAGTGAATTTGGATCAAACCTGTTACATCCGCGATATTTATTATCCTTATGTGGGACAGCTCAATCATGTGGGCGGCCACTTTTGCCGCTTCGGCTTTTGGATTGGCGGCATCTTCTCCTGGCTGGATGAACCCGAGTGGAACATTGAGCTTGGGTATATTGACGATTCGCTCGTTACGAACATCGTAGCCAGACACGCTGGTCTTGGTGTTGAGCTGCAAATGAATGACGGCATTCATCAGCGTGAATGCATTTATATTAAGCGGGTCGTCGTACGAAATTTACGCAATGATGGCCGCGAGGCAAGGCTGTTTTTTCATCAGGATTTGATGATTGACGGCTCGGAGGTAGGCGATACAGCTGCGTATTACCCGGAAAATAATACGCTGTTTCATTACAAGCGCTCGAATTATTTTATGTTCAGCGGCTCAAGCGATGAAGGCGGCTTGATGCAATATTCGACGGGTATTAAGCGATTCCACTCCGCGGAAGGCACATGGCGTGATGCAGAGGATGGCGTGCTAATGGGAAATACAATTGCCCAAGGCTCCGTAGACAGTACGATTGGCCTGAGTGCCAATGTGCCGGGGGGCGGCGAAAAAACCTTTTATTATTGGATGTCGATTGGCAAAAACCTGGAGGAGGTCAAGGAGCTTAATCAATACGTCCTTGATAATAGCCCGGAAAAGCTGCTTAGCCGCGTCGTCATCTATTGGAATCATTGGCTGAGAAGAGCAGAGAGCGATTTGGGCGATTTGAATGAGAGCATCAGCCGCATGTTCCGTCACAGCCTGCTCATCGTGCGCACGCAGGTGGATGAACGCGGTGCGATTTTGGCGGCGAATGATACGGATATATTGCAATACAATCGTGACCATTACAGCTACATGTGGCCGCGTGACGGCGCCTTGATTGCCGAATCGATGTCGCTTGCCGGCTACCAGAGCGTTATTGCGCCATTTTTCAATTTTTGCGCAGCAGCGCTTTCACCAGACGGCTATTTATACCACAAATACAATCCGGACGGAACGGTTGGCTCCAGCTGGCATCCGTATATCGTACAGGGCAGCCAGCGCCTTCCAATTCAGGAAGACGAGACGGCGCTCGTCCTGTTCGCATTATGGCAGGATTATTTGCGCAATCAAGTCATTGAGCTGCCTCAGTCCTTGTACAGCAACTTGATCCGCAAGGCAGCTACGTTCCTCAGCAGCTATATAGAGCCTGAGCTGTCGCTGCCTAAACCGAGCTATGACCTGTGGGAAGAGCGTTATGGCATCTGGACCTATACCGTCGCTTCTGTCTATGGAGGCTTAATGGCGGCAGCCTTCTTCACCGAGCTGTTCGGCGATTATGAGCGCAGCGACCATTACCGTAATACAGCCCAGACAATCAAGCACGGCATGCTGACGCAGCTGTGGGATGAGGAGAGTGGACGATTCGCGCGCGGTCTCATTCAGAAGGACAATGGCTGGGTGAAGGATATGACGATGGAGAGCAGCGTATTCGGCATTTGGGAATTTGGCGTGCTGCCAGTCGATGATGATAAAGTCATTCGGACGATGAATGCGATCAGAGATGGGCTGAAAATCCAGACAGATGTCGGCGGACATGCCCGGTATATGAACGATTATTATTTCCAGCAAACCGGCGATATTGATAAAATTCCGGGCAATCCATGGATTATTTGTACGCTATGGGTCGCCAATTACCAAATTGCTTCTGCACAGAAGCTGGACGATCTGGAAGGGCCGAAGCAGACGCTGCAATGGGTCGTGGATCATGCTTTATCCAGCGGATTGCTGGCGGAGCAGCTCAATCCGTTCGACGGCAGCCCGCTCTCGGTCGCACCGCTCACTTGGTCGCATGCGACATTTATTCAGAGCGTGAGCAAATACGCGGAGAAGTATAAGCAGCTAAAGGGGCTAAATTTATCATTTATTTGAATGAAAAAGGCAGTATGAAGTATCATTCATAAAGAAGCTCCAGCAGGAAAAAGAACGCAGCAAGCGTTCTTTTTCCTGCTGTTTTTTTGCGTTAATCGCAGCATGCTCTGCCAAAAATAGCTTCCAAAAGGGGAAGGTGATTACGAAAAAAGCAGGCGGAATACGCTGCTGTTATATACAGGAGAATTAGTCTGTATCATAATTAAAAATGTCGTATATTTACAAAAAAATAAAACGCTTACATAAATTTTTTTGGCTTTCGTTTTCGCGGTAATTAGCTAAAAAGCAGCAGTTTCCAAGGAGGGAACTGCTGCTTTTTATGATATTGAAACGATTTAAATGCTATTTCCGACAAAAAAAGTTTATATTCGACAGCTAATTTCGACAGACTTTTTAATAGAAGTATTTTACCATTACATATGTAATTTACTAAAATTTATCTATATTTTATTTCGTTTGATTTAAATGTCTTATAATTTGGTTATCAGGGATTTTATGGTAAAAAATAATGTAAGAGGTGTTGAACAACGTGCAAACCTATGAATTTTCAGCTAAAAGTGCCTATTTGAAAAGAATGAAAGGCAGAAATTCTGTTTATTTAAACGGAGTTCAAGTTGACGTAGCGACTAGCCCGGCATTTTCAGGAGCAATTGAATGTATTGAAAAATACTATGATTTGCAGGAAGCACAATCAGATATTCATTGTTTTAAAGATGGCAATCAAAATACCGCAATGAGTCTGCTAGTCCCTTCAACAGTCGAGGATTTGCGGCGGAAAAGAGAATCCTATAAAGCTGTAGCGGATATTTCTTTCGGCATGCTGGGCAGAACGCCAGATTTTATTAATGCCGCTTTAGCTACGTTATATGCTCATTCCAAGCAGCTCGGCAGCCATCTCTATGCTGATTTCTCTGAGAATATGAAAGCTTATTATAACTATGTGAAAGAGAATAACTTATTTGTAGGCCACGGAGCGATTAATCCGCAAATTGACCGGTCTTTGCCTCTAGGCTCCCAAGTTAATGAATATGCAGCTGTGAGAGTCGTAAGCCATGATCAAAAAGGAATTGTCGTTACAGGGGCCAAAATGATTGTAACATTGGCACCCATTGCAGATGAATTGCTCATATTTAATATGCCAGGGTTAAAGCCGGGTGACGAGGATTACGCGGTTTCTTTTGCTTTGCCTGTCGATTATCCAGGCGTGAAAATAATATGCAGAAAACCGATGGTGAAGCCAGCCTATCATTCATTTGATCATCCACTGGCTAATGCTTTTGATGAAATCGATGCCTATTTGATTTTAAATGAAGTGATTATTCCTTGGGAAAAGGTATTCGTATTCAGAGATGTTGCGAAATCGAATTTGTTCTACGATAAAACCTTTGCTCGGAATCACACGGGGCATCAGGGCATTGTAAGAGGATTATCTAAAGCGGAGCTCCTCACAGGCATTTCCATTCAACTGGCGAAAATGCTGAAGCTCGACGGGTTTATAAATATCCAGGAAAAATTAGGAGAGCTGACCTCCTATGTCGAGCTAGTAAAAGCAAGTATTGCATGGAGTGAGGCAGATGCAACGCTAAGCGAAGAAGGGGTCATAACCCCAAGCATCAGCGCTATTCAAGCGATTCGATATCATTTTCCGAAAATGTATGAAACGATGGTTAAGACATTACAATCGCTTGCGGCGGGTTCCATGCTGTCTACCCCGCATTATCAGGATTTTCTTCATTCGGATTTAAGCGACTTGGCGAGTTCTCTTTCTACAGGTGAAACGGACGCTTTATCCCGCACAAAATTATTAAATCTCGCTTGGGATGCATCGGGCGATGGCTTTGGCCAAAGACAGTTAGTCTATGAATTTTTTCATGCCGGAGACCCAATGAGAATTGCCGCTGGACATTTTTTGAATTATGACAAGCGCAATATGATAAATATGGTAGATAGGGTGTTGTTACATGACAACGATTAGCTGTGCCTGCCTTGTGAAACAGGACAACAAAAAGCTGCTTCTGGTAAGGGTTAGGGATAATGAGCTTTGGTATTTGCCAGGGGGGAAGATAGAGCCAGGCGAAGACCCGCAAGAAGCTTTAGTCAGGGAATTGAAAGAAGAGCTGAACATAGACGTTCAGAGGGATAGCATTCAACATTTGCGAACGGTAATCGGGCCTGCCTATAAAGAGAATGCCAATGTTGAATTAATCTGTTATACGGCAGACTGGGCCGGAGATATAGTGCCATGTTCCGAAATTAGCGAAGTGGATTGGGTGGATTCAAGTCATTACAGCTTGCTCGCCCCTGCTGTTATCAAGCTAGTTGAGCAATTGGAGTTCGAATAAAACAAGAGGTGAATGATGCTGTTTAATACGAAGCGCTTAATAGCAAAAATGAAAGAACATAATCTGTCGGCCATCGTTGCGGCTACGAAAGAAAATATAAAATATTTTACCGGATTTGAGCCTGTAGTCAAAACGTTGAATCCTTATTTTGGACAATGCTTTGCAGTCGTCACAAGCTGTTCTCCCGATAAGGTTCATGTTGTGCATTCCGTAGGAGAAATTGATCAGATTTTGGATGCCCGCTCGCCAATTGGACATGTCGTAACCTATGGAACCTTTTATCGGGAATATGCAGCGAACGCCCCCTTAACGGAAGAAGAGCAGCGTTTGAACGATTTATCTAATAATGATAATGGAAATTCAAATGCCGAGGAAGGTCTTGTGGCGTTATTAAATAAGCTTAATCTCACTAATGAGCGAGTGGGAATGGATGAGGATGGTATGAGAGGGAGCCGCTTATCGATGATTAAAAGCAAGCTCCCGCATGTTGAGTTTGTTGAAAGTTCGGCGGTTATCCGCAGTGTTAGAGCGGTCAAAACAAGCTTTGAAATCGATGCGCTTGCTCATTCCTCCATTTGTATCGAGAATGCGATAAAAACCGTTATAGATCAGCTATATGAGGGCATAAACGAACAGGAAATTGTCAAAATTTTCGCTTGTTCCATTGCCGAGCAAGGTGCTATACCCACGTTGCCGATGATTAAAGTGGGCAGGCATGCAGTTGGCGGGCAAAGAAAGCCTAGTGCTGACAACCGTTTAATGCCAGGGGATATTCTCTGGTTTGATTGCGACATTGTATGTGATGGTTATTGGGCGGATATTGCCAGAGTTTTCGCCTATAAGGAGCTTAAAGCCGAATACTTGAAATACAATGCGCTGCATAAAGGCCAACAAGAGGCGATAAAAAGGGTTAAGCCGGGTATGAAGGGCAAGGATGTGTTCCATCTGACGATGAATGCGGTTCATGAAGCAGGCTTTGAAAATTATAGAAGGCATCATGTTGGACATGGCATTGGTTTAGAGCCTTATGAACTGCCTATTTTATCTCCAGCGAGTGAAGATGTGATTGAAGAAGGAATGATCCTTTCCATAGAGACCCCTTATTATGAATTTGGTCTTGGAGCCTTGCATGTAGAAGATCCTATCGTCGTTTTGCAGAGCGGCAATAAAGTACTGACCACGGGAGATAGCTTAATTAAAATTGTGGGGTGAGGCAATGATATACAACAATATTACGGAATGTATTGGAAATACGCCGGTTTTAGCTCTAAATGACGATTTAGTTCCTAGGGGCAAAAGCCTATATTTAAAGCTGGATTACTTTAATCCTAACTTTAGCATCAAGGATCGAACGGCTCTTGGTTTAGTAAAAGCGGCACTTGCTTCAGGGCAATTAAATCATGACAGTATATTGGTAGAATCAACCTCGGGCAATCTTGGGAAATCCCTCGCTATGCTAGGCGCCGTTTATGGGTTTCGTGTCATTATTGTGGTTGATCCCAAAGTAAGCGAAAGCTTGCTGAAGTGGTATCAGGCTTATGGGGCAGAAATCAGCATGGTGACTTCACCAGCAGCGGACGGAGGCTTTCAACGGGCCCGGCTAAACCGCGTTCAGGAGCTGCTCCAAAAGTTTCCCAATGCTTACTGGACCAATCAATATGATAATCCACAAAATCCGCAATACCATTCGCAAACAACAGCATTGGAAATCGTAGACTTGCCAGTAGATTCTATTATTGGCGCAGTCAGCACAGGCGGGCATCTTTGTGGAATTGGGAAATATGTGAAGGCGCAAAGGCCGGATGTGAAAATCGTTGCTTGCGATGTAGCGGGTTCGGCTGTGTTTCGAGAAAAATTTTCTCCTTATTTGATTAATGGTGTAGGGCTAAGCTGGAGAAGCGATAATACAGATATTTCAGTACTGGATCAGGTGTGCATTGCAAGTGACCAGGAAGCGATTTCGATGTGTCGTTTATTAGCCCGACATCATGGCATTTTAATGGGGGGATCTGGTGGCTTGACGGTAGTAGCGGCTCTAGCTTGGCTGAATCATAGTGATTCAAAATCGGCTGTTGCAATTATACCGGATACAGGGATCAATTATTTGGATCAGTTTTACGATGACAAATGGCTTATTGAAAAAAATATAACCCTGCTTGACCGTTCCGAGCTGCAAAACACGATTCAAAATAGAGCGTTTGATTCATTACTGATGAAATCGAATGTTTTATCCTAAACGTTTATAGAAATGGAAGGTGAATGAGATGCGAAATATTAGTGAAGACTTTGCAAAATTTATAGTTGATGATGGCATCATTAAATTTGGTGAATTCACATTGAAATCAGGAAGAGTAAGTCCCTATTTTTTTAATTTTGGCTCCTTCAATGACTCTGCGATGTTAGCGCGTCTGGGAAGCTTTTATGCAGACACGATTGTGAAGGAAAAGATTGAATTCGATATCATTTTTGGGCCTGCCTATAAAGGGATACCGATAGCGTTAACTACGGCACTAGCCCTGCATAACAACGATATGGGCAATGTTGGTTTTGCCTTCAACCGCAAGCATCAGAAGCAATATGGAGAGGGCGGAAATATAATCGGGGCTTCGCTTGCGGGTAAAAAGATTCTTGCGGTAGATGATGTGCTTACATCAGGCAGAACTATTAAAGAGACGAAGCAGTTAGTGGAAAATGAGGGCGGCATATTAACTGCATTTCTAGTGGCATTAGATAGAGAAGAAAAAGGCTCTGAAACGGCATTATCCGCCCTAGAGGAGGCGAGCAAAGCCTACGATGTGAAAATATATGTCGTGGCTCGTATAACCGATGTTGCAGCCTATATGTCCGATACTGCCGATAAAGAGCAAAATGTGGAAAAAATCAAGGAATACCTAAAGGTGTATGGGAAATAAGGAATCAAATGAAAAGAAGTCATTTCAGCATAAGATTGGCTCTTTTTTTAATATAGGAAAGTATATCATTTCGTTATCCTTTCTCTATATTTCACACTCGAAACGAAAGCTTTGCCGCCAGAGGACGGCAAAGCCGTTTACGTGTGTGCCGTTCGACAAACTAGCATAGGATAGAGGATGGCCATGAGTAAAGTAATGATTCAAATCAAAGCTTTAAACTTTTTAGTATTTTCGACATTTGCCATTCTGCTTCCCTACCTTCCGTTACTGCTTGCGGAGAGAGGCTTCAGCATAGCTCAAATTGGGCTACTGCTGATGGTAGGTCCCTTCTTTGCGATTTTTCTCCAGCCAATTGTAGGCTTCATTAGCGATAAATGGCATGCAGTAAAGCGGATTTTATTGCTTTTGTGGTGCTTGACAGGATTGAGTGCAGTTGGCTTGTTTTATATAAACAGCAAGCTCTTCTCGGTTATTTTTGTCGTTTCTTTGTTTATGTTTTTCCTTTCTGCCATTCCATTGGTAGACACGCTGACTGTAAAAATGGCCGAAAATTTTAAAAGTACATACAGTACAATCCGATTGTGGGGCTCCATTGGCTTCTGTATAGTCGCTGTCTTTCTAGGCGCTTATTTCGAACGTATCGGAGGATTGGATGCTTTAATAAAAATCTATTTTCCCATTTGGCTTGCCGCGTTATTGATCTTATTTAATCTAAAGGAATTTACGAGCAAAGAAAGCAGTCGCTTTAATTGGCGAGACCTTGTGCAGTTAATAGGAGATAAACGAATATTTATCTTTTTGATTTTTTTATTATTTTTAGCGGTTCCCCATCGCATGAATGATGCTTTATTCTCCATATATTTTAAAGAACTGGGCGCAAACGATTCTATGATTTCATGGGCATGGGCCATCATTGGCTTGAGTGAGATTATTGGTTTTTATATGTCGGCTAAATTATTGAAAGGCTTTCACCCCTTAAAGCTGATTATTGCGGCGACTTTGTTTTATATCATTCGATGGGTTTGTTATGTGTATACGGCCGAGCCTTATATCCTATTAGTTTTACAGTTGTTTCAAGCGATAACCTACAGCCTGTTTTGGGCATCAGCTGTAAATTATATGGTAATAGTGGTGCCAAAGCAGTTTAGAACCACATCCCAATCGCTGCTGGCTATGATATTTTTAGGTGTATCGGGCATTTTGGGAGGATCGATAGGCGGCGCGGTTCAGCAAAATTATGGCGGAAGTTATATGTATGTGTTTGCCGCATGGTCCGTGTTTATCGCTTTGGTTGGATTTATCGCTTTAAGAAAACAAGCGGCTTCGGCTGCCGTAAACTCAGAAGTAGAGGGGAAGAAGAAATATGCGGGCTGATTTAATAATAGTGGAAATTTATGAAACTTTTATATATAATGGTTCAAGCATAAATGGAAATTTGCGGCCACTTTTGGAAGCCGAACATGCACATACTAGAAATAAGGACTAACTGGAGGGAATTTTTCAGCATGTATAAGTTAATCGCAATTGATATGGACGGCACCTTATTAAATGATCATCATATTATTTCTGAAAAAAGTATAAACATCATTAAGGAGCTTTCCTCGTCAGGCTCAGAAGTCGTATTATGTACCGGCAGAGGGCCGACAAGCACCAAATTTTATACGGATATCATTGGCATAAATGGTGTGGGCATTACGTTCAATGGAGCGATTACGATTGATTTTGAAAATAACCAGATTATGAACCAATATGCGATAAATGCCCCTCAACTTGAAAGCTTTATGAGCTATTGCCGAAAACACCAGATTCATTTTGATATTAACACGCCGTTTGATCTTTATGTGGATAAGGTGGAGCAGATGAGTAAAGAAATAGGCGATATATACGCCAGTTTTTATATTCATCCCAAATCGCTCCCGCAATTTAATCGTTTAGAAGATCCGTTAATAAAATTTACCTGTATTGGTACAAGTGAACA
Organism: Paenibacillus algorifonticola; assembly: GCF_050481745.1. Lineage (GTDB taxonomy): Bacteria > Bacillota > Bacilli > Paenibacillales > Paenibacillaceae > Pristimantibacillus > Pristimantibacillus algorifonticola_A. The sequence goes on along the minus strand of NZ_JBCNGR010000008.1, from coordinate 194,437 downwards.
ATTAAATCAATTGCAAATCGATTTGAGCCTCTTGAGCCAGGAGCTGAATATTACAAGATCGGCGGATACCTTTATTGATGTTTTGAATATTCAAGCTGATAAGGGAAATGCCTTGAAAAACCTAGCTGAGCAGAGAGGGGTAAAGAAAGCGGAAATATTAGCAATTGGCAACTACTATAATGATATAACGATGCTGGAGTCTGCCGGTCTTGGCATCGCGATGGATAATTCTCCGGAGGAGTTAAAGCGTTTGGCAGACGATATTACGTTGTCAAATAATGAGGATGGTGTGTACCACGCCTTGCAAAAATATTGTTTTTAAATTATCCAAGCCACATGGGGGTGTAATCGCCATGTGGTTTTTATTTTGTCTATAGGCAAGGTAGGAATTTGGTTCACTGCAGGTAGAATTTGGTTCACATATCCCAAACGACATTCTTTCGAGCTGAAACAGCTGTCACTCTCTGCTGAAGGGCTATTCAGGCTAAACTAAAGGCAAGATCAACCGCTGGGTGCTGGTGAGCTCATTTTTAGTAAGCGCTTACTGAAAACGAAAAGCCTGGCAGGCGGTTGCGACATCTTTACAGGAGGGATTACATGAAGGCGGCTATCCGTCCGCAAAGCTCGATGTCTCGGCGCAGCGGCAGCTTAATACCAGACAAATTCCGTTTGTTTTTATTTGCTTCTCCGTTCCTTGTGCTGATTTTATTGTTTAGCTACTTTCCGCTGTACGGCTGGTTATATTCCTTCTACAATTATCGGCCAGGGTTTCCGCTATCGGAGACGCCATTCGTCGGTTTGCAGTGGTTTAAGGCGATTTTCTCCAATCCGACTCAGACGCAAGAGGTCATGCGGGTGATGCGCAATACGCTTGCGATGAGCTCGCTCGGTATTTTAACGTCGGTGTTCCCCGTTATTTTTGCCATTATGCTTACTGAAATTCGCACGACCTGGTATAAGAAAACGGTACAGGTGCTCACGACGCTGCCCAATTTCATCAGCTGGGTGCTTGTTTATTCGATAGCCTTCATGATGTTTTCGGTAGATAGCGGCGTCGTCAATAAATGGATGATTGCCCTTGGATTTCAGGAGATGGGCGTAAACTATTTGGCTCAGGACAACCATACTTGGCTGGCGATGACGCTGTGGGGCTTGTGGAAGGGGCTTGGCTGGGGCGCCATTATGTATATCGCGGCGATTTCCTCCATTGACCAGGAGCAATACGATGCGGCCAAGGTAGATGGCGCGGGCCGTTTCCGGATGATCTGGCATATTACCGTTCCGGGGCTGATGCCGACGTATTTTGTCCTGCTGCTGCTTTCCATCGCTAATTTCATTAACAATGGCATGGAGCAATTTTTCGTCTTCCAAAATGCGATTAACAAAGATCATATCGAGGTGCTTGACCTGTATGTGTACAACACGGGAATGCTTGGCTTCAACTTCTCGTTTGCAACGGCGATCAGCATGCTCAAATCGATTATAAGCATTGTATTGTTATTTTTCGCGAATCAGCTGTCCAAGATCGTCCGCGGGGAATCGATCATCTAACTTAAGCGAGAGGAAAGGAGGAGGCGCATGCACACGCAACGCCGGCTTGGGGACTGGCTGTTCCATATTTGCAACTATGGATTTTTCACCTTGTTTACGCTGCTTTGCCTGTTTCCCTTTTATTATCTGTTTATTAATACGATCAGCAGCAATGATCTCAGCGCCAGAGGACTCGTTACCTTGTACCCGAAAATGATTCATTTTGACAACTACATTCAGGTGCTGCAATTAAAGGGACTGGCGCAAGCGGCGCTTGTCTCGGGCGGCAGAACGATTATTGGCACGCTGCTCACCGTCGCGGCATCGGCCTTTCTCGGTTATTTATTTACGAAGCGCAAAATGTGGGCCAGAAGCTTCTGGTACCGTTTTGTCATCATCACGATGTATTTTAATGCGGGCATCATTCCGTGGTACATCATTATGATGAAGCTGAATATGACGAACAACTTTTGGGCGTATATTTTGCCAGCAGTCGTCTCGCCGTTTTATGTCATTCTCGTCAAAACGTTCGTGGAATCAATACCGGATGTGCTGGAGGAGTCGGCGGAAATGGACGGGGCGGGCTACATCGTTATTTTCAGCAAAATCATTATGCCGCTCATTACGCCAATTGCGGCGACGATTGCGATTTTTTCGGCAGTCAGCCAGTGGAACTCCTTTATCGATACCGTGTTCCTGATGACGAACAGCAAGCTGTTTACGCTGCAATTTGTGCTCTACAAGTATTTGAATGAGTCGACATCGCTCGCTGCAATTATTCGCAATTCCCAAGGCGCGGTAGGCAATATCGACCTGACGAACAAGCAGACGGCTACCTCCATAAGAACGACGGTTTCAATGATTGTCATCCTTCCGATTTTGTTCGTTTATCCGTTTTTCCAGCGCTATTTTGTCAAAGGCATTATGATTGGCGCTGTTAAAGGGTAAGGGCGAGATGGCTCTTAGCTATCAGTCATCCGTTATGTGATTGCATTGAAAGGGGGTGGCCTGCCGAAGTCGGAGGTCGAGCATAAGCATAATAAAAAAAGGGAGGCAACTGCATTGAAATCATTTCGTAAAACATTTTCCTTGCTGTTAATGGCGGCGATGCTGATCGTATCGACAGCAGCCTGTACATCGAACACAAACAACGGGCCGGGCAATACGGCCAGCACAGCTCCATCTGCGGGTGGAGCAACCGAGACGGCAGGCAGCGGCCAGCGAGAAGAAATCACACTGGATGTGTTCTCGATGCTGTCCAATTTCTCGGGCGAGCAGACAGGCTGGTTTGCCAAAGTCATTAAAGATAAATTCAATATTAATTTGAATATTATTGCTTCGAACCTCGAAGGCGGCGGCGACGTCAAATTTGCTACGATGATGGCAGCAGGCAACCTCGGCGATTTAGTTATTTTCGGCGATGACGGCCAGAAGTATTTGGATTCGATAAAAGCAGGCATGCTTGTGGACTGGACGAAGGACGGCCTGCTGGACAGCAAAGGTCAAAATATGTTGAAATATGCATCGAAGGCGATCGAGAAAAATAAAGCAAACTTTGGCGGCGGTTCAAGCGTCTACGGCATCGGCTTCGATGTTGGCGACGACAAGCCAGGTGCGTCCGAAGCGAAGGACTTGACCTACAACCCGAATTTGCGCTGGGACTTGTATGAGAAGTTGGGCAGACCGGAAATCAACACGATGGAGGATTATTTGCCGGTGCTCAAGCAAATGCAGGAGCTGGAGCCGAAAAGCGAATCTGGTCGTCCGACCTATGCATTCTCAATGTGGGCGGACTGGGATGGCAATATGATGGTGCTGACGAAAGCATGGGCAGGCATTCACGGCTTTGACGAAGGCGACGGCTTTAACCCTGGCGGCTTCTCACTCGTTTCGGCCGACAAGGACGAATACCAAGGCGTGCTGGACGAAGACGGCTATTATATGCGCGGACTGAAGCTTTATTTTGACGCGAATCAAATGGGACTTGTCGATCCAGATTCCATGACGCAAAAGTTTGAGGATGTTGTAAATAAAATGAAGGACGGCCAGCTGCTGTTCACGTTCTTCCCGTGGCTCGATGATACGTACAATACGGCTGAGCATATGGCAGAAGGAAAAGGCTTTGCACTCGTTCCGTTCAAGGAAGAGCGGACATTCTCTTATGGCTATGATCCTTACGGAGGCAACCGCGTTTGGGCCATTGGTTCAAAAACGAAGCACCCCGATCGCGTGCTGGAGCTCATTGATTGGCTGTACAGCCCAGAAGGCAATATGATTTCTTCCAATGGGCCGGAAGGTCTTAACTGGGAGCTGAAGGATGGCAAGCCGGTATTGACTGCATTTGGCGAGCAGGCGCTTCCAGCAAATGATACAGCGGTGCCGGAGGAGTTTGGTGGCGGCACGTGGAAGGACGGCATGAGTCAGCTGAACAATTCTACCTTCAAAAACACGAATATTAACCCCGACAACGGCGAGCCGTACGATTATAATCTATGGCAGTCGACGCTTGAAAAATCGCCATCGAAGCTTGATCAAGACTGGCGAGCAGCGATGGGCGGCGCACTGACGGCTAAGGATTATTTGGAGAAAAATAATCAGCTGGCTATTATGCGTCCGCTGTTCACAGGCACGCCACCTTCTGTCATCAGCGATGAGCTGGAGCAGAAGCGCGGCCAAGTGGCACAGGTAATCAAGCAGTTTTCGTGGAAAATGGTTTATGCGAAAAATGAAGCCGAGTTCGATAAGCTGCGCCAGGAAATGCTTGAAAAGGCGAAGGGGCTTGGGTATGATGAGGTGCTCGCGTGGAATGTCGAGCAAAATAAGAAAGTATTCGGCTATCGCAAGCAATAGGCAGAGAGCAGAAGGCAATAGGCAGTGGCAGAAGGCAATAGGGGCATAGGATCTAGACAGTAAATAATTAATAGCCCCGCCAACTGGCGGGGCTAATTACGTCCTGCGGCAAACGCGGGCTTGGACGCTCCATGATCGAATGAGACTATGACTACATCCGGAGGCAAAGAAAATCGCGAAAAGCGTCCATTCCCCCCTTGCATAAATGGCAGGCCAATCGTAAGATAATAACAAGATTTTCTAACTCTAGTAAATGAACGTAAATAATATAGCTCTGTCAGCGACATGTCCGAAAGAGAGGGATCAGCCAGCGATGTCAGCACAACAGCCGGTGTATCACAACCGCTTTGCGGCCCGTTCCTTGCGGCGCACATTAATTTTTTATGTGATGCTGGGCTGCCTGCTGCCGCTCGTTCTGGTCGGCTTTCTGACGTATTCCTCCATCTATGCGATCTTCTCCAACAAAATTCAAAGCGGAATTAGCGCCAGCCTGGGCCAAGAGGCGGTAAATCTTGAAAACGCTATCAACAATCTTGATTTTGCCTCCAAGCAATTTGCGCTCGATGGCCAAATCGTAGACGAGGTTTCTGAATTTTTGCAGGAGCGGCAAATTTCGCGCAAATCTCAAATGATGACCGCCATTGATCAGAAAATCAATCTCGTTAATTTCACGAATCCTTATTTGGGGTTGACCGCTTACATTATGCCAGATGAAGAAAACCCGGTGCTGTTTTCCAATTTGGCAATGAACCCGAACTTTGACAGCAAAGCGCTACCCTTGTTTATTCATTATAATGGCGCGGATTATTATGGGCCTCATCCAACGCAGTACAGCTCCAGCAGCAATATGGTATTCTCCGAGCAGCGCATCGTTCGGGTAGGAAGCGAGCATAAGCTGTATATTTATTTGGAAACGAATTACAATTTATTTCGCAGCATTTTGCAGCAGCAGACCTATGGCATGAAGGTTACTCATGTGCTAGTCAATGAGCAGGGCAGCATGACGTATATGGAGGACGAGAGCATGCCGATGCAGGTGCGGGAGGCGGTAGATGCTGGTTTTCCCGAGCTGCATAAGGAGGTGGCGGATTATCATTTGTTCCGCTATCCGAGCGCCCAAGGCTGGCAGCTTATAGCCGTCGTCAGCAAATCGGCCTTTAATAGTGAAATGTATGCCTGGCTGAGCAAAATGCTCGTGCTGGCTTGCTCCACGCTCGTCTTTGCGCTGCTGCTGGCGCTGTTCATTTGGAAGCAAATTTATCGGCCGCTGCGCAAGGTCAATGTAGAAATTGTGCGCATGGCGGAAAATCGCACAAGCCCGGTTTCTTTTACCAATGTCGAGGAGTTCGACTTTGTGCTTAATAATTTTCAAAATATGAAAACGACGATTAATGATTTGATTGCTGAGGTTGCCAACAAGGAAAAGCAAAAAGGCCAATTTGAAATTGAAAAGCTGCTGAGCCAAATTAATCCGCATTTTTTGCATAATACGCTCAATTCGGTGCAGTGGCTGGCTCGGATGAACGGGCAGAAGGAAATTGATAAGCTGGTCACGCTGCTCGTCAAGGTGCTGCATTATAATTTGGGCAAGCAAAGCTTAATCGTAACCGTTGAAGAAGAGATTGAAGCAATGACGAATTATATGGAGCTGCAGCGCATTCGTTATGATTATGAATTCGAATTTCAGCTCAATGTTGCAGGTGAGGTGCTGCAGGTTGCGGTTCCGCGTTTTCTGCTGCAGCCGCTCGTCGAAAATGCTATTTACCACGGGATGAGTGACCGTACAGGGCGCATCGTGATTACGATTGAGCCTGTTGGCCTCGCGGAGATGCTGCTGCGGGTAGAGGACAATGGCTCCGGCATTGAGCCGGAGACGATTGCAAAGCTGCTGTCCGGTGACGACAGCAAGGCGAAGCGCGGACTTGGGATTGGGCTGTCCTATGTGAACCGGATGCTGCGGCAATTTTACAATGGGCAGATGCAGTTTCGCATTGAGAGCGAGCTGGGGCAGGGAACGGTAGTGACCATCGTGATTCCACGTAAAGCGAAGGAGGAGTTCGATGATTAAAGCGATTGTAGTCGATGATGAGCGGCTGGTGCGCAAAGGCTTTATTTCGTTGTTCGACTGGTCGATGTTCGGCATTTCGATCGTTGGCGAGGCGGGGGATGGAAAAGCAGCGCTTGAGCTACTCACGCATACGGAGGTGGATCTCGTATTCACCGATATTACGATGCCGCAGTTATCCGGCTTTGAGCTAATCGAGCAAATTAAGCAGCGCTTTCCCACTATTCGCAGCGTCGTGCTGACCTGTCATCATGAGTTTGATTATGTCCAGGAGGCGCTGCGGCTAGGAGCGATTGATTATATTGTGAAGACGCTGCTTGAGCCCGATAAAGCGGATGAAGTGATGCAAAGAATCGTTCAGCGCTTTCGGTGGGAAAACAGCTTTCGCGCGGGGGCGGAGCTGAGCGCCGCAGCGGAGCGGATGAAGGCGGATGCCGCGCTGGTGTGTTACCCGCTAGAGGAAGGGGCAGGGAAAGACGAGCTGTGCCGGCTGCCGGTCTTGAAAAATTTTACGCTGCTAGAGCTGAAAGGGCTATGGCTGATCCCGCTGCCGCATCTTACCCCAGAGTCCGAATGGCAGCGGGAGCTGGCTCAGCTGTTAAAGGGCCGTTTTCATTATGCTATCGTTACGGGGCTGCAAGAGAAGGAGCTGGCTGATGTGAAGCGTTTGCTGGAGGAGCGCTTTGCTACCGTGATGTTTTATAAGTCTTCCGGCCAGCATGACAGCATACAAATGAGCTTTGGCGAGCTTCAGCAGCTTACGGCATCCACTGATCAGGAGGGGCAGCTTCTGCTGCTTGACGCTGATATGGCTGATTTGCGCTGGGCGCTTTACCCAGCTGCTTGGGAAACACTCATATGCCGTTTGGAGCAGCTTCGGGCGAGCAAGGAGCAGCTCATGCTATTTGGCCAAAACTTATTACAGAGCTGGTCTGCACTGCTGATGCAGCCAAGTGAGGCGGAAGGGCTTCGCGCAGAGCTCATTCGTTCGCGCTGCTGGCAGGACTATAAAAGCTGGCTGCGCCGCTTCTCGGATTATGCCCAGCGCAGAATGCTTGCGCTGTCGCTTTCCAAAGAGGTGTTTCATTGCATGCTGCGGGCTACGGTCTATATTCGCCGTGAAGCGGCCGGCAAGCTTAATCAGGTTGATGTGGCGGATTATGTGAAAATGAGCCGGAGCTATTTTAGCGGCTGCTTCGCCCGTTTTGCCGGGATGCCCTTTGGCGTAATGCTTCGCGGCATAAGAATGGAGCGTGCGAAAGAACTGCTGCTCACGACAGAAATGCCCGTCTACGAAATTGCTTGTTCTGTAGGCTTTGAGGATGATAAATATTTCAGCAAGCTGTTCCGTGAGCTGGTAGGCAGCCTGCCTAGCGAGTTCCGTGCCGAGCGAGTGCGTATAGGCGGTTATTAGAATTGGCGTAAAAAGAGGAAGCGGCGGTTGGGATGGTGACAATCCAAGGGGAAATGGAGGGGGAGCAATGAAAGCGAGATTAGCTTTGCTTATAATGGCTGTGCTGCTGCTGACCAGCGCTTGTACAGGCAATAATAGCCCAGCGCAGACGAGCGGCTTGCAAGGGGATGAACGGGCAGATAGCAGCGCGGAGCCACTCGCTTATGGAAGCATGCCAGAGCGGGTCAGCGTTCGGGTAGGGTTCAAAATTCCCGAATCCCGCTTATCCGGCAGCGACACCAATGATAACAACCCCATTTCCCGCTACTTGGATCAATTGACCAATATAAAGGTGGTTCATGCCTGGGAAGCGAAGGGCGACGATGCCTTTGAGCAAAAAATCAGCTTTGCCATTGCGAGCAACGATATGCCTGATGCAATGGTTGTTGACCGCGCCCAGCTGAGGAAGCTTATCGACAATGATATGATTCAGGATTTAACGGGTACGTATGCGGCATACAGCTCCAAGCTGGTACGAGATATTTATGCTTCATCAAGCGGGAAGGCGCTGGAGGAGGCTTCGCGTGATGGCAAGCTTTACGGTCTGCCTAATGTGGCCATTGAGATGGATGCGGTCACCCTGCTATGGGTGCGCCAGGATTGGCTGGATCGTTTGGGGCTGGAGCCGCCGAAGACGCTACGTGATATTGAGGAGATCGCCCGAGCCTTCGTACAGCGTGACCCTGATGGCGACGGCAAGGCGAATACCGTTGGTATCGCTGGTGATAAAATTGTTGTATTCGGACAGAAGCCGAATCCAAGCGGATTTGATTCGATTTTTCATTCGTTCCATGCGTTTCCGAAAAATTGGATAAGGGATACAGATGGCAATGTCGTATACGGCTCGATTACTCCGGAGAGCAAAGCTGCGCTCGGCCAGCTGGCCGACTGGTACAAGGAGGGGCTGATCGACAAACAGTTTGTACTGTATCGGGAGTCGGAGGAGCCGATTGTGGAAGGCAGAGCCGGGATGTTTTTTGGGCCGTGGTGGATGCCTTATTGGCCGCTATCAGAAGCAGTAGCTCAGGATACGAAAGCAGAGTGGCGCGCTTATGCGGCTCCGGTTGATGCGAACGGGGAGTATGTGACACATACCGCACCAGTAACGGATCGTTATCTCGTTGTGCGTAAAGGCTATGAGCATCCTGAGGCGGTCGTTAAGCTGCTCAATGTATTTACCCGCCTGGAGCGGCGGCTGGACCCGAACATTCAGGAAACCCAATGGCTGGATGAATATGCATCCCAGTCCGGCGTGCAGCTGCGCCATTATTATCCGTTCGACCTGCTGCTTGATTATTCGGATGCGGTAGACAATCGTTATGATAATTTGCAAGGCGTGCTGGAAGGCAAGCTTGACCCATCGACGCTTGATCCTGACTCTTACCTGCTGTATGAAATGACGGAGACCGAGCATCAGAACCCGAAGAAAAATTTGGATGCGTGGAAGCCCGCAGCAGCTTACGAATATGGCGTCGGTGCCATTCGAAAATCACCCATGATTAAAGTAAATAGTGTTTTCTACGGTGCTACCCCAGCGATGGGCACAAAATGGGACGCGCTGGAGCAGCTGGAGAACGAGACTTATTTGAAAATCATCGTTGGCGACCAAAGCTTGGACAGCTTTGATGAATTCGTCAAGCAGTGGCGCCTTCAGGGCGGGGATGAGATTACGAAGGAGATAGCGGAGCGTGCTTCCGGGCAATAGCTAGGCTGGCTCAGGCAATAACCGGCAGGGAGCCCTTCCCTCTGCCGGTTATTGCTGTGTCAGTATCCGTCTACCCCTTTACTGCAAATGCTGCTTAGATGAAGCTGGCTTTAGAGCAAGCCGTATCCCTATGCGCTACATGCAATGGTGTGAATAAGCTTAGAAGCAGAAGGTACGCAAGATGATAACTAGCAAAATAAAGAGAACGAGAATTGTGCCCGTATTTGTCCAACAACTGTTGGCACCCGCGATTGGACCACAACCTACGTTAGCGCCTCCTACAGGGTATCCCACGATTAACAACCTCCTGAATGATTTGTAAGTGTGAAGCTTTTGTTCACATGGTTAATGTATGCCGGAGGCGTATGAAAAAATTGGACGTTTGTACCGTCACATCCGCATTTCAGCTAATGCCTAGTTGAAAAAGCGGAAGCTTGGCAAGGGCCTGTTGCCCTGCGGGTTATTCGTACAGTATATCGGTTATCTATAATGACATTCACCTATACAGAGCAGGCTTGACCGAGGGAAGCGGGCAGCCGATGCCGGGTACTGGAATAGGACGCTTGAACTGGCGAATATGCTTAATCCGCGATTCGGCGATCGTTTCCATCGCATTTCCCGCTTGTACGCTCGAGGATGAGCCCATTGCAATAATATAAACGCAGCCAACTACGATGCGTGGACAATGATTGGTGCGCTTAATATGGACCATGTCTTTAGCCGGGCCATCAAAATCATCAAAGCTCGGAAACGACTGGGTGAATAGATCATACGATTCAAAATAAACATCGCCTGCCTGGTCATGGCTTATTTCCCGCTGGAGGGCAAGCGCGCGAAGCTTTGGCGTCGATAGCCCGCGATCTCCGAGCTGTACGATGGCCGAACCTGATGCGCTGATAATCGTCAAAACGCCAACCTCAGCCGTACGAATCGGGTAGTCGAGAGGAAAGCTCATTCCGAGCCCTCCCCTTCTGCGCTGCTGGCGCCACCTGGCTCTGGAAAAGGTGCGAGTGGGCCAACGATTACGGATTCGGGCGGTGTATCAAAAATCGAATAAAGCGTAACATAGTCGCTGTCTCCGATCTGAAAATGCGATGCGCTGGATATACCGAGAATGTCAACTTTACCAACGCTTAGGCAATCATTGTGTACGACAAATTTAATCATGGGCTTCCCTTACGCCTCCATTCTGTAATTGCTGCATATATTGAAGCATTGCTGCGTCGGCATCGCGAGCCGTTTTGGCGAACACCTCGGCTCGGTTTTGCTGGGCCGCGGTTTCCTCGCTAACCCCATCCTGGCGGGGCACTGACCTTGCGTAATATTGGATGCGCGCAGGCATTTGGCTGCGGATATCGGACAAAATGAGTCTGCGGTGATGGGGATCGAGCGGCATGCAAAATTGCTTTTCCATCTGCATCAGCTTCTGTGCGCCTTCATTGTCGATATACTGGTTCAAATCATTTTGAATCGGGGCATAGGGATCCGATGGCTGAGCGGCACCATTAGGCGGAGCGGGATAGACGAGCGGCTTGGATATGGCCATCTGCTCAATATCGCCTTTCATATCCGGAGATCCCTGTGGAGTCATGCCGATATTGAGCGTACCTTCAAGCTTTTCTACCTTCAATTGGTCAAAATGGTACTGCAAATTTTCCACATTATAAGTAGGTTTCGCTTCAAGCCTTTTGAGCTGCTCGCAGATGGCCGCAAGCTGCTGCTCCAACGCAGTGATGCTTTCCTGCTGGCATTGGAGCTGCTTTGCGACGTCAAGCGACCAGGCCTGCCATGGCGACAGCTGATTCGGCTGCTGCTGCATCATTGAAACCTCCTGTCTTAGGTCGGATTGGGCAGCGGAACGAAGGAGAGCGGATTTTCGCCCCCCAGCTGAGCGGCTGGTCCCGTGAAGCCGCCCGTATTATACAGCTGGGACAAGGAGCGAATGGAGCCTGCGCTGCCAATTTGCAGGACAGAGCTGTTCGAGACGTTGTCCACGCGGAGCTGATGTATCGTAATCGTCTGATGAACGGTCCAATTCATACGATATTGACCCCGTTTGCTACTTCATTTTGCGTACCGTCCTGCACGTCTGGATCCAGCGTATTCGTGGCGCTTACGGCGTTGTTGGAATTCGTCAGGCTGCCGGTAAGGAAGGAGCCTGAGCCAGCGTAGGTTTTGGAAGTGCTAGAGGGCGACATTTGCACGGCGTCGCCAAACTGGACGATGGAGCTGGAGCCGACGCTTACGATTTTTACGAAGCCGACTATAGCGGGCATAGCAAAGACCTCCTTGCTGCTAAGCGTATGGTTGTAATATCGTATGCGGCATTCGCCCAGAGGTTCCCTGCTTTGAGCAGCAGGCTGGCCGCTGCCTTGCTTTTCATATAGGCAGCGATCCTATTGCAGCCGCACCGCCCAACTCGGCGGCGCATATAGTGAAGATAGGCCGGGAGGTGGGAGGTAAACGATGGAATCCAAATGGGATGAGCTGGAACGCTGGGTTGAAGGGCAGAAGCTGCCTAAAGGGTTTGATGTGCTGCGCGAGCCGGACTGGGTGGAGCAATTTGTGCGAAAAATGATGACCAAAGCGCTGCCTGAAGCTGCCGGAGCAATTGCGGAGCAAGCTTCGCCGTACTCTTTTTCCCAGAGCGAGCAATTTATCATCGTTAAATATCCGCTTCCCGCACATGTGCGCTCGGAAGAGCTTCGTTTATGGGTAAAGGAAGACCGCCTGCGAGTGGAAGGGCTGCCCGGCAATCGGAAGGAAATGATAAAGCTGCCTGTTGGTGTGCGCCCCCGTGTGTGCAGGGCGATGGTGAAGGATGGCGAGCTTAGAGTGAAGCTGCGCAAGCGGCCGGTGAGCCGGAAGTATTATGAGGCGGATATTCGATGGCGGGAATAATGAAAAAGAATAAGGAGAGCCTGTTTACTTCTTGCTATTGCTTCCTTGTGGCTATCCTGAAGCTCAAGAAGCGAAGGAATGCGGGCAATAGTAAAGGACGGGTAACAAAATAAAGAGATGTGTATTGTGTTTCTTCTCATAATTTGGATAATTAGAGTAATAGACTGGGTCGATATTTTCTAATGTGAAATGGGGCACACCTGTTGAGGATACCAATAATGAACAAGGTCAAGCTTTTGCTTGCTGCATTATTGTCTGTTCAACTCCTAACGTCATGCGATTATAGCAGCGGCACTAATAAAGAAAGCTCGAACAGGCTTGAAGGAGGGACTATCTATCAAGAGCCTGCGCTAAGCCCATATAATCCAGCTATTGAATTAACCTTTGCAAGAGAAAGCGACGATAGCTTAGAGAATTTAATCAGCCAACTGCCAGGAGAAACATTCGAGAATAATAGGTGGATTCGTCTATATGAACAGGTGCTTGGCATAAAAATCAAATATGAATGGATTGCCAAAGGTGACCTTTATCATCAAAAGCTGAGCGGGGCCTTTGCTTCAGGAAATATTCCCGATGTCGTCAAAGTCAATGCGCAGCAGCTGAGGATGCTCAGCAATGCCGGACTGATTCAGGATCTGTCTGAAGCTTATGAGCAATATGGCTCATCGTTTACGAAGAAAATTTTAAGCCAAGAGGGGACGGGGCCTTTTGAAGCAGCAACGGTTGAAGGGAAGCTGATGGGCATACCAGAGACCAGCTCTTCTATTGAAGGGGCGATGTTCATATGGCTGCGTACAGATTGGTTATACAAAATAGGATTAGAGCCGCCGAAAACCATGGACGACGTATTAGCTATTTCGAAAGCGTTTACAGAAAATGACCCTGACCAAAATGGCATTCATGATACGTTTGGCCTAGCAGTGACGCAGTATTTATTTGATCCCGTTATGGGATTGACGGGCTTTATGGCTGGCTACAAGGCTTATCCTAATATATGGATGAAGGACGCGTCGGGAAAGCTCTTATATGGCGGGATTCAACCAGAAGTGAAAGACGCGCTAAAGGTTCTGCAAAATATGTATCGGGATGGTCAAATTGATAGCGAATTTGCTCTTAAGGATGGCTTGAAAGAAGAAAAGCTAATTGCTGAGGGGAAAGTTGGCATGCTTTATGGCGAGCAATGGGGGTCCTTTACAGTTCAATCAAGCCGTGCTGCTGATCCAAATGCGGAGTGGCAGGCATTTCCGATCGTTTCTGTGTCAGGAGAAGCGCCAAAGGTACCGCTGCGGTTTAACACCAGCCATTTTTTTGCCGTCAGAAAAGGGTATCCGCATCCTGAAGCCATCGTTAAGCTTTTTAATTTGCATCTGGAGAAGAACTGGGGTGGGACAGCGGAATATGAAACCTATTACAGCTCTCCGTTTCCGGTCTGGAAGCTTTCTCCGGTGACGCCGTTCCCGGCAATGAAGAATCTGGAGGCGTATCGCCAAATAGCAGAGGCTGGCGGAAATGACGATCATTCGGTCTTAAAGGATGAAGCCAGTTTCATCTATAAAAATATCGAAATCTCCCGTTCCGGAAATGCGAATAAAGAGTCAGGCTGGGGCTGGGAGCGAACCTATGGGCCATCTGGTGCTTTTTCCGTCCTTGACCAATATATGAAGAATGACCAGCTGCTATACGAAAGCTTTGTAGGACCACCAACGGAAACGATGCTTGTGAAGCAAGCGATTTTGTATAATCTTCAAATCGACACCTTCGTTAATATTATACTTGGCAGTTCCATCGACGAATTCGACCGATTTGTAGACGATTGGAATAGGCTCGGCGGGAGCAGCACAACAGCGGAGGTAAATCAGTGGTATGCAGCAAGAGGCGGTAATCTGAAGTAGGGAGAGGTTTCTTCGACTTTTGTCTGCTGGAAGACACAATACTTGCTCACGACTTATAAAAGCAGCATCGGAGGATTTTGTTTGCTTAAATTTCCCGCGCATTCTTGGCGTAACACGATATTCATGCGACAGGTCATTATTTATCTCATCGTGATTCTGCCTATTATCCTGCTAGGCGTATATTTGTATAATTGGAGCTATAAAAATGCCAGCGAAGGCCTGTCGAGAACTTCTGAAGCGCAATTGACCAATTATTTGGAAGCCCTTAATCGGGAAATCGAATGGATGGAGCTGCAGGAGTTCGACTTGTTGGAGGATACTGAATTGAATAGGCTCGTTGTCACTTGGGAGATGATGGACAATGTTGAAAAAAGAGCGAGCTTAAATTACTTGATCCGTCGCTTAACTTCCTTTAAGAATAGCAGTGTATATATTAAGGATGTTTATGTGCATATCCGTCCTGTTAACAAAACAATCTCGTTCAGCAATGCGATCACTGATCTTGACGTGGATAAGTACAATTACTTTCGCTTCAGTATTGGAAGGAGCGAGCAGCGACTTGTAAAGTGGGAGAACACCCTTCATCTTAGCACCTCCAAGTATAGCGGCAAGAAGGGAGAAGAGCCGCTATTCGTCATACAAATCGAGTTGGATAGGGAAAAGCTGAGATATGCGCTGGACCAAGTCAATATTTATCCAGAAAGCGGATCTTTTCTGATTTCGGATACGACGGGATTTGTATTGATGAGCGACGAGGAGCTAAGTGGAAGGCTTCAAGGCGATATAAGAGAAGTAGAGGCGGCCAGTACGACCAAGCTGATTATTGATGACAAAAAATATCACATTGACAAAGCGCATTCCGAGAAATTGGGTGTTACCGTTGCTTCGTATTTGCCTGAGGAAACGGTACGCAAACCGCTGGGCAAGTTCGTAATCTGGGCATGGCTATTCGCAATCATGACCTTCATTGCCATCGCTATCTATTCTTATTCAACTTATAAATTCGTTCATAAACCTTTGCTGCTTCTCGTTCAGAGCTTTAGGAGAATGGAAGGAGGTGCATTGGATATTCATATTGAGCACGAGGAGAAGGATGAATTCGGCTATCTGTATAATCGGTTCAACCAAATGCTGAATAAATTGCAGGCACTTATTGATCAGGATTTTAAGCAAAAGCTGATGATGCAGCGGGCGGAGCTCAAGCAGCTTCAATCTCAAATAAATCCCCATTTTCTTTATAACAGCTTTTTCATCCTTAATTCATTGGCCAGAACCGGAGATACGGAGCGCATTGAAGAATTTACGAATATGCTGGGAGAATATTTTAGGTTCATTACCCGTAATGGGGAGGATAATGTGCTGCTGGCTGAGGAAACGAGGCACTCTCGCATGTATACCGAAATTCAGAAGCTCCGGTTTTCAAGACGGATTCGCGTGGAATTTGATGACTTGCCAAAGGAAATGGAGAATATCCGTGTGCCCAGGCTGATCATTCAGCCTATTATCGAAAACGCATACGAGCATAGTCTGGAGAAAATGACGGAAGATGGACTGCTTCGCGTTGCTTTTGAGCTGGATCAGACTGAGGCTCGAATTATAGTGGTGAATAATGGGAATCGACTGAGCGATACCGAGATTGAAGCCTTGCAGAAACGCCTGGACAGTACTACAGAGTCTTATGAAATGACGGGCATGATGAACATTCACAGGCGCATTATTTTAACGTATGGAAGAAATAGCGGTTTGCTTCTGTCTAGAGGCGAGCTGAATAGTCTCAAGGTCGTCATTCGCATTAAGCTGAAGGAGGAGAATGAGATTGCTTAGACTGTTAGTCGTGGATGATGAAGACATCATTACGGATGGGTTATATGAAGTATTTCAGCGCTGGATGCCAGACAAGCTGGATGTCTGTAAAGCATACTCTGGTAAAGAAGCGCTCAATTGGCTGCAACGTACCCGAATTGATATCGTTATCACTGACATTAGCATGCCAGGCATGAGCGGCTTGGAATTGTCTGATGAAATCCAGATGTATTGGCCACGGTGCAAAATCATTTTCCTAACGGGCTATAGCGAGTTTCAGTATGCCTATAAGGCGATTCAAATGTCGGATGTCCGGTATTTATTGAAGACGGAAGGCTATGCAAAAATAACGGAAGTTGTACAAGAAGTGATGCAAGAGATCCATCAAAACAATCAATTGAGCGCATTAGTCGAGCGATCCCGTGAACAGATGTATATGCTAGAATTTATGGCACAAGGAGAGTATATTAGACATCTTTTGCAAAAAAGCCATCTTCTTTGCCAGGATCAAGAGGTGTTGGTCAAGGAATTTGGCAAACTGAACATCGATCTGAGTCCTTTGATTCCGGTTGTAATGGTAGTTGGTCATTTGTCCTATCCAGCTGAGACCCCTTACTCCGATAGAAGCGAGATGATTAATTCCGCCAGAATGATCGGGCATTCCTATTTGTCAGAGCAGACGCGGCATATTGGAATTGTTGATACGCACGGCAATTTGTTATGGCTGCTTCAGCCATCTGAACATGTCGAGGAAAGGTTTTATAGTCATTTAATTCGCTATTTGGAAGGAACGCTTGAGCTCATTCAGGAGACATGTTTGGAATCGCTAGGCTTAACGATTGCCTTTACTATAAGTGGCGCCTCTTGTGAATGGGCAGCGGTATCGCAGCAATATGAAAGACTGCGTCAGCTGCATCAAATGACCATTGCTGACGGGTTATCCATTATTTTAACGGATCGCACGGAGCAGCTTGAGCCTTCAAACAGGAAAGAAGACAGTATGATTGCTCAAAGAACGGAATTAATGCAAGCCTATCTTGAGGCTGGGAAAAGGGAGAAGTTTTATGAGGTAGTGGAGGAAATGACGACGGGCATGCTGCATCCAACGGGCAATGTTCACCGAGCGATAGAGAGCTATTATTCTATCGCGCTTGTGCTGCTTTCTTCCATTAATCGCTGGGGGCTTTACCACCAGATTGGTGATTATGGAAAACTGATGCGTCTTGATGAGCATTCATCCATGAAGGAGGGGATTGCCTATTTGCATGTCATTGCCGACCGCCTGTTCAAAGTTAAGCATAACGGCGAGCTAGAGCGGACGACCAGTGTAATCGACCGTATATGCCGATATATTGAAGAACATTTAAGCGAGGACTTATCCTTAGTGCGGCTGGCGGAAATCAATTATTTTAATCCATCGTACTTATCCCGGTTTTTTAAGCAGGAGCAAGGGGTGAATTTATCCGAATATATAGATAGCTGCCGCTTGAAAAAAGCCAGAGAGCTGCTAAGAAACGGGGAGCTTAAAATTCGAGAAGTATCCTCCGCCGTCGGCTACGAAGCGGCACATTCATTTACACGCTTTTTCAAGAAGGCGACGGGAATAACGCCGCAAGAATATCGAGACCGTTTTCTTGTAAACGGAGGAAACCGGTGAACTTGATGCATGCGCTCCTTCGCCGCATTCGAAGTCCCATTACATTGCCAACCATGCAAGCGGGACGGTATTGAAGGAAGCAACCATCATGCCATTTTCCGGTTGCATGAAGCTTTAAATGACCCTGAATTGGAGGAGAATTCATATGTCTAATGCACCAGTACCTAATCAACCGCTTGTTACCCATATTTTTACGGCAGATCCTTCTGCACACGTATTTGAAGGGAAAATCTATATTTACCCGTCCCATGATCTCGACCATGATGGTCCTGACAACGATAATGGGGATCAATACGCGATGGAGGATTATCATGTACTGTCTCTAGACAGTTTTGAAGCGGCTGTCGTAGACCATGGCGAGGTATTGCATCTAAAGGATGTTCCTTGGGCTTCCAAGCAGCTATGGGCGCCGGATGCCGCCTATAAGAACCATACGTATTATTTGTTTTTTCCTGCTCGGGATCATGAAGGAATATTTCGGATTGGCGTAGCCACAAGCAAGTCACCAGCGGGTGCCTTTACTGCAGAGCCTGACTACATGGCGGGCAGCTTCAGTATTGATCCGGCTGTATTCGTGGATGACGACGATCAGTCGTACATCTACTTCGGAGGTCTTTGGGGAGGACAACTGGAAAAATGGCAGAACGGCGTCTTTGAGCCGGACGCAGCAGGTCCGAAGGCGGAGGAGGCAGCGCTGGGGCCGCGGGCCGCATTGCTGAGCGAGAATATGCTGTCTTTTCAAGGTGAGCAACAGGAGATTTCGATTCACGACGAAAACGGAAGCCCGATTCTAGCTGGTGATGAGGATCGACGATATTTCGAGGGGCCTTGGGTGCATAAATATAACGGCTGGTACTATTTGTCGTATTCAACAGGGACTACGCACAAGCTGGTTTACGCGGTTAGCCGCAGCCCAATGGGTCCCTATACGTTCAAAGGCACCATTCTTACACCGGTAATTGGCTGGACGACCCATCATTCTATCGTTCAGTTTGAGGACAAATGGTATTTGTTCTATCACGACAGCTCACTCTCCGAAGGCGTCAATCACAAGCGCTGTGTTAAATTCACGGAATTGCACTACAATGATGATGGAACGATTCAAACAATCGATCCTTATGCGATGGAGAGCAGGCTAGAGCGCAATGATTAAATAACAAATCGTAAATATGTATGATAAAGCACAAAGATCGCAACCCCTGCCATTTGGTCCTGCCATTTGGTTGGGAATTGCGGTCTTTTTGTTATTAGACAGCTGCTTTCGAAGCAGATGGACATCCATAAACCTATAATATGACAGGTAATTGAACACAAGATAGACAGGTTGTTGTTCAAAAATGTAACCGCTACACTTTTAAGTGAGGGAATGATCTATGGTTCATTTTGGTAGAAAGAAAATGCTGCCATGACACGCCCCAAAAGGGAGCTTTATGGAATATAAGTTGAAAGGCAAGGTGTATTAAATGAAGAAGAATCGACTGAAACGCTCTATTTCGTTGTTGCTGGTTGCTATTTTGATGGTAACGTCCTTATCGCTTAGCGTGCTGCCAAAGCAGACGCATGCGGAAGCCAGCACAGAGCCGCCAAGCGAAGCTGAACAAATCACGACGGATTTCGAGGACGGTACTACACAAGGGTGGTATGGACGCGGCGGCAACGAAAGCCTGACGGCTGCTGCTTCGGCTGCCCATTCGGGGAAATTTGGTCTTCAGGTTACAGGAAGAACGGAGGGCTGGAACGGCCCCATGCTCAATCTAGCCTCGTTTATGGAGGTCGGCAATTCCTATGAGCTCTCAGCTTGGGTTCGCCTGCCTGCGGGAACGCCTGATTCGTCCGTCTCCATGCTGATCGAGCGGAAAACGAATGGGGACATGTTTTATGAGTCAGTTGCTGCCAAAACAGTAACGGAAAGCGGCTGGGTGAAGCTAACTGGAACTTACAGCTTGCTCCATCCGTTTGAGACTCTAGGTGTTTACTTTGAATCCATAGATCATGCGAAACTGGCATTCAATGTGGACGATGTTGTTATTGCGCGCACGCCAGATTTGGTACCTATTGAAATTCAAAAGGATATTCCTTCTCTAAAAGATGTATTTGCTGATGATTTTTTACTTGGATCCTCCTTGCTCGTGAATGAAATTGAAGATGCTACCGGGCCGGATGCGCAGCTGCTACAGAAGCATTTCAACAGTCTGACCGCAGGCAATGAGCTGAAGTGGGATGCTACCGAGCCGAAGGAGGGTCAATTTGATTTTACACGCTCGGATAAAATCGTTGATTTTGCTGTAAACAATGACATTGCTGTTCGCGGCCATACGCTAATCTGGCATTCCCAAACGCCAAATTGGGTGTTCTACGATGAGAAAGGCAATCTTGCCAGCAAGGAATTGCTGTATGCAAGAATGAAGCGGCATATTGAGACGGTAGTCGGCCGATACAAGGGCAAAATCTATGCTTGGGACGTTGTGAATGAGGTTCTTGATTCCGGTGACCAGAAGCCGAATGGTTTGCGCAACAGCCTGTGGTACCAAATCGCAGGCGAGGAATTTATCGAGAAGGCGTTCGAATATGCACATGCTGCAGATCCACAGGCCAAGCTGTTTATTAACGACTACAACACGGATATTCCTCAAAAACGACAAGATTTGCATGATTTAATCAAGCGCCTACAAGGCAAGGGTATCCCTGTGGACGGCGTCGGCCATCAGACACATATTGGCATTGCGTCCCCGTCCGTTCAGTCACTTGATGATATGCTTCAGGCTTTCCGGGATCTTGGCATTGAGCAGCAAATCACGGAGCTTGATATGAGTGCCTATACGAATGACGCTGATTCCTATGATGCGTTTCCGCTTGAGCTGCAAATTAAGCAGGCAAATCGGTACAAGGAAGTTTTCGATGTGTTTAAAAAGCATAAGGATCAGCTCACTGCAGTAATCTTCTGGGGCAAGGACGACCTTAATACATGGCTCCGTACTTTCCCTGTCACGCGCAATAATTGGCCGCTATTGTTCGATGAGCGGCTTCAGGCGAAATTCGCGTATTGGGCGCTCGTCGATCCGAGCAAGGTGCCAGTCGAAACGATGCAAGCAACGGCAGCGGAGGGAAGTGCGAAGATCGACGGCAAGCTGGAGGAGGCTTGGAATAGAGCACCGCTCGTATCCATCTCGAAGGATGGCAGTGCAATTGCCAAGGTGAAGACGCTTTGGGATAAGAAGCATCTTTATGTAACGGTTGATGTGCTGGATAAGACGGCGAATGGCAGCGATGCGGTCGAGCTTTATATAGACGGCAACAATGGCAAGACAACGTCTTACGAGGCGGACGATAAAAAATATACATTCCAGCGCAGTGGAGCGAATAAGGATAAAACCGTGAATTACAAAGCGGTCAAGACAGAAGGCGGCTACCGCATTGAAGCTGCGGTTCCTATGAAAGGGCTGCTAGGAAAAGAGCTTGGGTTCGATGTGGGAATGGTGGATAAGTCTGGCAGCACAGTGACGAAGACATCCTGGAATGACAAGACGAATTCACAGGATACGGATACGTCCAAATTCGGTGTTTTAAAGCTCGTTGAAGGGCCTCAATATG
Source organism: Paenibacillus algorifonticola (assembly GCF_050481745.1). Lineage (GTDB taxonomy): Bacteria > Bacillota > Bacilli > Paenibacillales > Paenibacillaceae > Pristimantibacillus > Pristimantibacillus algorifonticola_A. The sequence goes on along the minus strand of NZ_JBCNGR010000008.1, from coordinate 172,990 downwards.
CTAAAGCTGTAAAAGGTACGCCAGTCATTGATGGCAGCATTGATGCGGTATGGGCAAATGCAAAATCAATCATGACCGACCGCTGGGTCAATGGGTCAAGCGGATCGAAGGCCAAGGTCAGAACGTTATGGGACGGTCGCCGTTTGTATGTGCTGGCCGAGGTGACTGACTCGCTGCTGTCGAAACAGAGTGCGAATGTGTGGGAGCAGGATTCGGTGGAGATTTTCATCGACCAGAATAATGCGGCGAGCAGCAGCTATGACTCCGATGACGGACAGTATCGGATCAACTTCGAGAATGAACAAAGTGTCAGCCCGGCTTCGTTAAGCAAAAATCTAATCTCGGCTACGAAGCGGACGGCGAATGGTTATGTAGTGGAAGCATCTATCGCATGGATTGGCAAGGCGCCAAAAGCCGGGGATCTGATCGGATTTGACGTACAAATCAATAATGACGAGGATGGCGACGGAAGCCGCGATAGTGTGGCCATGTGGAATGATCGGTCAGGACAGTCGTACCAAAACGCATTCGGCTTTGGGGTATTGCAGCTGACGGGCGCGAAGGGAAAGTAGCATCGTCATAGAAAAAGCGAAAGGCGGCAGAAAAATGACAGAGAAGAAGCATTTGAATTCAGCGGATAGTCTGGCGGGAAGCTTCAAAAATGATTTTCTGATCGGCGCTGCGGTAAATAGTCACACGATTGTAAGCCAACGTGAATTGCTGATCAAGCACTACAACAGCTTGACCGCGGAAAACGAAATGAAGTTTGAGTGCATTCACCCGGCAGAGGATACGTATACATTCGAGGCTGCTGATCAGATTGCCCAGTTTGCCAGAGAGCATGGCATGAAGCTGCGCGGACATACGCTCGTGTGGCATAATCAGACACCAGATTGGGTATTTGACGATGGAAACGGCGGTACAGCAGCTCGGGAAACGCTGCTAGCCCGGATGAAGGCTCACATCATGGCGGTTATGCAGCGATACCGCGATACCATTTATTGCTGGGATGTCGTCAACGAAGCGGTCACCGACGAAGGGGAAGAGTTGCTGCGACCCTCAAGGTGGCTGGAGGGCATTGGTGACGACTATATGGTGCAAGCCTTCCGATTGGCCCATGAAGCTGATCCGGCGGCACTGTTGTTCTACAACGACTACAATGAATGCAATCCGGGGAAGCGTGAGAAAATTTATCGGCTCGTCAAGTCGCTTCTTGAACAGGGGGCTCCAGTACACGGCATTGGGCTGCAGGCACACTGGAATTTAATAGATCCATCTCTGGATGACATCCGCGCGGCAATCGAGCGTTATGCATCGCTTGGCTTGAAGCTGCAAATTACGGAGATGGATGTGTCAGTCTTCGCCTTTGAAGACCGACGTACGGATATAGCAGTACCGACAGCTGAAATGCTGCGTCAGCAGGAACAACGTTACAAGCAGTTTTTTGAGCTGTTTCGTGAATATAAGGATGTGCTGACAGGTGTTACGTTTTGGGGAGCGGCAGACGACTATACTTGGCTGGATTATTTTCCGGTAAGAGGCCGCAAAAATTGGCCGTTATTGTTTGATTCGGAGCAGCAGCCGAAAGGTGCCTATTACGAGGTTGTCCATTTGTCTGCGAGTAGTGCAACAGAGCAGTAGAACAGTAGAGCGGCATCAGTACATTTTACAGGCAATGAATCTTTAAGGTTAACAGGCATGCAGCAGGCCAGCTTCCTCATCCAAGGGAAGCTGGCCTGTACGTTTGTGCTCGCAATGACAGCTATGAATTTAAGAGATTTGCTTTCGATATTCGTTCGCACTGGCTCCTGTATACGCTTTAAATTTTTTGTAGAACCAATCGATTTCCGTGTAACCAACCTCATTAGCAATTTCATAGATGCGCATATCCGTTTTTTCGAGCAGCAGCTTTGCTTTTTCCATCCGTTGCTGAAGGAGGTATTCATTAAACGACATGTTTTCGTGGTCCTTGAATTTTTGACCCAGATAAGCGCAGTTGAAATGCAATAAGGTGGATATTTTTTTTAGCGTAATGTTAAGGTGCAATTCTTCCTCCACGTATTTTTTTACGATATCAATAATCGAGTTGCCTTGCTCGCTCCGCTTAAAGGGGACAGGCGATGCATGTAACAGTTGTTGATCATCAACCATGGATGCCAGTTCTTTTTTTACAGCAAGCAAGCTTGCCGTTAAATCGCTAGCTTGAACAGGCTGCGTAATGTAATCGCTTACTTGAAAGGACAAAGCTTTCCTAGCCAACTGGAAATCATCGTCCCCTTCCAAGAGGATAATCGGAACGCGGCTTTGCTGGCGGATATGCTCGCAAAGCAGCATGCCATCTGCTTGAGCGTTTTTAATATTAATGAGAACAAGGGAAAAGGGCTCCCGATCCATTAAAGACAGAGCCTCCGAGGAATTGTCCGCATACGCTTGTATGATAAAACCTAAATGTGTCCAGTCAAGCATGTTCTGCGTCTTTTCCCTCGAATGAATCATTGGATCAACAAGCAATACCTTATACACGGTTATAACCTCACTTTCATTTTCAATAATAAGCTTCGGAAGAATTTCCGTACGAATGAAGTAATTATGTTTCCATTATGTTCAACGTACGCCTTCTCCACAACGTGCATTTCTTTATCCCTCAACCATTTGTTTACCATTTGTAAACGGGACTAGCACAGCAAGAAAGCGATTTCATTGAAATCTATAACTTATAGGGTGATTCATCTAAATACAGGCAGGTTGTTACTCAGAAATGTAAGCGCTACACTTTTTATGTAATCCATTTTCAGGGGGGATCCATATGAGAGTGAGAAAACTGGGAGTCTTTTTATTAAGTTTAATGTTGATATTTACATTAGCAGCATGCAGCGGTAATGCAGGCAGTAATGCCAGTGGAAGCAGTAATGCTAGTGGAAGCAGTAATGGTAACAGCAATAAGGAACCGGTAGAGGGAAGCGTTAACGAAGGCTCGGAAACGACTGATCCTGCTGAGGCTAATAATGCTGGTGAGGCAGCTGGGGATGAACAGTCGACGCCAGAGATGGATTTTGACATGGGCGGACGGGTGATCAAAATCGTATCATGGTGGGATATGACGATACCCGAGGACAATCCAGACAATATTCAGCGCAAGAAAAACCTGGATGATCTAATGAAGAAGCATAATTTTAAAGTGGAATACGTCGCTGTTGACTACGGTGAGTATCAGCAGAAGGTTGTCGCATCTCTGGTGGCAGGCGAGCCGCTCGGCGATATCGTCAGACTGGGTAAAGCCTATATGATCCCGTCATTGGTAAAGCAAGATTTAATTTGGCCGATTGATGAGTATACGAAAAATACGAAGGTATTCAACCAGAAGGTTACAAATGAGTTTATGCAGTATGAGGGCAGAGGCTATGGTTTTACGGATAATCAGTCTGATTTTATGGGTGGCGTTTTCTATAATCGTACGCTTCTGAATCAGCTAGGACTTAAGTCGCTTCAGGAATATGTAGATGAAGATAATTGGAATTGGGACACGTTCATTCAAGTTGCCAAAGAGGCCAACAAGGATACGAATAACGATGGAAAGCTGGATAGATGGGGGCTTTCACAAGGCTCGCTGATGGATCAGGCGCTGTACTCCAATGAAGCAAGTCTTACTCTAGGAGATAAGCAAAATTTAGAAGATCCAAAAACGGTAGAAGCCTTTCATTTCATTTCCCGTGTGGCAACCGAGAAGGTGGCAAGAGCTACGGAAGGCGGAGATTGGACAGAGCCTGGCCAATTTTTCCGTCAAGGCAACACCCTGATGTATGCAGGCGCCATTTGGGAGATCGGAGGACTCAAGACGGATATGAAGGATTTTGACATCGGCTTCGTTCCCTTCCCTAAAGGCCCGAGTGCTTCCGCCTATCATGCAGGCGAAGCTCTCTTCCAGTCCCTGGCGATTCCAAAAAAAGTCGAGAATCCAGAGCAGCTCATGTACATTTGGGAAAAAATAAACGATGTCGATTCGATTTATGATTATCCAGACCAAGCTACGCTGGAGAGCAACTTTACGAATGAGGATGATATTGAGAACGCAATCATTTCCGGAAAAGGCATGCTCGTCCTCGATCACAATACATTCCCGAAATTGCCTTATTACGATATCATTGGCGAGCTTACTTCTGGAAACTCAGTCTCTACCGTTATCAACAAATTTAAAGCGAATGTTCAAGCTGCCATTGACGAAGTGTATAAAAAATAGCGATTACTTTCGCATCTCGAACAGTCCCTATTGAGCCATTCAATTAATAGGGGCTGTTCGGAATATTTTATCTCTAGCAGCAGGAGGGGAGAAGAATTGAACAGCAAAGCGAAGAAATATGCTATCGCCATACTTGCTTTAGTTTTATTTTTTTTGTCCATTTGGAGCTATAACCCTCCGACACCCTCTGATAGGGGGAAAGTTCAAGCCATGAGTGCTTTTGAGATGGGCGAGCATTCCTATGCCAAGGGCGGCTATGACGACTATTTGAACAGCTATTCGACTGCCGAGCGTCCGGCTGGGGTGATCCGAATCGAAGGGGAAAGCTTTTCAAAAACGGTTGGAGACGGCTTTGAAATAGCGGATCGGTTTGAAGGCTTGGATGGAAAAGCGGTGATTACGCCGGAGGCTGGAACCATTCGCTGGCAGATGGAGATGGAAGAAGCGGGGCTTTACAACGTCAGAATTCATTATTACCCAATAGAGGGAAAAAGCTCTGCGATCGAAAGGCAGCTTGCTATTAATGGGAAAGTGCCCTTCAAGGGTGCGGAAATGCTGTTGTTCAACCGACTGTGGGGTAATCTGGAGGATGCTATACGAAGCGACGATAGAGGAAACGATCTGCGCCCGAGACAGGTTGAGAAGCCGTCATGGCAGCTCAAGACTTTAACGGATAGCGGCGGTTATTATGACGAGCCGTATTTATTCTATTTTGACCAAGGGCAGCAAACCTTGTCGCTGACGTCATCACGGGAGCCAATGGCTATCGATTATATCGAGCTGTATCAGGAGAAAGCCGCAAAATCTTATGCGGAAATCCAAAAAGAATACGAAGCCGCAGGTTTAGTACCTGTTAAAGATCAATACGTGACGATTCAGGCGGAAGAGGCCGTGCTGAAGTCATCTCCAACCTTAAGCCCGCTTATCGACAGATCAAGTCCGTCGGTTGTTCCGTACGATGTTTCCAAGCTCAGAATCAATACGATTGGCGGACTGAATTGGAAGCTGCCCGGGCAGTGGATAGAGTGGGAAGTAGAGGTGAAGGAGGACGGCCTGTATCAAATTGCCTTGAAGCGCAAGCAGGATCAGCTCCGAGGCGTTTACAGCACGCGCAGTCTGATGATTGACGGGCAGTACCCGTTTGCAGAAATGAAGAGAATCCCGTTTAAATTCGATATGAACTGGCAGATGAATGTACTCGGAGGAGCACAGCCGTATTTATTCCATCTGACGAAAGGCACACATCGGATTCGGATGGCGGTATCTCTTGGCGAAATTGCGCCGCTGCTGCGAACAGTTGAGTCCAGCGTGCTGCAGCTTAATGAAATGTTCAGGAAAATATTGATCATAACCTCGAATACGCCGGACCCCTATCGCGATTATCAATTGGAGAAGCGGATACCGGAGATGACGAAGGTGTTCAAGGAGCAAGCGGCAACGATCCAACGTGTGGCCGACTATTTGGAGCAAGCGACGGGGGAGCGCAGCGACAAAGTAGCTGTTCTGCATACGATGGTTCGTCAATTAGAAGAAATGGTGGATAAACCGGAAACCGTCGCAAGGCGCTTGAATGCATTCAAAATCAATGTCGGCGGTCTTGGAACATGGATTCTGACCGTACGTGAACAACCGCTTACACTCGATTATTTGGTTGTCTCCTCGCCGGATCGGGAGCTCCCTCAGGCGGAGGCAACGGCATTGGGTCGGATCAAGCACGAGCTTGGCGGTTATATAGCTTCTTATACCGAAGACTATGACAGCATTGGCAATACAGGAGAAAATCAGCGTTCGATAACCGTCTGGATAACGACAGGTCGGGATCAAGCGCAAGTGTTGAAAAGCTTGATTGACGATTCGTTTACATCGGCATCGAATATTTCGGTGAAGCTTAGGCTCGTCCCTGGCAACATCCTTCTGCCGGCTACTTTAGCCGAAGAGGGACCGGACGTTGCTATGCAGATTGGCGAAGAGGTACCCGTCAACTATGCGATGCGAAACGCCGCGGCTGACCTATCGAGCTTTGCTGATTTCAAGGAGGTAGCGTCCCGATTCCGCGACAGCGCACTGGCACCGTATGCGTACAGCAACGGGGTATATGCCCTTCCGGAGCAGCAGACATTCCCGATGCTGTTTTATCGCAAGGATATTTTGGAGGAGCTGGAATTGACGCCTCCTAAAACCTGGCAAGAAGTATACAACATGATTTCCGTTCTTCAAAAGCATAATATGGAGTTTTATTTGCCTATTGAGGCGGCAACCAATAATGCGAACCTCGTTCCGAATGCGACATTCGCAATGCTGCTGTACCAAAATGGCGGAGCGTTCTATCGGGATGAGGACAAAAAAAGCGCTTTGGATTCCGAGATATCGATGGAAGCCTTCAAGACATGGTCGCAGTTCTATACGAACTACAAGTTTCCGCTGCAGGCGGATTTCCCTAATCGCTTTCGGACAGGTGAAATGCCAGTGGGCATTGCGGATTATACGACCTACAATGCACTTACGGTCATGGCACCAGAAATAAAAGGTCTTTGGGACTTTACAATCGTACCCGGCATAGAGCAGCAGAACGGCTCGATCAATCATGAGGTTGCCAGCCATACAACCGCAGTGATGATGCTTGAGAATGCGAAAGACAAGGCCTCGGCATGGGAATTTATGAAATGGTGGACGGACAAGGAAACCCAAGTGGCATACGGCCGCGAGATGGAAGGGCTAATGGGTGAAGCCGCACGTTATCCGACAGCTAATATGGAGGCGCTTGGGCAATTGCCTTGGCCGATCAAGGACTATCAAAATTTAGAAAGCCAGTGGCAGTGGGTGCGAGGAATCCCGCAGGTTCCAGGCGGCTATTTTACGGGCAGGCATCTGGATAATGCCTTCCGAAAAGTCGTCAATGGAAATGAGAATCCTCGTGAGGCATTATCCGATTATCTTTTGTACATTAACGATGAAATTGCGATCAAACGAAAGGAATTCAACTTACCGTACTAGATTGGGGTGAAAGCCGATGCAGGCTAAAACAGCAACAGGTAAAACCATTCCTAAGCTCATCCAGCCAACGAAAACATCCAAATGGGCACATACGATAAAGGAGTTGAAAAGAAACAAGCATCACTATATTTTGATGAGTCCGTATATGCTTATTTTCTTTTCATTTACGGTCATTCCAGTCGTATTCTCTTTAGGACTGAGCTTCTTTTATTTTAATATGCTCGAATTTCCGCGTTTTGTTGGCTGGCAAAACTATTCAAGACTGTTTCTTAACGACGATGTATTCATGATTGCCTTGAAAAATACTTTTATGTTCGCGGTCATTACCGGCCCGATCAGCTATATCGCTTGTTTTCTATTTGCATGGATCATCAATGAGCTGTCACCGAAGATTCGTGCGGTCATGACCTTGATTTTTTATGCGCCATCGATTTCTGGAAATGTGTTTTTTATTTGGCTGATCGTATTTTCCGGAGATAGCTACGGCTATTTAAATGGATTTCTCATCAAATATGGATTTATGCTGGAACCGATTTTATGGCTGACCAATGAGAAATATATTTTGCCGATCGTCATTCTCGTCCAGCTATGGCTTAGCCTGGGCACGAGCTTTCTCGCCTTTATCGCGGGCCTGCAAACGATTGATCAGACGTTGATTGAAGCGGGCGCTGTTGATGGCATTAACAATCGCTGGCAGGAATTGTGGTTCATTACGCTGCCTTCCATGAGGCCGCAGCTGTTATTCGGGGCCGTCCTGCAAATTACGGGAGCATTTGCGGTTGCGGACATCTCCATTGCGCTGGCTGGCTTTCCAAGTGTCAACTATGCTGCGCATACGGTAGTTACGCACCTGATGGACTATGGCTCGATTCGCTTTGAGATGGGCTACGCGTCGGCTATTGCGACGGTTCTTTTTGTCATTATGATTGGAACGAATATGCTGACACAGAAAATGCTGCGAAAGGTCGGTGAGTGACGTTGGCCATGAAAATGCTCGCGGTCCTTCGGACGCCCAAAAGGCTCAATCGTTCCTTTCTAGTCAGCTTTTTGCTATTCGCGTTCCTGGCCTTATTCGGCGCGTTTATGGCAATGCCCTTGATTTATGCAGTGAACAATGCCTTTAAGCCGCTTGATGAGCTGTTTATTTTCCCGCCACGCCTATTTGTGCACAACCCGACGCTGGATAACTTTTTTGACCTGGTGGCGATAATGGGCAATTCGTGGGTACCGCTCACGCGCTATATTGCAAATACGGTGATCATTACCATTATCGGTACGGCCGGACATATTTTGCTTGCCTCGGCCGCGGCATATCCGCTAGCCAAATACCGATTTTTGGGATCCAAAACGCTTTTCTCCATTGTCGTGCTGTCCTTGATGTTCTCTGGACATGTGACGGCAATTCCCAACTATATGGTGATGTCCTGGCTGGGATGGATTAACACGCATGCGTCGATTATTGTACCGTCCCTTGCCTTTCCGTTAGGCCTGTTTCTCATGAAGCAATTCATGGAGCAAATACCGGATGCCTTGCTGGAGGCGGCAAAAATTGATGGTGCTAATGAATACCGGATTTTTTGGAGCATTGTCATGCCGAATGTGAAGCCTGCATGGTTAACGCTCATGATTTTACAGTTTCCGATGTTATGGGGGACCGATGGGGGCAGCTTTATCTACAGTGAGAATTTAAAGACGCTGCATTATGCTTTGGGTCAAATTACGCAAGGGGGAATTGCCAGAGCAGGAGTCGGTGCGGCAGTCGCGCTAATCTTGATGGTGGTTCCGATCACACTCTTTATCATTTCCCAGAGCAGCGTCATTCAGACGATGGCAACTTCCGGAATGAAAGAGTAGAAGGGAGTCGTGCAGGATGTTGATAGGCAGATTACAGGCAAAGGTATACCTTGTCATTGCGCTTTGTTGCCTGATAAGCATGGGCATCGGAGGAACGATTGCCAAGGCGGCGGACGATGCGGGTTCTTATAATTATTCATTTTGGGGGAACACGGTAGCCGCTCCTGCAGCTTACAAAGCAACAAGCTTATGGAACGGCGAGAGCATGGGAATTGGGCCCTTAAAGGAACCGAGCGATTTGCACGTTACGGCTGATAAGCAGATTTATTTGCTTGACACAGGCAACAATCGTGTCGTCATTTTGAATCAGAAATTTGAGCTGGTGCGAATGATTACTTCATACGTCCATGAGGGCAAAGAGGAAACGTTCCAGAACCCTCAAGGTTTATTCGTCACGGATGAGAAGCAGCTGTTCGTTGCTGATACAGGAAATCAAAGAGTGGTTCATCTCGATCAGGACGACAAGCTGGTGAAGGTTATCGAGTCGCCCGAGTCCGAGCTGCTGCAGGACCCCTTTAAATTTGAGCCGATAAGACTTGTCGTGGATAAGGCGCAGCGAATCTATGTGATGGCAGCTGGTGTTTTTGACGGATTTATGGAATTTAATGCGAATGGCGAATTCACCTCGTTTATCGGCGCCAACCGTGTGTTTTTCAGCCCAGTCGAGCATTTCTGGAAAATGCTGTCCACCCAAGCGCAGCGGAGCCAGATGGTCATGTTCACGCCGACGGAATTTTCAAATTTGGATATTAACGATGAAGGCTTCCTTTACGCAACAAATAGTCAAATGCAAAACAACGTCAGAAAATTGAATGCACGGGGGGGCGATATTTTAAGGGAGGAAGGTTATTTTCCTCCAGAAGGAGATATTCGTTTCATGACGGCTGATGGTCCAACCCGATTGGTCGATATCGATGTCACGGACAGTGAGATATACGCCATATTGGATGCCAATAAAGGCCGAATCTTCACTTACAATGGTGACGGACACTTCATGTATGTTTTCGGTGGGATAGGCAATCAATTGGGTGAATTCCATACACCAGTGGCAATTGAGCGCATTGGTGATGATTACCTCATCTTGGATAAGCGGCTTGGCGAAATCACGGTATTTCAATCGACGGAATACGGCCGCACCTTGAATGAAGCGGTCAGGAGCTATTATAAAGGCGATGAAGAGCAGGCCAACCTATTGTTTCAACAGACGATCAACATGAATGCAAATCTGGAATTCGCCTACGCGGGCATTGGCAAAGCGCTAATTCGGCAGGGAGATTATGGCGAGGCGATGAAATATTTTAAACAAAGCATGGATCAGAAAGGCTATTCGAAGGCGTTCCTGCTTTATCGCAAGCAGGTGCTGCGGGAACATTTTACTGCGATTATGACGGGTATGCTTGGACTTGTAATCGTTGCCTTGTTTATTACAAAGTATCGGAAAAAGAAAGGGGGACGTCAGGTTGCCTCCATTGAACAGTGAGCTGTATAAATACCCTTTCTATCTCATTATGCATCCCTTTAATGGCTATTGGGAGCTGAAATATGACCGCAATCAAAAGGTGAGCATCGTCATTTCTTTTGTAATTCTGTTTTTGCTGGCCGTGACCAATATTATGCAGAGCCAGTACAGCGGGTTTGTGGTCAATCTCGTTAATCCAAATGGAATGAACAGCATTATGGAGATTTTGTATGTCGTGGTTCCCGTATTGTTTTGGTGCGTAGCTAATTGGTCGCTGACAACCTTAATGGATGGGGAAGGGAAGTTTGTCGACATTTTTACTTCAACATGCTTTGCCTTAATCCCGCTCGTTATTATTCAGCTGCCTTGGATCTTGTTGAGTAATTTCATTTCGCTTCAGGAGACGGCTTTTTATCATTTTTCCAGCAGCATTGCCATGATATGGTGCGTGTTTCTGCTCTTTGTCGGTAATATGACGGTTCATCAATATACCCCGTCCAAAACGATCGGGACCATTATATTGACGATTGCAGCAATGGGTTTCATGGCCTTCTTAAGCTTATTGTTCTTTAGTTTAATTCAGCAAATGCTGGCTTTTATATCGGTTATTTATCAAGAATTGGTTTTGAGAAGCTAAGGGAGGAGGCATAGAGATGAATATAGCCAAAAATGCCCTGTTGGTCGTATGCTTCCTAGTCGGGATTATCATTGCAGGCTGCTCCGATACGCCATCTGGCAATCATGGGGAGGACGATGATCAGGCTTTGCCGGTAGTTGCGCAGGGGAAGGCCTTGAGCGCTGCCTTCACGGATTCTCGTGTCGCCGGTATGAAGGGAGCAGCTGAAAACGACCAACTGCGGCTATTCGTAGATGATCAGACTGGGGCAATAGCCGTTCTTATCAAACAAACGGGTGAAATATGGAACAGCAACCCGCTTGATCGAGGCTCGGATTCGCTTGCTGCGGGAGTAAACAAGGATTTATTGTCCTCTCAAATAAAGATTGATTTTTATAACAGCTTTGGGCAGCTCAACTCAATTAATTCATACACAGACAGTGTGGCCCATAAACAAATCAATGTCACAGAAATTCCGAGTGGAATCAGCGTGTCTTATCAATTTGGTACGAGCGAAAAAACAGCAGAAGATTTACCCCAAATGCTAAGCAAGGCCCGTTTCGAGGAGCTGTCGGGCAAGCTGGACAAATCAGGAAAACGAGCATTACTCATCGCTTATAAAGAGGATGCGGAAAAAGCGGTATATAGAAGAAATGACAGCGCATTGAACGGGCTTCAATTGGAGCGGGCGCTCGCTGCGTTGGAGGCATCGGGTTATACAGAAGTGGAGCTGCAGGAGGACATGGCCGAGCTTGGGTTTACGCAGGAGAAGCCCGCTGCGCGCATTTTTCAAGCATCGATTGAATATACGCTGGATGCGGATAGCCTAGTCGCCAAAATTCCCGTTTCCAGCATCCGCTATCCCGATGAATATCCCGTTAACACGATTTCACTCCTCAGCTTTTTTGGTGCCGGAGGGGCGGATGAGGACGGTTCGATGTTCGTTCCGGACGGATCAGGCGCGCTGATCCATTTTAACAACGGAAAAACCAAATATCCGGCCTATCAGCAGCTTGTCTACGGGGCGGATCAGACGATAGACAGAACCGAGAATGCAGCTAGAGAACAGAAGGTGAGACTCCCCGTGTTTGGAATCATTCGGGAGGGCGGAGCTTTTCTCGGAATCATTGAGGAGGGCGCATCTGTTGCTACCATCCATGCAGACATCGGAGGCAGGTTGAACAGCTACAACTATGTTTATCCGAATTTTTATGTGATCAATAAGGGAACTGTATACCTGGATGGGAATGGGCAGCAGCGTTCACTCCCCAGATTTCAAGAAAACCCGATGAAAAGCGACTATACGATCCGTTATGCTTTTCTAAGCGGCAAGCAAGCCTCTTACCAAGGAATGGCTCGATATTATCAGCAATATTTGGAGAAAAATAACGGATTGCTGAAGCACGAAGCAGACGATACGAAAGTGGATACTCCCTTTTATTTGCAGTTGGTTGGAAGCATATCCAAACAGAAGCACTTCGTGGGCATTCCCTATCAGGCACTTGAACCGCTTACGACATTCGAGCAAGCGCAGACCATTGTCGAGCAGCTGCAGCAGCGTGAGATAACAGATATTAAGCTCAAGTATTCTGGCTGGTTCAATGAAGGTCTCGATCATAAAGTCCCGAACCATGTTAAGGTCGATAAGGCAATCGGGGGGAGCAAGGGATTGCAGGAATTTATTGCGTTTGCCCAGAGCAAAGGGATTTCTCTGTTCCCGGAGGTTGCCATTTTAACTGCGCTTACAGGAGAAGGCTTCGATAAGTCCGATGATGCTTCAAGAACGCTAAGAGAGGTTCCTGCCATGCTTTATCCGCTTGATCTGGCACTCAATCGACGTGATATAACCAAATCGCCGTCCTATGTCATATCCCCGCGGCTCGTAGTGGATTATACGGATTCCATGCTCAATGGCATTCGTGATTTCCAGCCTGGAGGCCTTTCACTGCTGGATTTGGCTGATCAATTGAATAGCGATTTCCGTAAAAACAAGCAAATGGATCGAACGATGTCTGAAGCCATATCGGGCGAAGCATTGGACAAAATTCGGGATGAAAAGTTGAAGATAATGGCTAACGGCGGAAATGCCTATGCGCTGCCGTATTTGTCCGACCTTACGAATGCACCGTTGTCCGGCAGCGGATTTAAGCTTGAGGATGAAGAAATTCCTTTCTATCAGATGGTCATTCGTGGATTTATCGAATACGCGGGGGCACCATATAATCTTTCTACTTATACGAATGAAAAGCAATATGTGCTGAAAAACTTGGAATATGGAGCGGGCGTTTACTTCGAATGGATTTACGAGCCGAACTATAAGGTCAAGGATAGTGAATACAATCATCTCTATGCTGTGAATTACAAGCTATGGCTCGATAAAGCCTCGGAGATTTATCAAGAAGTGAACGCCGTTCTGAGGAGCGTTCGTAACGAGCAGATTACCGCGCATGAAAAGCTGGATGAAGGCGTATTTAAGACGGTCTATGGGAATGGCATATACGTGATTGTAAACTATAACCAGACTCAAGTGACGGTTGAAGGCAGGACGGTAGAAGCCGAGAGCTATATTACGGGTGGTGAACGCTCTTGAAGCTTATAATGAAGCTCGGGTTGAAGCAGCGGACCTATGTGCAGCAGAAGGCTTTTTTAGGTTTTATTTTTGTACTGCCCTGGCTGCTTGGCTTTGTTTTTTTCTTCTTTATTCCGATGGTCTCCTCCTTACGCTACAGCTTTAGTTCTATATCAGCTAACTCGGAGGGCTTGAGCATCCAATTTATCGGATTTTCAAACTTTGTGCAGGCTTTGACGATCAATACGAGCTTTAATCGCATATTGACAGAAGCAATTGTGGACATGGTCGTAAACGTACCGTTGATCGTTATATTCAGTTTGTTTTTAGCTGTGCTGCTGAATCAGAAATTTTTCGGCAGAGCGATTGCAAGGTCGATCTTTTTTCTGCCTGTCATTTTGGCCTCGGGGATTATTATGACGCTTGAGAGCACAAGCTTGATCCAGGCTGTCAATGATCAAAATGCGGGCTCCAGCATCATCAATGCTTTTGGCGCTTATGAGCTGGCCGGCTTAATGCTTGATGCGGGAGTTAATGAAGACATTGTCATGTATCTTACGGGGGCAGTCGACCGTATTTATCAAATTGTTAGTCAGTCGGGCGTACAGCTTTTGATCTTCCTTGCGGGCATCCAGACGATATCTCCGCAGCTCTATGAGGCGTCCAAGATGGAGGGAGCTACCGGCTATGAAGCATTTTGGAAAATTACGTTCCCGATGGTCAGCCCGCTCATTCTCGTCAATATGATCTATACGATTATCGATTCGTTCTCAAGGAATAATATGACGGAATTGATTCGGGAGACGGGCTTTACCACCTTTAACTTTGGCCTCAGCTCAGCGATGGCCTGGCTCTATTTTCTGGCAATCATGATTATTTTGCTGATCAGCTCGTATTTTGTATCTAAAAGGGTGTTCTACCAAGACTAAAAGGAGCGTGAATACCTTGATAATGGACCGATTATTATCACTAGAAAGCTGGAAGCGGTGGCTGTGGTCATTCGTTCGCTTAACTTTAATCGCAGGATTATCCTTCGTAATCCTTTATCCCATTTTGCAAAAGATTTCTACAGCGATAAAGTCCAAGACCGATTTATACTCACCGATTGTAATATGGATTCCACAACATTATTCGCTGGATAATATGAAACAGGCAATAGCCATTATGGATTATTGGCAGACGCTGCTGAACACGTTTGCGCTGTCGTCGACAACGACCCTGCTGACGGCTGCCTCCTGTGCGCTTGCGGGCTATGCTTTTGCAAGACTTAAGTTTAAAGGGAGCAAGCTGCTTTTTGGCGGCGTCATTCTAACGATCATGGTTCCGCCTACGACCATCCTTATTCCCGTGTATTTAAACCTGAAGGACTTTACCCTGATGGGCTTGATTCCTTTATTGACGGGGAAATCTATCAATTTGCTGAACACGTATTGGCCGTTTATTTTAACGTCCATAACTGCCAATTCCTTGAGAGCAGGGCTGTATATTTTTATTTTTCGCCAATTTTTTAGAGGTGTGCCCAAGGAGGTCGAGGAGGCTGCTTATATGGACGGTGCGGGTGTCGGGCAGACGTTTCTACGCATTATGCTGCCAAATGCGATGCCGGCAATCGTTACCGTGTTGCTGTTCTCGTTCGTATGGCAGTGGAACGACAGCTTCTTTACGACAACCTACCTGACGTCGAGCAAAGTGATGTCTACCCAATTGGCCTCTTTGCCCTATAATTTATCTATCTTTCTCCAAGACGGCGCATCCTCCAAAGCAGACCCGTTTTACATGAGCATGGTACAGGATACGGGAATACTGCTCGCGATTTTGCCGCTAATTATTCTTTATTTGTTTGTGCAGCGCTACTTTGTCGAAAGTATCGAGCGGACAGGACTTGTTGGATAAGGGATACATCCAAATGACAGGCAAGCACCTAGTGAGAGCAGCTCATTGCTGGATATTCTGCTAGGTGCTATTCTACTCTATTGATCAATAGTGCATTCATCACGCTTGGGATTCCAAGCGTTTTTTGCTATGCTCAATATAGCTGATTTGAAATGAGGAAGTAGGGAAAACCAATGAAAAAAATACTGTTAATCGATGATGAAGCCGATCTTCGAAAACTGCTGACGGATTATTTTGAAATGAATGGATATTTCGTTATGACTGCGGAGAACGGCTCCGCGGCGTTGCGGCGAATGGAAAGCCAACCGGACCTTGTTTTGCTGGATATCAATATGCCTGAGCTGAATGGTTTTGAATTATGCAGAAAAATCCGAAGTTTTGTGTCCTGTCCCATTTTATTTTTAACCGCTCGCGTCGAGGAGGCCGATAAAATAGCAGGTTTCCAGGCCGGGGGAGACGATTATATTGTCAAGCCGTTCAGCATCCATGAATTGGGTGCAAGGGTAGAGGCGCATCTACGCAGGGAAATGCGAAACCAAAATAAAACATCGATTATGCTAAGTGAAAATTTGGTCATTGATTATTCGGCTCGTGCGCTTTATTGTCATGGGGTACAAATTTCCCTGGCCAAAAAAGAGTTTGATATTATAGAGCTTTTAACGATGAATCCCGGCATGGTATTTGATAAAGAGCGTATTTTTGAAAAAATATGGGGATTTGGCAATGAAGGCAACAGCAGCGTGATAGCAGAACATATCCGGCGAATTCGTTTCAAATTAAAAGAGCATGGCAGTGAAAACACGATAGCTACCGTCTGGGGAGTAGGTTACAAATGGCAAAAATCATAGGCTGGCTGCAGCTGAAAAATATGACCTTGCTGCAGTCCTTCATCTTTTTGTGCTGCCTTACGTTAATCATGGTGATGGCCGTCATCACCCTTGAGTTTGAATGGGCGGAAAGAATCCGGCAGCGGTATGCTGACGATTCCTCTGTAATCGGCTGGGTGATGCCTTCACTCGTTACGATGGTCCTGCTAACGGTTGCCGTCGGAATAGTGTTGATGGCTCTCCTCTTCTATAGATGGAAACTGAAAGAGCCGCTTGGAATATTGATGAAGGCATCGGAGAAAATTTCGGCAAACGATTTGGGGTTTCATCTTTCTTATGATAGCAAGGATGAGATGGGCGAGCTCTGTCGAGTATTTGAAAACATGCGCGGCCAATTGGAAAAAAATTATAAAGCTCTTTGGCGATCGGCAGAGGAACGCCAACAACTCAACGCTATTTTTGCCCATGACCTGAGAACACCGCTTTCTGTCCTAAAAGGCTATTCTGATTTTCTGACCACCTATTTGCCCGCAAAAAAGATATCCGAGGAAAAGCTTCTGGATATGGTTCAAACGATGAAGGTTCATATTGTGCGTCTCGAAAACTACACGGAAGTGATGAATTCGATTCAGAAGTTGGAGGATATGCAGGTGTTAGGCCGTGAGACAGATATGCATCATCTAACCTCCTTGCTGAATGAGAGCGCCAGACAAATTGCCGGACAATATGCTAAGTCGTTCGACTCGTCCATCGCTGCGGATTCGAACAAAATAGCTGTCGATAGCCATTTGGTCATGCAGGTTTTTGAGAATTTGCTGGCTAATGGAGCGCGCTATGCTTCCAGCCGTGTAAATGTGCATTATCGCTTCTGCAAAGGCTTTTTTACGTTCACCGTTACGGATGACGGCACTGGCTTTTCCGATGAGGCACTTCAGAAGGCCAAGCTTCCTTTTTATCGCGGAGAGGTAGGGGAGGCTCATGCGCATCATGGATTGGGACTATATATTTGTAAAGTATTGTGTGAGAAGCATGAGGGAGGTCTGCAGGTAGAAAACGGATCAGACGGTGGCGGAAAAGTAACGGCAAGTTTCTTTGCAGAGTTGATAAATAGTTGAAAATGATGCATTAGCATTACCTTATCAAAGGAATAAGGAGTGCTGAAATGATAGTCTTGCGAAAAAAATTATTATTATGCTTGAGCTGCTTGCTAATGATCTTGTCAAGCTTTGCTGTACCAGCTTCCGCTTTCGAAGTCCGAAATAAGGAAGAAATACTCCGGAAAATGGATGACTATGTTATGAATAACATGAAAGTCAATCATATTTCGGGTGCATCGCTTGCCATAACCCTTAACGAAAATGTGTTTTATACACGAGGTTATGGTGTATTTTCCGATGGTCGGACGATAACCGGCAGTACCCCCTTTCCCATCGCCTCATTAAGCAAGTCTTTTACGGCGCTGGCCGTTCTGCAGCTGGTGGAACAAGGCCTCGTCGAGCTTGACGCGCCATATGCATCCTACTTTCCAGACCTATTGCCAGAGGATGAGCGTGTCCGGGACATTACGATCCGGCATTTGCTAAATCAGACAAGCGGTCTTACTGACAAAGTAGAGCCCGACATGACCCGTTCCCCCCAATATCAGTCGTTGGAAGAGATGAATAGATCATTGATCGCGGTTAAGCTTGCCAACGATCCAGGAAAAGCCTATAGCTACCACAATCCTAATTATCAGTATTTGGCTCTGCTTGTGGAGAAAGTAAGCGGACAAAGCTTCTCTGTTTATTTGAAAAAAAATGTGTTTGACCCCTTGGGGATGAAACATACCTTCAACGTCAGCAGCACACAGCAAATCATTGAGAATCCTGCCATACCGCGGGGGCATTATCTATGGTTTGGCTATCCAGTAAGCAAGGCTGAGCCCTCTTGGTTTATTGACGGTCCTGCCGGTATTGTTTCAACTGCAGAAGACATGGCAAAATGGATGCTTGCTCAATATCATTCCCGTCTTCTTGCACCGGAGCTTATGGAGCAATTCCATACAGCTGGGCAGAGGGGTCCTTATGGAATGGGGTGGCTTGCAGAAGAAGATGAGCAAGGGGGCCGAACGATTTCCCATAGCGGAATTTTTTGGACGTATAAAGCGGAAGAAACGATAGATTTGGATCAGCAGCTTGGCGTCGCGATCATGTTTGATTCGGGTTTAAATGCTTTTGTTAACTACTCCGCTTTTGTCGACGGGATTGCACGGATTTTAAAGGGAGAGAAAGCTGAAACTTCTGTTTTTAACAGCAGAAGCATGGAGACGGTTATGGTAGTGCTGGTAATTGGAACGGTCCTTTGGGGAGGCATTGCAATCATCCGAATGTATAGGAGCAAGAAGAGCATAACAGCTGGGAAATTGATTATTTCATCGGTCGGGAGGCTGCTGCCTGCCTTGATTCTTCTATCCCTGCCCCAGCTAGCCGCATTTATTGGTGCGGGGCGTGTGCTGCCTTGGATTGGATTATGGACCACCATGTCATCTCTAATCATATGGCTTGCTGTATTATCGCTAGTAAATATAACGAATCTGGTATGCCGTTACCGATTGTTTTTCCGAACTAGATAGGGGGTATTGCAGGCCACCTATAGATTGAAATTATTTCATTACATTAGCCCATTCCCTACGCGAATGTCCTTCATACGATATATGGTGCCTTATGTTGGATAACAGTGTTAATCATCTACTCAAAGGGAGATGCGGTTATTGAGATCATCAACGAAGCTTACCGGGCGCGTTATTTTTAAAGGCGATACGGGTTATGAAACGGCACGTAAAAATTGGGATCCCCATACGGACAAATTTCCTAAAGTGTTTGTTTTTGCCCAAAGAACACGAGATGTGGCCAACGCGATAAAATGGGCCCGTGACCATAAGGTACCGATTCGACCAAGAAGCGGAAGACATTCTCTCGAAGTTAACCTTTCACAGGTCAACGGAGGAATTGTCATTGATGTAAGTGACATGAAGAAAATTAAATTAAATAAAAAATGCGGAACAGCTGTTGTCCAGACGGGCAATAGAGTGGGGAGAATCGCAAACACGCTTGCACGGCAAGGCTTTATAGCTCCTTTTGGCGACAGCCCTTCTGTTGGCATCGGCGGAATTACCCTCGGTGGAGGGATCGGGCCGCTCCAACGGTCGATTGGCCTCATCAGCGACAATCTTCTCGAACTCGAAATGGTTGACGCGAAGGGCAGAATTATTCGTGCCAACAAAAAGTGCAATTCTGATCTGCTATGGGCTTCCCGCGGCGGTGGGGGCGGCAACTTTGGCGTATACACCAAATATAAATTTAAAGTACATCGCGCGCCAGCCAAGGCGACCGTATATCGCATCACCTGGCCATGGCATCAATTCGAAGCGGTACTCAAAGCCTGGCAAAAATGGGCGCCTTTCGTCAATAACAAGCTAGGCAGCGAATTATCGATCGGCCCGAAGAAGGGCGGCAATGTGTCCATGGAAGGGCTATTCCTCGGATCAAAAACGGAGGCGATTCGCCTATTAAAGCCCGTTACGAGCGTCGGAACGCCAACGAGCACCATCATCCGGTTGTTGCCGTACACGGAAGCCGTGAAATTTCTATTGCCTCCCGATCCGGTGCTGACGCAAAGATTCAGTAACCAGTTCTCCTCCGGTTTCGGAAGAAAGCCGTTCCCCGATAAGGCGATAAAGTCCATGCGTAAATTTTTGGAAAACGTAGAGGGGGAGTTCGCGGGATTCTTTTTCCTCAACTGGGGCGGGGCTGTAAGCCGTAAAGCGCCTCGATCAACGGCATTCTACTGGCGTAAAGCGAAGTTCTATGTCGAGTGGAACAGTTCATGGATCAAGCAATCGGAAGCTGCCAAAAATATCGCCATCGTTCGCAGGACACGCCGGAAGCTGCAGCCTTATATCGTGGGGTCCTATATAAACGTTCCTGACCAAGGAATAAAAAATTCCGGGCCGGTATACTATGGAGCGAACTATCCTAGACTGCGGAGAATAAAAGCTAAATATGACCCTAAAAATGTGTTTAGAAACCCCCAAAGTATTACTCCGGCTCGTAGATCAACGGTTAAGTAACTATTTTTCCGGCTAGCTGGTTCAGTGATTTTTCTATATGGTTAAAAACTCCTTCGTTGTAGGCATGCAGACAACGAAGGAGAATAAATATAGGGGTGCACTGGCTGGCTCCCACAAGCTCTTGTGGGAGCCAGCCAGTGTCCTAATAAATTCTCCAATTTTCAAAGTAAACCCTATATTTAGTGATGTTTTTGAGAAAGGTTTTGCGTGGTATCCTATAAAGGATAATATATTCAAATATAAATGGATCGCTTTGGTGAAATCTAACCTTTCATAGCAAGGGAGAAAACGTATGAATGTGGAACGAACATTGGTAATTAGCGATATCCATGGTTGTTACCGGGAGTTTATAGAACTCTTGGAAAAAGTCGATTATCGTTCAGTAAGAGATAGATTGATTCTTCTGGGGGATTATGTAAGTAGAGGGCCGGAAAGTAAAGAGGTTGTTGACCTAGTCATGCATTTAGTCCAAGAGCAGGGGGCAATTGCATTACAAGGCAACCATGACCATCGTTTTGTTAGGGTGGTAGAGAATCGGGCGAGTGAAAAAGAAATCATTACATTTTTTGAAAAAGGCGGCAGCGAAACTTTACAAAGTTACTGTAAGACCACCAAAAGCAATGGTTTAGATCATTTGAAGGAAGTACGAGATGTGATTATGGGGGAGCTTTCTTCTCATATGGACTTTCTGAAAAATCTTCCTTGCTATTACGAGGATAACGATTACATCTATGTGCATGCAGGTTTAAATCCTTTAGTATCCCAATTATCTGAGCAGAATGTTCATGACTTGCTTTATATCAAGGAAGAGTTTTACAGGAACAAAACCCGTATGGAAAAGGTTGTTGTCTTTGGCCATACGGTTACTAAGGATATTCACGGTTCGTGTGAGATCTGGCTGGGCGGAGACAAGATAGGTATTGACGGTGGTTGTTCCTTTGGAGGACAGCTCAATTGCCTAGAGCTGGTTCATGGCAAAGTCGGTCGATTTTACGTAAACCATTCAAAATGTACGGAAGCTTAAGAAAAATTGTGAAACAGAATATTGAAAACGCTTTAATTTTGCGTGGACAAAAGGTTGTGATGGTGATAATATTGTTTCTACAAGAAACAATATTATTTTAAAAGAATATAAATTTTTGGGCAGCCAACCATTAAGCATACTAAAAACGCTCAGGGCTGGTGGATTTCAATCTGTTTGTGCATGAGCGTAGCGAAAGGAATGGGAGTTATTATGAGTATTATAGAAACTACTATCGCATCCTTTGACGGTACAAAGCTTTATTTCAGTAAAAATGTGGTCAGTGATGCCAAGGCCGCAGTTGTAGTCGTTCATGGTTTATGCGAGCATACTGGACGCTACGATTATTTAACGGAAAAATTAAATAGGCGTGGTTTTAATGTATATCGTTTTGACCATCGTGGCCATGCCAGGTCAGAAGGTCCGCGTACCTTCTACAACGATTTTCATCAAATGATTGAAGATGTAAATGTCATTGTTGAGGCGGCATTACAAGAGAGCGGCGATACCCCTCTTTTTGTGATCGGACATAGTATGGGAGGCTTTGCATCCTCTTCTTTTGGAACCAAATACCCAGGCAAAGTAAAAGGGATTGTTTTATCAGGAGCGCTAACCCGTTATCATACGAAGGTCGCCGGAGAACTGCCGCTAGCGCTTCCATCGGGCACGTATTTTCCAAATGAGCTTGGCAGCGGAGTATGCAGTGATCCAGAGGTTGTATCCGCTTACGCAAATGATCCGCTAGTAGAAAAGCAAATTTCTGTAGATCTATTCAATAGCCTGGGGTATGGAGTAGAGTGGCTAAAACAACACGCGAAGAAATTTGTTGATCCGGTTTTAGTTCTACATGGAGCTAATGACGGGCTTGTTAGTGAACAGGACTCTCGTGATTTTTACGGAGATATTGCTTCTACTGATAAAACGTTGAAAATTTATGCGCATCTCATGCATGAAATATTTAACGAACCAAGTCGCGACGAGGTCATTGAAGAAGCCGTTGCTTGGATGGAACAACGAATCTGATTTCTATAAAAGATGAATTTTAAGATGAAAGGGATCCCAATGAAATTAGAATGGATGGGCAACCATCGAGCACTTATTGAGAAGATCATTAAGTACGGGAATGCTTACTCAAACACCTATAAGCTGCAGCGAAGCTATGGAACAGATGTGATGTTCTCTGCCTCGCAAATTCAGACGCTGGAATATATTCTGGAAGCGGAGGACAAGGATGAGAAGATGTCGGAAATGGCCGCACGACTTGGCGTTAGTCGCAGCACCTTTTCCAAAAACGTTAAAAATTTAGAGGAAAAAGGCTTATTGGAGAAATATCATTTAAGCGGCAACCGCAAGGATATATATGTAAAACCTTCTGCCGAAGGACGCGAGGTGTATGCAAAATACACGGCATTTGTCCGCCAAATTTGCTTTGATGATATTTTTCAGTATGCTGACCAAGTGTCAGAGGCGGACAAGGAAAACTTCATTCGTATTTTAGATTTATTTGCTGATGTGCTGCTATGGTATGGTGAAAAAGAACAAGAGCCGCGCAAGCTAATAAAAATTGATGCTGTAAATGAGTAAATCCGCTACTATCAGTGAAAGTGGCGTGACTCATCCCCTATTTAAAAGGAATTTCCCCTCAGGCTGCAAAATGGCTTGAAGGGGAATTCCTTTTTTATATTTATTGAAGCTAAATTTCTAGCCCTTCAATTCCACAACCTTTGTCGCAACATGCTTGCAAAACTCGCTGTCATGCTCCACAAAGAGAATGGTCGGTGAATGCTCCAGCAGCAGTTCTTCGATTTGCATCCGGGAAATGACGTCGATAAAATTGAGCGGTTCATCCCAAATGTGCAGGTGGGCGGGCTCGCAAAGGCTTTTTGCGATCAATACCTTCTTTTTCTGGCCGCCGCTGAAGGAGGTTATGTCCTTATCGAATTGGACACGAGAAAAATCAAGCTTCCTTAAAATCGCTTTGAACAAGCTTTCGTCGATTCCATTCTCTGCAGCGTAAGCTGACAAATGGCCTCGCAAATGCGCAGTGTCCTGCGATACATAGGAAATTTTCAGTTGGCTTCCTTTGCGGAACGTCCCGGAGAAAGGGATTTCCTCGCCATAAATCAGCTTAAGGAGACTTGATTTTCCAGAGCCATTCGGGCCAGCAAGAGCAATGCGATCGCCTTGCTCGATTGTGAAGCTGACGTCGCGGCAAACGGACTGCTCACCGTACTGAATCGAGATGTGATCCAGCTCTGCCAGCTGGGTCTTATGATAAGCCAATTGCGAAATTTTGAGGCTTTCCGAGCTTTCAACATTTTTCAGAAGCTGGGATTTTTCGTCGATCGCCGACTGCTGCCTGTGCTCAAGCGACTTGGAACGCTTCATCATTTTCGCAGCCTTGTGCCCGATGTACCCTTTGTCGACCTTGGAGCCCGAATTACGGGTGCCATTTTTCGTTTTCTCCACCTCATGCGACCAGCCGCTCGTTCGTTTTGCCGCTTCGTTCAGCCGCTTGACGTCCTTGCGCAGCTTCTCGTTCTCGGCCATCTCAAAGTGGTCCTGACGTTGTTTGTCTTCCCACCAATCGGAAAAATGACCTCTCTGAATTTCAATGCTGGTTTTGTTGATCGACAGAATATGGTCCACGCAGTTGTCTAGAAATGCCCGGTCATGGGATACGAGAATAAAGCCGTTCTTGGCTTTCAAATAATCGCTGACCAGCTTTCTGGCATGGATGTCCAGATGGTTCGTCGGCTCATCGATGAGCAGAAAGCTGTTTTCCTTAAGAAACAAGGCAGCAAGCTGCACTTTCGTTTGTTCACCGTTCGATAAAGTATTGAAGGGCCTGTATAAAACGTCCTCCGACACCTTTAACAGGGAAAGCTCGCGCAGGAGCTCCCAATGCTGATAGTCCGGGCATATGTGATCGATGATATCCAGCGTATTGTGTTCCTTATTTTCGATAGGGAATGGAAAATATTCAAAGCTGACATCAGCGGAAATGGTGCCACTATATTCATAGTTGCCGAGCAGGAGGTTAAGAAAGGTCGTTTTTCCCCGGCCATTCCTTCCCGTAAAGCCCAGTTTCCAGTCGGTATCGATTTGAAAGCTAACCTGATCAAAAATGTTGTCGTAGCTGCCTTCATAGGCAAATGTAAGGTTCGTCACTTTAATTAAGGACATGAAAATTCCCCCTTTAGAAAAAATAAAAAGAGCTACAAGAAAGTTACCCTTCTTGTAGCTCAAAAAATACAGCAAATTCAGCCCAATGCGGGCCAAAAAAGCCTATATATTTGAGTGAAAAGAATAAGTAACTTTCTTGCACGCAAAGAACAAAACACGATGTTTCATTCTTCAAACGTTCAGCAAGAAAAGTCTACATTATCCTCTTCAACTCCTATCGTTAAGTTTAGTGAATTTTAACATACCCTTTGTAGGGTTGCAACCTTGCGGCGGGAGCTTGGCGGTAACTCCAAGAGTAACCGCTTTGCCGATCGGGACGATGAGGATATGCCGCAAGGCGTCAACAAACCAATCCGCCACAGCATCAACAAATCCGCTGAAGCCTTGCTGCTGCGGCTTTTTTTCATGCCGAGAGAAATGCATCCGAACGGTGCGGCAGCCGCACTTGTTCATCAACCTATCGCGGTCTGAGTGCGCTATTCGTCCAGTTTAGGCGAGATCGCGGATTTGTGTGTGCCCTGTTGAATTGATCAATTGTTTATCCTGCACTTGAACAGGTAAGATGGCGTTACAAGAAGCGAAGGAGGTTCACGATGGCAAATACGCAGGATCATTTGGAGCCCGGCTCCACTCGCGTATCGACTGGGAAATTCAACTTGATGGGGAATCGTTATCTCGTTAATATGCGAAAGTATTGGATGCTTTACGTCATGATACTGCCTGGCATCATCTATTATCTCGTATTTAAATATTTACCGCTGGCCGGCAGCGTGATCGCGTTTCAAGACTATCAGATTTTCAAAGGCATCCTGTCCAGCTCGTGGGTAGGGCTCGACAATTTCAAATTTATTTTCACGTATGAGGACTTCTATTTAGTATTAAGGAATACGGCGACAATCGCCCTTTACCAACTTGTTTTTGGATTCCCGGCACCGATTATTTTAGCTCTTCTCTTTAATGAAGTCAGGCTGATGCTTGCCAAGCGGGTCATGCAAAGTTTATTTTATCTCCCGCACTTTCTATCCTGGGTCGTCGTTGGGGGCATCGTATTCGAATTGCTGTCAAGCCAGGGCGTCTTCAATATGCTGCGCGGATGGTTCGGGCAGGAAACGATTCTGTTCATGCAGGAGCAGCGATATTTTCGAGCTATCGTCGTTATCTCCGGCATTTGGAAGGATGTGGGCTGGGGAACGATTATCTACTTGGCCGCGATCGCAGGCATTAATCCAAGCTTATATGAAGCGGCCGTGATGGACGGCGCAAACCGATGGAAGCAGACGATCCATATTACGCTGCCTACCATGTTCCCGACGATACTGGTACTGTTCCTATTGAATATTGGAAATTTTTTGGAGCTTGGCTTTGATCAGATTTATAATTTACTGACGCCGATGACGTATTCGGTCGGTGATATCATCGAGACGTACGTATACCGGGCAGGCGTGCTGCAAGGGCAGTACAGCGTCACGACAGCGATCGGATTATTCCAGTCGGTCATCGGATTCATGCTATTGTGGATATTTAACCGTATGGCTCGAAAAACAGAACAGGGGTTGTGGTGATGAGAAAGACTACAGGAGATCAACTATTCCAGTTTTTCAATTACGCGTTTCTAATCGCTGCGGCTGCTACGATGCTGCTTCCGCTCCTTCAACTGCTGGCCGTCTCCTTCAGCTCGCCGATCGCGGCGGATTCCAAGCAGGTGTTTCTGTTCCCCGTTGAATTCACGACGGCATCCTGGACTCATATTTTGCAGAACACTGGACTGTGGAGGTCGTTCGGTATCACCGTTTATATAACGGTGGCCGGAACTTTGCTGAGCATGCTGTTCTCGGTGCTGACGGCTTACCCGTTATCGCACAAGCAATTTCTTATCCGCAAGCCGATCATGCTCGGTATTATCATTACCATGATCTTCAATGCGCCGATGATCCCGTTCTTTCTAACGGTGCGTGAGCTGGGTATGATGAACTCGCTATGGTCGCTCATTTTACCAGGGGTGATCGGTACGTTCAATATGATTATTATCCGTACCTTCTTTACAGGTATTCCGAAAGAGCTTGATGATTCCGCACGGATCGACGGCTGCAATGAGGCCGGCATCTTATTCCGAATTTATTTGCCGCTCTCGAAGCCGGTGATTGCCACCGTAAGCCTGTTTTATGCGGTAGGCTATTGGAATACCTTCCAGCGGGCGGTGCTGTTCATCCGCGATCCGGAGAAATGGCCGCTGCAAACGAAGCTTCGCGCTTATTTGACCTCTCCGGAGGAGCTTGCCGCAGTCAATCTGGTTTTGGGTGACTACGATTTTAATACGACAACATTGAAAGCGGCTACAATTTTATTCGCTACCATCCCGATTGTGCTCGTATATCCTTATTTGCAAAAATATTTTGTGAAAGGCTCAATGCTGGGCTCCTTGAAAGAATAATGGATGGGTTTTAGGACGGAAGAAAATGAGGTATGAAGCCGGATTTCTGGCTTGATATATAGTTTTAATCTCATTAAAAGGGGAACTGAACACATGATGAAACCTGTTTTTGGAAAGTCGGCCAGAGTATCCGCTTTGGCAATGCTGCTGGTCGTTTCGATTCTCTCGGGCTGTTCCAATAATGGAGAGAAGCCTGCAGCTTCCGTGAATGATGCGGAGAAGAATATGTCCGTTACGGTGAAAGTATTCAAAAGCCATATGGGCGTAGGAACCATTCCAGGCAAAGATAATGAGCATGTGAAATATGTGGAGGAGAAGACGGGGGTTGTATACGAACTGCTGACGACGGCACCGGGCTCG
This sequence comes from Paenibacillus algorifonticola, assembly GCF_050481745.1. Lineage (GTDB taxonomy): Bacteria > Bacillota > Bacilli > Paenibacillales > Paenibacillaceae > Pristimantibacillus > Pristimantibacillus algorifonticola_A. The sequence continues at coordinate 145,435 of NZ_JBCNGR010000008.1, read as the reverse complement.
GAGCCAACGGAATTTCTGAATTTGATGATTGCATCCGATGATCTGCCGGACATTCTCCGTCCTATTGGGGGCATCGAGCAGACGTTAATCAAGCAGGGCGGCGCTCTAGCGCTCGATGATTTGCTGCCGAAGTATGCACCTAATGTATGGAAGAACATTCCGGAAGAAGCATGGGATATCGTACGATCAGCTTCCCCAGACGGCCATATTTATTATGTGCCTAAGGTGTTTCTGGTACCCGAGCGGGCGCCGATGATCCGTCAGGACTGGCTTGACAAGGTAGGATTGTCTTTGCCGAAAACAACAGAGGAGTATAAAGAGGTTCTGCGGGCATTCCGGGACAAGGACCCGAACGGCAATGGCAAAGCGGATGAGCTGCCTACGTCGGGACGCGAGTTTGGCAAGTGGATGGACCACCTGTTCGGCATGTATGGTGTCGCGATGTGGGAAGGCGTACCGGAATGGGATATCTATGAAGGAAAGATTCAATACGCTGGCGTTACGAAAAATATGAAGGCTGCTATCGCATATATACGTGAGTTATATGAAGAGAAGCTGTTGGACAATGAGACGTTTCTGAACAAAGGCGATGTTTGGCAGGCCAAAATCAACAATAATCTGGTCGGCAGCTGGTATCACCTTCCAGCCAACCTCCGCGAACGCTATACGGCGATGCTCAAAGGAGCGCCGGATGCTTACGTAGTCAGCATGCCGGTACCTAAGGCCGAAGGTTTTGAAGGCTTTGTGACGCAGAAGAGCATGGGCGAGCCGGAGTGGATGATTCCGACTGCCGCAAAGGATAAAGCCGAATATTCTCTTAAGCTGCTCGATTTTTTCTATGACCAAAGCAACGATGAATTTATTCGCTTTGGCATCGAGGGCCAGCAGCATGAAGTCGTAAACGGCAAGAAGGTCATATTGCCGCCAGAGGACAGCCGCCCTATCGCGCTTGGGATGCGCAATCTGACGACCAAGGAAGACATGGATGTAAGGATCAAGGAGACGATACCGGAAGACATGCAGAAGATGGTGCAGGATGTCTTCGCGGTCAGCACGTCCGATGCGCGTCGAATCGCTGGCGACGGATTGCCGAATACGGTGTACGAAGGCTTCCCGGATATCCAGTCTCATAAGCTTTTTCAAGAATATCTGACGAAAATCGTCATTGGCGAATGGCCAATAGAAAAATTTGAAGAGTTCGTGGAGCGTTGGAATAAAGCCGGAGGCGAGGCGGTCACCAAGCGCGTCCAAGAATGGTATGCCAAAGTGAAGGAATAAGCGGTATGCGGAACTCTTCATGATTGCGTAAATGCAAGAAAGGACTGGATAAGATGAGAAAACGATACGCCATTTGCGGCGTGAGCGGACGTGCGCTGGGCATGTTCGCCAAGCCTATCCTGACCACTTTCGCTGGAGGCTGCGAGCTTGTCGGCCTGCTTGACCGAGATCCCAAGCGCTTTGAGCTGTACCGTTCGAGATATCCGGAGCATGCCGGCATAAGAACCTACGCCGAGAACGAGTTTGATCGAATGGTCGCTGAAACGAAGCCTGACGTGATTATCGTCGCTGGCCGCGACGACACGCATGCGCAGTACCTGATTGCCGCTCTAAAGCATGATCTGGATGCCATTACAGAGAAACCAATGGTGACGACGGGAGAAGACAGCAGGCGCGTTATCGAAGCAGAGAAGGCGAGCAAGGGCTCGGTTATCGTGACCTTTAATTACCGCTATGCCCCGATTCATACGAAGATTAAGGAGATTGTGCAGGAAGGGAAGCTTGGCAGAATAACATCGATTGACTTGAACTGGTACTTGGATACGTATCACGGCTCGAGCTACTTCAAAAGGTGGAACCGGGAACGCAAGCTGTCGGGCGGTTTGTCCGTGCACAAGAGCACGCATCATTTCGATTTGGTCAACTGGTGGATTGATCAGAAGCCGGTAGAAGTGTTCGCCTTCGGCGCTTTGAATTATTATGGCGCCGAAGGCGAGGCGAATCCAAGGAAGGAGGACGGCAGATTTTGCAGCACCTGCTCTCATACCGAGGACTGCTCGTATTACTCGCGGTGGAATGCCCGCAGCCGGAGTCTTAAAGTGCCGGATGATCATCTTGGATCTCTTGATGCAGGGAAGACAGCGGCGTTTCCCTATTCGGATTACCGTCCAGACCGCTGCATTTTCGATTCAGAAATAGAAATTGAAGATACGTACGCCGCGACCGTGAAATACAGCGGCGGCGCGCTGCTCAGTTATTCCGTCAACTTCTCGCTGCCTTATGAAGGCTATCGGCTGGCCATTAACGGGACGAAAGGAAGGCTCGAGACGGTGGAATATCATATGCCTGGCAGAACGCCATTCCCTACGCCTGTCCAAACAATTGACTACTTTCCATTGTTCGGCTCAAAGGAGACGATACATGTCGTGCACCGGGAAGGCGGACATGGCGGGGGCGATCCGCTGCTGCTGGAAGACTTATTCATGGGCGAGGACCGTAGACGGCCGTTCCGCATCTTATCCGGTGCGGTTGACGGCGCTTATTCGGTGGCGACGGGCGAAGCGGTCTGGCGCTCGGTCAAGGAGCATCGCCTGATTACGATCGAGGAGGTACTGGAATGCGGTACCGGCAGCCCTGACAGCGGATTGCAGGAGCGTCCAAAGAGTCTAAACGGCCAGAGAGGAGGAGGGTATTGGCAGCTAATCTAAGCGGGTATGTCGATTCGATGGAAAGCATGGCCGCGCAGACGGAGGGCGGAAGCATCCCGCATGTGCTCAAGGTTATTGCGCAGCGGTATGTCGGCGATAATCCGCCTCATGGTCCTGTGTACCGAGTGACTCGGGCCAGCGCGGTCCGCAAGGGAGCGGACCACTTATATGAATTTCCGCTGAGAAGCATGTTTAAGGAAATGGGAGCAGGCCTGCGGGTTTACGCTTGGGCAAAGCTCTGGATCGATCAGGCGCAGGAGTTCATCTTCCATCTTCGCTGCTACGGGCAAGTGAAGCTGCATCACAATGGGGTTCAGCGCTTTGGCTCGTCACCGGAGGAGGAGATATCCAAAGCGGATCCGAATTCAGTCGTGCTGCCGATAAAGCTAAAGATAAATCTGCTGCGGGGATGGAATCACTTTGTTCTGGAGCTGGGGATGGGACAGGAAGGAAACTGCGGAGCAGCCTTCGGTACAGGCAGCCGCAAGAACAAGCCTTTTCACTTTCTGGCTCCGTCCGATGAGCGGGACGGGGAGGAAGGCTGGATCTATACGGCGCCGTCGGCCCGTCCGCTGAAACGCATCCCGGGCACGAATCAGACGGAAGCAGCTACTGGAGCGGAATGGCTGCCTGCACGAGAGGAGGAGGGGAACGGGCGGTTTGATCTTTTATATGGCATGCAGCCTGGCTATTCCGCTTATGCATGGACGACGATCGCCAACCGTACCGCCTCGAAGCAGCTAGTCACGATCTCAGGAACCGCATACGGCCCATTGCGGTTTTTATGGCAGGGAAAAGAAGTATACGCGGTTCAAGCATCGGGAGACTTCTCCCTCGAATTGGGTGCAGACCCGGGGAGCGGCGACCTAATCGCCCATTGCCGATGCGATGGGCAAGGATGGGGCTTTCAGCTTGGGGACATTGACATTGCAGCGCCTGACGTTGAAATGGTTCTCGGGCGGCGCGTGCATGGCTATAAAGGCAAATGGCTGCTGCGGGGTCCGCTCTCGCCAGAAGCGAATATGGATCCGGCTGATTATCTGGCACCGGGCAAGGTGTCGGCCGACCGCTTCACGAACGTTTTCTGGACGACAGATCAGCCGGGAGCGCATGTACGCCCATTTCTCGAAAATGAGCTTTACGGCCGTTGGAATTATCCGCTTGGCGTTACGCTGTCCGGACTGCTGGGTTCAAGCCGGCTGCTTGAGCGTGAAGATTTGGCGGAATACGTTGCGGGCCATGTCGAGTTCGCGACATCGACTTATGCCTACTCGCTGTGGGACCGCGAGCGCTTCGGAGCAGCAGGCTTAAACAACCAGTTGTCGCATATCGACAGTCTTGATGACTGCGGCTCCTTTGGGGCGCTAGCCATTATGGCAGAACGACACCGTTCCATTGAAGGCTCGCGTGCGGTGGCGGATGATATTGCCCATTACATGATGAACGTGCAGGACCGCATGGAAGACGGAGCGCTATATCGCAAAGTCGGCGTCTCGCCGAGTATGCATAACACGATGTGGTGCGACGATATGTACATGAGCGTTCCTTTCCTATGCAGGTATGCCGAGCTTACCGGCGATGCGAGCTATATGGATGAAGCCGCGGGGCAGCTTCTGCTTTATAAGAAGTATTTGTACATGCCGGATTTGCAGGTCATGTCTCATGTGTATGATGTTCGCAATAGCAAGCCGTCTGGGACGGTCTGGGGCAGGGGCAACGGCTGGGTGTTTTTCTCGCTGGCCGTATTGCTCGAAGTATTGCCAAGGACGCATGGGAGCTACCCGTCCATACTCGCTTTCTATCGGGATTTGGCCGAAGGATACCGCAGGCTGCAGGGCAAGCATGGCCTATGGCATCAAGTATTGGTCGATGCGGAGTCATATGAGGAATCCTCGTGCACCTCGATGTTCATTTACGGCTTTGCGCTCGGGATTCGCCATAGCTGGCTCGAGAATCCGGAGCCGTACATCAGGGCGGCGCTGATCGGCTGGCAGGGATTATGCGAGCGGGCCATCGACAAACGAGGGAATTTGTACGGGGTATGCAAAGGCTCCAGCTGGTCCTATTCCCATGCTTACTATAAGCATGATTTAGGCTGGAATTTGAATGATACGCATGGCATCGGCATCGTACTGCTTGCCGGCATTGAAACGCAGCGAATGAAAGATTGGTTGATAGAGAAGGCATGAGCGGCTGAGGAGTGTGAGTAAGAAGATCGGGCTGAGTATGTTGCGAGAGCAGGATCACGTTATAATAGAAGGATCCTCGGCATAAGGTGGGATTTATCGTGACGCAGTCTATCAAGAAATGGTTGAAATATAATCTGGCACATACCCAGGTTAGGCTCGTGCTCATTTTGACCGTTTCCGTCTTTCTCATTATTCTGGCTGTAAGCTTGACCTCGTACAACACGTCTAAGTCAGTCATGCAGGAAGAGCTCAGCGAATTGCAGCGCCAAATGCTGAAGCTCGATATGAACGTGATCGACGAGTTGGTCAGCGAGAGCGACAAGGTCGCGATTCAAGTTGCTTTGAACGATAATGTTTACAAGTTTTTGACCAGCAAAACACAGGGCTCATATACGAATATTACGGAGGCCTACCAGTTTCTATCGACATTAATCAGCAACTCCAAATATATCAAAAGCATTTATGTCTATGATCTTGCCCGGGAAAGCTTCCTGGCGATTCCGCAGGGCTTCAGCTCCAATAGGCTGACATTCGACGATTCCGACTGGACCGGCGTAGCTTCTGAATTCGGAGAGAGGACGACGCTCATTAAGAAAAGGATGGTGCCTGAAGGGGCGGGAGCTAAAGGCTCAAGCGTTACGCTGTTCCGCAAGATCATGCTTCAAGGAGAGTTCAAAGGAATCGTAGCTGTCAATCTTAAAAATGAAGAATTATTCGCGAAGCTGAATCCGCCAATCATGAACAATTTGAACCGGATGCGCTATATTATCGACGAGCATGACGAGCTGCTCTATTCCGTTTCGAACTATGAATTTAATCAAGAGTCGGTAAACCATGCGATTGAGACGCTGAAAGAGGACGATGGCGGGGATATCACCATTCAGAATCGCCAATTGCTTATTAATCAGCTCAAATCGCCTGTAACGGGATGGAGCTATGTGTCGATCGTTGAGCAGGACAGCCTGCTGGCTAAGTCCAAGCGGGTGGCGAAGGTGGTTCTTTTGGTATCCATTGCGGCTCTCGGGCTTGGTGGGGTAACCATTTTCTATATTAATGCGGCGGCTTTCCGTCCCGTGCGCAGGCTCAAGCAGCTGTTCAGCAGGTATGACCGCAAAATGAGCGGATCGGAGGGCATGGATCTAGAGAAGCTTGCTGGTGAATTGCTTACCAATCACGCGCATCTTGCTCAGCTTGTCCGGGAGTCGATGTCGGAGGCTGCCTCGAAGCTGCTTACTGATATTTATTCCGGCAATCTTAGCGGGAAGCGGGACATTGAAGAGAAATGGAACCGTTATTTTGGCGAATGGACGGATGCGCCGGTGACGGTGGCCGTTCTGTCGATTGACCGTTATGAGGAATGGTCTCGCACATTTACCGGCGGCGATCATTCCCTGTTAAAGTTCGCATTGGCCAATATTGTGGCTGAACTGTTCGAGCCACAATGGCGAATCGTATGCGCCGATTTCGGAACGGATAAGACAGCCATTTTGCTGCAGCCGCGTGTAGAAGGGCAGCGATGTGAGAGCAAGCTGGCTGAATCGCTAGAGGTAGTGTCGCGCTTATTGAAATTCAGCATATCGGCAGGGGTCAGCAACACGCAGACGGATATTGCAAAATTAAAGCAAGTGATGCTGGAAGCGGAGAATGCGCTTACATACCGGCTGTACCAAGGCTATGGCCAGGTCATCACATTCCAAGAGGTGTCCGGGCATGAAGTGAACGAACCGCTGCAGTTTGAAAGCGCGCTGGATGAATTGATTGGCGCTATAGAAATGGGCGATGAGCCGAGTTCTCTGGAAGCAGTCGTTCGAATGACCGATCAGATCCGCTGTCAATATGGGTACCCATCGGTGGCCATATCCTTCCTGCAGTCGGCCATCGAGAGGATCGAGCAAATACGACCAGCCTCGGACGGCTCCTATGACCAAACGTATGTTCGTTTTGATACCCTTCGCTTGGAGGATATTAAAGCTAAGCTGGAGAGCAGGGCTGCCGTGCTGGCGCAGCGCTTCCGCCGGTTGGCCGAGAGCAAGGATTTTATCATATGCCAACGAATGATCGACTACTTGAAGCTGAATCTTAACGAGCCAATAGGCATACCGGAGGTAGCTGAGGCGATTGGCATTAGCAGCAGTCTTGCCAGCCAGCTGTTCAAACAAGAAACGGGCGAGACGATCTATAACTATTTGACTCGTCTTCGTATCGAGCGGGCAAGTGAGCTGCTGCTGAAAACGGATGACCGTATTTCGGATATCGGGCTGATGGTCGGCTATCAACATGAGAATAGCTTTATTCGCAGCTTTCGCAAATTCAAGGATATTACCCCGGGAAAGTACCGGGATATGATGAGAACCCGGATGGATTTCCCATTCGAATGATAATAGGCTGCGCAGCCTCTGGGTTCTAGCAAATAGGAGGAGCCAATGGACAGACGACAGATCGTGGAACGCCATCAACCGGAGTTGAATAAATGGGACCCGGTGTCCCCGTTTTCCGTAGGCAATGGCGAGTTTGCCTTCAGCACCGACATTACCGGCCTGCAGACTTTTCCGAATCAATATGAGGTGCCGCTGGGCACGCAGTCCAATTGGGGATGGCATTATACAGGCGGACCGGGACGATTCACCGAGAGCGATGCCGCTTACCAGGCCTACGATACGTACGACAGGGCGGTTGGGTATGCGATGAAACCGGGCGACAAGCCAGAGGCGTACCACTGGCTGCGACAAAACCCCCATCGCCTTCAGCTTGGCCGCATTTCGTTTCGATTTTTATCAGATGCGGGTGAAGAAGCAAAGGCCGAGGATATAACGAATATGACCCAAAAAATGAATCTATGGACAGGCATTTTGACAAGCGAATTCGCAGTGAGCGGCGTGCCGGTTCATGTTATGACCGCTTGCCATCCTACTATCGATGCCATTGGGGTAAGCGTGGATTCGCCGCTAATTGAACAGGGAAGGCTGCAGGTTTTCATCCGTTTTCCAGCGCCTGATATGATATCTGCCACATGGGCCAAGGCCGTATTCCCGGATCTGGGCAATGACGACAGGCATCTTACGGAACTGGGCGAGTTAGGCGTGAATAGGGCAAATATCGTGAGAAGCATGGACGAGGACCGCTATGAGGTCAACTGGTCTTGGAGCGCCGGGGCCCTGAAGCGGACCGGTGTGCACGAATTTACGCTGCTGCCGGACCCGGGCGGAGTATCGCTGGAATTCTCCATAGGCTTCGCGCAGGAGTCGGCGCAGACGGCAGAGGTCGAAGCGATCAAGTCCGCGAGCGCGCGTCATTGGGAATCGTTCTGGATGAGCGGCGCGGCAATCGACTTCTCCGGAAGCGCGGACCCAAGAGCCTATGAGCTGGAGAGACGCGTCGTATTGTCGCAATTCTTGCTTGCCCTGCACAGCGGAGGCTCGCTGCCGCCGCAAGAAACAGGCCTGATGTACAATAGCTGGTTTGGCAAGTCGCATCTGGAGATGCATTGGTGGCATGCGGCTCATTTTCCATTGTGGGGCAGAGAAAATTATTTGCTGAACAGCATGGATTGGTACGAGCAAATCTTACCGGTTGCGCGCGAATTGGCACAGTCTCAAGGCTATGAAGGGGCGCGTTGGCCCAAGATGGTAGGCTTCGACGGCAAGCCATGCCCATCGCCGGTTGCAAACGGGCTAATCTGGCAGCAGCCGCATCCAATGACGCTTGCCGAGCTCTGCTATCAGGCGGATCCGTCGAGCGATACTCTGGAGCGGTTCCGCAGCATTGTGTTCGAAGCGGCTGATTTCATGGTTTCCTTCGCTCACTGGAATGAAGAGAAGCGAGTTTATGATCTAGGGCCGCCCCTTATTCCGGCACAGGAATGCCATTCTATGCAGGACAGCAAAAATCCGCCTTACGAGCTGGAATACTGGAAGTATGGCTTGGAAATTGCGATTCGTTGGGCGGAACGCATGCAGCAGCCCGTGAACCCGCTTTGGGCAGAGGTTGCCGGTGCGTTAGCTGAGCCCCCTCAGGCGGAGGGCGTATACCTTGCCCATGAGCAGTGCCTTGAAACATTTCAGACCAAAAATCGCGACCATCCGTCCATGCTGGGGGCACTCGGCGTTTTGCCGGGTGCGTTAATCGACCGCAAGGTCATGCTGAATACACTGCTGAAGGTGAAGGAAGTATGGATCTGGGAATCGGCATGGGGCTGGGATTTCCCGATGTGTGCAATGACGGCAGCCAGACTCGGAGAAGCGGATCTCGCCGTTGATTTCCTATTAATGGATGCGTCCAAAAATACGTACCTAACCAACGGTCATAATTATCAGCGCCCTGGCTTATCCGCTTATCTGCCGGGCAACGGCGGGCTGCTGACCGCCGTTGCCATGATGGCTGCTGGCTGGAAGGAGAATGAAGCCGGACAATCGGCGGCTAAACCGGCTGCCCTCAATCCGGGCTTCCCGCAGGATGGAAGCTGGTCGGTGAAATGGGAAGGGCTGAAGCCCTGGCTGTAAAGGCATCTAAAGCTTTTATTATTCAGGAGGCGAGAGCATGTCTGCAAAAGGAACAGTGTGGCCCTCGGAACGGAAGACGGAGACTGATCGGCTAACAGGCCTTGAAGTAACGCAATTAACCAATTATAAGGCGCATAGCTATCATTTATATTTTACGGAAAACGGTTGGTATGACGGAGAACAACGGCTGTTGTTCATCTCGGATAGGGGAAATTGCGCGAACCTGTACAGCTTGCATGTGGAGAGCGGTTTGATAACCCAGCTGACGGATTACAACGATGTGGATCAATTGGATGCTTGCCTGCTGCCTGACGGAAGCGCGGCGTTCGTTAAAATGGGCCGAAGCCTTATTCGTCTGGATCTGGAATCGCTTGAAGAGAAGCTGATCTACGAAGCACCGGAGGGCTATCAGCTGGGCAATGCGAATGCGACAGCCGACGGCCGGTTCATTATGACCTGCGTACAGGAGGATCTGTCGTTTCGCATCCGGCTCGATCTAGGCAACGGCTATGTCGGCCATCGGGAGTTGATGGAGGCCGCGCCCCACAGCATGATCGTACGTATTGATGCGCAGATCGGCGGCGGAGAGAAGGTATATGAAGCGAACCGGTTCATTACCCATATCAATACATCCCCGAAGGAGCCTTGGCTGATGACCTTTTGCCACGAAGGTCCATGGCATTTGGTTGACCATCGTATCTGGGGGCTGGACCTGCGCTCGGGTCATGCTTGGAAGATCAGGGAGCGTCTGGAGGAAGGCGAGAAGGTTGGGCATGAATTTTTTTATCCGGATGGCGTAACGGTTGGCTATCATGGATTCCGAGTGGACGGTACCAATTTTTTTGGCAGTATTCGTTATGACAATACAGGCATGGAAGAGACGGAGTTCGGCTTCGATACCTGGCATGGCTACGCGGACGGATTGGGGCAAGCGATCGTTGATGGTAAGGGAGCGGTCAAGACGCTTAGCCTATGGCGAAAGATCGACGGCGCGTACGAAGGCCCGCGAATCCTGTGCGAGTTGCGCTGCAGCTTTCATTCGCAGAAGGTGCATGCCCACCCGCGTTTCAATGCGGACGGAAAAAGGCTGCTCTTCACAAGCGATAAGAACGGATATGGCAATTTGTATGTAGTCGAGATTCCAGAAGATTTTAGTTCTTTACCGTTGCTGGCAACGTGACCAAAAGGAGGAGAAGCTGATGAACGCTGCAACTGAAATCCTTAATGCAGAACGTATATCCGTTCGGGTCGCCAGAACGATTCTGTCCCAAAGCAACGATGGCTATCACCCGAATATTGCTAATAAGTGGGGCTATGTGGCCGGGATGGCGCTGACGGCGATCGGGAGGCTCGGCGATTGGACCGGAAAATCCGAATACCAAGCAACGGTGAAGCGTCATATGGATGTTTTCATCCAAGAGGACGGCTCCATTCGCGGCTATACGCTGGAGGATTACAATCTCGACCATATTAACAAAGGAAAAAACCTGCTGAGACTATGGAGAGAGGGAGGAGATTCTAAGTATGAGCAGGCGGCGAGGCTTCTCATTACCCAATTGATTGGGCAGCCCCGTACAGATGAAGGCGGATTTTGGCATAAAAAAATTTATCCCTTCCAAATGTGGCTGGATGGTCTATACATGTCTTCTCCGTTCATGGCCGAATTTGCCAAAACCTTTGGCGAGAACGACTGGTTCGATGAAGCGGCGCATCAGCTGCTGTTGATCGAACAGCGCACGCGCAACCCCCAAACGGGATTGCTGCATCACGCATGGGACGAGAGCAGGGAACAGCGCTGGTGCGATGCCGCCACGGGACGCTCCCGGCATGTGTGGGGACGCGGGATGGGCTGGTACGCCATGGCGCTCGTAGACTCGCTTGAGCATTTTCCCGTTCATCATCCGAAACGCGGCCAGCTGATGGGGATTTTTGAGCGGATGGCGAATGCCTTGCTGCGCGTGCAGGATCAGGAGAGCGGCGTGTGGTACCAGTTGCTGGACTGCAACGGCCGCCAAGGAAACTATTTGGAGTCGTCGGGCTCGTGTATGTTGACGTATGCGCTGGCTAAGGGCATTCGGCTCGGTTATTTGGCTGAGATTGACAGGCAGGCAGTGGAGCGCGCATATGATGGAATTCTTGAGCGCTTCGTAACCGAGGATGAGCAAGGCGTTCATCTCCACAGCATTTGTAACGGGGCTGGCTTGGGCGGGCGCAAGTATCGCGACGGCTCCTATGAATATTATATGAGCGAGCAGGTTGTCAGCGATGTACTGATGGGCGTTGCCCCGCTTCTGCTGGCAAGCGTTGAGCTGGAGCGGCTTCGCAGGCAGTCGGATACTGCCATTATTTAACGAGATGGCAGGAAGAGGATCAAGCGAAGGAGGAAGGATACGGATGCGGATGCGGATGCGGCAGCAAAAAGACAAACGAAGCGCCGATAAGCTTTTGATGAATTATCCCGCGTCATGGTGGCGGAATATGTGGCGCGAAGCGCTTCCCTCGGGCAACGGCGTCATTGGCGCATCCGTATTCGGCGGCGTACAGGAGGAGACGGTGCTGCTTAACCATGCCCGACTATGGCATTGGGGGCGCAAGGATGAGCTGCCGGATGTAAGCGATACCCTAGCCCAGACCCGCAGGCTGATGGATGCAGAGCGATATGCAGAGGCAAGCTGGCAGCTTTCGGATGCTTTAAAGGAGCGCGGTTACGGGACGAAGCTCGCTTCCAGATTTCCGCTGGCTGCGATCCGGCTTGTCATGCCCTGCGGCAATGCCTTTCGCGGGTACAGCAGGATGCTTGAGATGGACACCGGAGAAATCACGGTAGGCTGGACGGACGGGTCGAGCCAGTATCGTCGGAGGCTGTTCGTTTCGCGGGCTGACGATTTGGTTGTCTATGAGCTTGGGGGTTATGAGGAAGCCAGCGTATCGGGTGAGATCGGTCTTGATCTTCACCCGAGCGATCACTGGGCGGATACGCCGGAATTCAAGGAGCTCGAGCAATCGATTGAAACGGGAGCAGGCGATGCTTACGTCTGGTTTGCCGGAACGAATGACGATGGAACAGATTTCGGAGCGGTCATGTTGGTCATACCGGAGGGCGGCAGCATTGAAGCGACGGGAAGCGTCATCCGCTTCGAGGGAGCGAGGCGGCTGCTGGTGCTTGTGAAGCTGTTCGTCCTGGGCGAGCGCTCCAAGGACTGGGGGCGGCTGAAGCAGGAACTGGCCGAGCTTGTTGTCGATTCCTCCTACGAAATACTGCTTGAGCGCCATATCGCCCTGCATCGGCCGTTATACCATTCAGCCTCGCTGGAGCTCAATGATGCGGAAGATGATTTGCGATCTAATGAGCGGCTGCTGCTGGATGCGTATGAGGGGGAGGCGCCGTCGGCACTTGTTCGCAAGATGTGGGCCTATGGCCGTTATTTGTTTTTGAGCGGTACCTCATCTGCGGAAGAGGCGGAGCCTTTCGGCCTGTATGGGCTGTGGGGAGGCGATTACAGGCTGGTATGGTGCCATAACATGGCGAACGAGAACATCCAGATGATGTATTGGCATGCGCATGTTGGAGGTCTGGGCGAACTGGTCCCTTCCTTATTCCGTTACTATGAGGGATTGATGGATGACTTTCGTGAAAATGCAAGCAAGCTGTACGGCTGCCGCGGTATTTATATCCCGGCAGGCTCCACGCCGGGCATTGGCGTTCCTAATCAGATAGTGCCTGTCATTCTGAATTGGATTGGCGCGGCCGGTTGGCTGGCCCGGCACTATTATGAGCATTTCCGTTTTACCGGAGATGTTCAATTTCTGCAGGAGACAGCGCTGCCGTTCATGCTTGAGGCGTTGCTTTTTTACGAGGACTTCTTGGTTACGGACAAGGACGGCTTTTACAAAATATATCCCTCCGTATCGCCGGAGAATACTCCGCTCAACTTCATGCCGGCTGATGGCAAACCGCTTGCGCACCCGATGCCTACCGTGATCAATGCGACGATGGATGTCGCCATTCTGAAAGAGCTTTTGCAGCACCTAATAGCAGCGAATCGGAAGATGGGCGGCGATCCGGAGGCAGAGAAGGCATGGAGCCGCATGCTGACGCGATTGCCCGCGTATCGGCTGAATAAGGATGGCGCGGTCAGAGAGTGGCTCCATCCTGCTTTTCAGGATCGGTATGCACACCGTCATTTATCGCATCTTTACCCCGTTTTCCCTGGGCAGGAATTAACGCAAGAGAGTGACCCTACCTTGTTCGGCGCGTTTGAAAAGGCTGTGCAGCGGCGCGAGATTGGAGCCCAAAGCGGGTGGTCGCTAGCTCATATGGCTGCTATTTATGCTCGTTTTGGAGATGGGGACAGCTCCTTGAATTGTCTGGATATCCTCTCCAGATCGAGTCTGCTGCCTAATCTGTTTACGCTCCATAACGACTGGCGGGGAATGGGCGTATCGATGCAAATGCCTACGGCTCCAGTGCAATTGGATGCCAATATGGGGTGGGTGAATGCTGTGCAGGAGCAGCTGCTTCAGGTTTCTGAAAATTTCCTTAAATTGCTGCCGGCGCTGCCGAAGCGTTGGAAGCAGGGGCGTCTGGCCGATTGGAGATTCTACACGGGCAAAGTGGCGTTATCTTGGAATCAAGAAACGGGTTCGTTCAGAGCAGAGTTGACGGCAGATAGGGATACCGACATAATCGTCAAGCTGCCGGACTGGGCGGGAGCCTGCAGCATAACCGGCGGAGAAGTCCAGCCTTCGCCGCTGGGTCCCGCGTACTTTACGTTGCGAATGAAGAGTGGGGCGCCATCGGTTGTTATTGAATCCGAATCATCAAATCAATAAAGCAAAAGAACCACATCCTAGGACGTGGTTCTTTTGCTTTATTGGCGGAAAGCCGTGGGGAGGGTATGGCGCAAGCTTCACACTCCCTTTTTAAACGAAATTTCAATATAGTTAGAGTGAAAATGTTGAACGTTAAGCGGGCTTATTCGCCTTCGTCTTGCTGTCGATGCTGCCCTGAGCATTCAGTGCGGTAATCAGCTTGTCGCCCTCGACATCGAGGTTAGGCAGCAAACGGTCTAACCATTTTGGCAGCCACCAAGCTTTATCTCCGAAGACAGCCATGACGGCTGGAACCAGCGTCATACGGACAATGAATGCATCGATTAGGATGCCTATAGCCAGCGCGAAGCCGATCTGTTTGATCATGGCATCAGGTGCGAAAATGAATCCGGCAAAGACGGATACCATAATGACAGCAGCGGCAAGAACGATGCGGCTTGCTAAATCATAGCCGTGAACGACACTGTCAGTTCCTCTATGACCATGCACGTACGACTCACGCATAGAGCTTACTAGGAAGACCTGGTAATCCATCGCCAATCCATAAAGAATACCGGTGACAAGAATAGGCATAAAGCTGAGCAGCGGGCCGCCTGTGTCAAAGCCGAAGAGTGAATGCATCCATCCCCACTGGTAAACGGCTGTAGTAAGGCCGAACGTCGCAAGTATGCTGAGAATAAATCCGACCGTCGCTTTAATGGGAACGATGATCGAGCGAAACACAAGAAGCAGAATAATGATAGACAGAATGACAATGATGCCGACATACAGAGGGAACGCCTCCGACAGCTTTGACGACATATCAATATTAATAGCGGTGAATCCGGTCACGCCCAGCTTAATATCCGTATTTTGCGCAATGCTTGATTCTGGGGCACGCAGATCGTTTACTAGATCCTTCGTTGCCAAGTCCGTTGGGCCTGTTTTGGGAATCAGGCTAATAATCGCCATATTGCCCGTTTTGTTCACACCCATCAGTGTGACGAGTGAAACGTTGTCATGCTTCTGAAGCTCCTGAACGAGATTGCCGAGTTTTTCAGGAGTAAATGTATCGGAGGCATTTTGCGGCTCGCCCACCAGAAGCAGGGGACCGTTGAAGCCTTCTCCGAAGCCTTTGGAAATCGCGTCATAGCTCTGCCTTGCAGACGTATCCAGGTTTGCCGAGGCGCCAGAGGGAATTCCGAGCTCCATTTTCGTAACCGGAATGGCTGCCGTGCCTAGAACGATGATCACTCCGATAATAATCAGCCAGCGATATTTCACCGTTCCCTTAACCCAACGAATCGAGAATCCATGCTTAGCTTTCTGGTTAGAGCTGCTGTTTTTCATGCGGACTTTAGGCGAGCAAATACGTTCACCTACGAATCCAAGCAGAGCAGGCAGTAGAGTCAGGGCCAGCAGCACAGTGACGAAAACCGTCACTCCAGCGACCATTGCCATCGTAGACAAGAACTCAATGCCAATAACGAGCATGCCGAACAAAGCAATAATAACCGTTAACCCTGCAAAAAATACCGCGCTGCCAGCTGTGCCTACAGCTCTGCTCGCAGCTTCACGCGCACTTAAGCCTTGGTCTAAAATCATGCGGCGCTGACGATTTACAATAAACAGGGAATAGTCGATGCCGACTGCCAGTCCAATCATGATTGCCAAAATAGGCGTAATGTCATTGATCGCGATAAATTTCGAGAGGGCAAACGCGCCTCCAATGCTGATCGCTACGCCAAAAAGAGCGGTAAGCAGCGGCAGACCCGCAGCAACAATAGAGCCAAGCGTAATAATGAGTACAACGGCTGCAACGAGAAGCCCGATTGCTTCTGTCGAGCCGATGGCCGGCGTGCTCTTAAGTGAATCGCTAGGGATAGCGGTAATGCCGGAATTGTTCTGCTCGACGGCTGTGACGGCGTTGATTACAGCGTCTGGTACGGATTTGGGCAGTGAAGCCTGCTGTTCGGTGAATTGGAACTGGAACAGGGCGAGACCGCCGTCAGACGAGAGCATGACCCCTATAACCGGAACGCCATCTACCATCAAAGGGCCATAAGGAGGTATTTCAGCGGTGCTTGGCTGATTCGTTTGTGTTCCTTGGGCTGCTTGTGTTTCTTGGCCCGCCCCTGCAGCCGCGGCGCCCATTTGGCTGCTGTCAGCAGCCGTAAGGCCAGCTTCCGCAGCCAATTTGGCAGGATTAATGACATAGTCTACATGATAAACGTCATTGACAGCCTTCTGGATTAAAGCTAACCGTTCTGGCGTATCCAAACGTTCACCATCAGGTACCGTAAAGGCAATGCTGGCTTGTCCGCCAGAAGCTTCGGGAAGCTCTTTCGTTAGCTGATCGAGTACCTTTTGCGATTCTGTGCCGGCAATTTTCATTTCAGAGCTGGAATGGATGCCGTTGACTGCGAGCATAGCGATTACGACACCAAGAATGGCGATCCAGCCGATGAGGAACTGCCATGGCTTATCGTAAGCGGATTTTCCTAACTTGTACAAAAAGGTTGACATGTGATGTTAATCTCCTTTATATCATGATGAATGGTGGGATAACGAGCTAGAAGCCTTTTCGCAAATACTCGAACATCGCGTTCAAATATTGATCGAAGGGAATCGCGTCTGTCAGTTCAGCGTCTGTCTCCCCCGGAAGCAGGACATTCAGACTGCCGTCAAGTATCGGCACAAACGCTCCATAAACGGCGCCAACTAGAAGCTGGGTATACCCGTCTTTATAACGTCCGAGGATGAAGGGCTCCAATGCTCCCTGAGCTGCCATTTGCAAACGACGGAACATACCCAGGATATACGGTTCAAGTGTAGGGTACTGCTTCGAAAGGAAGATGAATTTACGTATTTTAAGCAGAAACTCAGCGGTAAACTGCATCTGCATCAGACTGTACAGCACATCAAGCGGTGTTGCTGCTGGTGGCAAGCCCGCAAGTAAATTCTCATATTCCTCTACACTCGTAATGGGGACAGCGACGGCAGCAACGGCTTCTTCTTTGCAGGAGAAATAGTTGGCGAACGTTCGCCTGGAATATCCGGCCTTTTGCACAATGTCGTCGACTACGAAGCCATCCAAACCTTTTTCAAGCGCGAGCTCGAAGGCGGCTTCGGCCAGGGCAGAGGCTGTAGCTTCTTTTTTCCTGTCACGCAAGGTTTGTTTAGCAATCAATGACTATACCTCCTTCGTAAATTCATATAAATGGGAAAATTTATCTTGAACAACTCTTATAAATATTATTGCCCAAAATGCAAATATGCACAATGGGCAAGTTTTTCGGAATTGTGAACGTTACATTACAGAGTGTGCATGAAAATAAAAAAAGAAACCCGAGGTCATGAAAATGACCAGGTTTCTCGGCAGGCTGCTGACCGCATCGTTAAGAGGTGGTTAATGTATTATTTTTTCCGTGAAAAAAATCAATCAGCCCATCCGTTAATTGTTGATGCGAGCGGCTAATAAAGCGATCTGTACAGTATATCAGCTCCATATGGCGTACTGGCGTAGGCCCTGTAAAGGGTATAGCTACAATGTCCAGCCGTTCTGGAAATTGACGCAGCAAGCCTTGCGGCTGGATAGTAGCGCCTATCCCAGCAGAAACTAATTGCAGCAAGGAATGTGCCGAACTGGTTTCCATAACGGTAGCTATTTCGAAGCCTTCTTTGATGCAAACCTCATCCACTAAATCACGGCCGAGAAAGCCTTTCGGATACATCACTAATGCATGCTGCTTCAGCTCTTGCAGGGTAATCTCCTTTCGTTTAGCAAGCTCGCTTGCAGCATGAACGAAGAGCTGATAGGGCTCCGAGCCAAGCGGTGCTTGGATTAATCTTTTATCCGATGGACCTTGCAAGCCAATGCCGATATCGACCTTATGATTAAGCACTTCTTCTTGTACATGGATAGTCGAAAATACCTGCAGCTGGATCTGAGGATATTTCGCCTTAAATGCAACGAACAGCGGGACGAGCTGAAAATCCAAATCCGAGGGCAGCACGGCCAGACGGACGGTGCCGCCTTCTCCAGATAGCAGCTCCTTTATCGCAAGTTTGGCATCCCGTTCTGCTTGCATCATCTTCACTCCGTAATGCGATAGGAGCTTGCCGGCTTCCGTTGCCACAACCTTTTTACCGATGCGGTCAAAAAGCGGCGTGCCGAGCTCGGCTTCAAGGATGCGAATTTGCTGGCTTAATGTAGGCTGGGAGATGCCAAGCCTTTCGGCAGCCTTCGTAAAATGAAGCAGCTCAAATACGGCCATAAAATACTGGATATTTCGATTGTCCATGCAGAGGCTCCTTCGAATGATAGTATTTTACTATCATAATAATATAAATTATAGAATTGATCAATGAAACGTGGCGCCATATACTTGATGAAGAGTTACAAAGCTAAATAGAGAGAGGCAGCACCTATGAAAAAATATTTTTTACTGTTAGCTATATTTATTGCAGCTTTAAATCTAAGACCGATTATTACATCGGTTGCCCCTTTGCTTCGTACGATGCAAAATGATCTGGCCATGAGTGGGCTAACCGCAAGTCTGCTGACGACATTGCCTGTCTTATGCATGGGGATTTTCGCTCCAGCGGCAACGGCATTGCGTGATCGAATAGGGCTTGAGCGAACTATTTTTATAGCATTATTTCTCATTACAGGGGCAACCGCTTTGCGGGGGATCGTGAGCTCTGTCTTTATATTGGTTATAACTGCGCTAGTTGGCGGAATCGGGATCAGCTTGGCAGGGCCGCTGCTGTCTGGCTTTATTAAAAAGTATTTCCCCACAAAGCCCGGGATTGTAAGTGTTTATTCCGCTTCGATGACCGTAGGGGCAGCTATTGCCTCTGCCTTTGCCATACCTTTATACAATCGCAGCAATCACAGCTTAACGCTGACTTTGTCATGCTGGGCTATTTTCGGCGTGGTGGCCTTAATCGTTTGGTCGGCTTTTCTTGGGAACAGGGGGAGTAAGGGGAATGAGGGGAACAAGGAAAGCTTAGTACGATCTAGTTCCAAACTTCCTTCAAGGCTGCCAATTCGCAATAAAAAAGCGGTTCTGTTGACCTTATTTTTCGGATTAATGGCCAGTGTGTTTTATTCGGTTACGGCGTGGATTTCACCGATTGCCCTGAGCTTCGGATATAGTGCAGCAAGCGCGGCTATGCTCCTTACCGTTTTTACGATTATTCAAATTCCGGTATCGTTAACGATTCCTTTTCTTGTAGCTAGGTCTGGGAAACGGAGATTTTATCTGATCCTTTGCAGTGTGTCTGAGCTAATCGGGATTGTTATGCTGCTTTTCCATCTGCCAATGCTGCCTGCTGTAATATTGCTAGGCATTGGGGCAGGAGGGTTGTTTCCACTGGCGCTTATGCTGCCGATTGTCGAGACGGACACGCCGGAGGAAGCAGGAGCATGGTCGGCGATGTCTCAGTGCGGCGGCTACATCATAGGCGCAATGGGGCCATTATTAATTGGAGGGATTTATGATAGTAGTGGGAGCTTTATGGCTGCGCTTGTTGCGATGGTTGCTGTTATTGTGGTGATGATTGGGGTGCAGGTGGTTATTACTGGGGGGAAGAGTGAGGGGGAGGCGAGTATATAAAGGTACTGAGTACCAGCATAAACATTCATCAAGGGGCCTTAACTCAGCTGGGAGAGCGCATCGCTGGCAGCGATGAGGTCAGGGGGTCGATCCCCCTAGGTTCCACCATAATATAAAGGTCAAAACCCTTGAGGAATCAAAGGTTTTTTTGATTTTTTAGAGATATACCATAAAGGCATATTATCAAAATATATATCTTGGAGACGAATTGGGGACGAAAAAATGGTATGCCATTACGTACCGTTTTCTTTTGAGATAATTTCTGCTTTCGGAGACAATATAGTGTTGAATGTATTGGCAGCCGCCTGATCTATCGATTGTAGAGCGTGACCGTAAATATTCATTGTAGTACGGATATTTGCATGCCCAAGTCGGCTTGAAATCGTTTTAGAATGAACACCTTGATTATAAGTAAAGTTGCAGAGGTATGACGTAAGTCGTGAAACCGGATTTTTTAAAAATAGGAGTTTACTTACAGAGCAGAAGTAGGGGGTTATCGAAGATAATAATAGAGAGGTTGGGAATGGATATGCCCCTACCTCTCTATTATTTAATCAAGTTTTTAATCTTTTTAGTAAGGACCGAGCACAGTCCAAACATCGTAGAGATTACTATTCAGATCTGGAGGTTGATTTTGCGTCCACCATTTGGCTTTATACTTCACTCCGTTATAAGAAACAATGTCATCTTGATCATAAATGGAGGAAGCGCTCCATGGCGTATAGGAAGCGTCAACTTGAACCGTCACCGAGTTACTTTCCGTAGACAAATTACTAAAGCCATCCCGAGCTTTGACAGTAAATGTATATGAACCACTTGTTAATCCACTGATCGTAGCGGAGTTGCTAGTCGTTCTTGCTTTAGCAAATGGATCGTTATTCACATAAATGTCATAACCGATCAATCCAATATTGTCCGTAGAAGCTGTCCAATTCAAGGTAACTGTATCACTGATAGTACTAACAACTAGATCGGTTGGTGCTAGTGGTGCTTCTGTGTCGTTAGGTACGGCACCTGGCGTAGGTAAATTTGATATAATTTGTTTCAAATTGGGTAGGGTGCCGATTCTATCATTAGCCATATCGGAAGTCGGGGTATTGAACGGTAACCATCTCAGTATGCTACGAATTTCAGCTGGCGAATACGGCTCGCCGAAATTAGCCTTAGCGATCCCTTGCAGTTGTAGAATCGCACCTACAACGACAGGTGAAGCGGAAGATGTTCCATTGAAATAGTCGGTATAACCAGTTGTCGAAGCAGTACTTGTTGCACTTAAGGTAGCAACGTTCTCACCAATACCGAAAACGTCGATTCGATTGCCATGGCTACTAAAGTCGAGTCTGTAGTGAGGTGCAGTTGATGATCCCGCTCCTACAAGTATTGCTCCAGAATCTTTGAAATCTGGAAGATCCCGATTGTAGATGTATTTATTATCCCAATGCTGGTACTGATCGAGATCAGCACCACCGTTGGCTCCAGCTTCTACAACGACAATACCTAAGCTTGTTGCATATTGGATGGCATCAAACTCTGCTGGCTGTGTTTCGATAGGTAACCAAGGACCGCCAAAACCGATCTGTATTTCGAGCAGAATAACGTCACCCGGAGATAATACTTGTGTGGCCGCTAAAATGGCTTCTGCTGCGCCACCTTCACGAACTAAAGAGGATACAAAGGGCGTTGCTTTGTTAGCTAGCCCGATATTGCCGATAGCATTGTCAACCGCGGATACAACCCCGAGTACAGCCGTACCGTGACTACCATCTCCATCATTAATGCCACCTGGCAAAAGCTGTATGTTATGAGCGGCTAGATCTTCATGATTTAATGCCCAACTCCACTCGATATCGGCCCACTGGGTGCCTTTTCCATCGCCACCTTCAAATTGCCAAGCATACGGAGCGTTAATACCTAGAGGATCAGCTTGCGCATAACTTTGTAATGAGAAGCGTGGATCGTTATCTGGAAGGACAGTTGTTGTGTTCGGAAAAGGTGTATTGGCTAATTCTGGTTTTTTGCTTAAATAGGCTTCCTCAACGAGCGACAAGCTTCGCAACTTTTGTAACAACTGTTCGACGTCAGCGCCAGCAGGAATTTTGGAATAATAATAGCGATCAAACACGGATTCAAACGGACTAGCAGTAATGCCCTTGTTAGCTGACGGTAAGAATTGCTGCGAGATTAGCGGGTCAAACGATAATTCTGGGATAGCTGATAGCGGCGATACTTCTTGTTGCAATTGAAGTGTTCCTTCTTTACTTGGAAGGAAGGCTTGTTGTTTAAGTTTGACAACTATTTTCTCTTCGAATATTGAAGTTGCAGTGTTTGAGAATGATGTACTCGTCGGAAAGGACTGTCCACTCTCTGAAGCGTATGCTCCATTTGACAAAGTACCTAATGATAAAAGCAAGGTCGAGGCTAGAGCGACGGACAACGTTTTTTTAAATTGGGAATAAGTATGTATAATAGTAATCTCTCCTTTGTAATCGTTTCTTTTTTTAGTTCCAAGCACTACCGTATAGAAATCAATAGTAATCAAAAAGCTGAACGCTAGTAATAAAGAGTAGCCGAGTGCGATAGGTTACGTTCTGATTAAATGCGAATACAAGTCTATCATTTCCTCCCATCCAATATATTGATTTTTCTGTTTCTATCTGGATGAATAGGCTAACAATTTACAGTATAAGTTAAGGCGAATATTGGATCAAAGCTGAGGTAAGCGTAAACAAAGACAGTAATATACAGATATCAGGTTAAAACTTCTATTTACTCTATTTCCCATAGGTTCAGTAGGAGATAATGTCGAATAATTCCCCTTTTAATGTAATTTATTGTTATGAACTGGTTCTGAACTCCTAATTTTCAAAAAGAAACCGACTAATCCGGTAGAGCGCGTCGCTGGCAGCGATGAGGTCATCTAGAGAAAATAGTGTTAGTATAAACGGATATTGGGGATCTTTTAAACCAAAGATAAAGTCGAAAAGCCGCATCAACAGGCATACTGTTCATGTGGCTTTTATCGTATGAAATTCAAGCTGAAGGAGTATGGGGTATTAAAGCTCAAATTCGCGAGATCTTTATTAGACTGTCAGATTTAAAGCGCAGTGCAGCGAAAAATGCGCTCAGGCCGTCTAATAGGTGGAGGTGATCATTCAGTGAAGCCGGCCGGCTCGAATAACAAGGAAAATTTCCCGAAAGATCCCACTCAAGCTCTAGAGCAGCTGATGGAAAGCTTTGGCTCGACGATCATGCGCACCGCTTATTTTTATACCGGCGATCGGCATTTTGCCGAGGATATCAGTCAGGAGGTATTTCTTCGCGCTTATCGCAACTGGAACTCGTTTCGTGGAGATAGCGCGGTTAAAACCTGGTTGACGACGATCGCTATCAACGTTTGCCGGGACAAGATGGGCGTGCGGATGTTTACGGAACAGCCGACCGATCCGAGCCTGATGGAGCGGGGACGGATATTCAACGTGGAAGAAGAAGCGCTTAAAAGATTGCAGAAAAGCGAGATTTTGCGGCATATGCTGCGTCTGCCTCTGCCGTATCAGGAGGCTTTGTATTTATATTATTATTTGGACTTGGACACACGGGAAATTGCGAAAGCGACGTCGTCGCCCGAGGGTACCGTGAGAAACAGACTGCACCGGGCGCGCGAGGCGTTGGCTCGGGAGATGCGCAAGGAGGAGACAGACGATGACGGACATGGAGCGTAATTTACGTCAAGATTTGCAAAAGGAGATGGATGATATGTTGTTTTCTAGAATGGAATTGAGCGATAGCGTTAAACAGAAGATCAGGAAACAAGCCGCCGCGGAGCAGAGAAGCCGCCGTCGATTCGTTCTTCCGAAAGCCTGGCTTGCAGGATCGGCAGCGCTGGTCGCGGCAGTCGTCATAGTGACGGCATTGCCGATGCTGCAAGAGCCCGCCGCAGTCCCGACGCCAACGGATTCGCCCGGAATCGTGCTGCCCGGAAACGGAGGAGCCACAGGTTCGGAGTTGTCCCAATTGATGACAACTCCGTTAGGAACGACGGAGGCAGCGAAAGCAGCTTTCGGTTCCGGTGTGCTTGTTCCTCAAGTCGCCCCGGAAGGCTTCAAGCTGGCTGAGATCGTCGGCGTGGGAATGAAGGACCAACCGCTCAGAGATTTAAACTTCACATACGGCTCGGATGATAAGACGGTGACGTTCAGCGCGAGCCGCATGCCGGCGGCGTTCCCGACAGACCTGTTCACACCGACCAAAGTGGGCGGAGCGGACGGCTTTATTTTCGAGCAAGCCGAGTTCACGGAGCTGTTCTGGGTGGTTGACGGCATTCAGTATGGCGTGTCCGGTCCGATTTCGGGCGACGAGGCCATGAAGGTAGCCGAATCTGTGGAGCCTTAATGAGTTGATGCGTGTATATCGTGAATGAATGGAACGCCCCACCCGTCGAATGCTAGATAAATTGGGGTAATGTAATATCCCCATAGGAGACGTGCAGATGAGATTAGCCGTTTTCAACTATAACAAAGAGAAACTGCCCAGACCCGGCCACAGCCAGGTTTGGGCAGTTTCTCTTTGTTAGTTGAATGTCTTCAGAAGGCGTTTCGCCGTCCCATTAAAAAAGCTATAGCCAGATCGATCTTGTCATCATCATTAAAATGACCTGAAACGATGGAATTGGGTGAGGAAATTCGATTATCATCAACTGAATGATCTTCTATCTGAAATTCCCCATTGCCGTCTCCAAGCAACACGCTTAGATGGTTTGATCCAGTGACCATAGCCAAGGCGATGAAAATCACTGAATTAAAAGACCAACTTGCTGCCAAGTCGACAAATGAGATCATTCATCCGTACAAAGATGCAGCAGCCTCCGATTGGGCACTGAACAGCATTGCAGACTCCTTGCAGGCTGGTATCGTTACTGGAATGCCCAGGTGCAAGGCTTGCACCGAAGCAGGACATTACAAGAGCTGAAGTTGCCTTAATCGTTCAACGACTGCTTCAATAATCTGATCTTATTTAATACATGTTTTTCAAAGAGGGCTATCCAACAACAGAAATGTGAACTGCACTCCGTCAAGTATACCGAACAATAAATAAAAGTTGTTAAGCGGCCTCAGCCCTGAATTGCATGGGACTGAGGCCGTTTTATTTTGCTTGCAAACGTTCCTGAGACGAACCTTTATCAGAGGTTACCCTATTTTTCATTTCCGCCAAAAAGTTGAACAATCCGCCTTATCCCAAATATTAAACTCAATCATTTTCTCAAGTAATGAGTAATCGACCGGACTATCCCATTTGATACGCATCAACAGATTGGTGTGATCATAGCCAGCCTGTACAATTTCATCAGAAAAATGAGTAATGCCGACCTTTTCAGGAGCAATAGCCAAATGCGCTTTAGCTATGCTAAAGCCGATAATATAGGTGTCGTGATCGGTAAACATAGGCTGATTCCACGCGATTTTTGGCATTAAATTTGGAAATGTCGCAGCCACCCAAGCCAAAACCTCTTCGGTTCTAGCCCGATGCATCGGGTTATCTATATT
Source organism: Paenibacillus algorifonticola (assembly GCF_050481745.1). Taxonomy (GTDB): domain Bacteria; phylum Bacillota; class Bacilli; order Paenibacillales; family Paenibacillaceae; genus Pristimantibacillus; species Pristimantibacillus algorifonticola_A. The sequence continues at coordinate 120,069 of NZ_JBCNGR010000008.1, read as the reverse complement.
CGCTAAATAATCTGCAAAAACTTCCATGTTTTTACCTCCGGGCTCAAACCCCTGTAATGTTCTAGCTCCTCCCAAACAACAAAAGGATTAAACAAATTTAGACTAAGTATATCAATGAAAGAATCAACTTTCCAGAGCAGCAGGTTTACAGGCGGAGGACGCTAATCAATGCTACTTTTCCAGATGGGCCTGTTATGGCGGGGCCAATGGTAGCGATATTAGGGAATGTTTTCCAAAGATTCTTTCTGGCCACCCGTCCTTTGGACATTGAAGGAGAGTCCGTAATGGAGGAAGTGAAACCGCGTCAATAATTTTGTGGAAAAGTGATTTAAAATATTAGCCAGTTAATAAGTGATGATTCCTGTTTTGAACTTTTGAACAGGAGTCATCTTTTTTCAATTCTCATTATCATTCTTTGAGGTCTTCATAAAAATGAACTAGTAGTATAGTTTAATATCCCCTTTTTAATAGGTTTTTTCAATTAGTTCTAGCGAATCATTGATAAAAAATGAACGTATAGTATAAAATTAAATTGTAAATAAATTCTAAATACCAAAGGAGATTCCCAATGACAACAAATCACCATACGGAACCCGCCCAGTCGAAAACCGATTATTTGAACGAAGCGTTTATTCGAAATCCGCATCCCATCTATGCAGAGGTACGCGAGCAAGAATCAGTATCCCGTTTTCTTTTGCCCAGTGGCCACTATGCGTGGCTTGTTACGGCGTATGAGGACGTTGCAGCAGTATTAAGCGATTCGCGATTTGTGACCAACCATCCGGTAGAGGAAGGAGTAGAGCTTCCGTCCCATGTGGAGATTATTTCCCGAAATCTAAGCAATGTGGATGCAACCGATCACCGCAGACTTAGGCGTTTGGTGCAAAAAGCCTTTACCCCAAGAATGGTGGATCAGCTTAGGGGGCGGATCGAGGAGCTGACCAATGATCTTCTTGATCAAGTTCAGGCAAAGGGAGAAATGAATTTGATTGAGGATTTTGCATTCCCTTTGCCCATCAAAGTAATTTGCGAAATGCTAGGGGTTCCGATTGAGGATCAGGATAAGTTCAGTGATTGGTCGAGCGCCATCATGGAAGGATTTAATAATCCGAAGCATGCCGAACGCAGCGAGCAAGCGTTGATTGCATTCATCGATTATTTGCAGCACTTAATTGCCAGAAGACGAAGCGATCTTAAGCAGGATTTGATCAGCGACCTCATTCGTGTCGAGGAAGATGGAGATATGCTTAGCGAGCATGAGCTGTATGCGATGATATTCGTGCTTATCATTGCGGGTCATGAAACGACGGTGAATTTAATCGGCAACGGCGTGCTGTCATTATTGGAGCATCCGGAGCAGCTGGAGCAGCTGAAAAATGAGCCTGAGCTGATCCATTCGGCAATAGAAGAAATTTTGCGCTATGACGGGCCCGTTGAGGTCAACAATATGAGATTGGCGACAGAAGACGTCGAGCTTCAAGGCAAGCAGATCCGCAAGGGGGAAATGGTGTTTGTTGCGCTAGCTTCGGCGAATCGAGATGACAATCATTTTACGGATCCCAATACGTTCGACATTACACGAAAAGTGAACGACCATCTCGCTTTCGGCAAAGGGATTCATTTCTGCATGGGCGCTCCTTTGGCAAGATTAGAAGGGGAAATTGCCATTAGCACATTGCTTCGGCGCATGCCTGAACTTAGATTGAAAACGAATCGCGAATCACTGAATTGGCGTCATGGCATCATTATTCGCGGCTTGAAAGAAATTCCGCTCGTGTTTTAGATGATGGATGGAAAGGAGAGTTTAGATGGACGAAATAACTGATCTTCTCGTCATTGGCGGAGGTCCGGTAGGCATGTTTGCTTGCTTCTATGGTGGTTTGCGTCATGCGAGTGTTAAGCTGCTTGAAAGTATGCCACAACTGGGAGGGCAGCTTGCAGCCTTATACCCGGAGAAATATATTTATGATGTTGCCGGCTTTCCGAAAGTGACTGCACAAGCTCAAAAATTCGGCAATCGATATTCGAACACCGTGGGAAATTGCGTCTCTAGAGGGTATAGATTATATTGAGCATGTACAGCTTCAGCATTGCGCTTCAGGAATAGTAGAGGAAATGGAAGTGGAAGCCGTCGGATTCGGTGAGGCACCGATGGCTGTTAACAACGCCATGACCTATATCGATCCAGATGCTAAGTTGTCCCTGGGACATAGCAGCAATATGAAAATCCCACAGCTATCTTAGCTTCAACCAATAGGAAGAAAGGAGGACTGAGCATGGCCATATACACATGGGTGGATAAAGAGACATGTATAGCTTGTGGCGCTTGCGGTGCTGCGGCTCCAGATATTTTTGATTATGACGGAGATGGGCTTGCTGAGGTGTTCTATGGTGGAGACGGAAATCGCGGTGTAACTGCAATTGAAGATGACGAACTCATGAATGATTTTCAGGATGCGCAGGACGGATGTCCAACCGATTCGATCAAAGCTGCGGATAAACCATTCTCATTGAGCTAATTATAATCCATCTCCTGAAAAGCGATATCCGATGCCTCGCACGGTATGATTATGACGCGGATCCAGTTAATAAACACGCTGAGGTTGTTGTTATCATAATTCTCCTGCTTTCTAGATATGTTGATAAATATCTCTTTTGGTCAGAACGCGGTCGGCATTTCTCATAAATATGTGCAGCAGCTCGCATTCATATTGGATGCTGTTGTGCTTTTGGGCAATGCATCTTCATCTGCAGTGAAAGGGATTATGCGCATTCAATGAAGGCGCATGATCCCTTTTATTTATAGGGTTACGGGGTTCATAGGGACTCGTATTTGGCATTTCCATCACCAATCCACCTGCATATAATCTTTCAAAAACACACCCGTGAGTGGTCGCTCAGCCTCTGATCCTTCATAGATGGGATCGCAAATTCTAGCAGCTGCATCGTTAAAGTCCAAGGGCAAAATAATCTCTCGACTGGTCTGTACATGCTCTGGGAACTGATTGGATACCCATCCAGGATCTACGCTGGTTATGAATATTCGCTGTTTTTTATATTCTTTTGACATTGTTAGGGTCATCATATTAAGCGAGGCTTTTGCCATGTTGGTGTGGATATGATAACCGCCTTTTCTTTTCATATTAAATTTGCCTTCTGCAGCAGATACATTTACGATAAAACGATTTTGATGGGGACTTCTCAACATCATTTCTTTCAATTTTGTATTGAGCAAAAATGGAGCGGTTACGTTGATTAATTGAACTTCAAGCATTTCAACAATCGAAATTTGATGAGACTGAGCCGTCCATGAGTTATGTAATGGCGTATGATGAGCCATCATTCCCATTTCTTTATTCATTAGCTGTAAATGCTGAAAATCATTTATTTCATTTTCACCCGTAGATTTAAGAAAGTGCGAAATGGTTGTACTGTCAGCGATTAATTGCTGGTTGCCAATCATTTGTTTTTGGAGCTCTGGTGATAGTTTAATGAAAACACCTTCCCGCTAAGAAGGAGATGGAGGTCTAACTCCTCCTCACCTTTATAATTGAAGCTGCAAGCCCTTAATTTCGCTTATTTGCGAATTAAGGGCTTTTTTATTTTAACGAGATGAGCCAGATGGTGGAATAGGAGGGCAATTTGGATGGTTGGAAACGATAGGCTGAAACGTAGTAAAGAAAGGGAAGCTACATCTTTTAGGCCAAAGCAAGTCTTGACAGACAATAAGGTATCGTATACATTTGTATACATAACGATTTTGTATACGATTGTATACAAGAAACCGAAAGGGGAAATTGAAATGCGTGATGGGCATAGATATAAAGACAAACGTGGTCATGGAGAACATGGGGAACACCGGGGGCATGGGCATCATCATAAGCACGGGGTGCAAGCGCAGACGTTTCGCCGTGGCAGGGCTCTTGCCTTTCTGGAATCGCTTAATGTGAAGCGGTCAACTTTGCAGCGGCAATTAGACGAGCCTGAGTTTGAGTCGATTAAGCAGGTTATTAGCGGCGAGTTAAAAGCGACAGACACGATCATCCAAGAGTTTATCCATGTGTTTCAGCTTTATGACCTAACCAATGATTCTCCAATTACTGAAGAGAAATCAAGCGGCGACAATATCGTTAACGATAACGTTGGGGACGATCAGAGTAATCCCTAACGCGAAAATAGTTAATTTTGGGGCCATGGAGCCACTATAAAAATGGAGGTGGTGATTCGACTTGAAACCGAACGGCATATTAAAACCCTACTTCGCTGCAACATGGCGCATGTATATTTCTTCTATTGCACTGCATGCAATCGCCAGCATCATATATGCCTACTTTCCGAAATTGCTAGGCGACTTTACAGACCGACTGCAGTCAGGGGATTTGGTCCAGCACGATGTCGTGCGTTACAGCCTGCTCCTGCTGGTGATCGGTATGGGTTATGCGCTTCTCGGAGGGTATGGTCAATATCTTGTCATGTATGTAGGCCGATTGTTTGACTACATTACTCGTCGTCGGCTTTATACGCACTTCTCGGAGCTAAGCGAGCACTATTATTCTAAAAATGGCGTGGGCAAAATGCTGAATTACTTTATGAATGATGTTACCGGCGTAAGGGAATCCCTCTCCATGGGGATTAACCAGCTCGCGATGGCTTCGATGCTATTATTGTCCTGCATTGGCGCAATGATGCTGAGCGATATTCCATTTTATCTCATCGCTGCATCTGTCGGGCCTTTGTTCTTGATTCCTTGGATCGTGATGCGTTTTGGCCCGGTCATTCGCAAACGTTCTCTGCATGTGCAGGAGGCGCTCGGCACGATGACAGAATCGGCTGAGGAGCAGATCAGCGGTATACGCGTGACGAAGAAGTTTGCAGTCGAGCAGATCATGATTGAGCGGTTTGGTTCGGATGTCGATCGCATCCGCGATAATCAGCTGTCGCTCGTAAGGATATCCTCGCTTTTTCAGGCGCTTGTGCCATTCCTCGGTTCTATGTCCTTGATTATGGCGCTCGCGCTTGGCGGTTACCTGACCATTACGGATAAAATCACATTAGGCGATTTCGTCGCGCTCACTATGTACATCCGAATGTTGATGAATCCTTTGCAGCAGATCGGCAACGTGATCAATACGCTGCAGCGCTCGCGCGCATCCTTGCAGCGTCTGAATGAATTGGTCGCCATACAGCCGGACATCGTCGAGGCAGAAAATGCGGTGCCGATCGAGCTCGAACAAAGTGCAATACATTTGCAAGATTTGACCTTCACCTATCCAGATGCGTCATCGCCTGCTTTACGGCAAATTGAACTAGTCATCGAACCCGGTACGACGCTCGGCATCGTAGGGCGAACAGGCAGCGGCAAAACAACTCTTGTCAAACTGCTCCTGCGCACATATGAAGCGCCGGAGAGGGTGATTCAGATCGGCGGTACGAGTATTCGCGGCATTAAGCTGGAAAGCTTGCGCGGCCAGATCGCCTATGTGCCGCAGGACGGATTTCTGTTCAGCACGACGATTGGCGAGAATATCGCCTTTGCCAAACGCGAAGCGGGGAAGGACGAGATTGAAACGGCAGCCAAGCAGGCGCGCATTTACGACAATATTATCGATTTCCCCGATGGCTTCGAGACGAAGCTTGGGGAGAAGGGAATCACCTTGTCTGGAGGGCAGCGCCAGCGAACGAGTCTCGCGCGAAGTTTGATGAAACAGGCTCCGCTAATGATTCTCGATGATAGCGTCAGTGCTGTCGATGCGGTAACCGAAACCGAGATTGTGAAGACGATCCAGGAAGTGCGCCGTAATAAGACGACTGTTATTATCGCGCACCGAATCAGCGCCTTGAAGCATGCTGATCTAATCATTGTCATGGACGAGGGCAGGATTGTTCAGCGTGGCAAGCACGAGGAGCTGCTCGCGCAGCCGGGGCAGTACGCCGAGCTTCATGCCATCCAAGAGGAGGGAAGCAGGCATGCCGCAGGGCAATAACCATAAGCAGACGGATCAGAAGATTGACCTTGGAAAGAAGCCGAAACCCCAATATCGATCTGCCTTTGGCATTATTAGATCCTATGTGGGACCGCATCGGTTCACCTTTGCCTTGGTCATATTATGTACGATAATCGCCATTATGTCTGAGCTGTTCCAGCCATACTTGATCAAGGTAGCGATCGACGATAATCTAATGGCCGGGAACAAGGAATACGGCAGCATTCTGGTCATCTGCTTGATCTATTTTGGACTGGCGGCATCAGAATTGTTGTTTAGCTATCTTCAAAACAATCTGCTCCAACATGCCGGGCAAAGCATCGTGGCCCGAATACGAAAGCAGCTATTTGAACATATGACGAAGCTTTCCTTGTCCTATTTTGACAAGATGCCCAGCGGCAATCTCATTACGCATATTTCCAGTGATACGGAAGCTGTAAACCAATTTTTCAACCAAGTGCTGCTTACGCTGCTGCGCGACGGCCTTACGCTGCTCTTCATCTTGATTATGTTGTTTCAGCTTGACGCAACACTCGGCGCTTATTGTCTGGTGCTGCTCCCGATTACCGCATTTATCGCGATCGCATTCCGTTCTTACATGCGCAAAACGTATCAGCTGGCGCGGACCCGTTTGTCCCGTCTTGTGGCGTTCGTAACCGAGAACCTGTCAGGCATGAACCTCATTCAAGTTTTCCATCAGCAAAAAGCGCAGGCCGAGCAATTCAATGTACGGAATGAGGCCTATTTTAAAGCTAATATTCGTGAAATACGCACGATGGTATTATTTAATCGGTCGTTTGATTTGCTCAGCAATCTTACAATTGCTTTCATTATCTGGATCGGCGGCAAAGCGGTACTAGGCCAAGTACTTGAATTCGGCGTTCTGTACGCGTTCATCACGTATATTCGCCAATTTTTCCAGCCGATTAATGCGATCACTCAGCAGTGGAACACGCTCCAGTCAGCTACGGTCGCCGTGAACCGAATTTGGGGCGTGCTTGATACCGAGCCGGAAATCGTAGATCGTCCTAATCCGCTTCGAATCGAAAGGGAGTCGGTAGAGGGACGCCTCGATTTCAATCAGATTACGTTTGGTTATGAGGGCGTTTCACCGATATTCAGCGGACTCGACCTTCACATCCATTCGGGAGAGATGATTGGCTTCGTCGGTACGACGGGCGCAGGCAAAAGCTCGCTGATGAGTTTGCTTTGCCGGTTCTATGACGTGCAGGAGGGCAGCATTCTCATCGACGGCAACGATATTCGAGATTTAAAGCAGGCCGACTTGCACCGGATCGTCGGTCTAGTTCAACAAGAGCCTTATCTTTATGCGGGCACCATCATCGACAACGTCCGGATGTTCGATGAGGCTATCTCCCGTGAAGCTGTCGTTCGCGCATGCGAATTCGTAGGTGCCGACCAACTCGTCAAACGGATGAAGGGCGGCTACGACACGAGATTGTCCGAACGCGGCAGCGGGCTGTCAGCGGGCGAGCGGCAGCTGCTGTCCTTCGCGCGCATCCTCGTCTTCCAGCCGAAAATTCTGATTTTGGACGAAGCGACCGCGAATCTGGATTCCTACACGGAGCAGCTCATCCAACAAGCGCTGCATGTCGTGTCCGCAGGTCGAACGACAATCGTCATTGCGCATCGCTTGTCGACCATCATGCAGGCTGATCGAATTATCGTCCTGCGGCATGGAGCCATTGTCGAAGCGGGGTCACATTCAGAGCTGCTGGAAAATAGAGGCTACTACGATGAATTGTATCGCCATTCGCAAGGGGAGGCGAACCAAGAGGCTATCCCCGCTGCCTCAGGCGGATAATTGACTTCATCCCAATTCAACCGAATTCAACCGAATGCATAAAACTTCACCTAATTCTGAATCACATCTTCCAACAAAAAGCTGGAGCCCCTCACAGGGCTCCAGCTTTTTGCATAATTACGCTATCCTTTCCGCAAGGCTCATTTCCACACACATGAGGATAAAAGCGCCTGCGCCATGCAGATCATTTTCGCTAGTAGGGCGGGCAATATAGTGGGCGTAGTCGCCAATTCCTGTACCGATGCAAATTTGGCCGATGATGACGCTGCCATTCTCATCAAGCTTCAGTGTATCAATTACGCCTTGATAGCCCTTCCAAGCATATTGCAAATACTTGGCATCGAGATAGCCGAAGCGCACCGCTTTGGCAATGGCATGAACAAATAGGGCCGTACAGGAATTTTCCAGCCAATTATCCGGCTTGTCTGGTTTGTCAACAACCTGATACCATAAACCAGTCGCAGCATCTTGGAAGTTAGTCAGCGCGATGAGCAGGTCCTGAAGGATAGCGACTAGCGCTGCTTTATCCTTATGATCTTCAGGCAGGTATTCGAACATTTCCAGCAAAGCGACAGGGTACCAGCCGATTGCCCGGCCCCAGAACTCGGGAGCTAGCCCAGTAACCGGATCGGCCCAAGCCGCTTCCTTCGTCTCATCCCATCCGTGGTACAGCAGGCCTGTTTTCGGGTCCTTCGTATGTTTAGCCATCATCAGCGCTTGGAACGTCATCATGTCAAAATATTCGCTTTCGCCGAATGTTTGGCCGAACTGCACGGCAATCGGGCCCGCCATATATAACCCGTCCAGCCACATTTGATTCGGATAATGCTCCTTGTGCCAGAAGCCGCCCGACGGATTCGTTTTCCATGATTTTAATAGGGGAACGAGGGTGTGTAAAGCTTTTTTATACCGTTCGTCACCCGTTTGCTCATACAATCTAAAGAGAAGGACACCGGGCTGAATATCATCCAGTTCATCTGGCTTGTGCTTCTTAATGCTGCCATCTAAGAGAATTTGGCTGTCTACCCACCGCTTAATATATTCGCTGTATTTGTCCTTTTTCGTTTGCTGCCAGCATTTCTCCATTCCCGACAGAAACACGCCCTGATGATAGTGAAAACGGTCCGGCGGAAGCAATTCCGGCTCGAATTTGGCCATCAATGCCTCGCAGGCCTTCTCTGCCCATTGAATGGGGGAAAGGGTTTCTTGCATGTGGTTCATTCCTCCTTCTCGTATTAAGCCTATTTTAGCAGAGGAAAATGTACATTTTTTGCGAAAATGCCATCATTCTTCTTATATCTTGCAGGAAATAAGCAGAAGCGTATAATAAAATGACAGACGAAGAAGAGAGGCGGAGCTTTGGATGGGAGATTTTCAATTTGAAAATAGGGACGGGACTTTTTTGGTGTCCCACCGGAGGGCGTTAAGCCACAATATGCCTGCCAGCCATTTTCACAGTACGTATGAAATCTTTTATTTGATGTCTGGCAAACGGGAATTTTTCATTAAGGACAGGACGATGGTGATCAACGAAGGGGATGTTATTATTATCTCCCCCAATATTTTGCACCGGACAACCAATACGGAAACGCCCCAGCATGAGCGGCTTATTATTAATATTCATGAGCTTGAGATGGCCTCGGCTAATGGTTCCTATATGAACACTTTGCAGCCGCTGTTTGAGCAGGAGTACATGATAATTAAATGCTCTTTGCAGGACAGGCTATCCATCGAGGCCCTTTCAAGCCGTATCATCGAGGAAATTCAGGATAAGAAGGCGGGCTTCGAGATGTATGCGCAGACGTTGGTTCTGCAGCTGCTCCTTGTTTGCTGCCGGCATGTCAAACAAAACAGCATAGAGCCGTTAGAATCGCCAAGTCCGATGCATGAAAGAATTTCGGAGGTTGTCCGCTATATCAACAGCCATTATATGCAGGATCTTTCGCTTCATCTGCTAGCAGAGAAATTTTATGTCAGCCCCTATTATTTAAGCCGTTTTTTTAAAGAAGCGACGGGCTTTACGTTTGTGGAGTATTTGAACAGCGTCAGGATCAAGGAGGCGAAAAAGCTGCTGGAGCAATCGTCGATGAAGGTCAACCTGATTGCGAGGAAGGTAGGCTTCGGAAGTGTGACGCATTTTGGCCGAGTGTTCAAGTTAACGACTGGTCATAAGCCATTATTTTATAGAAAGGGGAATTGACTAAACCATGTCCTACGGGCGTGGTTTTTTTGTTGCTAAACATTCCATACCTTTTCCGAATGGTACGGGGTAGGATTCATTCGCCTCCCATTATAATATAAACTTCAAATAAGAAATGGAGGACCTATCCATTCACGACAGGGGGCAGACAAGCTTGATAATCTTGACATTATTGCATCAGTGGTTCAAAGGTCATCTGAGTGAAAGCAATTTGCGCACCAAGCTGCTGCTCCTTTTCATCTTGCTTATTTTGCTGCCTTTAAGCCTGCAGGGCATGGTGACGTACCGTCATTTCTCAGCAACGGTTAATCACAAGACGGAGCAATTTACCATCGACATTGTTCAGCAGATCAACACCAATCTTGATCGGATGCTGAAAGACCTGGAACGAGTATCGCTTATGCCGTTGTATGATCAGATGGTGCTGTCTATTCTGGCGAAATACAACGGGCCGATGGGCTCGGGGACTTGGGCGCTATCTGACGATTATTTGAAAATGAAGCTGTATACATCTGGGCAAGCATACAACCGGCCTGAAATTCGCGGCATTCATCTAATCAGCAACAGCGGCATTTTATTTTCTAACGTAGATGCGATGTCGGCCGATGCGGTATGGGACAGCAGGCGGGATTCATGGTTTTCAGAGCTGAATCAATCCGATGGGGAATGGACAATCATCCCGCCTCATGAACCGTCCTATTACAGCAGCCCAAGCTCGGAGTCCTACATATCAGTCGCAAGGGTTATTAGAGAGCCGAAAACGCTAGTGCGATTAGGCTATATGATTATTGACGTCAAGGTGGAGGCGTTCGGCCATATTTTATCGAACCTGAATTTTGAGCGGGAGGCAAGCCTTTTGATCGTCGATGACCGGCAGCGATTCATATTCGAGCGAGTGGAAGAGGGCGGCGTTTCCGCCTATGGCGAGCTGTTAAAGGATGGTCAGCTGCAGAAAATGAGGAACAGGCAAAAGAAAAAGCTCGGCAGCAGCGATTATTTATTCGTACAGGATCATTCCTCCTATACAGGCTTGTCCGTAATCAGCTTGACGCCGATCGCCGTTATCCAGAAGGAGTCGCGTGAAATGATGACTTTTACGCTATGGTTTGCTGCCGTTTGCGTCGGAATGGTTACAGGGCTGGCCGTGCTGCTCTCCTATCGTATTACAAGGCCGCTTATTGAGCTGAAGAGGGCGATGGCCCGAGCTGAGCAGGGGAATTTCAATAAACGGGTAACGATGCTAAGCAATGATGAGTTTGGTCAGCTTGGACGCGGCTTCAACAATATGATGGAGGAAATCAATCGTCTCTTTCATGAGGTATTTGTACTCGGCATGCGGGAGAAGGAAGCGGAGCTGTCTGCGCTCCAAAGCCAAATCAATCCGCATTTTATATATAATACGCTGGAGTCGATTAATATGATGGCCATTCAGCGCAAGCATGCCGAGGTGTCTGATATGGTGACCGCCCTTGGCAAGCTGCTTCGTTACACCATCGATAAGGTGGACAGACGGATTCAGCTTTGGGAGGAAATCCATTTTGTAGATTCCTATGTGCGCATTCAACAGGTCCGGTATGGTGGCAAGCTGCAGGTACTGTACGAAATTGAAGATGAGGTGAAGGACTGCCTTATACCGAAGCTTATTTTGCAGCCGTTGGTTGAGAACGCAGTCTATCATGGCATAGATGATCGAGAAGAGGGAGGCACGATCTGGATTTCTGCCCTGCGTTTCGAGGATGAGCTGCTTATTACGGTTCGTGACAATGGCAAAGGAATGAGCGAGACGGAAATAGAGGAGCTGAACAAGGCGATCGGCAAGCACACGGACAATCAGCCGCTGCAGCTCAGTGGTCACGATGAATTGGGGCTAAGCAACATATTCCAACGCATCGTGCTTATGTATGACAAGGGCGGCTGCCTTACAGTGGATGGCAGCCTGGGACGGGGCTTCGCAGTTACGATTACGATTCCACTTTAAGAGGGCAGGGGCTGGTCAGGATGTATAAGGTTTTGCTCGTAGAGGATGAAACGGTTATACGCCAGGGCTTGCGGGAGCTGATCCATCAGTCGGTCCATTCGTTTGAGGTAACGGGAGAGGCTGCGAATGGCAGCGAGGCCATTGCTTATTTGAAATGTGACATGCCTGATGTCATGATCACCGACATCAGGATGAGAGAGATGGACGGACTGGTGATGATGGGAAAGGTGAAACAAATGTATCCGGAGCTGATCGTTATTATTTTGAGTGGCTACGGGGAGTTTGTATATGCGCAAAAGGCGATAGAATATGGCGTGTTCAAATATTTGCTGAAGCCGATTGAGCGGCACGAGCTTGTAGCTGCAATGCGAAAGGCCCAGCTGCTTCTGGATCGCAAGTATGGCGTTTCTACTTCGCTGACCGCAGCCGCAGATCACGAACAGATGGGGAGCGGCGGGAATAACCGGAAAATTATTCGCGACGTCAGGGAATATGTGAAACAGCATATCGACGGGGATTTGCGCTTGCAAACCGTCGCATCCCAGGTGAGCCTGAATGCGACGTATTTGAGCCAGCTGTTCAAGAACGAGACAGGGGTCAACTATTCAGAATATGTATTGGAGATGCGCATTGAAAGGGCGAAGTGGCTGCTCGTGCATACGCAGCTGAAAATCTACGATGTGGCACGGCTGTCCGGGCATCAAAGCCCGAAGCATTTTATGCTTGTATTCAAGCAGCAGACCGGACAGACAGCAGGCGAGTATCGCGATCAATTTACCGACTCCAACTTTTAGGGAAGGCACGATAAGGAAATAGAGGAATAAAACGCACCATTTCTGCAATTTGCATGGTTTAAGGAAGGCAATAGCCACCGCTATACTTAAGTAGGAAATACAAACTAATAGCAGCTAAGGGGGATTTTATGAAAAAAGCGAGTCGGGCTCTCCTATCCATTTTACCGATTGCAATAGCTGTCGGCTGCAGCAGTACGAATTCTGGCAACGTTCAAAACAATGGTACGGAGCAGAAGAAGGAGGATATCGAATTAACGTTTTTAATGTGGGGCAATCAGGGGCATATGGATGTGTACAACAAGCTCATTGCAGGCTTCAAACAGGAAAACCCGGGTATTCAGGTTGTGATGGAATCCGTGCCGTTCGCCGAGTACCAGCAGAAAATTTCAGTGCTGGCAGCTGGTAGAACGCTGCCGGACATCGCATGGGTATCCGAGCGGATGATTCCGCAGTTCAAGGCAAATGGCATAATGGCGGATGTATCTGAATTTAAAAATGACGCGGACTTTAAGCTGGGCGATTACATTCCAAGCACCCTTGACCTTTTCCGTGACGGCGAGCAGCTGCTGGGTTTGCCTTTCTCGACGCCGCCTGTGGTTATGTTTTATAACAAGACGCTGTTTGATCAAGCGAAATTATCAGACCCAAACACGCTCGCATCAGAAGGGAAATGGACTTGGGAACAATTCGAGCAATCCGCCAAGGCGATCTCAAACAGCGATGCGAAAAGCCGCATCTACGGCGCAAACTTTTTCCGCGACTGGAAAACATGGGCGATTTTATCCTCCTATTCCTGGTCCAATGGCAGCGGACCATTCAACGCAGATTTAACTGCTTTCACCTGGAATGACCAGTACGGCTTGGAAACATTCGATATGCTGAGCCGCATGATGTTCACCGACCAATCTCATCCGAAGGCTGGCGAGCAGGTCAGCTTTGATGCGGGCAACGTCGGGATGTTCTTCGACAACTACAGCTATGTATCAAAAGCAAGAGAGATTACGAGCTTCGAGTGGAGCATAGCGCCGATGCCGTCCGGCTCGCAGGGCAGTGCGCCGATGCTTGGACAGGCGGGCTACACGCTGTTCAAGGACAGTAAGCACCCTGAGGAAGCGAAGAAGCTTCTGAAATATTTCGCTAGCCAGGCCGGTATAGAGGCAACAGCGACTTATTTTGTCCCGCCTCGCACCTCGGTGCTTCATTCGGATGCGTTCCTGCATCAGCCGAACAACCCGCCAGTAGAGCATATTACTCAGGCGGTTATCGACGAAATGCCGAAGGCCCGCATGCTTCCGGGGCATATTCGCTGGCAGGACATCGACAACGCCGTTCTGCAGGGCTTCGACCGCCTGTTCGGCAGATCGGGCAGCACGCAGGAAAACTTGGCAAAAATGCAAACGGAAGTTGACGCTATTTTGAAATAAGCAGCCGTATAAGGGGGGACGGTCCGTCTGACGGGCCGCCTTGCCTCGCCAAAAAAGTTCAAGGGAGTGGAGTGACTTGGGAAAATTAAAGGAGCAGTTCCACAAGCATAAGCTATCTTTATTCATCAGCCTGCCCGCCAATGATGCGGCGCTGGCTCAAGCCGCGCTGGATGAGGGGGCTGATGCATTGAAAGTACATGTCAATGTGGGCCATCGCGCTAGCGGCACGCATTTTGGTTCACTTGACGAATACGAGGCGGTATTCCACAGCATTCGGGAAAAGTTTGACGGGCCATTCGGTGTTGTGCCAGCTGGGAGCCTTGAAGGCGTAACCAGACCAGACATGGAAAGATTGGCTCCGCTGGGCTTTGATTTCTATTCTATTTATGCGCATCATCTTCCTTCGCTCCTGTTGGAGGAGCTGGGCCTTGACCGCACGTTTGCAATCAATGAACATTATGATCTCACACTTGTACAGGGCGCAGGGCAGTTCGGCTTTACCGCTGTGGAAGCATCAATTGTGCCGGGAAGCGAGTATGGGACGCCGCTCAGCTATGCAGATGTGATGAAGTATCGCTATTTAGTCGAGCATTCGGGGCTTCCGGTTGTTATTCCATCACAGCGGCAGCTTGTGCCCGGCGATGTAGCGGTGCTGCGCAATGCTGGTGTTCGTGCGATTATGCTGGGAGCAATGGTAGTCGGGAAGACGGAGGATCAGCTGCGGAGAACGGTCAGCGAGTTCCGCAATGCCACGGATAGATTGAGCTAGAAGGCGGTGTTACCTTAATGAAGGATGTGGGCAAAAAACGAAGAAGCGGGCCGCTTGCCCGTGAGGCGCAAATTGCAGGCTGGCTGTTTGTTTCCCCAATGGTACTCGGTTTTACTTTGCTGCTGCTGTTTCCGATGGGGCAAGCACTCTTTATGAGTTTGATGGATTGGCCGCTGCTGGGTGAACACCACTTTATCGGGCTTCATAATTATCGGAGTATTGCGACAGATCATTTATTTTGGAAAGTGCTAGGGAATACCTTTTATTTTACAGTAGGCCTTGTTCCGTTTAATATTGTGCTGGCCCTGCTGCTGGCGCTGCTTTTATCCAAAAGCTTCAAGGGGATTGGGCTGTTCCGAACCGCGATATTTGTACCCGTCATGACTTCTCTTATCGTATGGTCGATTGTCTGGAAATATATGTTCGCAACGGATTCGGGGCTTATCAATCAGGTTTTGCTGCTGCTCGATATTAGAGGGCCGGCGTGGCTGTACGACGAGAAGCTGGCCATGCCATCGATTATTGTAACCAGCGTTTTGAAAAATGCAGGCTTGAACATGGTGCTCTTTATTGCTGCCATTCAGCAGGTGCCACGCTCCTTGTATGAAGCCGCGATGCTGGATGGAGCGGGCAAGGGCAAAAGCTTTTTTAATGTAACGCTGCCAATGATAACGCCTACTGTATTTCTGGCCGTCGTTATGACCATTATCGGTTCTCTGAAGGTATTTGGCCAAATTTATGTCATGACGCAAGGCGGGCCTAGCAGCAGTACGAAGGTGCTGGTGTATTATATTTGGGAAAAAGCATTCAAATTGTTTCAGATGGGATATGCATCAGCACTGGCGTTCGTTCTGTTCTTCGTGGTCCTTATGTTGACTCTGCTGCAATGGCAGCTCAGAAAAAGGTGGGTGTTCAATGAAAGCGACACCTAATGCAGGCTTTAGCAGGCCGCTGGAACTGCTGGGCGTTTATAGCCTTTTAAGCTTCATCTCGCTTATTATGCTCGTGCCATTTTTATGGATGCTGTCTACTTCCTTCAAGGAGCCGCAGGACATCTTCACCTATCCGCCGAAGCTGATCCCGCCTGCGTTCCGGCTGCAAAACTATGTCGATGTCTTCCAGCTAATCCCGTTCCACCGCTTTTATTTCAACAGTGTATATATTGCGTTTGTAGTTGTGCTAGGCACCGTTTTTTTTGCCTCATTGGCCGGCTATGCGTTTGCAAAAATACCGTTCAAGGGCCGAAATATCGTGTTTCTGATTTTGCTCAGCGCGATGATGATTCCACATGAGGTAACGGCGATTCCGATGTTTCTGTTCATGCGTGAGCTTAATTGGATTGATACGCATTTGCCGCTTATCCTGCTGCCGATCTTTGGGGCGGGTGGAGTGTTCGGAATTTTTGTGATGCGGCAGTTTTTCATTACGGTGCCGACGGAGCTGGAAGAGGCAGCGATGATAGACGGCTGTACCCGATTTCGGATTTATGCACAAATTATGCTGCCGATTGCCAAGCCTGGACTGGCGACGTTGACGATTTTCACATTCGTAACCGTATGGAATGAGTTTTTTGACCCGCTTATTTTCATTAATTCACGTCATTTGATGACCCTTCCGCTAGGCCTGTCGCTATTTACGGATGAGGTCGGCACATCCTGGCATTATTTAATGAGTGCGACCGTAATGGCAACGGTACCGCTGTTAATCGTATTTTTTCTGGCCCAGCGGCGTTTTATTGAAGGTGTGGCCATGACGGGCTTGAAGGAATAAGTGCAGCTTCGAAAGGGAGGATGAAATGAAGAACAAAATAGAGGCAGATGTTGTCGTTGTTGGCGGGGGGCCTGCAGGAATAGCGGCGTCCATTGCTGCAGGCCGGCAAGGTGTGAGAACTGTGCTGATCGAACGTTATGGCTTTGTTGGCGGCATGTCTACGGCAGCCATGGTCTATCCATGGATGACGTTCCATACGAGCAGCGGCGAGCAGGTCATCAAAGGCATCGCCCAGGAAATTGTAGATCGGCTGCAGGCTCGCGGAGGCTCGCCTGGGCATCTCCGGGATACGGTTGGTTTCGTTCATACGCTGACGCCTTATCATCCGGAAATTTATCAGGTCGTTGCGGCAGATATGCTGCGCGAGGCTGGTGTCAAATTGCTGCTTCATAGTATGGTGGACGAGGTTGGGGTGAGGGAAGGCATCATTGAGGCCGTACATGTAACCAATAAGTCTGGCAGAACAGAAGTGTGTGCCAAAGTATTTGTGGATACAAGCGGTGATGCGGACGTCGCTTACCTTTCCGGGGCAGAAACGCTTCATGGGCGTGCTCTGGATCATCAGGCACAGCCAATGACGATGAAGTTCAGGATGCGCGGTGTTAACTTGGATAAAGTAAAGCAATATATGATGGACCACCCGGAGGACTTTTATCAAAAAACACCTTTTTCAGAGCTGCCGGGTCTGCCGCTGACTGGGGTGAGCGGATTCTATTCGCAATGGAAGAAGGCGAATTTGCCCATTAACCGTGATCAGATTCTATTTTTTACGGGGCCAGCTGAGGATGAGGTGCTGATTAACTGTACACGGGTGCAGGGGCTGGATGCGACTAATGCCGAGGATCTGACACTTGCTGAACAGGAGGGGAGACGGCAGGTGCTGATGATGGCGGAGTTTCTGCAGCGCGATGTACCCGGTTTTGAGCGGGCTTCCATCTCAGCAGTTGCTCCGCAAATCGGCATACGGGAATCGCGGCGAATTGTTGGCCATTACTCACTCACGAAGGAAGATGTGATAGAGGGGAGGAAGCACAGCGATGTTATAGCACGCAGTGGCTACCCCATTGATCTCCATGATCCAACCGGAAAAGGGGTAACCGCTGCTTTTATTTCCGGTGATGGCGCTTATGACATTCCGCTGCGCTGTCTGCTATCCCATAATGTGCCCAATTTGCTCGCGGCGGGAAGGTGCATCTCGACTTCACACGAGGCGCTCGCCACTACGCGCCTGACCCCGAGCTGTATGGCAACCGGACAGGCAGCTGGAACAGCGGCAGCTTTAGCGGTATTGACTGAGGTTGAGCCAGCTCAAATACCTATTGCCAAATTGCAGGATGAGCTGCGGAAAGCACATGCGGCTATATAAGCGGCTCCTAGCCAACTACCTATGTGTGACGACTGATTGACACTAACCTTGAGGTAAGTAGCTATACTTAAAGTGCGTACTTATATAATTGCAGCGTACGCTTTATACTCAAGAGGCCAATCACACTTTAGGAGGAGCCTTCATTGAAAACACTCGTTATTGTCACACATCCCAGCTTAGAAACATCGGTCATCAATAAGCGATGGACAGAAGAGCTTGCGAAATATCCAGAAAAGTATACGATACACGAATTGCATAAGGCTTACCCTGATGGAAACATCGACGTGGAGAAAGAACAGCAGTTGGTTGAAGCACATGGCAATCTGGTGTTTCAGTTCCCTATTTATTGGTTTAATTGTCCGCCTCTCCTTAAAAAATGGCTGGATGAGGTTTTAACCTATGGATGGGCCTTCGGTTCCAAAGGTGGGGACAAATTGAAAAATCGCAAAGTGGCGTTAGCGGTATCCGCTGGAGCAACAGAAGAGAATTATCGGGAAGAGGGAAGATATCGCTACACACTTGCCCAAGTATTAGCTCCTTTTGAAATTTCCTTCCTGTATTGCGATGCTGATTATCGTTCCTATTTTGCTTCTTATGGTACAGAAGCGGAGCCGGGTGAAAATGAACCTGGTGCAGCGGTAGAAACGTCTGCAAGCAAACTAGAAACAAACGCATTAGCTTATTTGGATTTTGTTGACAGCCTGTAACCCTGCGGCTGCTTAGCTTTAAGGCCGCTTAAGTTTGCTATACGATGAACTACCACGTAACCGGAGTTCAACTGGTCGTAACTAAGGCAACCGTTGGTTATTATCGCCGAATCGTTAGGCAGGCGCAGTAGCAGCTATGCTTGAAATCTGCTTAGGAATCTTCATCGAACATAAAAGCTAGAGCTTGTAAAGAGGCTCTAGCTTACCGCTTGCTTGACTCATTTTTTTCTCTATTTACAAACCGATGGTCGGTTTATATAATCAGACTATAAACATAAATCGCTGACATTAAAACGGGAGGCAAACGATGAAGAATGAAGAACGCCGGAAGCAGACCATCCGGCAATTGCTGAATGCAACGAAGGAACTGCTGCAGGATAAAAGCTGCCATGCCATTACTTTGAAGGATATTATGGAGCAATCGCAATTATCCAAGGGTGCTATTTTTCATTACGTGAACAGCAGGGATGAGATTTTTGCCTGGGTGCTGCAGGATCGACTCGAAAGCATCAATGAACATTTTATCGCCGAGGTTGCTAAAACGACGGGTAAATCGTTCGAAGGGCCGATGCATATTATTTCCAGAAACTTAGCGGGGCTGGAAGACAGGGATGAAGTGACGAACAAAGTACTTCTGTATTTGCTGGGCAGGGAGGATGAACCTGCTATCGCAGAGGTGCTCCAGCATTTTTATGAGCGATCGGTGTTTTTGTCTAAGCAATGGATTGTAGCGGGTCAGGAGCATGGGGTAATTGAAGAGACGGTGAATCCAGATATTACAGCTGAATTGTTCGTTCTGCTGTCGTTAGGGCTGCGTGTCCGGGCGTCCATTCCCGTATCATCAGCCTCACTTGCTGTGAAAGAGCTATCGGACTTCATGGCGGGCATCCTCAAGAAACAGTGATTCCCCAATGAAGAAAGTAGGATGATTAGACATTTTTCACATCAAGAATAAAAAACTTCTAAATGCTACGGAGGAATCATCATGGCACCATTTATAGCGCTTGTCGCATCTTTTTTGTTATTCAGAGTCCTGGGTTTGCTCGGCTTATCCTATTTCGATGATTGGCAGACAGCCTTGC
The DNA here is from genome assembly GCF_050481745.1 of Paenibacillus algorifonticola. Lineage (GTDB taxonomy): Bacteria > Bacillota > Bacilli > Paenibacillales > Paenibacillaceae > Pristimantibacillus > Pristimantibacillus algorifonticola_A. The sequence continues at coordinate 100,170 of NZ_JBCNGR010000008.1, read as the reverse complement.
AGGCAGCGGTAGCCATTATGTTTCTGCTGACCGCTTCCGCCCATTGGGGTAAACGCAGAAAGGATCTCATACGTATGGTTCCGCCATCTTTTCCAAAAAAAGAATGGATTGTAACTGTGACCGGATGCCTGGAAATTGCCGGAGCAATCGGTATATGCCTGCCCGCCGTTTCACTAGCTGCTGCTATAGGCTTGACGTTGATGCTTGTCGCCATGTTCCCGGCCAATATTTATGCGGCACGCGAAAAAATGACGATCGGCGGCAGGTCTGTACCCAATCCTCCTTTCCGTGCCTTGCTGCAGCTTATCTTTATTGCCGCGATTTTGCTAGCCTCCCCGTTATTCGGGCAGTGAAGCGCTGTGATATCCCGTATTGGGCTGACTAAGCCTATAAGCCGTTTCATATAGCTCATAGGCATAGGCTGCCCTTACTTTACTGTCCCCTAATCCATCTTGAATTAATTTCCAAGCACTACATTGTCTACATAAACAGCAGTGGTTCCGGAAGCGTTGCTCGCACCGATGAATTGAATGCCATATTCCTTAATATCGGCCAAATTTACACCAGCCAGATCCAGTGTCAAATTCGCCAAGCCCCCTGCACTAATAGTGACCCAGCCGCTATCCTTCCATGCATAGCTGCTGCCATGCTTGACGAATAGCTTTACACCTAACCCGGAGCCGTAGCTGCCCCAGCTCGCGCCTTTGACTGTAGCCCTAAGCTTTGTGTATCCAGTAAAATTGGTGCTGCCGCTTTTCAATAAATAATGCTGGCTGCCAGCAGACATGGTAATATCGCCTTGCAGCGAACGGGAGCCCTGCGAGCTCCATGCGGTAGTCGACCAAGGTCCTCCAGCGAGTGAAGTGCCGCTCCACCCCTGCGTCCCGGCTTCAAAAGTAGCGAGTACGCTGCCGCCGCCATTACCGCCATTGTTGCTCAAATATTGCCGCAGCCACTGCAAGGCAGGACGCTCAGTACCAGAGCTTGTAAGGAGATGACTGCCGGTTACCCAAGTCTGGTTCTGGATATATCCCCACAGTGTAATGCCTTTGACAGCAGGATGCTCCCATAATACCGGGAATTTCTGCTGATATCTGGCCAGCTGTGTGGCGTCATCACCTGTCATGTCAAGCTCAGACACATAAATGGGCAATCCGGTTGCTGCCAATGTATTCAGAACCGAATTCATTGTGTTTACGGACACCGTGTCCATATTAAAGTAGTGGGATTGTATTCCGATTCCGTCAATTAAACCTCTGTTCTTGAGAAGATTAATAATTTGAACGTATGTTGCGGTTTTGTTAGGATCACTAATGATGCCATATTCATTTAGCAGCAGCTTCGCATTCGGAAAAGCAAGACGTGCTTGCTCAAACGACCAGATTACCCAATCCCAGCCGGTTGTGCCATCTCCTCCAAGGGCATTGCGGAAGGACGGCTTGGCATGCAGGGGCTCATTGACCACATCTACATACTCTGCATTTGGATAACGCTGGCCAGCCGCCTGTATCCATTGAATAACCTCGGCACGCTGATCAGCTGCGGAAAGCCCTCCTATCCATCCAGGTTCCTGGCTTCCCCATACTAGCGTATGGAACTTGAAGGGGAAGCCGTTAGTTTTCGCGTAATTATAGGCAGTATCTGCCGCGCCCCAGTTCATGCTGTTTCTTGTTGATTCTACGGCCCCCCATTTGGTTGAGTTTTCTGGTGTCACTTGGTTCCAGTAGGTGCCAAAACTTGAGGGAGTGCTGCCTGCAATAATATTTCCCAAAAACTTGTCTCCCGAGGCTAGTCCAGCCGAAGCTTGATTGCTCCAGGCGGTCGGAATTAATGACACGACAAATGCAAGCACGGTACACCAAATAATGAGTTTTGACCTTAGCATCATTTACAGCTCCTTCACAATGAATGATTTCAGTATTTTCTCCTCTCTCTACCATCGTCTCGGGGTTCTACAGCCTCCTCCTTTTTCTTCGAAATATAAAGCGCTTACAACTTGATTATATCAACAAATGGATTAAAAAACAAAAAATAGTAAATTTTAGATAGATAGATTCTTCACAGCTCTGGCTTGCGCTGCGGAAAAATAATTTTGATAATGAGAATGATTCTTACTATAATGAAAGAGATGGAAGCGGTAAACAGATGCGGTAAACAGACATGGAAGGTGAACATAATGAAGTTGCAGGAACAATTGCCCTTATGGAATCATGCGGCTATACGGGTACTTGATGTTCGTCGGTCTATGCTGCGATTGGGTGACGGGGTGCAAGGCTTCCGTTTGCCGGCGAGCGCCTTCTTGGTAGCTGTTGCTGGACAGGCGAGAGTCCTCATTGACGGTACCGAGCATATCGTCGACCGTTGTTATGTATGCCATGCTGGAAAAGGTGCAACGATAGACATCAAACAAGTCGCTGAGCCATTCGATTATTATATGATTTTTTATAAAGCCGTTCTCGCTGTGACCAGCCGCAAGGAGCTGCTAAATGTGTATAGGGACAACAATCCCTTTCAAATGCAATATGGCTTCGCTCCTAACTATCCTCTCGGTGTCCTTGCGAAAATAGAGCAAATGCACACCTATTGGCTGCTGGATGCCCAATTGGAGAAGTTCCATGTGCGAGCTATTTTTCACCAATTGGTGTACGACCTTCTGCTGCAGCTCCATGCGCATGAGGGAACGTCGATGGCTCAGCCGAACTATGTAAGCCAGACGATTCGGTTTATGGAGGAGCGTTATGCCGAGCCCATCAGCCTCCAGGATATAGCAAGTACCCTTCATTGCAGCGAAAGGCAGCTGCAGCGATTATTTAAGGCGAAGCTGAATATTGGACCGCTGGAATATTTAATCCGAATTCGTATGGATCATGCGCAAGCGTTGTTATTGAAGACGAATTTTCCGTTAAAGGTAATCGCGGAATCGGTAGGTTATGGGGATAGTTATTATTTTAGCCGGGCTTTTAAGAAGCATTTTGGCGTTTCCCCGCTTTATTTTAGGCAAAACCGTCGCATAAGTTCATCCTATGTGTCGGGATATCCCATTGGCTCAAGTCCTAATCTCTCCTATAATAATGATCGTGATAATCATTATCAACATGTTAACGGGGGAGTTTTAGGAATGAATAGGAGCAAGGGGTCTATTTTAGCGGTAAGTTTGATGTTGAGCTTAATCTTGTTGCTCGGTGCATGTGCAACTGCGCCCGGCAATGGTTCGGGGAACAATACAGGGGGAGCCAGCCCAACTAGCACTGCTTCATCTAATACAAATGCTGCGCAAGCGGCACAACAAGCTTATCCGGTCGTTATTAAGCATGCAAAGGGAGAAATAACGCTGGAGCAGCATCCTACGAAAATTGCGGTGCTTGACACTAAATTTGTGGACCAGCTGGTAGCGTTAAGCGAGCAGCCTGCAGGCAGCGTGAAAGCTGCGGCAGATAAAACCGATTTCCCGGAGTATTTGTCCGAGAAGCTGACGGATGTTAAATTGCTCGGCACGAGGGATGAGCCGAATTTGGAAGCTATTGCTGCCATGGAACCGGATTTAATCATTTGTACAGAGTTTCAGGAAAAAGTGTATGATAGCTTGTCCAAAATTGCGCCTACCATCATGCTTGATTTTGATGAAAATTGGCGCGATACCTTAACGACCTTCGGCAAAATTACAGGGAAATCGGAAGAAGCGAGTGCTGTTCTGGAAGCATATAACGAGAAAACAGCTAAGCTGAAGGAAGAGCTGAAGACCAAGCTTGGAGAGCAAACCGTTGCGCTGATTCGCCCACGTGATGAAGGCATTCGCATTCATACGCCAAGCCACCGCACAGGGGACATTTTATATAACGATCTAGGCTTGTCCGCTCCACAGCAGGTGCTGGATGAGAAGGATACGGCATATCAAATTTCATTTGAGGCTTTTCCTGAAGTAGGGGCAGACCATTACTTCCTCGTGCATGACGACATGTTCAAGGAGGTCGTGGAGGAGTTCCAGCAGACGGAAACTTGGAAAAGTGTTGAAGCCGTGAAGAACAATCAAGTCTACGAAGTAGATTCGAACATATGGATTGCTTATTATGGGCCGATCGCGATTAATATGATTGTGGATAGAACAGCAGAAATTTTCCTTGGTACGCGATAATATGCCGGTTAATCTTTCACCTGCACAGTGGAAAGAGCTTGAAGCCAGGTTCAAGTTTACGCCTGAAAAAAAGGAACAGCCTGCTACTCTCTCCATTATAGCCCAAGATTTGCTAGACCTAGAGAAATGTAAGTCCTATCTGGATCGACTAGCAAGTGAAATAGGCGCGCCAACGAGAAGAGTAGCAGCATCCATGCTTGCGAAGCGCTATGCTTTTCTATACGTTGCACCTGTCTTGTATGCGATGACGGTATACAACAAGGGCTTGCCGTTAACGTTAAATAACTGCCGACTGGCTTCGCCTGATGAAAGTGAAAGTAAGGTGAGCGGCTCCAAGTTTCCTAATTTGAGCATGGATGGACTGGAGATTACTGAGCCAGAGGCGGGAAAACGGCTGGAATGGCGGGAGCAGATGCTGCGTCAGCTATTTGCGGAGCATCTTTCACCCTTATTTCGTTCTTTATCCGTAGCTGGTAAAGTTCCGCTGGCGATTTTGTGGGAAAATGCATTTGTCCGTGTGGCTCCGCTATATGAGGATGGTTTGGAGGAAGCGGAGGGTGATCCATCTGTTATACAGCGTCTTCATGACGATTTTGAGTTTATGACAGAAACTGCACCAGCGGCCCTATTTGGAGAACGCCGCAACCCGCTTGCGAAGTTTGCAAAACCGACCAAGGCAGGCATGGCCGGAGAAATGTTGACCTCTATTCGTCAAACCTGCTGCTTTTATTACGAAATGTCCTCCGAATACTGCAGAGCTTGCCCGAAGCCTCTCAATTGTTATTGACAAAAGGGCGAGGGACAAACGATTGTCATTCAATCGTTGATTAGTCAAGCGTACATCCTATGGATACGATAATAAACTTCAGCAAAAAAAGCTGCTATCGGTATGGGGTCATTCCCATGGTACCGATAACAGCTTTTTCAGCTTTTTTAGTTCAACTTAATCGCAGTAAGACTGCCGTTTGTTTTAAAATCCGTTGTATAGGAAACGGTAGCTGTGGCGGAGAAGGTGCCCGTTGGTCCTGTGATGGTTATCGCAGGAGCGGAGGAATAGCCTGCACCTGCATTTATGATTTTAATTCCGGTCACTTTGCCGTTCGCTATTACGGTTGTAGCGGTCGCCGCCGTATGCGTCCATAACTCGCCCCTGCTGCCGTTGTAGCGGTAGTAGTTCGATACTTCATCCAGACGGTCGTTAGTAATGCCATAGGGAGCTAGCACCTTCAGCAGAGCTGCTTTGTTGGATTGTGCTTGCTCGGAGGTAGGGCCGCCGCTTTCGGTGCCCGCAGGTGTTACGCCGCTGAAAGCTTCACGGAATACTTCGGCAGATACGCCAAGCGCGGAAGCTATGAGTACAACGGGTCTGCCATGGTCCACGGAATCCGTGTCAAATCCGCCTTCGATCGAGATTGTATAACCGTTCTGATCGGTTACGCTGGTGCCTGCCCCTGATCCAGACCCGGCATGAGCGGAAGGCTTAGCATTTTCAGAAACCGGGGAGGAGGGGGGCTTTTTGTCCGGTTTTTTTTGCTTATGGACTTGGGCTGGAACGGTTGCCTCATTAGTCTTATTGTCGGGGTTGGCATTACTGCTGTTGGCCGTGGTCAATTGAACGGCACCTGCGCTCACCGCAAGCAGGATCAGCAGGGTGACGATCGTTTTTTTGGCTTTCATAGGGGGAAGCTCCTCTCAAATGGGGGGGATGTGGTTCTGGACTTAGATTAATATAGTTATGTGTCAGGAAGATGTTGAGGGAGAATGGGGGATGGTAACGCCAACCAATCAAGATTTTTGCAGGGGCTGCCATATAAAAAATACACCCTCGCAAACATAAAGCGCGAGAGTGTATTCTATGATTAAGCCGACCAGTGTTCTATCATAATTACCGATGATGACATTACTTATTAAAAATAGGTATTTCTCCGAGCAGATTTTTCAAATTAATCGCATCCCACGGCAAATGCTCCGTTATGCCTAATCCAACTACCTCTGTTTCTTCTGACAGTTCTTTAAACAGATTAAGTAATTGAGGTATTTGCATCGTTCCCGCAGGAGAATAAGTATAAGGCGCTTCGGGGTTCGCGAACAATAAAGAACGAAACGCTTTGGGATCAAGCACATCTAAATCAAGATGAATAGCCAGGTGCTTAATGCCGCTTTCTTTAATCCACTTTTTTATAGATTCCATGCTGCTTGATAACTCTGCGGTGCCTGCGGTTCTAATACCTAGTCTTTCAATCATTTCTGTGTCTTGTTCGACAGGAACTATTCCTAGTCTTTGAAACGCTTCTGAAATCACTTCTATTTCTAGTTCTGTAGGAGTTGCAAGTCCCGCGATAAAGACATTTTCAGGCTTTAGTGGGATTTTCACATGTTTTGCGAACGCTTCATCCCCTTCTCCTAACAGATTTCCGAGCGGTAATGTATGCCCATTATCATAGCCCACATATCTAACTAAATCGCTGTGAGCATCGATCCAAATTAAGCCGAGCTCTCCACCGTATCGTTCGTTTAAATAGGCAAATGGGGCTTGCTCGACTAAGCAGTCGCCACCAAACATGATTATGCGATCCGGCTTATGCGCTTTAATGATATGCTGTGCAGCCTCTAGTTGTTCCAGCAGCTGTTGTCTCCCATTCATACCGTTCTCGTTTTCGAGTGGAGTGCCATCATACGCTTGCACGGGCACATGAATAAGGGGTTGATCATTGTCCGGAGCAAGCCAAGCAAGCAGTTCGGCTCCAAAAGAGTAGTTAGGGTTATCGCCCCCTTGCCATTGCGGCATTAATAGGCGTATTGTTTTATTAGTCATGTTTTGCTCTCCCTTACATCAAAGTAAGGCTAGTATAAACGGAACGAAAAATAAATCGTAGTACGCACTTTATTGATAGGTACTACCCGAAAGGATAGTGTAAATATGAGTATGGCTGAATATAAAGGGAAAGTTAAAAATATTCAAGATACACCTTTTGGTTACACAGTATCAGTTATTGGAGGTAAATGGAAAATGGTTATTATTTATCTGCTGGCCGAAAATCAGCCGGTTCGCTTTAATGATCTGAAAAGACAAATAGGCACGATTACTTATAAAACCTTGAGTTCACACCTTAAAGAATTGGAAGCGGATGGTTTGGTGAATCGGAAAGAGTATCCTCAGGTTCCGCCTAAGGTCGAATACAGTCTCACAGATAAAGCGGAAACGCTATTGCCTGTCTTAGAACAGTTATGTGAGTGGGGAGAAAAAAATCAAAATATATAATATATATTATTTAGACGTAAAAACGAGGTGTGTCTGTATGCGGGAGTCTGCCTGCTGCGCCATGCATAACGCTTACTCTAGGCCAAGCTCATTGGACGATTCAAGGCTTGCGAAACCGCAGCCGGGACGTTCAGCTCCTTTTTTGAAGGACTGAGGATCCGCTTATGCGGACAGGGGAATCGCTATTGCCCACATACTCACCTCAAAATGGCTTTCGCCAGCCCATTAGCGTCTCCTGAGTCCGCAACCTGTACCAAAACCCATGCTTTTGTTGAAATAGCTGCCACTATGTCCGCCAAGTCGATCCTTGTGATGGCTAGACACCTAGATACCTAGATAGCTGGACCCGAAACGGCCTCACGAACAATTACGGCTGCTTAGGGAGCAATAGCTGGAACGTCGTCCCCAGCGGGGTACTGTGCTTCAAATTCAGCTGACCTCCCATGGCAATGGCAAGCATTCGGCTGTAGGTTAGACCGAGTCCAAGGCCGCCAACAGAAAGCTTTTTACGCTCACCGCGAAAGTATCGTTCAAAAATATTTTTCTGCTCCTCCTCCGGTATGCCGGGACCGTTATCCTGAACGATAATTTCATAGCTGTCGACTGAGGATGGCGATAGGGATACGTGGATGCGCCCTTGGCCCTGCAGCGCTTGCCTGCTGTTGTTCAGCAAATTCACAATAATTTGCTGAATGCGGCTGGCGTCCCCGACAGCCAGGAAGGCTTCGCTCGGAATATCGGCTGATAGCTCAAGTCCCTCCACAGGATCAAGCAGTCCCCATTGGTACACAACCTCTCCAACTAGCTTGCCGAGATCAAGCGAGTCCTGTCGGACGCTGATTTTGCCGGAAGCGAAGGCATTGAAATCCAGCAGGTCGGTAACCATATGCTGAAGCCGGCGTGTCTGCTGCAAGGAGATGTCCAGAAATTCCACCGCTTCCTCCTCCGTAACCACCTGATCACGAACGGCATGAACAAGGCCATGAATGGAGGAAATCGGCGTTTTCAGCTCATGTGTCACACCTGCAAGCAGCTCCGTACGCAGCTCCTCCAATGTGCCGAGGCGCGCAGCCATCGTCTGGAAAGACATCAGCAGGTCATGTATTTCTTTTTCCTTCACACGGTTGGGAACGACGACCTGATAATTGCCGGCCTCCATTTGATTGAGTGCTTCAGCGAGCTGCTTGATCGGCCTTCTTAAATTTCGCGACAGAAAGAAGATAATGAGCCAGCCGAGCAAGCCTGAGCCAAGGAGCAGGGAAGCAATGAGACGGTAGTTCTGATTAACATGGACTAACTCCTTATAGGCGTAGGAAATGACTACCGCTCCGATGACCTCTTCTGTATTTTTTCCAACGATTGGACTAATCAGCGTATATTGATCATCCGATAGGATGACGCTCTGCTCATTGGAAGCTGGAGGCACAGCCGGAGCTGAATCAGGTGCTGCATCTCTGGGACCCTGTTTAAGAAAAATAACCGTACCGCTATGGTCAAATACACGCAACGAAAATTGTCCCGGAAGCGAGTAGCGGCGCTGGGTGCGGTCAATCCATTCATAGAAATTGCCCGGAATAACGATTTTCCCGTTTTCATTGCTCACATACTGCGTGGCGACCTGCGCAAAGGCTTTGAGATTTTGCTTCCGTTCATGCAGCGTCTCCTGGCGAATCCAGAAAATCGATATTATTCCGATGGCAAGCAGCCCAATGAATAAGGTGAGCACGTAACGAAACGTCCAGCGGCTGAGCAGCGTTTGGCGACGATTATTGGGTGTTGGCATACAGCATGTACCCCGTCCCCCGCAGGGTGCGGATTTCTCCTTCTTCTGGCGGCCAATGCAGCAGCAGCTTGCGCAAACGCTTGATGGCCAAATCTACCGCGCGGTCGCTGCCCTCATAATCCATGCCCCATACTTTATCTATCAGCTGCTCGCGATAAAAAATCTGGTTCGGATGCTCAGCAAGGAACATGAGCAGCGACAAATCACGGGGAGTGATGGATAGGCTGGCGCCGTTTAGGTAAACCGTATGTGATTTAAAATCGATACGAATGCTACCGAAAGTGACTTGCTCCGAGCTGACGAGTGAACGGGGCGGCCGTCTGAGCACCGCATGGATGCGGGCGACAACCTCTTCTGGCTCAAAAGGCTTCGTCATATAATCATCGGCCCCTTCGTTAAGCCCCAAAATCCGATCGCTTACATCGCCTCTAGCCGTCAGCATAATGACGGGACAAGCGCTTTTGTAGCGAATATGGTTCAAAACCTCCCAGCCATTCATTCCCGGCAGCATGACATCGAGAAGAACGAGCGTGGGCGTCTCCGCATCGAAAGCTTTAATAGCTTCCACGCCATTTCGGTATATATTGCAATCGAATCCTGCCTTTCTTATATAAGCAGCAAGCACCCGAGAAATGGCGTCCTCGTCTTCGACAATCATAATCGTATTCATAAGTAATCCTCCGATGTGGCGGTCTAACATACAGTCACCTCTGAAAAAAGTATACCGCCTGAGCTAGGGAATGACTATACGCTGCACGTAATGCTGACCCATATTTTAAACAAGTATTGAGTCAGGGGGATGTCGGAGGGAGGGGAGTCAAAGGGAGTCAAGGGGAGTCAGCACAAGGGCTCACACCAACGCGTAATTGTGAAAAACGGCATTTCAGATAAAAGCTTCTGAAATACCGTTTTGAATCCGCCTAATTCGTATTTATTTGATTGATTCGATTGTCTTGATTTATTTCGCTTAGCATATAGGCGGCAAACTCCGTCAATTGTTCACGATTAAACTCCGACTTATCATCGATGCCGCTGTATTCATTCAGAGAACGCTCAATAATCGGGTGATACTCGGAAGGCAAGGCACGCATGCCCCAGTCTCCACCTTCTTTTTTAGAAGATACGGCGCCTTCTCTTAAGAAGAATAGAACCCGGCAAAGATTTAAGGATATGTACATCGGTGTTTCAATAATATCCGTTGCTGAATTTTGAACATCATAGAGGATTGACTTAATATAAAATGACTCGTCAATGGGCTGGAAAACTTCACGAATGGCTTTGCCGTATACAGCAATACCGCGATAATAGGTTACTACAATATGGGTGGCTAAATCTGCATCGTCATATCCGCCACAAATATAATTGTCATCGGATTGATAGTTTTCTCGGTGCAAATCAGAGTAGTGGAATTCAAATGGTGTTGGATACACAAAATGCAACAGGTAATCTTCCAGTATAATGCTTAATTCAATTCCACGATCATTAGGCATGCTTTTGTGGAGCTTTAAAATCTTTTTTGCAATACGCTTATTCGTATTATGTTAATCCATAATTATCTTTTGCTTGTGTCCAAAAACGATGGGATAGCGGGTATTCCGGGTCATTTTGAAGGACAGCTTGAATCACAACCAGATTCATACACCAGCTGTACGTTTTGGATGGCTATTCAAATAACCAGTATAAGAAGGGCAATTTCTACGTATAAGGATGTGCAATATGGACAATATTTCGAATCTATGGATTTCCAATCATTTGGATCGAACTGCATAAGTCATGAACACCATTGTGCTGTTATAAAAACACTAATACGGAACATGTGTTCCTCATATAGGGAATTGTCTTCCAGGAAAATATTAGCAACTTTTTATTCAATGAACGCGTTGTTATTGTAAACCCCATTTAATTGTAAATAGGAGATCGGCAACATCCGGTTTTCCTGTTTCAATAAATAAGGAGCCGAGCAGATTGTCGTATCGCTCACACATGCTCACAACTTCTATACAAGAATGGAGGAGGGATGAGAAAAATTCAAAAATGGAATACGTCTCCATTAGTTGCAATTCGTAAAAATCAACAATTTCTCCAAGGTCAAAACGAAATTCTTTTCGTTTTCTGCCCATCTCTACAAAAGTTCTGATTAAAATAAAATAATGATCGGGGAGCGTAACTTATGTCACTAAAAAAGGTTATTACCACTTCCTTTACTGGCTTATTATCTCTTGTTGTGGTTGCTAGTGTCTGCTTGGCTCGGTGAACAAACAAAAAAGATGGATGACCGAGCAAAACTGAAAGATTGGGTAAAAAAGAACCATGTAGATGAATACGGCGGTGTATACACCGAAGAAGATGGAACAAATGTAATTTTACTTACTGAGGATTCGAAACTTGAAAACACTCTCAAGAAACAAAGTGCTTTCCCTGAAAAGGCAAAAATCAAGTATGTAAAATATAGTGAAAAACAGCTGCTCGAATCTAAAGAAAAGCTTTCGGCACTGATGCGTTCTGGGAAATTAGATTTATCGGGTGTGGGAAAAAACAATCAAATAAACAAAGTCAACGTATATATTTCTGAGCAGAACTACAAGGATCTTAAAGAAGAAATACTGACGCATATTGACGAGGATATGGTTAACTGGATCATTGCTGATATTGAGACCACGAATGATGCCTATACTTTGTATCCGGGAGAAGAAATTAATGGACCGAGTGGAGCTATATGCAGCGGTGCATTTAATGGCACAGCAAATAGCAAGGGTGTCTTTGTAACTGCCGGTCATTGCGGTAATGGGGCTTGGTATGACAATTCCGATGGTACCGCTACAATCGGAAGCATGTCGAATGCGACATCTGGTAACGGTAATGATTATGATGCAGGGTACATTACGTTAGCGAGTGGCGTCGATCGAAGTGTTTATCTCAATGGATCATTGCTAACAATTGGTACCTTCGATTATAACGGGTCGCGCCGTGAGATCGGTGACTATATAAGGGCAATAGGTCGTTCAGGCCATAAAACGACATCAGTTAAAGTTACTGATGATTCATACGATGATCCTACTGGTCCGGATGATGCGTTTGTTACAGCCGCTACTGGTATGACTAGCGGAGACAGCGGTGGCCTTTTCTATTCAATCATAAATAACGGAACTAAAGACTATGCTTGCATCGAAGGCGTGTACAAAGGTCGCATACTTTCTGGTGGGGTAGCAATTGGAAACATTGTTTCAAAGTTTGACTTGGTTTATGATGGCTTAGGCATGTCAGGTGTTAACATTGATTCCACCTATTAATCCGCTCGCATTTTCGTACATATTTTAAATTCCAACATGGTCTCATTTGAGCAAATGCCCAGTGGGACCATGTATTTCTATAATGCTATGAAAGTGGGAATTAAAAATGAAGCAGATAATAATTATTTCACTAGTGTTAATGACAATGGTTATTTCAGGTTGTACGAAGTCATGGGATTATAGGACAGGATATATCATTGATAAAAAAGATCAGAAAGTTCTTGTTGTAAGAAATATAACTGACCAAGATGTAAAAAATTTAAATGACCAAGAATTGAAGGTAAACTCAATTCAAGAAATATTGAAAAAATCCTCTCCAGATGCGATGTGGCTTACTGTTCAAAATGAAGAACAGTATAATCCCCTTAATATTACTGATAAGGTCGATATAGTCATTAATGGATCACTAGGAGACTCCTATCCTATGCAAGCTGAAGCAAAAGAAATTACAAAAATCAAATAAATTCTTTATTAACATATATTAGTTTTAAAATCAATCACGCATGACTTATGCAGTTCACTGAATTAATTGGGAATTGTGAGAATCTATGCTTTAATAAACGGGTCATAACGTCATAAGCATTCTTTTCGGGTAAATGGATGATATCATACTTGCAAACGGCGTACTTCTAGGTCAAGCTCAATATAGATTTGTTCAATGCCCTTGTGGTTCCATGTTCGAACCTGGCAACGAGTTTTGAAGAGTCCGTGAACCATTTCACCGTGGGTGCAGCTCTCATCACTCGTTTTTTCTTTGTTTACTTGCCATAGCGAGATCTTGTTTGGTCATACGAAAGAAAACCTCAATAGCCAGCGCTTGCTGTAAACTTCTAGCGCTTTCTCAGGCAGGCACAAAGCCCAGTCATACGAAGCTGAGAAAAATCGGCTCATTGTATACTGAGTCAACGTGAAAGACTTAAACATGATGACCAATAGGGCATCTTTCGAAGCTAGTGACGAATCTGATTAACGGAAGGACAATTCGAAACCAGCCCAATGACATACATAAAACAAAGTAACCATGGTGGAACGCCACTACGTTTTGAGATTCCTGACTGCATGAGAAGTTGTTGTGGCGATTCAGAATAATCAAGTGTTTATCCCCGATTTCTTTAACAATATTTCGAACCATAGGCTGAGCAAAGTGGAAGGCAAGGATTCCGCTATTGAATCTTCAGAATTCCTTTAGTTTCCCCCTCACTTTATATTCAGATTTTTTGGATAGCATAAGGAGAGTGAAATATAGGGGGATACGATGATGATAAAAGTGAACAGCTGGAAACAGGAAAAAATGCTTTTTCTAAATAAATTTTTGCGCTCGCCCAGACAAATCGGCAGTGTGACGCCAAGCTCAAAATTTCTTGCGAAAAAAATGCTGGAGGCAGTCCCATGGAATAGCACAACGAGTGTTGCGGAATTGGGCGCCGGTACTGGCGCGATAACCAAATACATTCAAGCAGCCAAAAAGAAGGCGACTAAGGTTATCCTTTTTGAAAAAGATCCATATATGCGTGAACAATTGCAGGAGCATTATCCCGAATTTTCAAGCTATGAGGACGGCAGCTATCTTCAGGCATCGCTGCATACGGAAGCGATCAAGCAGTTGGACTGCATTATTAGCGGACTGCCATTTTCCAATTTCCCTCAAACGATGCGAGACAAGCTGATGGAGCAAATTCTCGTATCCCTTAAAGATGACGGTCTATTCATTGCTTTTCAATATTCCTTGCAGATGAGATCGCAGCTTAGAGAGCATTTTGAAATTGAAAAAATTACATTTGTGCCCTTAAACGTACCTCCCGCATTTGTCTATGTTTGCCGTAAAAAGGGAGGTGCGGTAATAGGCGAGACATCATGAAGAGCAAGCTGGCGAGCTTAAAGCCGCTGCTGTGGGCGCTTAAATTCGGCGCAAAACGCATAATGCCCCTGATGATGGTTAAGCCAGATTCGTCCTTCGTGAAGCTCGACGATATGTTTAGCAATCGATAGACCTAGGCCGAAGCCGGCAGGCATATGGACATGGCTGCGGGAGGGCTCCATTTTATAAAATCGCTCAAACAATTGAGCCTCCTGCTCCTTCGTAATCGGTTGGCCCACATTCTCGACGCTTAAAGTAATCCGCCCTTCTTGAACATAAAGCTGTATGGTGATTTCTCCGGGCTTTACGGAAAATTTTAACGCATTCATTAATAAATTGTCGATCGCTCTGACCATTTTTCCAGTATCCATAAGAGCGATGACAGGTACTGCAGGCAAAGCTTTTTTTATTAAAATGCTCTGTTCCTGAGCTACAGGCTCAAATTCAGTAACAAGCTGCGCCAATAATCGGTTGAAATCGATTTCCTGAAAAGATAAATGGACATCCGGGTCGCTAAGCCGGGTATATTCGAACAAATCGTCAATTAGCTTATTCAACTGCTGGGTTTTGTTATAAGCATTGTCGATATACCTTTCTTGCTCCTGAACATCTTGGAAGGAGTGGGTTTTCAATAAATCCAGATAGCCGATAATACTGGTCAATGGTGTTCGCAAGTCATGCGAAACGGAGGTGATCAGCTCCATTTTGGATTTTTCCAGCTGTCGCTCACGCTCCAGCCTGCTTTGCAATTGTTCCGCCATATCATTGATATTTTGTGCTACATGCCCTAATTCATCCTGGCTCGATAACGGAATGCGGTAGCTTAAATTCCCGAAGGACATTGCTTTCAAGCCAGTGGTAATGGTCTTGAAATAACGGATCGTACGGCGGGTCATTAATAAGAAGCTGAACCAAAAAGAAAGCACAAAAATGCCCAAAGGCAAAAATTTATAAATAAAACCGGATTGTGGTCGGTACATAGAATAGATCGTGCTGATTAAAGTCGCGAGCATGAGGCTGAAAATAAAAGCCCAGAACATTTGGCCGCGAATGCTTTTTTTACCGTTTATATAAGTCCACAGCTTATTTTTCAATCTTGTATCCCACTCCCCAGACCGTTTTAATATATTGCGGCTCTCTAGGATTGACCTCGATTTTCTCGCGGATGTTGCGTATATGAACCATTACTGTATTTTCCGAATAAAACGCGGTATGTTCCTTCCACACGCTTTGATAGATTTTATCGACGTTAAAAACTTGCCCCCGGTGCATCGCTAACAATTCCAGAATGGAAAACTCAATAGGGGTTAACGATTTTTCATGGCCGCGCACGACAACGCTATGCTGGTCTCGATTAATGACCAAATCATCCACAGCTATTTCAGAATCATTTATGGCGGGCTTGCTGGAAGTGAAATGCTGCCGCCTGATTTGGGCTTTTACCCGAGCAATCAGCTCAAGAGGGTTGAATGGTTTCGTGACATAATCATCTGCGCCTGTGGAAAGACCCATAATTTTATCTAAATCCTCCCCTTTAGCTGAGAGCATAATTATAGGAACATTCGATATTTCGCGGATTTTGAGGCAAGCTTGAATGCCATCCAAATGAGGCATCATAATATCGAGAATGATCAGATCAATTTTCTCTTGCTGAACCATTTTTAAAGCCTGCGTCCCGTCCTCCGCTTCCCGCACAAGGTAGCCTTCATTCCGCAAATAAATGTGAATGACGTCGCGAATTTCCTGTTCATCTTCAGCTACTAAAATGGTCATTTTCATGCATCTATCTCCTTTAAATCGCTTTCTTATTCCGCCTAAATAATCGGATGAGGACAACCGCTGCCGCCAGTGCGAGAGCGATCCACAGCAAGCGTATTCCGTAAGTATAAATGATATTTCCTACAACGTGAACGCGTTCCAGGGCAAAACGTCCTAACACGAAAAAAATCAGTGTCCATATCAGCCCTGCCGTATAAGAAAAAAAAGCATAGCGCCTAAAGCTCATTTTATTAATGCCAGCCAAATAAGGCATGACATGTCTGACCACTGGCAAGGCATAACTGATGAAAATGGCAAAGCTTCCATATTTGAGCATCAAACGTTCTGAGAAGTTGATATAGCGCTCGAAATTTTTCTTTCGCCGCAGTTTATCCAGGATAGGGGAGCCGACAAAGCGGCCGAGTACAAATCCTAAAGATAAGCCGGAAATAACCCCTAAGTAAGTGAGCAAAAAAGCAGGGAAGGTGTGCAAAATACCGTTAGCCGTCACGGCGCCACCTGTCATAACGATAACTTCATCAGGAATAGGCATACCCACAATGCCGAGCCATAGGGAAAAAAATAATGCTGCATAGCCGTATTGCTGAATCATATCGAGCAGCGTATCATAGCTCATATTCTTTCGCTCCTTCTTCATTGTAAGCACTGCTTCTAGCATACTTCATAAATCTTTGGATTTAAGCAGGGAATTTCTGAAGATATTCTGAAGATTAAATGCTTCAACCCTATAGGAAACTTTCATACACAAGGATATGGAATGTTTGCTATATTAAATTCAAAGGGGAGAAATTCCAATATGGTCAAAATACTAATCGCGGACGATGATGCGCTCATTCGCGAGCTAATGAGCTTATACTTGCATAATGAAGGATTTGTTATCATAGAGGCGGAGAACGGAACCGAGGCATTAGCGGTCGTAGAAGGGGCAGATGTCGATCTCGTTATCCTCGATATTATGATGCCGTATATGGATGGCTGGGATTTATGCCGGGAAATCCGGGCCAGAAATTCAGATATTCCGCTATTGATGGTGACGGCCAAAGGGGAGCCTGGGCAGAGAGTGAAGGGCTTTTTACTTGGAACGGATGATTATTTGACGAAGCCATTCGAACCGATGGAGCTTGTAATGAGAGTAAAGGCGCTTCTCAAGCGTTATCGAATCGCTGCCTCCCAGATGATACAAATGGGAGACATTGTCCTAAACCAACGCAATTTGAAAGTTTATCGAAGGGATGAGGTTCTTAATCTCCCCCTCAAAGAGTTTGAGCTGCTGTTCAAGCTAGCCAGTCATCCTGGGCAAATCTTAACCCGCGAACAGCTCATCATGCAGATTTGGGGAAGGGATTACGAGGGCGATGATCGAACTGTCGATGTCCATATAAAACGGCTTCGGGAGCGATTTGCCAATGACACGGAGCATTTTCGCATCGAAACTGCGCGCAGTCTCGGCTATCGGCTAGAGGTATCGAATGATTAAGAGCTTATATACTCGCATCGTACTTGTATTTTTGGCCGTCATTATCGTTGGGCTAATTTCGTCCCTTCTTATTGGACTAGCCCTATTCCAAAAAGATTTAAACAAAGCCGGGCAGAACGACATGATTGCCGCAGGAAGGGAGATCGTCCAGTTATATGAACGGAATCCGCCGCAGCATCATGAAGAATTTATGATGAGCATGGCAAAGCTGACGTCATATCCCTTTCAATTGGTGGCTGAAACCAGCGCGTGGGAATTATACGGCTTCGATCATCCCGAGTTTGCCGTCTCAATAAGACCGGAAGCTGTACGGATGGTGCTCAAAGGCGAGCTTTATCGATCGTCTAAAAGCGATGAGGACACTTTCGTTGGTTTGCCATTTGACATGAATGGGAGCCGGTATGCTTTATTTGTGCAATCCTCCGCTAAAAATGAAGCCACCATTTATCGCCTATTGATAGCTATTCTGTTAATGGTTTTGGTTATCGGATGTGTAGGTATTCTGATTTCCGCCCGCTATATCGTCAAGCCTCTTAAAACCATGACCTCAGCTACGAAGAAGCTGGCGAAGGGGGATTTCGAGGTGGAGCTGTCGTTGAAGCGCAAGGATGAATTGGGAACATTGGCACAAAGCATTAACGTGATGGCCAGAGAGCTTAAGCAATTGGAACAGATGCGGCAAGACTTCGTTTCGAATGTGTCGCATGAAATTCAAACGCCATTAACGTCTATATCGGGGTTTGCAAAAGCTTTGAAGAACGACCAGTTGGTCGACGAAAAAAATCGCGATCGCTATTTGGATGTTATCGTATCGGAGAGTGAGAGATTATCCAGACTCAGCGATAATTTGCTTCAGCTCGCGTCCCTCGAGTCAGAGCATCATCCTTTTAAGGCGACGAGATTCAACCTCGATGAGCAGATCAGACAAGCGGTTGTCGCATGCGAGCCCTTATGGTCAGGCAAGCGCATAGACATGGATATGGTGGTGTCCTCTTCGATTCCAATAACGGCGGACTATGACCAGCTCAATCAAGCATGGGTGAATCTGATCGGCAACAGCATTAAATTTACGCCGGAAGGCGGGAAAATCCGTATCGATATAGCTCAGAAAGGCCATGAGCTTACAGTAGCGATAACTGACACTGGCTGCGGTATTTCAAAGGAGCAGCAAGCCCATATTTTCGAAAGGTTTTATAAAACAGACTCAGCTAGAAATAGCAAGAAGGGCAATGGACTCGGGCTGGCCATTGTGAAAAAAATCGTGGAGCATCATCAGGGAACCATTGAAGTCATAAGCACACTAGGACAAGGCACGACCATCATCTTGAACCTTCCTGCTAAATAAACATATACATGGGGATGTCCAGGAAATCGGTTTATTTTTTGTCGCTGTTCACGCTCCGTTCATAATTCACCGATAAGCTCATCAAGGAAATCAGTTGGAGCATATTGGAGGAATAAAGGTATGAGTGTCTATGGTCTTTTGGATTCGGTAAAATGGTTAACCCCGTATGAAATGCTATTGTGTTTATTGAATCTATTTTTATTAGCAAGGTATGCCTTCGTGAAAAAGTATCCCGCTCCAAAATGGCTGGGCTTCTTGCCCGCTCTGGGAATCGTTGTCTTCCTTGCAAGCCTGTTGGGCGGAGATAGAACCTTGTTAGCATTTATTATTTATACGCCAACCATTATTATTTTTCTATGTACGGTAAAGGGATTATTTCGATCCAGCCCATTGTTGAAAAATAAGCAAAATAAATTTATTCAGCATGTTGTGTCTGTCGTCTGTGCTTGTGGCATCATTTCGATCATCTTCGCAATCATGAATGCTGGCGTTCTTCGTTATAATCCGGCTAGCGATTTAAGTGCAAGGAGCTATACCGATGCTTTTGCTGAAATGAATGAAAGACTTTCCAGAGAGTATCCTTTCGGAAGCTGGAAGGGAATCAATTGGAATGAACTGAATGTCAAGTATAGTGTTCTCTTCGAGCAAGCGGAGAAAAATAAGGATAAGGATTTATACTACAGAACGCTTAGGGAATATTTGGGCTCGATCGGTGATGGACATATCAAGCTGGTGGATCACAACGTGTATGAAGACGATAAAGTATTCAAAGACGAGGTTGGCGGTGGATTTGGCATCAGCACGGTCCAATTGGACAACGGCAAGGTGCGGGTTAGCCTCGTTTTAGAAGGAAGCCCAGCCTATATGAACGGTATCCGTTTAGGCGCGGAGATCGTAGCTTGGGACGGGAAAACGGGCAAAGAGGCCTTTGAGAGGACCAGATGGAGTGAGAGTTACTATGCCACTGAAGAGGTAAAGGCTTATTATCAAGGGCGGTTTATGGCAAGAGCGCCAATCGGCCAGAAAATAAAAGTCGCGTATCGGAATCTGGAAGAATCAAAGGTGCATGAAGTGACCCTTACAGCCTACGATGACCAATACGAGACGCTGAAGCTGACGAAATCGAAAATGACGCAAGAAGATTTAGCTTTCTCTCCTGTTGAAGCAAATATAATCGGCGGCGGGAACGGGTATGTGAAGATTAAGCATTTTCTCCCTAATTCGAATTTCCCTGCGCCCGAAAAATCGTTGTCCGAGCAATTGAAGCATTTTCAAGCTAGTCATGTCAAAGGCTTGATAATCGATCTCAGGGATAATCCCGGAGGCGAGGATGCGCTAGCGGCGAAGATGGCAGGTTATTTTGTAAAGAAGGAGAAGCACTATGAATATGTCAGTTATTACAATAGAAACACGGGCAGGTTTGAGATCAACCAAAATGAGATTCTTTCCGTAAAGCCTCAAGTTCCTTACTTCGCTGGTCAAGTAATGGTCTTGATTAATAGCAGAACGGGGAGCTCGGGCGAAGGCTTGCCGCTGGTCTTGAAGGGATTGCCCCATGTAAAGATTATTGGGTTTACGTCGACGGCAGGTTCGTTTGGAATTGTTAGCAGGCCGATAGAGATAAGGATGCCCGAAGGATATGTAATCCAATTCCCTGATGGTAGATCGCTAAATAAGGATAAAAGGATCCAAGGGGATGCCGACCATACGAGGGAGGGCGGAGTGATTCCGGACATTCGAATCCCTTTTGATGAACAATCCTTTGCTCAAATGTATATACAAGGGGAAGATGTGGAATTGAATTACGCCTTGAAAATGTTGGGATACAGCAAATAAGGGTAGTCTAGCCATGTTCAAGCCTTAATTCGTGACAAATTCGTTACTTATGGCAGGAAAGTGGCTGCACTTGAATCGTTAGCACTGGCTTTATGCAGGGCAAATCCCTTATAATGCTAGATAGAAATATTATGGGGGAGTGTATCGCGTGAGTTTAGTAGATGTCAGCAATGTATCGCCAGCGTTATTTATTTTGGGCGTCGTTTTTTTGCTGCTCATTTTCGGATTGCTGAGCTTTGGCATTATGCGTATGTTCGGGCAGCGGTTTCGTTCCGGCTGGATATGCATCGGTGGGGCAGTTGTCAGCTTCGTTTTATTTATGTGGATATTAAATCGATGGTTCCTGTAGCCCAGGGATTTTGCGGTTAGAGGGGGCCGGGGCATGTTTTGGACAGCCGTATGGTTTATTGTTAATATGTTTTTTGTCACTTCATTAATTTTATTTCTTTTTATGCAGCGCTCTTATACGCTTGCCAAGCTGGAAGCGGGTAGCGGGGACAAACTTCGCAAGGCGCACAGTTTGCGACTAACGTTCGGAATTACCAGCCTGATTTTGTTTGTTGCCATGGTCGCGAGCTTCCTAATTAATATGCGGTTGAACGGTTAAAATAGCAGCGGCAGGAAGGCTCTCATTGACGAGAGTCTTTTTTTTCGGCATTATGGGAGAAAGAGATTTCAGAGGCAGGAGGTTTGTGGCATGAGTACACATGCACATTCACATTCACATACGCATACCATTGAAGATATTGTGAGAATCATGTCGAGCCAAGGACTGCGCATTACCGACCAGCGCAAGACGCTGGCCAAGCTATTCGCAGAATCGCCTGGCTACTTAGCCCCTAAGGATGTTTATGAATACATGGGCAAGTCCTATTCCGGACTTAGCTTCGATACGGTATACCGCAACCTGCGTGTCATGGAGGAGCTGGGTGTGCTGGAGCAGGTGGTATTCGAGGAGGGCGTCAAGTTCAAGCTGCATTGCCGCGAGCATGACCACCACCATCATATGATTTGTCTGAACTGCGGCAAAACGTACCCGATTATGTGCTGCCCAATGGAACAGACAACTGCGCCTGCTGACTTCCGAATCGTCAAGCACAAGTTTGAAGTGTTCGGTTATTGTAAAGACTGTGATCAGGAAGAAGCAGCAGCGGCGCAAAGCTAATGGAAAAGAGACCTGTTGCCAGACGTGTCGTTCAAGCGCCGATTCATTTTTACCGCAAAGCGATTTCACCGCATTTGCCCCCTTCCTGCCGCTTTGCTCCAACATGCTCCGCCTATGCGCTGGAGGCCATTGAGAAGCATGGCGTACTCAGGGGCTCATGGCTTGCGGCGCGGCGGATTAGCCGCTGTCACCCGTTTCACGCCGGTGGCTACGATCCGGTTCCTCCCGTAAAGGGCGGAAAGCAGAGCGAGGGGGATCAGCCTACTTGACAGAAGGGCTGACGGTTCGGTATATTTTGTCATATATGAGTCTGATGAATGGATAAGTACAATGGAGGCTGCGTCGCAGAGAGCCGGGCAATAAGGTGCGAGCCGGTACGGGCAAAGTTGGAATATGGTCCTGGAGGATCTGTCTTTGAGCAGCGCGAGCCCTGGGTTTGACTGGGCGGGAGCGGGTAAGAGGGCAGCGTTTGACCGGCGTTAACGGGATTGTCCGCCTTCAATCGGCGGCACACGAAGCCATTGCGTTTTTTTCTGCGAATGAGGAGAAGATGCAAGGGGAATTTGGGTGGTACCACGTGAGTTTTATACTCTCGTCCCATGTTGGACGGGAGTTTTTTGCGTTTTTATGTGCTTTTAGAATCGAAAATTGGGAGGCTGCTGAGATGGTGAATGACAACAAAACGTTTTATTTGACTACGCCGATTTATTATCCGAGCGACAAGCTGCACATAGGGCATGCGTATACAACGGTGGCGGGCGACGCGATGGCGAGATACAAGCGGCTGCGCGGCTACGACGTCTGGTTTTTGACCGGAACCGATGAGCATGGGCAGAAGATCGAGCGCAAGGCACAGGAGCAAGGCAAGACGCCTCAGCAATTCGTCGATGATATCGTAGTCGGCATTAAAAGCTTGTGGGCGAAGCTGGAAATTTCCAATGATGATTTTATTCGCACGACGGAGGAGCGGCATAAGAAGGTCGTTGAGAAAATTTTCGATCAGCTGCTCAAACAGGATGATATTTATAAGGGTACGTATGAAGGCTGGTACTGTACGCCGTGTGAATCCTTTTTCCTTGAGCGCCAGCTTGAAAATGGGAATTGTCCGGATTGCGGACGTCCGGTCGAGCTGGTAAAGGAAGAGAGTTATTTTTTCCGGATGAGCAAATATGCAGACCGCCTGCTTAAGCTATATGAGGACAACCCCCATTTTATTCAGCCGGAATCACGCAAAAATGAAATGATCAACAATTTCATCAAGCCGGGCTTGGAGGATCTTGCCGTATCGCGTACGACCTTCGATTGGGGAATTAAAGTGCCTGGAGATCCGAAGCATGTCATTTATGTGTGGATTGATGCGCTTTCCAATTATGTTACGGCGCTTGGCTATGGCAGCGATGACCCCGAGGCTGCAGCTAAATATGAGCGCTTCTGGCCGGCAGATGTCCATCTCGTAGGCAAGGAAATCGTTCGTTTCCATACGATCTATTGGCCGATTATGCTCATGGCGCTCAACCTGCCGATTCCGAAAAAGGTATTTGCCCATGGCTGGCTGCTCATGAAGGATGGCAAAATGTCGAAGTCGAAGGGCAATGTTGTGGACCCGGTTATGCTGATCGACCGTTATGGCCTCGATGCTGTCCGCTATTATTTGCTGCGCGAGGTGCCTTTCGGTGCCGATGGCACCTTTACGCCGGAAAACTTCGTCGAGCGCATTAACTTTGATCTTGCCAACGACCTCGGCAATTTGCTTAATCGTACCGTTGCGATGATTGATAAATATTTTGATGGCGAGATTCCGACATATGCCGGACAAATCACGCCATTCGACGCTTCGCTCGAAGCGCTGGCGCAGGATACGATTGCTTCTGTGGAGGCCGCTATGGAAAACATGGAGTTTTCCGTTGCACTTGCTGCGATCTGGCAGTTCGTCAGCCGGACGAACAAATATATTGATGAGACCCAGCCGTGGACGCTGGCGAAGGATGAAGAGAGGCGCGCGGAGCTGGCTGCGGTTATGCAGCATTTGGCGGAAGCGCTGCGTTTCACGTCGATTATGCTTCAGCCGTTTCTGACGCATGCGCCGCGGGAGCTGTGGAAGCAGCTCGGCATTCAGCCGGGCGAGCTGACGTCATGGGAGAGCATGCGCACGTTCGGGCAGCTGCCGGCAGGCACGCGGGTGCAAAAGGACAGCCCGCTGTTCCCACGCCTGGAGACGGCGGATGAGGTTGCTTTTATCGCAGCCGAGATGGGCGGCGGCGCTGCCAAGGCGGAAGCGCAGCCGGAAGCCGCGCAGCAAGCGGCTGGCGCTGGAGCGGAAGGAGCCGCGGCAGACACGGCTCCGGTGGAGAGCAAGGAAGAAATCGGCATCGACGATTTCGCCAAGGTAGAGCTGCGAGTGGCGCAGGTCATCGCTGCCGAGCCCGTGAAGAAAGCCGACAAGCTGCTGAAGCTGCAGCTCGATCTCGGTTATGAGCAGCGCCAAGTTGTTTCGGGCATTGCGAAATTTTATACGCCGGAGTCGATTGTCGGCCGCAAGGTGATTTGCGTGACGAACCTCAAGCCGGTGAAGCTGCGCGGAGAATTGTCGCAAGGGATGATTCTGGCTGCGTCGCACGAAGACCAGCTAACGCTGGCGACAGTGCCGGACGATATGCCGAACGGCGCTGTTGTGAAATAAAAGGAATGGCAGTATAGCAAGTAGCATAAGAGAGAACCGTGCGGAGCTAATCCGCTGCGGTTCTCTTTTTATTAGTTTTTGATAAATAAGTTATAGACTGCCGTTGTTGTCATTGAATTAACGTTCTCCGTTCACGCAATGAATGCCGCTTTGGTGCGGCTCTTATTAATCGTTTTTTGTGGAATCCCCGTTTCCAAACAACTCTTGAATTCGGGTTGTCAATTCCTCATTGTAGATGTAATAGTGCCTGCCCTGCGAATTCGGAGTGAATCCCAGCTTGCTCTCGTGACCTTCCCGCAAAGATACCGCATACAGGAAGCCGCTCCGGTCTTCTTGGTTCGGATCAGGCTCGAATTTCATGTTTTTCACTTGATCGATCCACTCTTGAATCTGTTTTTTGTTAGAGAACAATTTCCGCTCGCCCGAGCTGCCGTCCGTAATCTCAATGGAATCCACATTCGCAATATCCCCTGGGTAGAGTTCTTGCAATGTCTTTGTGGTCAGCTTCTCAGCTTGAGGTTCGCTGCAAGCTATGATCGCAAGCCCCATGACTAGCAGCAGTATAACGCACCCTATTATCCTCATGTTCTTCCCCCTTGTTTGTAACATAGACGTACCAAAGGCAACTTATGTTACTCTCAACATAAGTGACCGTTACCTTAATGGGATGTTGCGAGTCTAACACTTTATTTTTTTTCGACAGCGGGAGCGGAATGGACACACAACCGCCATACTCGCTTTGCGTTCTGCTCGAAGTAGACCGAGAACATGCGAATAGCAGTTGACAGTGATGCCCAGCCCTCGTATAATCTGAACGTAATCATAACGATTACTAAAAGAAAACGGTTTTCACAGAAATGGAGCATTTGCGAAATGAAAAATGTATCAAGCAAGAAAATAACGGCTATGGCCGCTTTATTGTTGTCGGTTGTTCTTGTGCTGTCCGCATGCGGCAGCAATTCGAAATCTTCTATTGTAGAAGGCAAGACGAATGTCGTGACTAGTTTTTATCCTCTCTATTATTTCGCCTCAGAAATTGGCGGTGAATATGTCAATGTCGTCAACCTCATCCCGGCAGGAGTGGAGCCGCATGATTGGACGCCGAAAAGCCAGGATCTCAGCACCGCCTCCAAAGCGCAGCTGTTTCTGTACAATGGAGCAGGACTGGAAGGCTGGACGGACAGCTTTCTAAAGGGTTTGCCGAACGATCAGACGATCATTACGGCCGAAATGAGCAAAGGTATTGAGCTGATTCAAGGCAGTTCTGAAGAGGAGCATGATCACAGCGCTGAAACGGCAGAGGAGCATGCGGATCATGAAGAGCATAGCGATGAGGCAGAAGGCACAGCTGCGGACGAGCATAATCATGAGCATGCCCTCGATGTCGATCCGCATACTTGGGTCAGCCCGAAATCGGCTATCATTATGGCTGAAAATGTGAAAAATAGCCTCATTCAAGTGGACAGTGCCCATAAAACCGAATATGAGGCGAATTATGAAGCGCTGCACAGCAAGCTAACAGCACTTGATGCGAAGTTCGAGCAGGAGCTGTCCAAAACGACGATGAAGGATATCGTAGTATCCCATCAGGCGTTTGGTTATTTGGCCCGCGACTATGGCTTGACGCAAACGGCAATAATGGGATTATCGGCTGATGCTGAGCCTAGAGCGCAGGATTTGTTGAATATCGCCAAATATGTGAAGGAACAAGGCATTCGCTATATCTTCTTCGAGGAGCTTGTATCTCCGGCACTTGCGGATACGCTCGCGAGCGAAGCGAAGGTAGACACCTTGATGCTGAATCCGGTAGAGGGACTGACGCCAGAGCAGGAGAAAAATGGCGATACCTACATTACGCTGATGGAAGCGAATTTGCAAAATCTCTTGAAAGCACTGAAATAGGTAAACGGCGCTTTATAAATGATATAATCAGGGAAGTATAACAATATAGTAATAAGCAAGGGAGGTTGACAGGATGCAGCAAGTGACAGAGAGGCTGCCAGAAGCGGACTTGCTTTCCAGCCCGGCAGGCGACTGCCATCAGGATATTATTTCGCTGGAGGGCGTTACCTTCTCGTACCAGCAGCAGCGCGTCATTACCGGGCTTAATTTGAGCGTTCGCGAGCGTGATTTTATCGGGCTGATTGGCTCGAACGGCGCGGGAAAGACGACGCTGCTCAAAATGATTGTTGGCTTGCTGAAGCCGGAGAGCGGCGTCATTCGTTTGTTCGGCGAGCCGGTAGGCCAGTTTAAGGCATGGGAAAAAATTGGTTATGTGCCGCAAAAAAATGCGTTTAATCCCCTTTTTCCAGCGACGGTTCGTGAAGTGGTGCTATCGGGCCTTTACGGCCGCAATAAGCTGTTTCGCCGCATAACGAAGAGCGATTACTTAAAGGCAGATGACGCCCTGCATGCGATGAAAATCGAGGATTTGGCGGACAAGCGGATCGGCCAGCTATCCGGTGGCCAGCAGCAGCGTGCTTTCTTGGCGCGGGCGCTTATTAACAATCCGTCGCTGCTTATTTTGGATGAGCCTACTGTAGGGATCGATGCAGAGACGCAGGAAAGCTTTTTCCATATGATCAAGCATATGCATCAGCATCACAATATCACCTTCCTCATGGTATCCCATGATATGGAGATGATCCGCACTTATTTGGGACTGCATCAGGCAGCGCAAAGCGGCAAGCTGAAGTTTTACAAAAAACATTCGCATGATTTGCAAAATTGTGCGCAAGATGATCTGACTCACAGTCTGCGCGGGCTTCGTCAGGAAATGGATAGCAGAGAAGAGGTTGTTCAGGTTGGAGATCGTTACTAGCGAATTTTTTCAAAGGGCGCTGATTGGCGGCTTGCTTATCGGAGTGACAGCGCCGCTGATGGGCATTTTTCTCGTGCTGCGCCGTTTGTCCATGATTGGCGATACGCTGTCACATGTATCCATTGCGGGTGTTGCGCTTGGTTTCTTAATTGGGGTGTATCCGGTTGCGGTAGGTCTGCTGTTCGCTGTTGCGGCTTCGTTTGCGATTGAAAAGCTGAGGAAAGCCTATAAATCCTATGCCGAGCTGTCCATTGCGATTATTATGTCAGGCGGCGTTGCGCTGGCTTCGATTTTGTTCACAATGGGCAAAGGCTTTAATGTCAATGTTACCGGCTATTTGTTCGGCAGCATTTATACGCTGAGCAATATCGATTTAATTACGATTGCCGTGGTTACGGTTATCGTTCTTGTAGCCATCAGGCTGCAGGTGAAGGAGCTGTTTTTGCTTACTTTTGATGAGGATGCAGCAGCGGTGAGCGGGTTGCCCGTCCGTTTTTATAATGTTATGATTAGCGTGTTAACCGCGCTTGTTATTAGTGCTTCCATCAAAATCGTGGGAGCGCTGCTTGTGTCTGCACTGCTGACGATTCCAGCGGCTTGCAGTCTTATTATTGCGCGCAGCTTTCGGCAGAGCATTATTACCGTCGTCATTATTGGTGAAATTGCCGTTATTTGCGGCTTGATGGTTGCAGGAATTTGGAACTTGGCTCCGGGTGGCACGATCGTGCTTCTGCTGATTGTTATTTTGCTGGCCTTGCTGCTGTTCAAGCGGGGAATAAGAACAGGGAGTTAATCAAAATCGAGGTGCTGTACGGTGAACGATCTTAATATTTGGCTTGCACTCGGGGCTGGCTTTGCCTCCTTCATCTCTCCATGCTGCTTGCCCTTGTATCCATCTTATTTATCTTACATAACCGGCATTTCCGTCAGCGATCTCAAAAATAATGAGCATACGAGCAAGCAAATGCGCTCTCGCACGATGCTGCATACGCTATTTTTCATTATCGGTTTCTGTACGGTTTATTACACGCTTGGCTACGGTACGAATGTGTTCGCGGAAACGTTCAGCGAATATGAGCCGCTCATTCGCAAATTATCGGCGATTTTAATTGTGCTGATGGGCCTGTTCCTGCTCGGCGTTTTTCAGCCGCAATTGCTGATGAAGACGCGCAAGCTGCCGTTTGATCCTTCGAAAAAAACCGGCTATTTAGGCTCCTTTATTTTTGGCATCGGATTTTCGGCCGGGTGGTCGCCTTGCACAGGACCAGCCTTAACGGCGATTCTGGCTTTGGCGGCTTCCGAGCCGAATACCTGGTTTAAGCTGACTACGGCCTATGCTTTAGGCTTTGCCATTCCGTTTTTCGTATTGGCTTTTTTCCTGGGCTCAGCGAGATGGCTGCTGAAATATACGAATACGGTGATGAAGGTCGGCGGAGCGATTATGATTGTGCTTGGCATTATGCTCTTCACCGATCAAATGACGCAAATTACATCGTGGCTGAATCTCATTACGCCGGATTGGTTGAAGTTTTAATTCCTATGCTTGCAGAGTTAAGTGAAATATTCAATTTTTGCTTGAGGAAAATGTTCAAAGATGCGCTCTGATATAAATAATCGGAGCGCATCTGCTTGTTCTGTAGGGTAGACATATTTTCCTTGTCCCCAGCGACCCCATTTGTATTTTCGCTTCTCAATGTCCATTTCCAGCTTCGTGCGCGGATAGCGGCGCTCTATCACGTTTTTCGCTGTTTTCGTAAAACGGTGCTGGATAAGCTCAAAGGTTAAATCGGCTTGCTTCGCCTCTTCAGGTAGCGCTTCTGCAAGCGATGCGAGCAGCTCTGCGTAGCCTTCCTCCCAGCCCTCATGCCAGATGATCGGCGCAATGATAAAGCCGAGCGGATAACCGGCTTTAGCTACTTTGGCTGCGGCTTCAATTCTCTGCTCGAAGCGGGAGGTGGCCGGCTCGAAATTTTTGATCACATATTTGCTGTTGACGCTGAAGCGAATGCGGGTATGGCCATTATGCTTAACATCCAGCAGTGAGTCGACATGATGGAATTTCGTTACGAAGCGCAGTCGGCCTAGTGGCTGCTCCGCCATAAATTCAATCAGCTCGCGCAGGCTTCCCGTAATGGGCTCCAGCCCGACAGGATCGGACGTACAGGCAGCTTCGAAGCGGGTTATTTCCGGTGCTCGCTCGTCGATGTATTGCTTGGCGGCGCCGATAATCTCATCGATGTTGACATAAACGCGAATATAGGGCTTTGCGCCAAGCGTCGTCTGCAAATAGCAATAATGGCAATGCGCCATGCAGCCGGTCGCAATGGGAATGGCA
Source organism: Paenibacillus algorifonticola (assembly GCF_050481745.1). Classification (GTDB taxonomy): domain Bacteria; phylum Bacillota; class Bacilli; order Paenibacillales; family Paenibacillaceae; genus Pristimantibacillus; species Pristimantibacillus algorifonticola_A. The sequence continues at coordinate 70,407 of NZ_JBCNGR010000008.1, read as the reverse complement.
TATTCCGCTGACGGCTTGGAATTATCAAAGGTTAGCGTTTTGCGAATGCCGACGACGAGCGTGCGTTTGGCAATTCGGTATTTCTCAAGCTCGGTTTCACCGGGCAAATTGGTAATCCGGTTATGCGAGCTGGTCATGCGGAATGGAATGCCTTCCTTTTGCACCCAGTCATATATGCGCTTGCCTTTCGGATAATTTAGCGCATCCGGTTCAAAATATACGAGCTCGGGTACGAAGGATAAGCTTTTCAGCGCTGCTTTCGGACGCTCCTCTACGGTGAAAGCCATGAGCGCACCTCCTTTGCTTTGATGCTTCAACAATAAGAAGCTCAGGTTATAATGTGCGTCAAGTGGGTGGGCTTCAAACTGGGAGTTGTAAGGTGAAACGGCCGAAAGCAGTCCTCTGGCGGCGCAGCGCGTTTCAGTCCGAGAAATATAAGCCTAATGATAAATGTGAAACTTATAAATTCTTATATTTCAAGAAATGCTTCAATCGCTAATGCCATTAATTATTACGCGGCCCCGGATTGTCCTTAAGGTTGCAGACAGGTTTCAAAACAGTGTATGATACTAGAGAAACGCCGAGGAAACAAGGTGAAAGAAGTTGGGTTAGGGGGTTCTTCAATGCCGACACCGAGCATGGAAGACTACTTGGAACGAATTTATAAGCTCATAGACGAAAAAGGTTACGCGAGAGTATCGGATATTGCGGAAGGGCTGGAGGTTCACCCTTCGTCAGTGACGAAGATGATTCAAAAGCTCGATAAAGATAACTACTTAATTTATGAGAAATATCGTGGTCTTGTATTAACGACAAAAGGGAAGAAGATGGGCAAGCGGCTTGTGGAGCGCCACCATCTGCTGGAATCATTTCTGGCCATTATCGGCGTCCAAGATGAGAATATTTATCAGGATGTCGAAGGCATTGAACATCATTTAAGCTGGGATTCGATCACCTGCATTGAGACGCTCGTTGCATTTTTCGAACGTGATCCTTCCCGATTGGATGACCTTAAAGCGGTTCGCGCCGAGCTCGATAATGAGTGATAATGCAAATATGAAGTGAAACGAAGCATGTTGCAGTTACCCAAAAAAAGAGCGTGACCTCCGAGAAATCGGGGTCACGCTCTTTTTGAGTGATTGGCCAGCTGTTATCGCGGGCTGCAGTGGCTTAATGATACTTCGGCAGATCATCATCTTCTTTGCCGCCTTCGATAACACGGAACGGCGTACGCTGCGATTTCGGGCGTTTGGCAGGCTGTGAGCGGTTGCCAGGGCGCACCTGAGGCGAGGCAGAGCCGGAACGGCTTCTCCAGCGGTCAGGCGGGAATTTGTAAAGCACATATATGAGGCCGAATACGATAATCGGGATAAGGAATGAACGCATATCGGTCAAAACGCCATAAATAACTCCGATGCCAAGCAAAGACATAATAATAATTGCTGGCACGCTCCATTTTTTAGGCCTGTTTGCCATAATCATTCCGCCCTTACGCTTTAATATGGGTCATTTGTTGATCAAGCTCGCGCATCCGGTTGAAGGAAGCGATGGATACGGCAACCTGATCGTCCTTCGGCTCTTTCGTTGTCAGCAATTGCAGCCACAGGCCCGGGTAGCCGAGATAGCGCAGCACGGGAATGTCGCGCATCGCATTTGTAATGCGCAGCACTTCATAAGAAATGCCGAGAACGATAGGGAGCAGCAAAATGCGAATGTAAATTCTTTCCCAGATGGAGTCCCAAGTGAAGAAAGGCAGCGAATAAATAATAACGCCGACAATGACAGTGAAAATAATAAAGCTGCTGCCGCAGCGATAGTGCAGGCGGCTGTATTTTTGCACATTGCTGATCGTAAGCTTCTCACCAGCTTCATAAGCGCTAATTACTTTATGCTCGGCGCCATGATATTGAAACAGTCTTTTGATAATCGGCGTAAGCGACATCAGATACAAATAAGCAAGCAATAAAATGATTTTGATAAGTCCTTCTAATAGGTTATGACCGATTTTGCTCTCAAATACATTGCTGAACAATAGTTCTTCCAGCGCAGCGGGAGCCGCGGTGAAAATCAGCTTGCCGAAAATAAACGATAGCACGCCTGCCACAGCAACACCGACTATCATGCTAAGGCTGAAGCCGGATTTTTGCTCCTTCTCAGGCTTCGGCTGTGCTTCGGGATTTTTGGCGGCTTCTTCCTTCGCCTCATCCTCCGCGTAATTTTCCATAGAAAAGTTCAGATGCTGCGAGCCTTTGGCGCTGGAATCTATTATGCCGACAACACCACGCACGATCGGAATTTTTTTCAGCTGCTGGATCCAGCGCTTCGTCGTCCGCGGAACCTCATAAAAGATGATTTCGTCATTTTTTCGGCGAACAGCGGTAACATTGACATGGCTTCCTGCGAACATGACGCCTTCAATGACAGCTTGTCCTCCATAGATGCTTTTTGGCTTTTGCGACAAGTGTTGGTCACCTTCCTTAAAAGTGTATCGTCCCGATCAGGTGACGAATCCATTTTTTCATTTTCTTGCGAATAGTTCTATTGTACTTGATCGGTGCGGCAATTGCCAACGTTTGAGCTGCCCGGGCCATTCACAAACAACTGCCAATAGAAGCGGTTACTTCTATGCTTTTTTTCACATACTTAAACATGGCTTCTTTTATTTAGGAGGCGACAGGTGATTACAAGCTGGAGGCGAAGGAAATGATGGCAGAAAACAAACAAAATAAACGGACCGCCGGAAAAGGCGGCAATCCATATGAAGGCAAGCATCATACGAATATTTGGATGTACTGCTTATCGACGGGCTTTTTTGCTGGCCTGATTTGGGGCATTTTGCGCTGGTTTTTTTATGAAATGAAATTTACACTGGAGCTGCCAGGCATAATGGCGGACCCGTTTTTCCGTTCCTCCTTTTTGAAGTCGGGCTGGGGCGTAGTGGTGGGTATTGGCTGCTACATTATTTTTTCAATAATTGCTGCGCTGCTATACGGACTGTTGTTACGCAAGCTCAAAGGTCCATGGCCTGGTGTGCTCTATGGGCTCGCTTGGTGGGCGATCGTTTTTCTTGCTTTAGGACCGCTGCTCCATGTGACTCGATCGGTGTGGAAAACAGGCTGGAATACGCTTTGCGCCGAACTATGTGTCTTTTTGCTATGGGGTGTTTTTATCGGCTATACCATTGCTTTTGAATTTACAGACGAGGCGTCCCGAGAGCCTGTACAAGCAAGCTGAATAGTTGTCCCTTCTCAAGCGGCGGGCATATGTGGTAAAATGGCAATTGATCTTTGTCTTTCACATTGATTTGTCCGTTAGGGAGGTGTGCAAATGCTCAAAATTCTGGTGCTTAATGGCCCGAATCTGAATATGCTTGGTGTTCGTGAGCCAGGAATTTATGGATCGGCTACGCTTGCTGATATTGAGGCTAACTTGCTGGAGCAGGCGAAGGGGCTGAATGTACAGCTGGATTTTTTTCAATCCAACCATGAGGGCGCGCTTATTGATCGGATACATAGCGCTTATGGCGCAGAGAATGGCATACTTATTAATCCTGGAGCGTTTACGCATTACAGCTATGCGCTGCGTGATGCTTTAAGTACGGTAGCTCTTCCTGTAGTTGAGGTGCATTTGTCGAACATACATACGCGCGAGGCATTCCGTCACGTGTCGGTTATTGCACCTGTAGCGGTCGGGCAAATTGCCGGTTTCGGTCCACAGAGCTATGAGCTTGGCCTTGCGGCACTCGCTCGTAAGCTGAAGATGACTTAAAAAACGGAAAGGGGATGAACATAAATGTCAAAGGAAAGAGTGAATCGCTTGCGCAGCGCCCTTATGGAGCTGGGTCTGGAAGCTTTACTTATTAACAGCGAATACAATCGCCGTTATATTAGCGGATTTACAGGCTCCTCTGGTATGGTCCTCATTACGTTAAGCGACAGCATTTTGCTGACCGATTTCCGCTATATGACGCAGGCTCCTGAGCAGGCGATCGGCTATGAAATCGTTGAGCATGCGCCTAAAGCGATGGAAACGGTGAAAGAGCTGTTGAAAGCGAGAAAAATCAGCAAGCTGGGCTTTGAGCAGGAGCATGTCGTTTACGGCGAATTCGCTGATTGGACGGCTGTGCTTGGCGACATTGCCCTTCATCCAGTAGCGGGGCTTGTTGAAGGCCTGCGGATGATCAAGGATGAAGCGGAACTTCAAGTGATGCAGGAGGCTGCCGATCTGGCGGATGCGACATTTACGCATATCCAGAAGCTGCTGCAGCCTGGCGTGAAGGAAAGCGATATCGCGCTGGAGATGGAAATTTTCATGCGCAGCCACGGTGCTCATTCCTCTTCGTTCGAGACGATCGTAGCGTCCGGAGAGCGCTCAGCCCTGCCGCATGGCAAAGCAAGTGAGCGGGTTATCGGCAACAATGAATTCGTGAAGCTGGATTTCGGCGCCTATCTGAAAGGATATTGCTCTGATATTACGCGTACGGTTGTCGTTGGTACGCCAACGGACAAGCATCGCGAAATTTATGACATTGTGCTGGAAGCGCAGTTGAATGCCCTTGCTCATATCCGTCCGGGTATGACAGGACGTGTTGCGGATGCTTTGACACGCGATGTCATTACGAAATACGGCTATGGCGACAAGTTCGGTCACGGCACCGGACACGGACTCGGCATGGAAGTGCATGAGGCTCCGCGTCTGTCCAAGCTTAGCGAAACGATTTTAACCCCCGGTATGACGGTAACGGTTGAGCCTGGCATCTATCTCCCCGGTTTCGGCGGAGTAAGGATCGAGGATGACATCGTAATTACGGACACCGGTATTAAAATATTAACCGCATCCACTAAAGCGTTTCTTACTTTAGGCTAAGTTGTGGTAACAGCGGTAAACGAGCACGATCAAGCTTGCTATTTTTCTAATCCCAGGAGGTAATCAGCAGTGATTTCAGTAAATGATTTTAAAACAGGATTGACCATTGAAGTAGATGGCGACATTTTTTCCGTAACCGATTTCCAGCACGTTAAGCCAGGCAAAGGCGCGGCATTCGTCCGCTCCAAGCTGAAAAACCTCCGCAACGGCAACGTTGTTGAGAAAACGTTCCGTGCAGGCGAATCGCTTGCTCGTGCGATCATCGAAAACCGTGCTGTACAATACTTGTACAACTCCGGTTCCGAGTACACGTTCATGGATAACGAAACGTATGACCAGTTCGAGCTTAACGAATCGCAGCTGAAATGGGAAATCAACTTCCTGATCGAGAACATGACGGTCAACATCTCCAGCTACCAAGGCGAAATCATCGGTATCCAAATGCCGAACAGCGTTGAGCTGAAAGTTATTGAGACGGAGCCAGGCATTAAAGGCAACACGGCAACCGGCGCAACTAAAAATGCAAAGCTTCAAACGGGACACAACGTACAAGTTCCATTGTTCATTAATGAGGACGATGTGCTGTTGATCGATACTCGCGAAGGAAAATACATCTCCCGCGCATAGGAGATGGCAATGAGCTGCTTCAAGGGTGCAACTAACCCTTTGAGCAGCTTTTTTATATGAATGGACTAAACTTCACACGAACTTCTCATTTTTCTCCCAAAAAGCATTGATGGATAAAGGCTTGCTATTGTAACATTCAATATAATAGTTAAGCTCATGCATCTAGCGATGACGTAGAGGAGTAGAGTGAATGGCAAGAAAAAGCTTTGTTTTTCTGCTGGTAGCCTGTTGGTTCTTGTTGGTGGCATGTGGCACGGGACCAAAGCCACATGCAACGAATCAGCCAGCTGCAAGTTCGGGCGAAGCGGCGACTGGTGGGCAAAACTCCCTGAAGGCTGTTCAAGCAAGCGGCAAGCTGCGTATAGGAACGGAAGGAACGTATGCGCCTTTTACTTATCGAGACGAAAACGGGAAGCTTGTCGGATTCGATGTAGAGATAGCTGCGGAAATTAGCAAGCGTATCGGCGTGGATCCAGAATTTATTGAAACGCCATGGGATGAAATATTTGCGGGACTTGATGCGGGGAAGTTCGATGTTGTTTTTAATCAAGTCAGTATTCGGGACGATCGACTGGAGCAATATTATTTTTCCGATCCTTATATTTACTCCCATATTGTGCTGATTGTGAAGCAGGATAACACAGATATTAAGAAGCTTACTGACTTGCAAGGGAAAAAGGCGGCACAATCGCTGACAAGCAATTTGCTTGATATTGCACAGCGGTACGGCGCGGAAATTGTGCCGTCCAAAGGTTTTGATGATGCGATTTCCTTGTTGTTGTCCGGTGAAGTGGACGCGACGGTTAATGATGGGTTAACGTATTTAGACTTGTTGCATCGCCAGCCGGAGGCACCGCTCAAAATTGTTGATGAAATGTCGGAGGCAACGGCAAGCGGCGCTTTGTTTACGAAAGGGCATGATGAGCTTGTTATCGCAGTCAATGGGGCGCTTGCGGATATGAAAAAGGACGGTACTTATTTGGAAATTTCAACAAAATATTTCGATACCGACGTTTCCAAATAGCATGCTGAAGCTGTGAAGGTTGCTTGTATTTTTGTGATGGGATATACCCAGATGTATGACGGTTGTGCTATAATATTGACTTGCATGTATATGTCAAGGTTGGGAGTGAGTCAGCTTTGTCGTTGATAGTGATGAAGTTTGGCGGAAGCTCGGTGGGAACGCCGGAGCGGATGCAACGGGTAGCAAAACGTATTATTGAGAATCAACAGGCGGGAAACCGTGTTGTTGTTGTCGTATCAGCAATGGGGGATACAACGGATGATCTGATCGACCAATCGAAGCTGCTTAATCCTAATCCGCCAGCGCGCGAGATGGATATGCTGCTTACGACAGGCGAGCAAATATCGGTAGCGCTTTTGTCGATGACGATTCACCAGCTGGGACACCACGCCGTTTCGTTGACAGGCTGGCAGGCGGGAATTCGTACGGATGCTGTACACAGCAAGGCGAAAATTACAGATATTCGTACGGAGCGCATGATTAAGGAGCTGGATGCGGGCCATATTGTTATCGTAGCTGGTTTTCAAGGCATGTCCGAGGATGGCGACATTACGACGCTGGGACGTGGCGGCTCCGACACGACGGCAGTTGCGCTGGCAGCTGCGGTTAAAGCAGATGTGTGCGAAATTTACACTGATGTGGATGGCATTTATTCGACCGATCCGCGCGTGGTGAAATGCGCTCGCAAGCTGGATGAAATTTCGTATGATGAAATGCTGGAGCTTGCCCATCTGGGAGCTGCTGTGCTTCATCCGCGCGCGGTTGAATACGCAAAGCATTACAATGTAAAGTTGGTCGTTCGTTCAAGCTTTACCTACAACGAAGGTACAAGTGTAAAGGAGGAAGTAACGATGGAACAAGGCGCTGTCGTTCGCGGTATTGCATTCGATAAAAATGTAGCTAGAATAAGCATTCTGGGCGTTCCTGATTTGCCAGGCGTGCTCGCGACAGTATTTGGCGCGCTTGCAAATAATGGCGTGGATGTAGACATTATTGTGCAAAGCGGCGTACAGGACGGCACAGCCGACTTCTCCTTCACGCTTTCGCTCGATGATAAAGACAAAGCGGTTGCAGTCATTGAAAATCTGCACGGAGAGCTTCCCTACAACAAAGTGACTTCCGAAGAAAACCTGGTTAAGGTTTCAATCGTCGGTGCTGGCATGGTCAGCAATCCAGGTGTAGCTGCTACGATGTTCGCAGCGATTTCAGGTCTTGGCATCAGCATTAAGATGGTCAGCACTTCTGAAATCAGACTTTCCTGCGTCATCGACGCTGAGCCGCTGCAAGAAGTGGTGCGTGCACTGCATACGGCATACGGTTTGGATACGGCAGAGCAAGCTTTCGTTGGCGGGCCACAGGACCGTCGTTAGACGACTTGCTTTAATGTAAGAAACATGTAAGAGACATAGAAAAAGGCAAGGAGCAAACGCTCTTTGCCTTTTTTGCATATATGAAGATGTACAGAGTGGTAAGCTTAAGTACGATTGGTTATGATTAATCTAAATGGAAGGAGGATCCAATGTGGCATTTTTAAATGAAATGGTTTGGGCTGAGAGCACAAGTTTCATGAATGAGCTGCTGAAACAAGAACTAGCCTGCAGCAGCATGCCGGCTGGACTGGAGGCTCATGTGTGGAAATATTCGTCTGTTACGGACAGCTTTGTTCTAAAAATATGGAACAAGGATTCCGATCCAGATGTTCATTTTCAATATGTCCTGCTGCAAGCGCTTAGGAACATAGGCATTTCTGTTTCGGCAGCGTATGGATGGGGTCACACCGCTTCTGGGCATAAGGCGCTGTTAACCAGCTATGATGGCAGCCCGCTCTCCCAAATATCGAATCAGCAAGTTGAGAATTTGGCTCAATTATTGTTGGACATCCATCAAGTATCCGCCCAGAAATTAGATCCTCTGCTTCATAGAAAATACGATTTTATCCGTTATTTTTACCCGCAAATCGAAGAGCATCAAGACATTCAATCGGAATTAATAGAGCTAATTAATGGTTCAAATATGCAGCAAAATAAGTTTATCCACGGTGACTTTAACTTAGGCAACGTAGTAGAAAAGCAAGGGAAATATACGATCATTGACTGGACCAATGGGCAATTAGGGGATGCCAGGTATGATTTTGCCTGGACGAGCTTTTTAATTTATTTATACAATGGGGAACCCTTGGCCACGGTATTCCAACATGCATATTTAGCACAAAGTGAATTTGATAAGGAAGAAGTTCAAAGGTTTGAAGCCATTGCGTGCCTCAGATGGTTATTGCTCTATAGATTCGCACCAGTCCCTAAAGATGAATCAACGATCGAACGGATTAATCACAAAATAATGAAAAATAAATTTCTCAATAAAGCGCTTGTGCTGGAGTAGCAGCCTAAAGCGAGACTAGCAGCAGGCTAGGGCGTGATTTTCTCGCCTTAGTCTGCTGCTTTTATTTTTATAAGCCATTCAGCGAGTCACCAGCACGAGCTTCTCTCCTTGCAGTACGGGAACGTCTTTATAAATATCGACGGCTGCGCATGCTTCAATATCCCGCTGGAGACCAAGCTTGAGCAGCCGCTTGCCTGTGGATCCGGAGGCGAGTGTTTCGAGCGCAGCAGAACTGCGGCTGCGGTAGAAGCCGAGCATAGCGATTGCGAAGTCGTCCAGCTCCAAAGCATTTATGCCTGCCTGCATCATCCGCTCAAGCAGCAGTCCGGCGCCATAGCCATCCTCGGCAGCGAAAGCATCATTATAGCCTGCGCATAAAATGACGACATCGCGCCGCAGCGCGAGCGCCGCACGGGCGCAGGCAGCGGCGTTCATTAGCGCGGCTGTCAATACGTAATCGGCACGGGAGGATTTTTGCAGCGCGCGCGTTCCGTTCGTTGTGGTCAAAATAATACGGCGGTTGCGAACCGTATTCGCTTCATATTCATCAGGCGAATTGCCAAGGTCAAAGCCGGATATTTTGCGGCAAAATCGTTCCCCCCCTAGCAAATCCCCCGGCCGCTGCGCTGCTTTGGCCTCCATAACTGTTTCTACAGGTACGATGGCTTCGGCCCCGGCCGCAAGCGCCGTCACAATCGTGCTGCCAGCCCGCAATACATCGACAACGATGGCTGTTTTATGATGGAAGCGCGCCTGGCTGGCTTCATTCACGCTTGATATGACCTCAACTTGCATGTCGTAATCCGCCTTTCTTTGCCTAGCTTCTCTTAGCCTTATGCCTGCAATATATGCACCTTCTTCTGGGCATGTGTCCCAAGTGCAGCGGTCATGAATGCAGTGGTCTGCTGCATAAGCTAGAAACAGGTCGGCTGGACAAGGGTGGAGGTGGATTTTTATGCTGAATAAAATTGTGCTGGCAATGGCATCCTTGCGCTTTGCCTCGGGAACCATCGAAATTTGCGCAGCTATTATTATGCTTAAACTCAATCAGATCGACAAGGCGCTTCTCGTCAATTCCTCTTTGGCGTTAGTAGGGCCGCTGATTTTGATTGCGACGACGACGATTGGTTTGGTAGGGCTTGCAGACAAGCTGTCCTATAGCAAATTTGCTTGGGTAGCAGCAGGCATTCTATGTTTAATGATTGGTATTTTGAAAAAATAACGAGAAACGGCGCTGTACTCGAGTACGAAGGCCTTTTCTATAATTTTCTGCTGTTCTCGTAATAAGAGGCGGTCTGCTCCTAGTTAAATAAATTCTAATCTAGCAATATGAATCCAGTTGGACATATTTTAGCTGGCCAAGCATACATATAAGAGGACTAAGGACAAACATCCGGGAGTGATGAACGCATGCTTAGCCGTATTACGCATTTGCTGCCGCTAGAGCTGAAAGCGATATTGGAACGGCTGCCTGCGCAGGTTCAGGAGCAGCTGGAAGAGATACGGATTCGCGAAGGGCGTCCGCTAGAAATTGGCATGGCAGGCCAATCGCGTTTCGCTGCAAACGATGGCACGCTCTTAACGCAAGCAGGCGGAGCGTACAAGCCTACTGCTGACCTATGCCGCAAGCTGCTGGAGCGGATGACCAACTACTCCTTGTATGCCATGGAAGAGGAGCTCAGGCGGGGCTTCATTACAGTTGCAGGAGGTCATCGGGTTGGACTTGCAGGGCGTACTGTTCTCGATAACGGCAGCGTCCGCGGCATTCGGGAAATAGGCGCCTTTAATATTCGCATTGCCAGAGAGGTTCCCGGCTCAGCGACTCCTCTCATACCGAAGCTGCTTGACCGATCTCGCAAAACGATCCGCTCCACGCTGCTGCTAGCCCCTCCACAGCAGGGCAAGACGACGCTCGTTCGCGACATTGCAAGATCCGTCAGCTACGGGTTATGGGGAGGCGGAGATGCCGCCAGCTGGCCGGGCAGAAAAGTTGCAATCGTGGACGAGCGCTCGGAAATAGCCGCTTGTGTGCGAGGCATTCCAACCTTTGATATTGGCCCGCGCTCCGACGTCATGGATGCTTGTCCGAAGGCGGAAGGAATGATGATGCTGCTGCGCTCGATGTCGCCAGATGTCATTATTGCTGATGAGATTGGACGGCCCGAGGATGGCGAGGCGATTCGGGAAGCGAGCCATGCCGGAGTCAGCGTCATAGCGACAGCTCATGCGTATGATGCCGAGGATGCTAGAGGGCGGCCTGTATTGCGCTCGCTGCTGGAGGAAGGAGCGTTCTCCCTTATCGTCGAGCTTCGCCGAACGCCTTCGGGCATTATGCACCGGGTGCTTACGGCGGAAGCTTGCGTAAGAGGCTGGGCGGCACGCGAGCCAACGGCAGCAGTATCGCGATTAGCCGAAGATGCTGCGCCCTTGTTTTCCGGGCTGATGCGGGGCGATGCCATGTGCTGAAACTGCTTGGCGCGCTGCTCATTTTGTTCGCCGGAACGATGCTTGGCTTCCAGCAGGCGGCGCGTTTTGCCGCTAGGCCCCGCCAGCTTCGCCATACTGCTCACGCGCTTCAGAGGCTTGAAACGGAAATTGGCTACGGGCATACCCCGCTGCCGGAGGCGCTGAATCGAACCGCAGCTTTTGTTCCGGCTCCACTCAACCGAATGCTGATGCTTGCCGCGGAAGGGCTTGCAAGCGATGAAGGGCTATCGTTTCCAGAAAGCTGGGAGCGGGCGGTTCGCGAGGTTTGGGGAGCTACGGCCATGCGGGCAAGCGAGCAGGCGGTGTTGATCCGTCTTGGCTCAACGCTCGGTATTAGCGACCGTGAGGACCAGCTTAAGCATTTGAAGCTGGCGCTCATTCAACTCAAGGCGGAGGAAGATTCGGCGCGGGAAGATCAGGCGAGGTATGAGACGATGTGGAAAAGCCTCGGCGTTTTAATCGCCGTGCTGCTCGTTATTTTGATGGTTTAATGGGGTGCCGCGGAAATGAATATGGATGTGAGCGCCATTTTCCAAATAGCCGGTATCGGAATTATCATCGCGATGATTCATACGGTGCTTAAGCAGATGGGGAAGGAAGATATGGCGCATTGGGTGACATTAATCGGCTTTGTTGTCGTGCTGTTTATGGTCGTGCGTATGCTGAACGAGCTGTTTCAGGAAATTAAAACGATTTTTCTGTTTCAGTAGCCAGCTTGAAGAGAAGCCGCAAGTAGGTGAAGCGAAGTGGAAATCATTCAAATCGTCGGTCTTGGGCTGATTGCAACAGTCCTCATCCTTGTCGTTCGAGAGCAAAAGCCGCTGTTCGCTTTCCTGCTTGCGGCATTTACCGGCCTCTTTATTTTTCTGTTCCTGCTTGGCAAAATCGATTCCGTCATCGCGGTGCTTTCTGATTTGGCGAATCGCTCCGGCATTCCTTCTATTTATTTAAAGACGGTGCTGAAAATAATCGGCATCGCCTACATCGCTGAATTTGGCGCTCAAATTGTAAGGGATGCCGGACAGGAAAGCATTGCGTCGAAAATCGAATTCGCTGGCAAAATATTAATTCTTGTCATGGCGGTCCCGATCATCAGCGTCATTATCGAAACGGTCATCAACCTGCTGCCGACAGGAGGAGGAGCCAGTTGAGGATAAAGCTTGCTGGCAGCTCCTATCCGCCGAATGCCGTGTGGTTTACGGTGTTAGCGGCTATATTGTACTTTTTGCTGCTTGTGCCAAGCTCGGAGGCCGCAGCGCAAGGTGTGTCAACTTCAGCCTGGCAGTCGAAGCAGGCTTCTTATCCGCAGCTAGCTTCGCAGCCAACGTCTTCTCCACAGACCCAGCAGTCGCAGCAGACTCCGCAAAGTCAGCAATCGCAGTCCTTGCAGCAGCAGCAAACACAGCAGGCCCAGGCGCAAGCCGCACTCGGGCAGCTGACCGGCAGCGGGCTGAACGATATGGATACGGATGCGGTGGAGAAATACTGGAACGAGCTCAAAAACGAATATGGCGGATTTTTCCCTGAGCAGAAGCTGCCAAGCTTTGCCCAAATGCTGCTGCCGGGCGGAGAAGGGCTCAAGCTGGAAACGGTGCTGAAAGGTCTGCTGTCTTATTTTCTGCACGAGGTGCTCTACAATGGCAAGCTGCTGGTCACAATCGTCACGCTTACCGTATTCAGCATGATGCTGGAAACGCTGCAAAACGCCTTCGAGCGCAATGCGGTCAGTAAGGTAGCTTATTCTATTACCTTTATGGTCATCCTTATCATCACGGTCAACAGCTTTAATGTAGCGATCGGCTATGCGAAGGAAGCGATAGAAAACATGATCCAATTCATGCTGGCGATGCTTCCGCTGCTGCTCGCGCTGCTTGCGTCGATGGGCAATGTTGTAACGGTGTCGGTGCTGCATCCGCTCATTATTTTTATGATTCATGTCGTAGGCACGCTCGTTTATACGCTCGTATTTCCGCTGCTGTTCTTCTCGGCCGTTTTGCATATCGTCAGCGCCATGACCGAGCGTTTCAAGGTGACCCAGCTTGCCAATCTGCTGCGCAGCATCAGTATTACCATTTTAGGCGCGCTGGTTACGATTTTTCTCGGTGTCGTCTCGGTGCAGGGAGCGACGGGAGCGGTGACCGACGGTGTAACGATGCGAACGGCCAAGTTCGTCACAGGCAATTTTGTTCCTGTCGTCGGGCGCATGTTTTCGGATGCTGCGGATACCGTCATATCGGCGTCCATGCTGGCGAAAAATGCAATCGGGCTCGCAGGCGTCATTATGCTGCTGTTTATCAGTGCTTTTCCCGCAATCAAAATTTTGACACTGGCACTAATTTACAATGTATGCGCCGCCGTCATGCAGCCGCTGGGAGATTCACCGATTGTGGCCTGCCTGCAAACGATTGGCAAGACGCTGATCTATGTATTTGCTGCGCTGGCTGCTGTCAGCTTAATGTTTTTCCTGGCGGTAACGATCGTGCTGACAGCAGGAAATGCAGCAATGATGGTGCGGTAAACCGGTTGCTTGAAAAAAAAGGGGGCGAATCGCATGGTAGCTTGGCTGGGCGAGTGGCTGCGTGACATTATCGCTGTCATTATGCTCGCTGTATGCACCGAGCTGCTGCTGCCCAACAAGGCGATGCTGCGCTATGCCAGACTTGTTATCGGCCTTCTTGTTCTGCTGACGCTGCTATCTCCACTGCTTCGCCTGCTGCAAGGCGACGTAACGGCGGGACTGAGCGCGGGCATTCAGCAATGGGAGATGAGCACAGCCCAGCGGCAGGTGAAAATGCCAACGCTTGCCGACATTCAGCGTCAGGCAGAGGAGCTTAAACGAAAGCAGCAGCAGCAGGCGGCTAGCCTGACCGGCAGTACGCTTTCCAAAGCGATGGAAACCGCAATCGTCCGCTATACGGGCCAGTCGGCAAGCTCGGTTGAAGTCAAACTGAAATGGATCAAGGAAGGGGATGTTGAGATGGTCGATATGGATACGGTGACAGTGACGTTTCCCCAGATGCTTCCTGAAGAAGAGGCAGTCTCGCCGAGAGGATCTCCTGCAATTGCGGAAGCGAATTCGACACAGGATGTACAGGAGGGAAATGGACAGGTCGAAGCAGTGGAACCAGTAAGCGTGGAGGTTATGGTGCCTGAGCTGCTGGAGACTGGGCCGAATCAGTCATCAGAAGAGCAGAGTGCTGCTGATGAGCCGTTATGGCAGCCCGTCAGCGCAGAGCTTGATAAGCAGACGAGAGCTGTGCTCGCCGAGGGCTGGGGCTTATCGCCCGATGCCATCATTATTCGCCAGCCAGCAAGCATTCGCGGAGAAAAGTGAAGCGAAAGGAGTGGGTAATGACAGGTGGCGAAGTGGCTGGAGAAGCTGGAAGCGATGGCGGGCGGAGGCCCTGGGGGACCGAAGCGAGTAAAAATGCTGCGCCTCCTGCTCATTATCGGCTGTGTTGGAGCGCTTCTGATGCTGATTAATTCTTTTCTCACCTTTAACAAGGTTGAGCCTTCCATACAGGGGCAGGGGCAAATTCTGCAATCAGTAGATGACACGGCCTGGACCAGCCCGGGCTCGAATGAAGGAGCCTCATTCGAAGCGGTGGAGCAGCCGCTGGAGGCGAGGCTGAAAGAAATTTTAGAGAAAATCGTCGGTGTTGGCGAAGTGGATGTACTGGTCACCATTGATTCGACAGAGGAAATCGTCGTTGAACGCAACGAGAAGGAGACGCAGTCGGTTACAGACGAGAATGACAAAAACGGGGGCAAACGGCATATTACGGCGATTAACAAGGATGGAGAGGTCGTACTCGTTGAGGTGTCTGGCGATCAGAAGCCCATTGTTAAAAAGAGGATCAACCCGCGCATTCGCGGTATCCTTATCGTAGCCAAGGGTGCGGAAAACGTAACCGTCAGGCGTTTAATTATAGATGCGGTCGAAAAAGGCGTGAATGTCGCGGCATCCCGTATTTCTGTTGCACCGAGGAAGCAGTAGTTTAGCTTTTATACCATTTTGAGGAGGGTGTTCACATGAACACGAAAAGACAAACGATTTGGCTCGTATCGATGCTCAGCTTGATGGTGGTACTGTCCGCCTATTACTTGTTTACGCAGGATGCAAGCTCGCCAGATTTGCTGACAGACAACTCGCAGCTCGAGCAGACGGTGAAACAGGGTGCGACTGAGGCTGCGGGCAACGGCATCGTTGTGGATGAGGTCCAGCAAGGTGCGGACAATGGAGTGAGCGAGGCTGACAAAGAGGTACTGGAACAGTATGAGCAAGGGGCCCCGGCAACGAGCGTATTCGCCGATATTCAGGAGAAGCGGACGCAGGAAAACAACGAGGAGCTTGATAAGCTGATGGCAGATATCGCAAATACGCAGGTAGATAAAGAAAAATCCACTGAAGCGGCAAAACAGCTGTCCATGCTTGAAGAAAAAAATGTAAAGCTGACAGAGCTTGAAGAGCAACTGATGCAAAACTATGAATCCGCCATCGTAGATGAAGAAAACAACGTTTATAAAGTCGTCGTAGCCAGCGAGAAGCTGGAGAAAAATCAAGCAGCTGATATTGTGGATCTCGTTATGAAAAAAATGGAAATCAATGCAGATCAGGTATCGGTGCAATTTGTACCTTAATTAATCGTTGCCAGAGCAGAAAATCCCGGACGTCAGTTAAGCTGGCGCTTCCGGTTTTTTTTATGCCCATCATGCACGACACTCACACTAAGCCTATATAATGTAAAAAATTAAAAAGGAGCCAACGATATATTATGTATCGCTATTATCCTTCTCATCCCCAGCAATTGGCCAAACCGCTTCATCCTGTTTGCTGGACATCGTCTAGCATGGAATTGAACCGCAAGCTGCGGGCATTGTGGGTACAGCATGTGTACTGGACAAGATTGACGGTGAACAGCATTGTTGACCGTCTTGGGGACGAACAAGCAACGACCGCTAGGCTGCTAAGGAACCCAACAGACTTTGCAGCAGTGCTTGAACCTTTTTATGGAAGGGCGATTGCGGCAAGGTTTGCCGAGCTGCTGCGGGAGCATCTTGTCATTGCAGTTGAACTCGTCAAGGCGCTTCAGGCTGGCGATAGCGCAGCGGCAGCTGATGCTCAAAAACGCTGGTATATGAACGCAGATAACATTGCCGACTTCCTGAGCCGGATAAATCCCTATTGGTCTAAAGAGGAATGGAAAAGGATGCTTGATGAGCATCTGAGGCTGCTTACGAGTGAAGTTGCGGCACGGTTTGCTAAAAACTATGAGCAAAACGTCGCCCTGAATGATCAAATTGAACCGCAGGCGGTTGAAATGGCAGACGTAATGACGAACGGAATTATCCGGCAGTTTCCTTCTTTCTTTTCTATTTAATCAAAAAAGAGCGGAGTTCAGGCTTTGTTTTATCTCCTGGACTGCGTTTTTTAATGATGCGCGGTTCATTTTTGCCTGCCTCGACCATTATTCTGGATGCTGCGACTGAAGCTATGAAGTGCTTGGGACGTTTATTACGAAGGGAACAGGCAGCTGTTTAAGGGTTATTTTATGCATTTGTAAAAAATAATTCGTGTTCCTCAGCGTTTATGATATAATGTTAAACGTTATTGTGCCCATTAATAAAAGTGAACAATGCAAGATAAGCTACTATGCGGTTTTGCTACCGCAAAACTTTAAGGAGTGAAAAATTCATGTTCAAATTGAGCGAGATTAAAGAATTGATCAAGCTGGTCGATCAAACCTCCGTTCATGAGCTGGAAATCGAAAACGAAGGGACTCGCCTGCTAATTCGCAAGCCCGGGAAAACGGAAGTCGTCAATGTGCAAGCAGCCCCGCTAATGCATACATATTCACAGCAGCCTGCTCCCGTTTACACACAAGCACCTGCTATTGATCCAGCTTCACAGTCTACAGCGTCTGAGACGCCTGCAGCGCGCGCTGCAAGTGAGAATTTGCACCAAATCACGTCCCCCATGGTTGGTACGTTTTACAGCTCGCCAAGCCCTGAGGCTGCGGTATTCGTAAAACCGGGCGACCGTGTATCCGAGAAAAGCGTCGTTTGCATTTTGGAAGCGATGAAGCTTATGAACGAGCTGGAAGCGGAAGTGCGCGGCGAAATCGTCGAAGTACTTGTAACGAATGGCCAATTGGTGGAATACGGGCAGCCGCTATTTCTGGTGAAACCGGAATAACAGCATTGCTCCTTCTGGGAGAACTAGCCATTTGAAAGGAGTAACAATGTGAATTTCCAAAAAATTCTTATTGCCAACCGCGGCGAAATCGCCGTGCGTATTATTCGGGCTTGCCGCGAGCTCGGCATTGCAAGCGTAGCCGTTTATTCGGAGGCGGATCGCGATTCGCTGCATGTGCGCCTTGCAGATGAAGCTTATTGCATCGGGCCTACTTTGTCGAAGGACAGCTATTTGAATTTAACGAACCTGATGAGCGTTGCGACCATAACGGAATGCGATGCGATTCACCCAGGCTATGGCTTCCTTGCAGAAAATGCGAATTTCGCGGAGCTTTGCGAATCGTGCAACATTACGTTTATCGGGCCTTCACCTGAGGCGATTAGCAAAATGGGCGACAAGGCGGTAGCCAAGCAAACGATGCAGCAAGCAAACGTTCCGGTTATTCCAGGCTCTGAAGGCCTCATTGAGACAATGGAAGAAGCGGTTGAAGTTGCACGTCAGATCGGCTATCCCGTTATCATAAAAGCAACTGCAGGCGGGGGCGGCAAAGGCATCCGTATTGCAGACAGCGAGGAAATGCTCGTTTCGCAAATTACGACGGCGCAGCAGGAAGCTCAGAAAGCCTTCGGCAATGCAGGCGTCTATTTAGAAAAATATTTGACAGGCATGAAGCATGTCGAAGTTCAAATTATGGCGGACAAGCATGGCAACGCTGTGCATCTTTTTGAACGCGATTGCTCGGTTCAGCGTCGTCGCCAGAAATTGGTCGAAGAAGCGCCTTGCCCAGTTCTCTCTCCGGAGCTTCGTGAAGCGATGGGGCAAGCGGCTGTTCGCGCAGCGCTTTCCGTTCAATATTCAGGCGCAGGAACGCTTGAATTTTTGCTTGGGCCGGATGGCCAGTTTTATTTTATGGAAATGAATACTCGTATTCAGGTTGAGCATCCCGTTACAGAAATGATAACGAATGTTGATCTGATAAAAGAGATGATTTCCGTAGCGGAAGGCAATCCGCTTTCCTTTAAGCAGGAAGATCTTGCGATTAATGGCTGGTCGATAGAATGCCGGATAAACGCTGAGGATTCCGAGCGCAATTTTATGCCGTCTCCTGGACACATTCCGTTCTATCTGGCGCCGGGCGGTACTGGCGTGCGGGTGGACAGCGCAGTTTATCCGGGTTATACGATTTCGCCGCATTATGACTCCATGATTGCCAAGCTGATCGTTTGGGGAAGAACGCGAGAGGAAGCGATTGCCCGCATGAAACGAGCTTTGTCTGAATTCGCGATTGAAGGCATAAAAACAACGATTCCTTTCCATCAAAAACTGCTGGAGCATCCAAAGTTTATTGAAGGAAATTTTGATATCAAGTTCCTCGAGGAATATGATGTTTTCCACCCAGAGCAGGCTGCAGCAATAGCTGGGGACAATCTGTAATGGTTTGTCATATTTCATGGCGAATGCTATAGTATAGAAATAAGATGCGGAAGCTTTACCCGCTTGATGCAGAGCGGGACGCGCAACTTTAGGGAGGTGTAAAGCTATCATGAGTACAACAGCAACAGAGTATGAGAAAACGGACATTGGCGTTATTCAGATCGCACCCGAGGTTATTGAAGTCATTGCTGGACTGGCTACAGTTGAGGTGCCTGGTGTAGCTGGCATGAGCGGCGGTTTCGCAGGCGGAATCGCGGAGATGCTTGGCCGCAAAAATTTGTCTAAAGGCGTTAAAGTTGATGTTGGACAGCGTGAGGCGGCGATTGATGTATCCATTATTGTGGAATATGGCAACCGCATCCCAGAAATTGCTTCGGAAATTCAGCGTAATGTGAAACGTTCGATTGAAACGATGACAGGTCTTCATGTTATTGAAGTGAACGTACATATTCACGATGTTCATTTCAAAGCTGCCGAGAAGCCGGTAGAGGAAGACCAACTGCTGCGCGTCAAGTAATAACTGTATGGAAGAGAATTGACTATAACCCCCTCGTGATCGGCATGCCGCTCGGCGCAAGGGGGTTTTCATTCGGTCTGCCCGGAGGAGGCATTTGCATTGTTTAGAATTGTGGACAAGTTGCTATTGTTTATTTATAGCATTGTAATCGGTGCCGCTTCCATTATGATCGCATGTATTGGCTTTAATTGGATTTCGAAGCGAGCGCTTCTTACGGCTTTAGACCGTATGTTTGAGCAGCCATCGATCCAGATTTCCGTTATGATAGCTGGGATTGTATTGTTTTTGCTCAGCTTGAGATTTTTTATTGTTTCCTTGCATCGAGGCTCTGCAGCTCCGCCTTCCATAGATCAACGGACAGATTTTGGCGACATTCGCATTTCCATTGAAACGATTGAAAATCTAGCCCTCAAAGCAGCTTCCAAGCGTCGTGGGGTTAAAGATTTGCGTGCGCGCATTCGTACTTCCGACTCTGGCCTTGACATCGTGCTTCGCGTGTTTGTTGATGGAGAAAGCTCAATCCCAACGATCACGGAAGAGATTCAGCTTGCTGTCAAAAGCCATATTGAGGATATTACAGGGATACCGGTTTCAAATGTGACGGTATTTGTAGCGAATGTCATTCAGACAGGCATGTACAAGAGTCGCGTGGAATAGAGGTGGGCTAGCGGATGTGGAGGGAATTTTGGGTTCATTACGGAAAGCGGACAATTGGCGCAGCAGCAGGACTCTTTTTTGGCTTCGTGTATTTGTTTGCAGGTTTTTGGGATATGCTGATTTTTATGCTGCTCATTTCAGTTGGGTATTGGATAGGCAAAAAGAAAGACTTGCGGCAGGATCCGATCGCTCCATGGCAGCAAGTATGGAGTGTTTTAATGGAAAGATTTCGCCCGTTTAGATAATCCTGTGGTCTCCTCCGTTCTCCGGAAGCCGGATTGCCGGTTGTTCGAGGCAGGGAGGAGATCATAGGTTTTTTTGAAGTTCTGAGACTTTATAAAGGGAGATGCTGTTTCCATCCTTTCTCTATACGTTTCGCCAAAACGATGGCGTCTATATAGAAAGGACGCCGTCAGCGTTATTCCTAAAATATAAGAATTTATAAGCTTTACACTTATAAATAGGCTTATATTTCACCCGCGAAACGGAAGCTTTGCCGCCAAAGGACGGCTTCAGCCGTTTACGCTAGCAATAATAAATTTCAGTAAGCAGTGCAACTGCTTTGGAGGTCCCATGAAACGTAGATTAGCGAGAGAAATTGCAGTATCAAGTTTGTACCAGATGGAAATGAATGAAGTCACGGCTGATGAAGCGGTGGACATGCTTCTTGAAGAGGCTCATTCCGCTAATGAGATCGGCGCAGAGCCAGGAGATATTGGCAATACGGATGATGATTTTGTAAGACAGCTTGTAATGGGCGTCGCGGAGCGCAAAGCGGCTATTGACGACATGCTGCAGGATCATTTGACCGGCTGGCAGGTAGACAGGCTATCTCGGGTAGACCGCCAGGTTTTGCGTCTGGCTTGTTTTGAGATGGTCTTCAGCAACGATGTACCACCGAAAGCGGTTATAAATGAAGCAATTGAACTCGCTAAGCATTTTGGCACGGAAGAGTCTGGCAAGTTCGTAAATGGCGTGTTAGGCAAGCTGATTAGCGGACTTGAGCAGCTGAAAGCCGAGCCTGATCATACAAACTAAGGAACCGCTGGCGGAGAAAGCCGGTCGGCAAGAAGGGGAGCGACACATGATGAGCGCACATATCATATTAGGCAAACAGATTTCGGATCTTATTCGTGAGGAAATTGGGGCAGATACGGCTTCGCTTAAAGAAAAGGGTGTTGTTCCGGGTCTTGCAGTTGTATTGGTTGGAGATGATCCTGCTTCTAAAGTATACGTCGGTTCCAAGGAAAAAGCCTGCCAGCAGCTCGGATTATACTCCGAGGTTCACCGTTTGGCCGAATCGGCAACGGAGGAGGAAGTTTTGGCGCTGATTGCCAAGCTTAATGAGCAGGATAGCATTAATGGTATTTTGGTGCAGCTGCCGCTGCCTAAGCATATTAACGAGAAAGCCGTTATTGATGCGATTCGAGTGGAAAAGGACGTCGACGGTTTCCATCCTGAAAGTGTGGGTAATCTGGTAATAGGCGATGATAGCTTGCTGCCATGTACGCCGGCAGGCGTTATTGAACTGATTAAACGCAGCGGCGTTGATATTGCAGGGAAGCATGCCGTTGTCATTGGACGGAGCAATATTGTCGGCAAGCCTGTCGCGATGCTGCTGCTTAGAGAACATGCTACGGTGACGATCTGCCATTCCAAAACAGCCAACATGGAAGAGATCGCAAAACAGGCGGACATTCTTGTCGTAGCCATCGGCAAAGCGAAAGCGATTGACAGCAAGTTTGTGAAGCCAGGAGCAGTCGTTATTGATGTGGGCATTAACCGTCTGCCTGATGGCAAGCTGGCGGGCGATGTGGATTACGAGGATTGCCTGGAAACAGCCGGTTATATTACGCCAGTACCGGGCGGCGTTGGTCCAATGACGATTACGATGCTGATCCAGAACACGATTAAGGCAGCCAAACGCGCAAACGGGATCGGAGAGTAAGGCGATGAAAGAACAGCCGCGGGTTTATTCGATAAAGGACATTAACCGATATATCCAGATGAAAATGGACTCGGACGCTGTGCTTGGCGATGTGTGGCTGCGCGGAGAGATTTCTAATTTTACGCATCATTCCAGCGGCCATATGTATTTTACGCTTAAGGATAAAGACAGTCGGTTGAAGTGCGTCATGTTTGCTTCGCATAACCAACGGCTGCCTTTTATTCCTCGTGAAGGCGCTAAAGTGATGGCGCGCGGAAACATTTCAGTCTATGAGCGGGATGGCAACTATCAGTTTTATGTGGCCGCCATGCAGCCTGATGGTATCGGGAGCTTGTATCTCGCTTTCGAGCAGCTCAAGAGCAAGCTGGAGGAAGAAGGGCTGTTTGCCGCTGAGCGCAAACGCCCGATACCACGCTTTCCTGGAGCGATCGGGCTGATTACTTCGCCGACAGGGGCAGCAGTTCGCGATATGATGATTACGCTGCAGCGCCGTTATCCTGCTGCGCGTATTTATGTTTATCCGGTTCTAGTGCAAGGAGCGCAAGCAGCACCTTCCATTTCACATGCGATAGAAGCAATGAACCGTTTTGGAGAAATCGACGTATTAATTGTAGGGCGCGGCGGTGGCTCGCTTGAAGAGCTTTGGGCGTTTAATGAGGAGCAGGTAGCGCGCAGTATAGCGGCATCCGATATTCCAATCATTAGCGCCGTCGGCCATGAGACCGATTATACGATTGCTGATTTCGTTGCAGACTTGCGTGCAGCGACGCCTACGGCAGCGGCAGAGCTGGCTGTACCGCATGCAGCCGAGCTGGAGAAGCATTTAAGCAGGCAGCGCCAGCAATTGGAGCAATCGCTGCGCCAGCTTATTCGCAGCCGCAAGGAGCAGCTTGCCCGTGTGCGCCGTTCCCCATTTTTCCTTTATCCTCGCAAATATTTGCTGGAGCAGGCGCAGCGTCTTGATTTGCTGGAGGAACGCTTGCGCCAGCGGACGCTTAAGGCAGCGCAGCGCGGGCGTAGCAGGCTGGAGCGTTTGCAAGCGACGCTTGCCGGGCATCATCCAGGGCAGCGCGTGCAGTTTGCGGCAAGCAGGCTCAAAGGAACTTCGAAACGGCTGGAACAGATCATCCAGCAAACGCTGCAGGAGAAGCAGCTTAAGCTTCATAGCTCCATACGCCAGCTTGATGCGCTTAGTCCGCTGAAGGTAATGGCGAGAGGATACGGGTTAGTTTATGAGGAGTCGGAGCAGCGTTTGGTCAAGTCAGTAGCAGATGTGAAGGCAGGGGATACCGTAAAGGTTAAACTAGCCGATGGGCAGCTGACCTGCGAAGTATCTTCGTCGGAAGGAGAGAGCAGCAGTGGCAAAAAAGGAAGCAATCGAGCTTAGTTTTGAACAGGCAATGGAGCAGCTTGACACGATTGTAGAAAAGCTTGAAAACGGCGATGTTCCGCTAGAAACAGCGATTGATCTATTTCAAGAGGGCATGCGTCTGTCGAAGCTGTGCAGTGGCAAGCTGGAGCAGGTGGAGCAGAAGATCGAGACACTTATTGAGACAGAGCAGGGCTTTCAGAAAAAAACGTTTGCTCCACCGAGCGAAGACAAAGGAGAATAGCGCTTGAGCGACACGGTTTTGGTAAAATCCTATTTGGCGCAATGCGCCGCCATCGTAGAGCAGGCACTGACCGAAGTGCTGCCTTCGCAGTGGCAGGTTCCGGATAAGCTCCGTGAATCCATGATGTATTCCCTGGAAGCAGGTGGAAAACGCTTGCGGCCCGCTCTTGTGCTTGCAGTAGCTGAGGCTATTACCGGTAATGAAGATACGGTGAGCAAAGCTTTGCCTGTAGCTTGCGCGATTGAATGCATACATACGTATTCCTTAATCCATGATGATTTGCCAGCGATGGATGATGATGATTATCGCCGCGGCAAGCTCACGAATCATAAGGTGTACGGAGAGGCGATGGCGATTTTGGCTGGTGACGCGCTGCTGACCCATGCGTTTCATTTAATTCCTAAAGCAGCTAAAGCTGGCGGTGTCAGTGCACAGGTCGCACTCGATATCGTGGAAGATTTGGCTATGCTTGCCGGAGCCAGAGGCATGGTAGGCGGGCAAGTAGCAGATATGCTGGGTGAGCAGGGCATCACGTCGCTTGCAGAGCTAGAATATATTCATTTGCACAAAACCGGAGATCTGGTTGTGTTCTCTGTTACGGCTGGCGCACGTATTGGCGGTGCTACAGAAGAACAAATCAAGCTGCTTGAGCAATATGGTCGCAATATCGGGCTGGCTTTTCAAATTCAAGATGACATTCTAGATTTGATTGGCGATGAGAGCAAGCTTGGCAAAAAGACGAATAGCGATGTCGAGCAACAAAAAGTAACCTATCCCTATCTGATGGGGCTTGACGAGAGCAAGGCTCAAGTAGAGCGTTTGACGCAGGACGCGAAGTCAGCAGTGCTTGATGCAGGACTTGCAGCACCGGACAGACTGCTGCAAATCGCCGATTATCTGGTGCAGAGGGATCATTAATTCACTCTAATGCCTTGAGGATTGGGAAAAAAACAATGCCTATGTTATAATAGTTTAAATATTTTGACGTCTATTGAACAGTGAAGGCTGCTGTTCGCGAAAGCGAGGAAGTACTGTGCTGCTTGAACATATAAACGGGCCTCAGGATTTAAAAGGGTTATCCAAGAAAGAGCTGGAGCAGCTTGCAAGCGAAGTGCGCCAGTTTCTCATTGAGAAGCTTTCCGTTACGGGTGGTCACCTTGCTTCCAATCTGGGAGTTGTGGAGCTAACGCTCGTTCTGCATTATTTATTTGACAGCCCGAATGACAAATTTGTATTTGATGTAGGCCATCAATCTTATGTGCATAAAATTTTAACAGGGCGCATGGATCGCTTCGATTCGCTGCGTCAATATAAAGGCATGTGCGGATTTGTGAAACGCGACGAAAGCGAGCACGATGTTTGGGAAGCCGGACATAGCAGCACATCGCTGTCTGCAGCAATCGGCATGGCGATGGCGCGAGATTTTAAAGGCGAAGACAATCGTGTCGTAGCCGTCATTGGCGACGGAGCATTGACTGGTGGGATGGCCTTCGAGGCGCTTAATCATATCGGCCATGAAAAGAAGAAAATGATTGTCGTGCTGAACGACAATGAAATGTCCATTGCGCCGAATGTCGGCGCGATGCATCAATATTTGGGCAAAATCCGCTCAGACCGCCATTACCAGAAAGCGAAGGAAGAGCTGCAGCATTTCTTGAACAAAATTCCTGCTGTCGGCGGCAAGCTGGCCAAGACGGCAGAAAAGTTTAAAGACAGCCTGAAATATTTGCTCGTAACAGGCATTCTTTTTGAACAATTCGGTCTCACTTATTTAGGACCGGTTGACGGGCATGATATGGAGCAGCTGCTTGATATTTTTCGTCAGGCTGATTCAGTTCCGGGTCCTGTTCTTGTGCATGTCGTGACGGTGAAGGGGAAAGGCTACTCTCCTGCTGAAGCAGATTCCCATAAATGGCATGGCATCTCCCCCTACAAAATCGAATCGGGTCAGGTCGTTAAGGCCGTTGGCTCGCCTATGTATACGCAAGTATTTGGCGATGTGCTTATTGAACTCGCAGAGAAGGATAAGCGTATCGTTGCGGTTACACCTGCTATGCCGGGTGGATCGGGGTTAATGGAATTCGCAGCGCGTTTTCCAGGCCGCATGATTGACGTCGGTATCGCCGAGCAGCATGCAGCGACGATGTCTGCGGCACTTGCGATCGAAGGAATGAAGCCGGTATTTGCTGTTTATTCTACCTTCTTGCAAAGAGCCTATGATCAGGTTGTGCATGATATTTGCCGCCAGAATCTGAATGTTATTTTTGCTATCGACCGTGCAGGCTTTGTAGGTCCCGATGGAGAAACCCATCATGGCGTGTATGATATTCCATTTCTGCGCCATGTGCCGAATCTGGTCTTAATGATGCCTAAGGATGAAAATGAGCTTCGCCGGATGATGAAGACGGCGGTTGATTATAATGATGGTCCGATTGCAGTCCGTTATCCGCGGATCAATGGGCTTGGCGTAACGATTGATGCTGAACTGCTGCCGCTGCCTATAGGATCATGGGAAACGGTTCGCGAAGGCGATTCAGCTGTTATTATAGCCATTGGCCCGATGCTACAAGTGGCTGAAGAAGCAGCGGAGCTGTTGAAGCGTGACGGCATGAATGTCCGCATAGTAAACGCCCGTTTTATTAAGCCGATGGATGAGAAAATGCTTCTTTCACTTGCTAATGAAGGTAAAAACATGATCGTGCTGGAAGAAGGAGCGGAGCTAGGCGGCTTGGGCAGTGCGATTCTTGAATTTTATTCGCTGCGCGGCATTTATGGCTTGCCGATTCGTATCGTTGGTATTCCGGACCAGTTTATTGAACATGGTTCCATTAAAGAACAGCGCGCTGAAGTTGGCCTGACGGGCGAACGGGTAGCGGCTGAGCTTAAAAACATGCATCCTCGCAGCAAAATGCGCGTAACCGGACAGCATTAGAAGGCTAGGTAGAAGAATGACGACACCTAAAGAACGAATAGATGTGCTGCTCGTCGAGCGCGGTTTTTATGAAAGCAGGGAGAAGGCGAAGAAAGCGCTAATGGCAGGCCTTGTTCTGGTGGATAACGAACCGATCGACAAGAGTGGTATGAAAGTTCCTCGCACGGCAGATATTAAAGTAAAAGGGGCTATTCATGCCTATGTCAGCCGTGGGGGCTTAAAGCTGGAGAAGGCAATTCGCGCTTTTGAGCTGGATCTCGTTGGACGCACCATGCTGGACATCGGTGCTTCGACAGGCGGATTTACAGATTGCGCTTTGCAAAATGGAGCAGAATACGTCTATGCCATTGACGTCGGCTATAATCAGCTGGATTGGTCGCTTCGCCAAGATCCACGCGTGAACGTCATGGAGCGCGTTAACTTCCGTTATATGAAGCCTGAGGAGCTGCTCGGTCCCAAGCCAACTTTTGCTACGATTGATGTTTCGTTCATCTCATTGAAGCTCATTTTGCCTGCATTAGCAGGATTGATTGATCCGGGCTCAGGCGTGATGGCGTTGATCAAGCCGCAATTTGAGGCAGGACGCGATAAAGTAGGGAAATCAGGTGTTATAAGGGATTCGAAGGTGCATGCAGAGGTGTTGCTCAATGTAACACAGGCTGCCGCTGAGATGGGGTATACGCTGCGTGATCTTTCCTTCTCTCCTATTACAGGTGGAGAAGGCAATATTGAATTTTTGGCTTACTGGATTTGGGATAACCAGCCTAATCAGCAGGTTCCGGATGATGCGGCAATTATGGAGCTCGTCAAGCAGGCGAGCGGCACCTTTTCCGCTGAAAAACAGTAGCAAGCTGCGAGGGGAATGCCTGCATCGCTAAGGCGATCAGGCGTTCCCCTATTTTTTGCTTTACAGAGTTGGGTCTTTTTTGATACACTGGACTCAACCAAACATGCGTTCGCTTTATAAACATTGACAGGAATATGCACCCCCCATCACGAACCATTACATATATGGATGTTTTGGATGGAGGGTTGCATATGGACAAATACGGTGACTGGTTAATTATGCTAGTTGCCTCAGCCTTGTTAATCCTGTGGTTGTTTCGATTGTTTCATCGCTGGCTGCATGAACCAGCCTCCTTCAACCGCTTGAAGCTTGGTAAAGGTGTCCCGCTTGATCCGAATGATGAGAACATTTTGTTTCTTGAGCAGAGTGGTTATCATGTCGTTTCAGGCAAACACCGAATTCCCATTCAGATTGATCTGGATGGCCAAGAACTGGACAGCCGTTTGTATATTGATTATATTGCAGAACTTGACGGAGAGTTATACGTCGTGAAGACTGCAAGGGATCGTATGCCGATGGATTGGACGGGAAGTGGAATAAGAGACAGGCTGCTTGTATACGCGTTGTTGCTGCCGAAATGCCAGGGCATCCTGTTTATTAATGTGAAGGAACGCTCCATTAGAAAAGTTGTTTTTCAGTTATAGAATAGCATGTTTGGGAGGCGCTTTATTTATGAAAGGGATACGTCAATTTAAAATCAAGGAAATTATTACGAATCAGGTTGTGGAGACGCAGGAGGAACTAGTTGAAGCGCTCCGTAATACCGGATTGCAGGTAACGCAAGCTACAGTATCACGTGATATTAAGGAGCTTATGCTCATTAAAGTTCCAGCAGAGGATGGCCGATACAGATATTCGTTGCCGCAGGAGAAACAACGAATCAATCCGATTCACAAGCTCAAACGGGCACTGCTCGATCACTTCGTGAATATCGATTTCACAGATAATCTTGTCGTAATGAAGTGTTTGCCGGGTACAGCCAATACGATCTGCGCGCTGCTGGACAATATGGAATGGCAGGAAGTAATGGGAACCATTTGCGGAGATGATACAATTCTGATTATTTGCCGCACGAAAGCTCAAAGCAATGAGGTTGTAGAAAGGTTGCTGGAGCTGTTGAACTAACACACCAATTTTAGGAGGCATCAGTTTATGTTGCGAGAGCTGTCCATTCGAAATTTAGCTGTAGTTGAGCAGGTGACGGTTTCGTTCCACCATGGCTTTCATGTTTTGACGGGGGAGACGGGAGCGGGTAAATCCATCATTATTGACGCGCTTAGCTTAATTGTTGGAGGACGGGGCTCCGCAGATATGGTCAGGTATGGCTGCCAGAAGGCGGAAATGGATGCGATGTTTGATTTGCCGCGGATGCATCCTGTTTGGCATGTGCTGGAGAGACTAGGAGTAGAGGCATCACATGACGAGATGCTCGTCATTCGTCGTGAGCTCACTTCCCAAGGCAAAAGCAGCAGCCGAGTGAATGGACAGCTTGTAACTATGACGATGCTTCGTGAAATTGGAGAATGCTTAGTAAATATTCATGGTCAGCATGAGCATCAGTCTTTACTGCGCACAGAGCGGCATTTGGAATGGCTTGACATGTTTGCAGGTGACCTGCTTATTGAGCGCAAGCAGACTTATAAATCGGTATATAAAGAGCTGCAGCAGGCAAGAGCGGCACTGCGTGAGCTTGAAGATTCAGCACGTCATAATGTGCAAATGCTGGACTTGTACCGTTTTCAAATCGAAGAAATTTCAAATGCCCAGCTTAAGGTTGGAGAGGATGAAAGCTTGGCTGAAGAGAAACGCAAGCTTCAATTCGCCAGCAAACGGATGGACAATGTAACCGAAGCATATTCTTTGCTGTATGGGGATGCTGGCTTGGATGCTTTAAACAAAGCGATTATTAAGCTTTCCGATATACAGACGTATGATCCCACTATTGTCGGGCCGATGCTTGAACAGCTTCAATCGGCATATTATCAAGCTGAGGATGCCGCTTTTCAACTTAGGGATTACAGAGATACCATTGAATCAGACCCGGAGCAGCTTGCGACTATCGAAGATCGTCTCGACCTCATTCATGGTTTGAAGCGCAAATATGGCGAGAGCATTGAGGATATTCTCATTTATTATAAAAGCATCGTCGTGGAACGCGACAAGATCGAAAACCGCGATGACTATTTAGAAAAGCTGCGTAATAGCGAAGCAACGTTGTATAAGTCAGCACTTGAACTTGCTGAGGAGCTTTCGAAGCTGCGCAATCATGCTTCAACACGATTGGCCGAGTCCATTGAGCGTGAGCTGCGTCAACTGCAAATGCCTAACACCATTTTTTCTGTGCAAATGGACAGAATCAAGCAGCACGATCAAAAGGAAGCCGCTGTTATGCTTAATAGCAATGGCTGTGACGAAGCGGTATTTATGCTGGCTCCGAACCCTGGAGAGCCGCTTAAGCCATTGAATAAAATTGCATCAGGCGGTGAGATGTCACGCGTTATGCTGGCTCTGAAAGCGATATTTGCTGAGCATGACCAAATTCCAGTGCTCGTATTTGACGAGGTGGATACAGGTGTTAGCGGACGTGCAGCTCAATCGATTGCGGAGAAGCTTTCCCAACTATCGCGTCGCTGCCAAATTTTCTCGATTACTCATTTACCGCAAGTAGCTTGTATGGCCGATCACCATTATGAAATCCGCAAGCAAGTCGTTAATCAGCGTACAGCGACCTCCATTAAAGAAATTATGAGCAATACCCGGATAGAGGAGCTGGCACGCATGCTGGGCGGCGTTGAAGTGACCGAGAAAACGAGACATCATGCACAAGAAATGCTTGATTTGGCATTGCGGCAGAAAGGAGCCTAATGGAGGACATTAAGGGAAGTTTTTTGTGGTCATAAAACGGTGGGGGCGGGGTAACTTAAAGGTACGCCAATGGCGATTAATCCTTTTCGTCATGCGATGGAATTACAGGGAGCGTGAAATCATTGAACTCCAGCAAGAGGAAGAGATGGTTCGGTCTGGTTCTCGTGATTTTGATTTGCATGGTAGGATTCTCCACACCGTTTCAGCACTTAGCCTCAATCCCGAATGAACTGCGTTTGTTCACAGGCCAATCGAAACGATTACAATATGGAGTTCCTGTTCATGCTCAAGTTACGGTGGACCCGCGTATGCTTCAAGTGAATGGCTCATCGACCCGGTCTTTATCAGTCAATTTGAACGAACCGCTATCCTTACATTCGCAGCAAAGCGGCGAGACGAGGATGAAAGTGAAATTATTCGGTAAAATTCCTTTCAAGACGGTGAAAGTCAATGTTGTGCCTGATTTAAAGGTCATTCCTGGTGGTCAAACCATTGGGGTCAAGGTGAAGTCAGCCGGAATTTTAGTCGTCGGTCATCATCAAGTGACTAATCAGAATGGAAGCAAACAATCTCCAGGTGAGCTCGCAGGATTGCGTTTGGGCGATTTGATCGTCAAGATCAATGGTCAAAAGGTTTCCGAAGTTAGGAAAGTTGCAGAGCTCGTTGATTATGCAGGCAACAATAGGAAAGCGCTTGATATTGTATATAAGCGTGGCGGACATTTAGGCAAAACCGTTTTGAATCCTTCTTATGATGCTGAGGATCGAACGTGGCGGCTAGGGCTTTATATACGCGATTCCGCTGCTGGTGTAGGCACTCTGACGTTTTATGCCCCTGATCAGGGCGTTTACGGTGCGCTTGGACATGTCATTACAGATATGGACACACAGACTGCTATAGAAGTTGGTGATGGCCAAATTCTACAATCCAGCGTAACGTCGATTAACAAAAGTCAAAATGGCGAGCCGGGCGAAAAAAGGGCCCATTTTGTGAAGGAAAGCAAAGTGCTAGGCAATGTGGAACGAAACACGCCATTTGGCATTTTTGGCAAAATGAATGAAAATCCTACCCACAGCTATAACAGCAGTGCTTTGCCGATTGCTTTTGCTGAAGAGGTAGCTGAAGGTCCCGCTCAAATTTATACCGTAGTAAACGGCCAAAAGGTTGAGAAATTTGATATTGAAATTGCTCATGTTATGAAGCAAAACAGTCCGGCAACTAAAGGAATGGTTATTAAAATAACGGACAAGCGTCTGCTTGATAAAACAGGTGGCATTGTACAAGGTATGTCGGGCAGCCCGATCATTCAAAATGGCAAGCTGGTTGGTGCGGTGACCCATGTGTTCGTAAATGACCCTACATCGGGTTATGGATGTTTCATCGAATGGATGCTTCAAGATGCAGGGGTGTTATTAAAATCTACATTGCAGCAAGGCAGTCAAACAGCAGCATAATAACAACCGCCAGCGGCAGTGAGCATATGCGCTGCAGGCGGTTGTTTTACTTTTGATGGACACCTTCTTTTGTCGAAACTCAGCGAAACGAAGCACTAATTGTAAATAAATAATCAGTATAACGGTATTGCGAAAAAAAATAAAGAAAAATAATTTTCGACAGAAGGAATTTATATCAGCGTGTCGAAAATGTTATTCAAGACAACTAGGGGAAGGTTCAGAGTGAAAAATGGATTATCATTTGAGGGAGGATAATATCTTGCAAAAAATTGATGTATTGTTGGCAGATGACAACAGAGAATTTACTAATTTGTTATCGGAATACATATCCGATCAAAGTGATATGAATGTAAGCGGTGTAGCGTATAACGGTGAAGAAGTGCTGAGGCACTTGGAAGAATCCCGTAAAATACCGGATGTACTCATTCTTGATATTATTATGCCTCATTTAGACGGACTTGGCGTTTTGGAGCGTTTGCGGGAAATGAACATCTCTCCAATGCCTAAAATCATTATGTTGACCGCCTTCGGTCAAGAAAACATTACACAAAAAGCAGTTCAATTGGGTGCTTCTTATTATATTCTTAAGCCATTTGATATGGATATTTTGGCTAACCGGATTCGCCAGTTGTTCGGAAACTCTTCGTACTCGGCATCATCTTCTTACAATTCGAGCTCATCAACAGTGAAATCGAATGTTGTTCCGCTTGCTAAAGGCAAAAATCTGGATGCCAATATTACAAGCATCATTCATGAAATTGGTGTGCCTGCTCATATTAAAGGCTACCAGTATTTGCGCGAAGCCATCACAATGGTGTATAACAATATCGAAATTTTGGGTGCGATTACAAAAACGTTATATCCAGCAATCGCGGAAAAATTCAAAACGACACCATCCCGCGTCGAACGGGCGATTCGCCATGCTATTGAAGTCGCTTGGACGCGCGGCAACATCGACAGCATTAGCCACCTGTTCGGCTATACGATCAACATCAGCAAGTCCAAGCCGACCAATAGCGAATTTATCGCGATGGTTGCTGATAAGCTGCGGATTGAGCATAAGGTGTCGTAAAACCGCGTCGTTACTGGCTTTTCGCTCTTTAAACGTTTGCTGACACGGTGAATTTGTGAACAAATCCGCGCAATCGTTCCAATAAACAATTTCGTAACCATTGCGATAAACTCGCACAGTTCCGAATAGTCAACGTAGTCATATATTACACGAAAATACGGATTTAATCTACTGACGATCAAGGCGACCGCTTACGGAGCTTATTCCGTGGTGCGGTCGCTTTCTTCATTTTTCCGTTACATAAACCGATAATATACGTATTACCTAAAAAGGGAATCGCAGGGGGATTGCGTGATGGAGTCGAAGAACGAAGTTAAAAGTGGAGACACTACGTCGAGCTGGGCGCAACGTAGCGCTTCGGAAATAGAGTCCGCAGAAGCTAAATCTGCGATAAATTTATACGGAGTTGCAGGTATAGTCATTATTATAACAGGTGTATTAATAGCGCTATTTTCGAGCATACCAACAGGTACTACGATATTCGCGCTAGGGTTTGTAGTAATGGGAATCGGTGAGATATTGCGTTACCTTAACAAACTGAGCAAAAGAACGTAGTAACACCAAACAGCGGTTATTCCTTACGGGGGGTGGCCGCTGTTTTTTTTTTATTTAGCGCTTAGCCGATCGGATACGCGAACAGTGCGGTAGGCTTGCGTTTAAGGGCGAGAGTAAACGCGGGATGCGATAATGTAAGAATCAGCAAATTAAGAAGATAACGCGAGCATAACGGAGTTGTGGATAACTTAGCTAAAATAATGTGTGCCGAAAAAAGTTGGGAATATCCCTTCTCACTAGGAAGATAACCGTAACGAGTACGGTGAAAGCCGTATAAAAACCGGTTATTAGCGTCATTAATTAATTTCCGCATCTTGAGGCAAATCGCTAATTGCGGTAGTTGCAGGAAATTCCTGACGAAAATATAATACGGAGGAGGCGGAACACAGGTGTGCATTACGAACAGCTAGACGAGCCGATCGCGACCTTCCTTAAAACGAAGGAACGCAATATGCGTGAGATCGTCGGCAAAGCGTATACGGAGTTGGGCCGCGAGTTGAAGGAAGCACAAGAAGCATTATCGAAGCACGGTAACGGTTGTTTCGAAAAATGGTGTGAGAGTATCGGATTCCAGCCGAGGCAATCCCGTCGCCTGATAGATAGATACGAACTGATTCGGACAAATTGTCCGCAACGCGAGCTACTAGAAGACCTACCCGTATCACTATCGTACGAAATCGCAGCTCCTTCCGCTGAAGCAACCGTCCCCAAGCGCCAGGCGAAAGCGGCCGTTCTCGCTGGCGATATTACGACGCTGAAAGAGTACCGCGAAATGGTCGCGAAGCTAGAAGCCGCCGACCAGCAACGCGCCGCACTCGCAGACGAGAAAGAAGTTTTACGCGATACAGTCGAAAGTCTAGCCGCAGCGCCGCCGCGTATTGTAGCTGATGCGGGAATGGCCGAACGCCTTAAACGTTACGAAGCGCAATTCGGAGATATTGATTAGTGCGCAAAAGTGAACTACATATCATGAAAATAATTAAAAGTCAAGAAAGATTCATCGCGGTGAAATGTTGTTGGCTATACTTAAAGTTATTATATATAATCAATCGTAGGTAATAGCGGTAAGAAGAAAGGACGTATATTTGAAGACTGGCGATGTAATTAATTTAATGCTTCAGTTCGGAATGTTCATCGTATTTCTGCTTACTCTAATCGTAGCAATTATTGATCTGGCGGTTTAATCTTAAATAGGAAAAAGCCCCGTTATCTTGGCGGATGGGGGCTTTACCTGAAATATTAGCTTACTACTAAATGTCTTACCGCTATTACCTACGAGTGATTAAAGTTAACTTTTATGTGCGCTATCCACTTTATGATAATACTTTAGAGCGCTTGTGTAAACAGAACGGATGGTTTTAGTTAACTTTTCTAACCGGATACGCAAGTCATTGACGGGTAAGGTTAACTTTTCGATCGCTTACTTTAGTCGCGTTAGCGGTGAGAATTTCGCATGCTGTTTTCGTATATGCTCATCGTCGGCTCGCGAATAACTTCGGGTAGTTTCAATGTCAGCATGCGCGACTATACGTTGGAGAGTCATTATGTCGCCGCCGTTAAGTAGATACATCGTACAAAAGTAAATGCGGAATTGGTGCGGACGCGATAGCTTAGGATCAACGCCTGCCTTGGCGGTATGCTCGCGCAGTCTTTTACGAAAATGATCAATCTTAAGGGGAAGGCCGTTCTTTGCTATAAAAAGATAATCGGACTCATAGTGTTCGCGGTTTATTTCGATAAGCTTATCGATCTCGGCCAGCGTCTCCGGTGATATAGGGACGCGACGACTCTTACGATTCTTATTCATAGATGCCGGTAAGTATATGGAGCAGGTTTCGTGATCTATCAAATCGGTATTGATTCGTAGGGCCTCGTTTATACGGAATCCACCGTCCACTAGAAGCAGCATTACAGTACGATCGCGGAAGCCTGCGTGGGTTGTAATATCCGGAGCTGCGAGAAGCTTCCGCACATCATTATCCGTAAAGGTCTGCCGTTCGTCTACGTCGACGCGCGGTTTTTTGATCGTTTTGACCGGATTAACTGTAATCATGCGTTCATTCGTCCAGAAAATAAACATCGTTTTCATCGTTTGTATTCGCGAAATAACGGTGTGCGTAGAAATTTTACTTCCTTTTACGAGTCTATGCGGTATGTCGCTAAACTTAATCTTATTGTGCATATAGTTGATGTATTGCCGCAGTAAAACGGAAGTTATTTCGTTAATGTACTGTATACTGGCATGTTCAATGCGTAGCCAGTCGCAAAAGTACGCCCAGTGACTTCGGTAATTTCTAAGCGTCTGGCCACGTAGTGCCTCCGCTTGTTTTGCGTTATAAAAAACGATGAACGCATCGTTTAAGCTATAAGTTGTAAGTTCCGAGATATCCCCGTTAGTAGTCATCTAAGTTACCTCGCCTATTTTAATATTCTCCACCGGTGAAAAGGACTTATGCGCGTCTCGTACTTCGCTGCTGAACAGATTAACGTACGTCAATACTTGGTCCATCGTACTGTGACCGAGAATAGATTGCAGCGCAAACAAATTCGCTTTGTTTTGAACGCTGAGTCGGGCGAACGTATGCCGCATTGTGTGTGGCGAGCAGCGGACGTTTGTTATTCCCGCTGTTTTACCGTGGGTTTGTATTTGTTCGTGGACGGCGCGCCGATCGATTGGTTTTTGATTTCCGCGCTTAGTGAAAAGGGTGCGATGAGGAACGTCGCCACGCCGATGAATGTACGTGATTAACTGCTGGCGCATTTTATCCTGGAAGTAGACGAAGCGCTCACGGGCTCCTTTGCCGTTTATCTTAATAGACATGACGCTCCAATCGATGTCATCGAGTGTAATCTCGCATAGTTCACGTACACGTATGCCCGTTTCTAGGAGAAGTAAGATCATAGTGTAATCACGTACGCCGCTGAACGTATTTAGCTTTGGCTGGCGGAAAAGGGCAAAGAGCTGCTCGTTCGTAAAAGTGTTAACTATGGTTCGTTTAACCTTAACCAGCGATATTTTTTTGAAGGGGCTTTCCGGTAAAAACTCTTCCTTTACGAGATAGTTAAACAAAGCACGGACGGCACGTAGTAGGCAGTTAATTGTTGTCGGCTTTAACTCTTCTTCTTCCATGAGGTAAAAGATAACGTTCTCCTTCAGGACACGATACGTTATCGCTGCCGGATCGGTCGGTAACTGTTGTATCTCTAAAGTATTACGCAGCTTCAGAAACTCGCGATAATAGAACTCCAACGTATGCTTACTTAAATTGGCATACTTTCTATCGCGTAGGAACAATCGAATAGCCTCTTCTAACGATAGCTCTCCCATTTAACCGCCTCCTCATATACTGTCCTCTCTGTATATATCGGCAAATCATCATAATACTTTAACGCGTTACTGTATTAACGAGAGATGCGCGCATTTATAACGCAGCTTTAACGCGGCCTTGACGCAAATTGACGCAGTTTAAAAACAGCAAAAAACCGCTCGTTTTTGTGAGCGGTTGAGGCCGAACGTATGTTAGTGACTTTCTGTTGCTTTTTCGTTTTCTTCGTTTGGAGTGAATATGATTAAATCTGACGGAAGCAGTCCGAGCTTACTACAAAGTGCGTCCAATGTTGGGAAATCAATACGAGTATTAGCATTTGCAGCGAGGGCTTTAATTGTGTTGCGGCTTATACCTGTTTTTTCTTCAATGTCTTTATGCGATAAGTGTCGTTCGCGCATTACTCTATCCAGTGTAAATTGTATCACAGTTATTCCTCCGAAATATAATTTAGTCAACTAGTTGACAAGTTAATAGGCGACGTAATATACTTTCGTTAGTTAGTCATCTTGTTAACTAGTTGACAAGTTCTTATGTATACTTCTAATACGAATATTGTATCAGATAGTTTCGTCAGGCTCAATTATAATCAGGGAGGTTTTATCCGTATGTCTAAACAACCGCAAACTACGCACCGTCTACGCTTCGTACTTCACACTGGCGGACTTATCTTCGCTTCCATTCTTGACCGTTCATCTCCGGCTTCATTCCTTTCTCAGCCCGCCTACTTCTTCCGTATCACCGGCATATCACCGCTCAAAACGATCGGCACTGTCCGCGTAACCGACGCGCAGCTCCGACAGCTCGGTTTTATTCCGCAGAAAGGAGGCGTTGCAATATGATTCTCGCTTATCCGAATATCAACGAAATCCCGACGCCAGTTCGACGCAGAAAAACGCGCCTTGTAATCCGTATTATTGCTGAACTCGCAGCTGAAATTGCCTTCGCTATTATCCGGAGGTGCTTTCCGTAATGACAAACCTCTTTAGTATCCGCGCTGTTTATCATGGTCCTGCGCATTGGCTGCGGGGAAAGCGACGCCTTATAGACGATACCGGCCTATTCGTTATGCACGAAGGCGAGCGCCGTTATCTGAAGGTGTTCCGATGAGGACGCGTCCCGATTACTGTAACGAGTGTCGCCATGCCGTCCAATTCCGTTATGTGAAACACGATGCTGATTCCGTTCACGCTCGCTGCGTTGAGTGTGGCGCGCTGTACGACCTCATTAACAACGGTCGCATACTCCGCGAGTTCCGTCCGTCGTTTACACGAAGACTGACGTACTATCTTCACAAAGAAAACGCATACGGGACGCAAAGACACGCATTTATGCGCGGCCATTCGACGGTACTACCGCCAGCTTCCCGCTACAAACGCTTGCTGGTGTATAAAGCTGCGATGAAAGAGAGGGCCGGCCTATGAAGCCCATCACCGTAATTAACGGACCATACAGCGAGGGCGGTTCCGTCAAAATAGAACGCGCCTATCTCGTTTCACCTTCGATTGCAATGTACGTTTCTGACGGTAACCTCTGGCTCGACCGCGTTATCCCCGTTCCAGGCCGTTTATATGAGACGTACGCCAGTGACGTGGGCATCATCTTAACGGAGGGAGTTAGCGGCGATGTTGGAGCGTTAATAACCGCTATGTACGCCGCTCTCCGCAGCATGGACGCGTTCGAGTTCGTAGTAACCGTTCTATTAGAAATCGGTATTGATCTCGATTGGATACCGTTACCGCCTGATGAGGCTCCAACGACAGGGGCCGAAACCTAGCGCTGCTTAATCGGCGCGATGGTCGCGGATCGTCGTTTCTGATGATTCCGTAAATTTAACCGCCCATCCAGGCGCTCTAACGTCTGAGTAGCGCTAACTGCTCGGAGAAGGATACGCGGCAACGTATCTGCTGTTCTAAAGTCCGTACCGGCTGCAACCGGATCGCTATGCGGGCCTCGTTTACGGCCGCCGCAGCTTGAATGAAATAGCGCCAACTATTTCGGCTACTCGGCGGCTCGTCGTTTCAAAGGTGCGCACCAACGTGCCTGTTTTACCTAGCCGCCGTCTCGTTCTTCTACGCCAATAGTCGAATGAGGCAGCGGTTAATTATTTTATAAGGAGCTGTTACGCGTATGAAGCAAATCCAGATTATTAATTACCTTGTAGAACCGTCTTTACCTGGTGGCTATGACCGTTGTGTGGAAAATGGGTTTCTGATTGCGTCGGATATAGCCGCTATCATTGAGCGTTACGCTCTGTCGTTTGTACGTGTCAAGCCTTCCGCTGAAGGCGTCGGTATGTACGAATATTGCTGCTATCTCTGCGAACTTGATGTCATTCTCGATACGGCCGACGAGCTTTCTAACTTGCCCGCCAATTTGCCGGACCTAATCGAGTGGATGACGTCTAAACAAGATCGGCCGCTCGCTGCCGCTGTGTGAGCCTTGGAGTGCGCCTGATTGCGGCTGTAACCGTGTCGGGCGCTTCCTTTTAATATTAATACGAACGTTTGTACGCATGGTTTCGAAATTTTTTAAATTATTTTCGAAACGGCAGCTTCGTCCAATTCTATCATTTTAAATGAGGGAATACCCTGCATTTAACGCAGGGAAGGCGAATACCTAGCGTTCACCCTCAATCACCACCGCGAAATTACGAAGAAAGAGAAGCAGGAAGCAGCGGTGCGTTTACGGAAAGCCGGAAAGAGCTATCGCATGATTGGCGAAATGATCGGCGTTCATGAGACAACGGTAATGCGCTGGGCAAGTTCCGGCAGTGTCGACGAGGAGAGCGTAATTCCACTTGATGCAACTGCAACAACTGGAAAAGTCGAAGGCAGCGACGGTAAGACGTACGAACCCGCGAAGCCAGCAGCCGAGACGCTAACGGACCGCGAGCAAACCGCCGTACGGTTACGTGACGAAGGCGCAACGTTGAAAGAGATAGCGCAGGCAATCGGAGTCAGTTCGCCTCAGACCGCCAGCAATACGTTACGGCGAGCGGAGGAGAAGCGGTTAGTAGCGGAAGCTGACGAAGAGGATGATAACCTGATACAAACAACGCTTGTACCAGGTCAGAGCGGCGCAGTTACGATCGGAGGCGGCGTTATTGATCCGAAAGTTTACGAGCTTATCGAGTATACGGCGCGGACGGCCGCAGCTTAGTCGCCTTCCTCGCGATAACCACGAGGTTTCATCATTGCAGCGTCGCTCTCCGAATACTTCACAAGCTGTAATAAGTCCGCAATGCTATCGACTTTCAAAGCGGTACCAATTCGTGCAATATGATCGAGATTTAAGCGGTCTACAAATCCTCTGCAAAGCTGGCTGATTGCTGCTTCACGTATCCCTGTCATCGCTGCGAGTTGTTTTTGATTGATTCCACGAGCTTTAATGTAGGCTCCGATTCGCAGTTCCGCAACAAGAGGCTGATTCTCGTACTCCGCCGCCTCTTCTGGCGACCCTTCCTGTAACGCACGCTCGATTGCTTCTTTACCTACGGCAGAAAATAGACTCTTTTTCATAATTCATTACTCCTTTTATCGTCGTTAATCGTAGTATAAGGTATTTTTCGTATTTTCGCAATTACGTATTGACGTAATTTTATGGATGCGGTATTATGAAGTTGTTCCGGATTACTTATATACGTAA
The DNA here is from genome assembly GCF_050481745.1 of Paenibacillus algorifonticola. Taxonomy (GTDB): domain Bacteria; phylum Bacillota; class Bacilli; order Paenibacillales; family Paenibacillaceae; genus Pristimantibacillus; species Pristimantibacillus algorifonticola_A. The sequence goes on along the minus strand of NZ_JBCNGR010000008.1, from coordinate 29,960 downwards.
TTACGTAAACGAAGAACAGGCGCGAGGCTTTTCGCGTCTGAACGAAACTAAAACGCTGGCGAGCTTACGCGGGGAGGTAACTAAGTGATAAAAGGCGACCAAGTCATAGTACACGGAGACAGTACGATGCACGGTTCTGAAGGTGAAGTCGTCGAAGTTCTAGACGGATTCGTGCGCGTTAAGTTTGTTAATTGGTCAGGTTCGTATGTAGTTAAAATTTATGAGGGCTATGTCCGCCCTGCTTGCGCGAGGAGGTAATAAACATGCTGACAATACAAACCGACGATAACGGATTTAAGATAGCCGAACTATCTGCGGTAGGTGGAGGACGAGTAGTCATCTCTAATTACGGAAAGGAGTACGTTATCGATATTGGTTCCGTATCGTCTGTCAATCCTAACGGACTCGGGGGCAACGATTGGATTCGAAGCGTATCCGACATTAAACGTCACGTAAGAGACATCGAAAGTACACGCTGGCTCAGCGCAGAGGAGAAGCAATCTTGCATTGAATTTCTTAATAGCATCGCGAATTAATTATCGAAAGGAGCTGACGAAATGGGAATTAAAGTATGGATGACGCCTGCCGCTGCGGAACGTTATAACGAAGGAAGTAAGGAAGCTGCGTGGACCGTCGAAACGACCTTCGCAACAGTTGAAGTCACAGTTCACTTAACGGAGATGCATTGCTCGCTAGGGGACACGGTTCTTATTCAAAAACAACAGGTAACTCGCGTAAAATTACCGACCCTGACTATTACGAAGCTTAACCGCGCTGCCTTCCGCCGAGTCGCACTGAATCCGTTTATCGCGCCGCCTATCGCTATGTGCGGACTGATGACGTGGACTGGACGTAAGGCGAGCAGCGACGCATTGATCGTAGGAAAACCAGCGGAAGTCGTCGGAAGCCACCCGTATAACGGTGATACCGGAATAGTTCGCGGGATTGTAGACAGAGGGAACGCAAAATACGCAAAAGTTCAGTTTACCGGATATGGACGCGGTATGCGCATCGTAGAGATTGCGGTTGTTCATTTAATTCAAGCGAAAGGAACGTCCGTACGATGATCGAAGTAACGAAAACGACGCGCTGGTGCAGCGCTTGCCTTTGCGAAGAAGGTAACGCCAGCATTCGGGCGGGACAGGACGGTAGGGTGTCATTCCAAATGACTCCGTTATGCGTAAGCTGTCCATAATTACCCTCGACTAAAAGGCCGCCTCATAATCGTTTGCACTATTTGTATACTGCGCATATTTGCATAATTACCAGCGTCGCCCTTTCGCCTTCCTCCGCCACCAAAAACGCGCCATATACTTTTCGCCGTAGTTTCACCGTGATACAGCCGTTCTAACTACGTGAGGCTCCGTTAACACCAACGGACGCTCCGGACGCCTAAATCAACGTGAAAACGCGGTGAAAATGTAGGCACGCAATTAATGGCGGTAGGGCGGCGATGGGACGGCAGGAAATCGGAGCGCGCGGCGGACCATTTTCGGCTCTTATCTTTTATATTTTAAGCCCACGCGTCCCTCTATGTGTATATAAGCCCCGTATCGGATGTGTTTTATATCCGGTGCGGAACGAACTTAATAGAACGTAGTGATATTAAGTGAGTTAAAGTCTTTTAAGTTCTTAAAGATTAAAAAGATTTTAAAATAGCACGTAACGCGCCGGTTGTCAACGTTTATTTTAACTGGAAATTATCGCGCCGATTACGCGGTAAAAATTTGCACTATTTTGCATTTCGGTAAAGTCGCGTGTGCAATTCGCTGTTTTCCATCGACATATATTATAACGCGGAATTTTCCGCTTTACATAATTCACTCATGCGAAGAGGAGGCGGATATGTCTACTAGCACGCAGAAACGGACGGCACACGTATTTACAGCGGAATTGCCGGAGATCGAGGGCGAAATACGCGGATTCTTAACCGAAATCGACGCGGCAGAGGTGCGAGTTGGGCGTATAGCAGTCGAAATCGGGCGTAGACTTCATTTCGTTAAGGTGAACGGACTGATTCACGGTCAATGGGAGCCTTGGCTGCGCTCGGTCGGTCTTGTACCGGTAACGGCGCGTAAGTACGTGCAGGTTTACGAACGGTTTGGAAATCGCTCGACGTCTATCGATTTACCGATCGGTAAAATGTTCGAGCTGCTATCGTTGCCTGCCGAAACGGATTTAGACACGTTCATGGCGGAATTACACACTACCGCTTCGGGAGAAAAGCCGGTCGCGAACATGACGGTAAAGGAGCTGCGCGCGGTTGTTCGCCAAGAACGCGAGGCGGCCGGCCTCATAACCGCTAAACCGGAGGAACCGCCCAACGGCGCGGCTAGCTCGTCAGCATCGCGCGATCCCTTTGAGATATCCGGACTTTCTGAAGTGGAAGTGGAAACGCTAGAACGGCTCCCGCTCTGCGTTGCGCGCCGAGTAGTAGCGTTAGATCCTAGCGAGATAGTTGCGATGTTATCCGTAGCAGCCGCGTTGTCATCGGCGTTATTTTCGGAGAATTATCCGGATATTTTGAGCGGCCTACGGGCGGGGAAGTCGGCAGTCTCGATAGCGGCTAGCTATAAACAACCGCACAACCGCCAGTCATTCGGAGGCATTGCCGTCGATCCATACGAGGTATTCGACGTTTACGAGGGAGACAGTTATAGTGCGATTCGCGGAAAATACCGTTCGTGGATGAAGGTACTCCACCCGGACAGCGGTGGCTCGGACTTTCTTTTTAGGCTCGTAACGGAGGCTTGGCGAGAGTACCAACGCGAGGAAGCATAAACACGCGGCTACGGCTGCTTAACATAGATAAACCAATAAAATGAAGGAGAGATGCGAAGTGAATCAGTTGTTTAATTACGAGGGAGTTAACATAGGCTGTTTGACGCGAGAGGAAGAGTCGTGGTTCGTAGGAAAAGACGTATGCGAAGTATTGGACATTAAGAACACAAGCCAAGCGTTAAGCGGGTTAGATGATGACGAAAAGCTGCTATATACATTGCATATAGGAGGTCAGCAAAGAAATGTAATGCTCGTCAGTCTCTCCGGCTTGTACTCACTGGTATTTAAAAGCAGTAAGCCAAATGCAAAAGCCTTTAGACGATGGGTAACGCATGAAGTTCTTCCGTCCATTGATAAAACCGGCCGCTACGAAGTTGCTCCGGCTCCATCATATCAGATCGAGGACCCTATAGCGCGTGCGGAGCGCTGGATAGAAGAAGAGAAGGCGCGGGTGGCGCTACAATTGGAAACCGAGCAGCAAGCGTTAATTCTAGCGGAACAGGCTCCTAAAGTTTCGTACTACGATGAAATACTACGCTCGACAAATACGATGGTAGTGACTTTGATTGCGAAGGACTACGGTCTGAAGGGCGAAGAACTGAACGCGATACTAAAAGAGGCCGGTGTTCAACATAAGGTAGGCGGTCAGTGGGTGCTCAGACAGGCGTACGTAAGAGAAGGCTACGCCAGGTCTGACACCGGAATTAACCGCAACACGGGCTATGTTTTTACTAACACTAGATGGACGCAAAAAGGGAGGCTGTTCATACACGAGCTACTTACCAAACGGGGTATATCCCCAGGCGGCGAGCCTCGGTTGGGAGGAGTTAAGCGAAGAAGCCAGCGCAAAAAGCAGCAGCCAGGGGTTGTTGAACCTGTTGTTACGCTGAGGCTAACCCTTAATACGTAGTTAAAGGGTTGCCACTTTCTCAAAGAAAGTCATTGCGTTGAGCAAGCAGGCAACGCGGTAACAACAACGGTAATTAGCGCAATAGGCAAGCGTCTGATTCCGTTATTATCCGAATCTAATACGAAGGCGGCGGTTTAATGGGCGGTACAAACGTAGATTTAACGCAAGATACACGCAAATATCAACAAAAATACGCGCTTAATTCAGCGGACGGCGTTAAGGCGCTTCTACGCGATAGGCACCGTATAGCAGCGCGCAGATTCAAGGGAGACACGGCTGCGTCCGACATTATCATCGACCTTCACAGCGCGATTGAAAGCAGCGGCATGACCGATCGGCAAGCGGAAGCTATTGCGTTGGTTTACGGAAAGGACTTAACGCAGGCAGAAGCGGCGCGCGTTATGGGAATCGCGCAGAAGAACGTTAGCGAACACGTAGATGGCGCGGCAGAGAAAATAGCGGAAGTTTACATGCGTTGGAACTACGAGGAAATTACAATTGCGGCGTGACGCCAAAAGTCGTAACCAAGAACTTCCGCCGCTAAACAGGTCCGCAACATACCCTTCAATTCACACAGCGACAGCCTTGCGGGCGACCTCTACGAAAATAATTCGATAAAATATGAAAAAGCTCTTACGTTTGGGGGTATAATTTACACCTTCTCAAAGCTATATGTTATAGACGGAGTAAATAAAAATTTCGCCACTAAGGGGTATATTTTGCGCCTTTAGCTACCTATACGTTATAGACGAAGTTGAACGCTATCCCCTTCGAGGGATGGCGTATTTTACGTTTTCACATATAAATCTAAATCACGGAGGCTATCGAATGGACAAACAAGTATACTGCCGATTCTGTAACGAGAAACACATCGTAAGCGAGACGAAGGATAATGAGGGAAATGCCGTCGGACTCTTCTGTAATCGACGCAAGGCTCTAATTGTCGCATTTACTGCGCGATGGGATGGTGAAGATACCTTCCCTTTGATCGAACGCTATGTGGACGAGACAGTCGATATACTGGCGTTACGACGGATTACACCGGACAAAATGACTGCACTTTCACGTAAAATCGCATACGGTTACGTTCAAGGACGCAAGCTGAATTATTACTTCGTGCAGCATCATGTACTAAGCGTCATTCGTTCGAGAAAAGGCAGAGCGCAACATATGCGGGAGGTGTACTAATGGCAGACACTTTCGGTAAACAGGCGTACTACGACGATGAAACCGGTCGCACACTCCTAGTCGTTGACGAGGCGGAGTTCAGCGTAATGAGTCACGAACAGCTTTCCGCAATCCAGGACGCGAAGAGGCGTAAGGCTGCGATTGAAGCTGCGGGTGGCGGCCGTAATTACGTTGTCGCCTATCACGTTCCTGTACGCAAGCTGAACGATATCCTTAACCTTGGCGAGATCGGCGCGGTCATGAAGCTGATTCCGTACATGCGGTTCGACCGTAACGGCGAGCTTCGGTACGCAGCTAAACGTATGGGAATCGAAGAAATAGCGCGTGCTATCGGTAAGGCTCGACGCTGGACGGTTACGCTTGTTAGCGGGCTTGTTACGGCTGGCGTGCTAATTACGGAGAAGGACGGCAAGCGCAACGTATATAACGTCTCAGAGGCGTACCACACGATCGGACGCGCGATTAAGGGAACGACATTCACGCGGATTTACCAAACGAAGACGCGGACGGACATCGCTAAAGTTTCGATTCAGGCGGCCGGGCTGCTATACAAGATGATTCCGTATATTCACTACGAATATATGTATCTTTGCTGTAATCCTAACGTAAGGCACAGCGATGAGATTCGCCACTTATCGCAAACGAGGTTCGCGGAGGAAGTAGGCGTCGATGATATTACCGCGCTTCGCTGCATGCGCGAACTTATCACGGCAGGCTTCGTAATGAGGTCGGAGGCGTTCGGCGCGAAGATTATTCGCATGAATCCTGACGTCATGTATCGGAAGCGACCGCGCGATGAGAACGACGAATACACGGAGTTCGTACGGAACGAATTTAAACAAGCGTTGAGCGCTGACGAACAAAGAAACGGGCAGATCGAGATTGACGACGCTGAACTTCCGTATTAGACCGCTTCATATACTGCACAGCAACGGGCAAAATCGCTTCATATACTGCATAGTTGCGAAGTGGCTTAACGCTTAGAGCCACGCGGGATTGCGGCGTTTTTACGCGTTTCGTCCTCTTATTCTTAGGGATAGCGCGGCATTAATACCGCTTTAGTAATACGGAGGTTCACGCAGGCTTTGAAGCCAACGGGAACGTTTACGCGTCGTCACTACGTTCCTAGCGACATTTCGGTTTGACCAAAAGCGTGCCAAACCTCATGTACTAATACATTTTGGACGCGAGATTCTTTTGTCGCGGACAAGGCAAGGAGCGTAGCGACGCGGCAGGCTCTTAGGCTCCCGTAGGCTTTAGAAAGCCACCGTGAGCAGACGTTATAGAACGGAGTTGGAACGATTGCTAACGTTAATAATCACCGTTCACATCGCGTTAATCATAACCGCATTCATACTCGTTACTAGGCATTATGATGGCGTTGAGATTAGCGTAGGGCCTTCGCTTATTACGTTGGTATGCGTATGTCCTGCGCTAGTAATATTCGTATGGTACGTAGTGTCTGACGGTAGGGTAAGGCGTAAGAAGGCGCGCAGGCTAAGACGTAATAGATAGCGGTAATGATCGAATACAGAACGGAGGTGAAACGGCATGCTGAAACGGCTTGAGACGCATCACCGGATCGCTATCGGCTATCTTTCGCAGCCTAACCGCGGTGGTAAGACGATGGAGGAGATCGCTACGGAAGCGGGAGTTAGTAGGCGGGCGCTTTACGACTGGTTAAAGGATACGTTATTTGAACGCGAGTTGAAGCAGGAAATAGTACGCCAGACAATGAACAGGCTTCCGGATATCATGGATAAATTAGCGGACTCTGTAATCTACGAAGGTAACGCAGCAGCGGCTAAGCTACTTCTTCAGGTTAACGGTATGTTGACGGATAAGCACGAGATTGACGCGAAGGTCTCAGGATCGGTAGACATAGACGCGTTACGTAGGCGTATAGCCACGTCAGTCAATCGTGATAGCGACGATGTGAAGTAAGACCTATTTAGGCGCTAATAATGAAGGAACGCGTTAAAACGCTATGCACAACGCTTCACATTAGGGCGGTTTTTCCTGCACGCGCGGTTCGGAGCGCGGCCCTTCGGATTTTTTCGGAGCAGCGCCGCAGGGCCGTTCGGTTTGGCCGGAAGAGGACGCGTTTATACATTTTTCCGTAAATTGGCAATTTGCATAAACGTGAATATTCCGCCAGTATTCGCGGGAAATAGGATTGTTACCGATCGTAGCAAACCGCATAGCAGCGCGGGTTATCGGCGACTGCATAAACGATGCATAAACGGTTAATTATGCGCGTAACAAGAACCGCGTAACCATGCGGGTTCTCGGCGACGACTAGTGTATGAAATGCGGATTTTGTACATATGTCCGTGCATAAACGCTGCATAAAGCCTGCGCTGAGCGTATGCATAAACGGATGTCGAAAAGTGTCGAATATGTATATTCCGAAATGTCAAGCGGAATGTACGTTCGCGTCCGTACCCCCAAGCGGCCCTGCGAGGCGGCTCGAATCGGGTGCTATTACAATCCACGTATCAAAATTAACGTTTGGGTTTCGCCTATCTACACGCCCGATAGCGCCGTCCTACGCTTCAACGCTGTATTTACGCCTTAACGCAATCCAGACGTCGCTATCACGCTAAATCAACGCTAAAAACGAGGGGAGGGCGGCTACTATCGCATGGACAAACGGTAAATGGCTCGGACGTGCGGAAAGAGACGCGATTATTCACGAATTACATGCGCTACGGGACGTTATTAAGGACGCCGATATAGCCGCTCTATCCGACGATGATTTACGCGATATCGACGAGCAGCTGACGGAATTAGAACGCTTAGAGCGCATTAACGCGGGCGAAGACGACTTAATCGCGTTCGCGCTCGAATACTTCTCGGAAGCGCGCAATCCAGGCAACGCGGGCAACTGGGACGGCTTCGATATTGATAACGTAGAGGACGCTCCGGACTTTCACCGCGAAATTAGCGACGTCATGGACGACGTATCCAACGTCAACAAAAACGCGAAGACGGCCGTTGCTGCGCCGCGCTCTCACGCCAAGTCAACGTATTTATCAAAAGCGTTTCCTGCGCGGGAGATCGTTTACCGCAAGCGTAAATACGAAATTATCATATCGGAGACACCGGCGGTCAGCTCCGGCAACCTCGACTGGATATCGATGCAACTGAAGCATAACGAAAAGCTACGGCGGGACTTCGGGCCTTTGTTATCGCCGAAGCAGCAGGAGAATCCGAAGGATAACAGTTCGGAGTTTATCGCGTGGGAACCGCAGCCGAGCGGCATACCGAAACTACTTACGAAAGTTGAAGCGGCATCGACCGGCCAGGCGCTGCGGGGACGTAATTGGAACGGTGTGAGGCCGGACCTTATCGTATGCGACGACCTCGAAGACATAAAGTCGAATGCGGCGACTCCGGAACTGCGCCAGAAGATGCGTGATTGGTTCGCTCAAACGGTAGTACCGCTTGGAGACCCGAAAGGTAAGAAAACTGCAATGGTCTATATGGGGACGACGGTCCACCACGAATCATTACTCGTTAACGTCCTGTATAAACGGTCGGACTTTAAAGCGCGCGTATATCGGGCGATTATCGAATGGCCGGAGCGCATGGACTTGTGGGAAGCGTGCCGACTCGTTTACATCGACCGCGATAATCCGGACCGAGCTGCGGAGGCGCTAGCGTTATACGAGCTGAATCGCGCAGACATGGACCGAGGCGCGGTTGTATTGTGGCCGGAAGCACAGCCGCTATGGAAGTTGATGACGTGGAAGTGGGACAACGGAAGCAAAGCGTTTAACACGGAGTACATGAACAATCCGGTCGATGAAGAGAACGCGGTATTCATTCCGGACAAGTTTACGTATTGGGACGGAACGCCGCGCGACTTCAGCAGCGCCGAGTATGACGTTTATATGGGCGTTGACTTCGCGATGGGCAAGACGCGCGGCGACTATAGCGCGCTGTTAACGGTCGCTAAGCATCGAAAGAGCGGAACGGTTTACGTTATTGATGCGTACGGCGAACGTGTCCATCCGGACGAGTTTATGCGCGTAATCGTCGAAAGAGTGACGCGATTCCAGCCGATGAAGATCGCGGCAGAAGCGCAGGCAGCGCAGGAGTTCTTCGTACACAAGCTTAAGCAGGCGCTCCGAGCTTCGGGCTATCCTGCGAACACGCGTGTTAAGGAAATACATCAGCGGTCACGCAAAGAGCTGCGGATTGAAGCGATGATTCCGGATATCGAATCCGGCGCGATTCAATTTTCGAAGCGGCACGCGTTGCTGCTCGAACAATTTGAATTATACGGTTCTGGCGCGCATGACGACTTACCGGATGCGTTAGAGATGGCCGTTAACGCTTCGAAATCATCACGCAAACAAGTACGCGAAAAGCCAGCGATATTTTACCGCTAATTAGACGAAAGGAGGACGCATTCCAACTATGACACGCAAATTTTACACCGGCGCTCAATACCCGCCGACAGCCGATATCGAACGCATTTCGAAGTATTATCGCGGAAAGGCGATATTCGCCGGACGCCAAGCGGAAATATACGACCGCGCAACGGAATTACTCAAAGGTACGCCACACGAACCGCAGCTCAAATCGCTGTTTATCGCGGTTAACTTAATCGACGTACTGCTTACGAAGCCAGCCGACCTAATGGTTACGGAGCCGCCTACGTTTGACAGTGGTAAGGCGGGCGACAGTGCGGAGCAGGCGCGGCTAAACGCCATCGTCGAAGAGAACGATTTAACGCAGCTCATCCACGAATTAGTTATCGGGGCCGGTTATCGCGGCGACTCGTTCGTGAAGACGTATTATGCGCAGAGAGCAGACTTAAGCGAGACGGAAGCCTTGCGTGCTGATTACGCAGGCATCACGCTTCCAGCAGCGCCGAAAGAACCGATAATCGAATCGGTTGACGCGGCGATCGTGTTTCCGGAGTTGTCGCGAGGCAGCCGTAAGAAGTTCCGCGCAATCAATATCGCGTGGATTGAGTGGGTTGAGGCGTACTCGCTGCTCGGCGGAACAACGGAGCGCCCGTATCTCAACGTCGAGCGCCACGTACCAGGCTACATCGTGTACGAGCGCTATGAGGCGTCGGAAGCAGGCGTCGTTAATACGTACGGCTATCCGGTTATGACGTTTAATATCGGCGAACGGGTATCGACGCGGCGCAAAAGCAATATCGAAGCTTCAGGCGTTCCGCAACTGCTCGTACATCACATTCCGTATAAGACGACCGATGATGATTGGCGCGGGATTAGCGGCGTTGAGAAGGTAGAATCCGTATTGGCTGCGATAAACGACCGGCTCGTACAGATCGACTACATCCTATGGAAACACAGCGATCCTATCGCGTATGGACCTGATATTGACGGAGACGACGGCGTACGTTGGGGCGGCAAGTACATTCCGGTTAATAAGGACGAGGTAGCGCCCGGCTACATGGTGTGGGAAGGCCAGTTAGAAGCCGCGTTTAAAGAACTCGACATCCTACTCGGCATCCTCTACCAAATGAGCGAAACGCCGCAATGGTTATTCGGTACGACGCTCTCAGCGGACAAAGGCGGCAGCGGCACGTCACACACCGACGGCGGTGCCATCAAAGCGCGCTTCATGCCGATACTCACCAAGGTGACGCGCATCCGTAATCACGTTGACCGCGCGATTCGGGATGCCTTATGGACGGCGATGCAGCTCGAAAACGTCGCGAACGAAGGCGTCGAAGGGTACGAGCCGTACGAGGCCGTTTATCCTACGATCACCTGGCGCGATGGCATTCCGAAGGACGACAAGGCTGAGGCGGAGGTCTATTCGATCCGTACCGGCGGCCAAGCAACGATCGACGTTAAGTCCGCTATTAAGCGCTTGGACGGCGTAAACGATACGCAAGCCGAGCAGATTCTGGCGCAGATCGGTGCGGACGATGAGCGCGTTAATGGAACCGTAGAATCAACGGTGTTTAACGATGAGTAAGAACGTCGATAAGGACGTAGCGGAGATAACGAAGCTCTACGCCGATGCGGTTAAGGACGTTAAAGCCGAAATGGATCGCGTAGACGTCGCGAATCTCACGCGCAAATCTGGCGACGGACTATTTAAGAGGCTCGGCGGCATTTTCGGGCGGACACGGACCGGCGCGGCTGGCTGGGTTACGCGAACGATACCAAACGCGATTAAGTCCGGCATTGATCGGGCGTTAAACGCGCTCGGCATCGGCAGTATCAACCGTACGCCGCTTAACCGCGCTAATCAGGCAGCAGGCGCAGCGTTTAAGGACGACACTTATGCGGACCTGCTCGCTGTCACGCAGAATATGGAGCGGCGGACGAAAGCGGCCATCCGTAAAGCGGTCGCGGACGTTATGCGTGAACAAATGGCGGTCGGAATCAACGGACGGAAGACGATTAACGCTGCGACAATCGCCCGTATCCGCGCGGACTTAGGAGCTGCGGCTGATAGCGCGATCGTGGACGCGGGCGGCAGGCGCTGGAAGGTAGGGACATACGTCGATATGGTTACGCGTACGAAGCTGATGCAAGCGCAGATTAACGGGACAATTAACGAGGCGCTAGGACGCGGAGTTATGTACGCTACGATATCAAGTCATGGCGCGAAGGATGCTTGCGCAAGGTGGGAAGGTCGTACGATTAAACTTACGCCGGACGCTCCGGGCGATTATCTGTATATTGGCGACTTGCCGAGACGAGAGATATTCCACCCAAACTGTAAGCACGTAATAGTGCCGATAAGAAATCCGGAATAACGAGAGGGGACGAGAAATGGCGAAAGCACTAAAGGCATTTAGCGGCACAACTACGAATACGTTCGTCATGCCTAAGACAATGAACGAACTAGTAATATGCAATGACGGAGCAGCTAACTTAACGTTCACTGTAAACGGAGAGACGTTCACGCTGCGTCCCGGATACACGCTCGATGAAGAATTGGAACCGTTTAAAGAGATTACGGTAACAGCAACTGACGCTTACTTCGGGTATGCCCGTCGCCAAGGGAACGAAACGCGATGAGTAGACGCGGACTTACGAAGAAACCCGGCAGCGGCGGAAGTAGTGGTGGAGTATCGACCGCTCAATTAGCGAATTTAATCTACGGTCAGGCATTACGTGAGCAGGCGCAGCAAAGTAAAGGCGACGGCATCGGCATCGGGAATAAAGCGTCATTCGCGATTACGTTCGACGACTCTACGTATTGGCTAAAACAAGACATGATTGCGGAGATGCGGTCGCGTAAACTGCCGTTCACGATGGGATTAATCGCTAATCCGGCGAATGATAACAATCAAGGCGTCACAACAGCGGATTTGCAGAAGTGGAGCTGGCGCTGGGGCATGGAGACCTGGTCGCACGGTTACGACCATAACACGCCAAATAACGTATCGGACTTGGAGCGCGAGGTAATTCAGTCGAAAACAACTATTGAAGCGACGCACAAGCTGAAATGCCAAGGTTTTATTCAAGTAGGCGCAACACCATCCGGGGCGTATAACAACCTCGACAAAGATAAGCTGCTAACGAACATAAAAAGCGATGCGGGACGGATCATTTACGAAAATCACGCGCATTACTCCGGGTATATCGGCTCGATTACGCGTCGACCGCCTACCGGTAACTATTTCGGAGGCTCGCGGTACACGGTTACGGCAATGCCGCCAGGCAAGACAAGCGCGCAGCATCTTGCGGATACACTCGCGCAAATTGACCTTTGCGTTAAAAACGGATGGCAGCTTGCTCTCCTTATCCATCCGCAGCAAATCGACCGGACTAACGCAGGATCGACGAATCAAATGTACTGGAATCATGTAGTGCAAATACTCGACGCACTAGTTGCCGCACGCGATGCGGGAACAGCCGAGATTCTGACATTATCCGGCCTACACTACGTCAATAAGTCCAGCGTGCGCCAGAACTTAGCGACCGATAACGGTATCGCCTTCGCGGGCGTGTCGCAAGCAACTCCGGGCTTTTGGTCCGTGACGGACGCGCTTTATTGGGGAGATAAGACATTCCACGCAGCCGACCCTGTTTGGGGTACGCCGAGCTTCGAACAGTCTAATTTGTACGATGTGACCGGCAATAAAAGCCTCGTTGGACGTGTGAATAACTTGTTCGCATTCGCGGGTGAGACGTTCGAAATCCGCTGTCGCGTACGATCAACGACAGCGCAGCAACAGCGCATTAAGCTGCAATTAACGGGTACGTCCGGCTTGTTCCTCGATATCCAAGCGGGAGCAACGAACGAAAACCTATGGGGCGAGTTTTATGCGCAGCCAGGCGAAGGCTCCTTTCTCCGCGTTCCGTTTACCTTACCGTTCGATACGACGTTCTTGACGATCGCACTTGGACGCGGAAACGGCGGCGCGAACTCAGGTAACGGATTGGCTTGGACGGATTTCCAAATCGTAAAAATTTAACGTTACTACAATTGTCCGATACGCCTATGACGCTAAACTGCGCGGCTGTACTAAACGATAGCCGACGGGCTTTAAACGGTTGGAGGACGTATGAATAACGAAACTAAACGCATGTATTCGCTACCGTTGAATCTACAATTATTTGCGGAAGGCGACGAAGATTCCGGCGAAGGTGACGAAAAGCCGAAGAAGCTCGAATTTACGCAGGAAGAACTAGACGCGCTAATTGGACGCGAAAAAGGCCGCGTTAAAAGTAAGTACGCCGATTATGACGAGCTGAAGGCGGAGCGCGACCGCTTGAAAGCCGAAGAGGACGCGCGTAAAACTGCGGAATTGACGGAAACGGAGCGGTTGCAGGCGGAAAAAGCCGAAGCCGAACGCAAGGCAGCGGAAGCGTCCGAACGCGGCGATAAAGCGCTGAAGGCCGCTAATGACCGCGTTATTCGCGCAGAGTTCCGATTGCTCGCGAAAGAGGCTGGCGTAAGAGCCGACGCAGTAGATGACGCATACAGACTCGCGGACTTGAGCGGCGCGTCGGTAGATGATGACGGAAATGTGGCCGGAGTTGATGACGTTGTGGCTGCGTTGCTGGCCGCGAAACCGTATCTAGTCGCTGAAACGAAGAAGGAACCGCGTGCGATCGGCGGAGGTACGGGCGGTAGCGAGGAGAAAGCGGAGAAAACGAAGGAACAACTTATCGCGGAAGCTGGCGAGAAAGCGCGCAGGACAGGTCGCATCGAAGACCGCATGGCTTACGCCGCACTTAAAGACGAACTGAATAAATAAACAAAAACCAACATAAAGGGGATATTTAATAATGGCTAAAGTATATAACGCAAATCTAGTAGGCAAGCGCGAGTCGGTAGTTGACGAAATTCTTCTGCTTAATCCGCATCAAACTCCGTTGCTGAACGCGCTAGGCTTCGCAGAGGCAGTTACGGCGGTAGAACACGTTTGGTATGAGGATGAAATGTACGGAGATGAAACGGTAACGACTGCATCCGCCCTTGTCGGCGCTACGAGCATTGCCGTCGTATCCGTTGAGCCATTCCGTGTAGGGCACGTTATCAAAATCGGTGAGGAGCTGCTTTACGTTTCCGCAACCGATGTCGGAGCAAAAACGTTGACAGTGACACGCGGTTACGCATCTACAACGGCCGCTGCTATCGCTTCCGGCGCGAAGGTTGAGGTGTTGTTCGTAGAGGGTACGGAAGGTGCTGACGCTCGTTCTGCTCGATTCAAACCGCGTGTGCGTAAATCGAACATTACACAAATCTTCGACGACTCAATTGACATCTCCGGTACAGCGCAGGCCGTTGCTCAGTTTGGAATCGACAATCTCTACGAACACGAAAAGCAGAAGAAACAGCTTGAGCTTGCGCTTCAGCTCGAAAAGGCGCTGATTAACGGCGTGCAATACGAGTCCGGTCAAATCCGCCAAATGAAAGGTATCCGCCAGTTTATTCAAACGAACGTAACTAACGTAAACGGTGCGCTCACAATTAGCGCGGTTACCAACCTTGCGCAAGGTATTTATGAATCAGGCGGTTTTGCAAGTGGCGGTAACTATAAAATCATGGTTCCTGCTAAGCAGAAGGTTGTACTTTCGGCTGCGGATTCGAATAAAATCCATATCACGCAGGATGAGAATATTCGCGGGGTAAAGGTGGATCATCTCGTTACAGACTTCGGTCAATTCGAAATTGTCCTCAACCAAAACCTGTCTTCGGACGAGCTGCTACTGGTTGATGCAAATAGAATGGCTATCAAACCGCTTAAGTCACGCGAGTTCGGGCATACATTTATGGGTGCTAAAGGCGATTATATGAACGGTCAAATCGTCGGTGAATACACGCTTGAGTTCCAGCAAGAGAAAGCACACGGTCGCCTGAAAGGCCTGGCGTAAGATGGAGCGGATAGCGAAATACGAATCGCCGCGTTATCCGGAACTTGGATTTTACGTAGACGGGAGCTTCCGTAGATTTTGCGGAGGCTTCTTCGTCACGGAGTCCGAAGCGGAGATCGCGGTACTAAACGAATTGGCGGACGTTGTGCGTGTCGAAGAACCGGAGGAAGTAGCAGCAGCGGATAAAGCGGAGAAACACGTTAAGCCGCCCGCCTCGCGTAAATCCTCCGTAAAATAACAAACGGAGGAGGCCGCAATGTGGCGGTAAATGTAACGGAAGCGGACGAGTATATCAGCGCAAATTGCATCGTAATTGAGGATTGGACGGACGCAGACGAAGCGAGTAAAGGACGCATACTAAACGTCGCTGGACGGACGCTAGCCCGAAAATACCCGAAATATATGATACCCGACGCGGCGACTTACGAGTTCGCTAACGTACTCGCGACGGCTTATAACGATACGAATAAACTAGCACGCCAAGGCATCGAAGACTTTGCGCTCAATCTTACGGTATCGGTCGGTTTCAAAGTGGACTTAGTCGTCGGACCTGACGCCGATCCTGCGGCATTGATTCCGCAAGTAGCGCTCGATCTTATAGGCGCGGAAAACGGCGTTGTCATATCGAAACGCGGCGTTAAATGGACGGTGCTGTAATGGCGATATTACCGCTGAAGCAGACGGTTATTGTAACGAAAGCTGGCGCGTCTGACGGATGGGGACGCACATCGGCAGCCGAAGTCATTACGCTAAAGGCTCGCGTCGAAGAGACGACGAAGGTAGTCACGAATCAAGCCGGAGAGGAGGCGGTCGCAGACATGCGAATATTGCTCGATAAATTAGCGGCCATTGCGTACGACGACGTAATAACGTATGTAAACGAATTAGGCGTAACGATCGAACGCAGACCGATTAAGATACGGCCTATTCGCATGTTTAACGGCCGCGCTATCTTGACGGAGGTGTACGTATAATGGGCGCGAGTAACAGGATAACGGTTAATATCGATGGTCGGCGGAACATAGCGCAACGGATTCTTGGCGCATTTTTTCGGAGCTGGGATCGGCGGCTAGATGACGCGCTAGATGAAGGCGCAGTCGTTGCGGCTCATGACGTTATGGATACGTGGAAGCGGAAAGCGGTCGACGTGGCTCCGCTTGATAAGGGCCATTTGCGGCGCAGCATTAAAGTTGATACGGAAAAGGACGGAGATAATGTTACCGGTACGATATCGGCAAGCGTTATCGAGACGCATGGCGCGCGAAAACGTGACTACGCGGCGTATCTGCACGATGAGTATCCGGTTAAGCACGGTGACAGGTTCCGCCATCCGACAACGCCCGGCACGATTCCGCGATTTATTGATGAACCGTTGGAGCGTTATGGCGCAGATTGGGCGGCCCAAATGGAAGACGATATAAAAGCGGAGCTGCGGCGAAGGGGGTTCCGAATTGGGCGTCGTTAACGAACTCGAATCGATTGAAGCTTTCGTCAAGGCTACGTTTCCGGACGCGCTGACCGAGAAGCAAGTAGTACCGCGTCAGCCTTATAGCGGTCTATTCGTCATCCGTTTGATAAACGATGGGCGAGCGACGGAGACGTACCAACACTACCGCGCCGACCGCGATTATCAAATCATTTATTTTGGCGCACAGATAGCGGATGTCTTGACGAAAATGGACGTGTTAAGCAGCGTGCTGTACGACCGAAATTTAATACCAATTAACGCCTCATCGCGATATTTACGCGTCGGGGCGTTTTCTTTTGCACAGCCGTTTGAGACGGACGGCGATTTATTCGCGTCAATCGGCGTCTTACGTGCGCAAGTTCGCGAGAGACGGACGCAAACTGACGTGCCGTTAATTGGCGAAGTCAGAACGAAAATTACTACGAACATATAAGGGGGCTTTACATTGGCGGGAGGCACATTTGATCCGACGTCTCTACCTACGCGACCAGGCGTGTACATCAACTTTGTACAGGCGGCAGTAGACGCAATTACAGGCGGCGAACGCGGCATCGTTGCACTGGCGCTTAGTACGTACGCAGGCACGGCGGTAGAGGAAAAATATTACGAAGTAGAAACGGTCGGAGAAGCGGAAGCGCTATTCGGCGTTGATAATATCAGTCCGATTACGCTCGCGTTTCAAGGCGGAGCAGCATCCGTGCTTGTTTATACGCTGCCGGACGAAGCAGTAACAGCGGACTATACGGCAATGCGTGCGGGCTTTGATACGCAGTTCTTTAACGTCTTCGTCGCGCATGAATACGACGTCACGGAGCATGCGGCGCTTAAAACGTGGACAATCGCTAATCGCGCTGACGGCAAGCAGTATATGCTCGTCATCGGAGGTAATGCGACAACGGACGCCGATCCGGCGCTTGGTAACGCGCGCTCAACGCTGAACGAAGACGACTACATCGTCAACGTAATTAACGGCGCGGTCATCGGTGACGTATCTCTTTCGTCCTCTGAGTACGCGCCATTTGTTGCGGGCCTTATCGCAGGCACAGCGATTAACGCCTCGATTACGTACGCAGCTACTACGGCTAACGACGTGACAAAGCGCTTATCCAACGCGCAGACAAACGCGGCTCTAGCGGCGGGCAGTCTCGTCTTAACCAACGATGGCAAGCGCGTAAAAATCGAACAAGGCATTACGACTTCCGGCGCTAAGATTCGGAGCATTCGCGCAAGACAGGCGGTTATTGACGACATTCAGAAAACGGCTAACGAATCGTACATCGGTAAGCTGCCGAATGACGACGATGGTCAGGCTGCGCTGATTGCCAGCGTTACGAAATACCTCGAAACGCTCGCGGATAACGGCGTCTTGTCCGGCCCCGTGGTCGCGCTCGATCCGAACAATCCGTCGACTGGCGATAAAGTGTTCCTCGCGATTAGCTACGTTGAGATCGATTCGATGGAACGTATTTTCATGACCATTAACGTATAAGGAGGCGAAGAAAAATGACGATGGACCCATCGAAAGTTATAAGCGGACGATTCGGCAAGCTATTCGACGCGGACGGTAATTGGCTCACGAATGTAACGACCGTTAACGCGACGATTAACTTCGATAAAGAGGATATCAAAATCGCAGGCACACGCTGGATCGGAAAAAAGGTAACGGGAGTAAGTGGCAGCGGCGATTTCAGCGGCTATCTCGTAACCTCCGAACTCATCGAAAAAATCGGCCAAGGTACGGATGACACGAAGTCGGCGCTTGTAACGGAGCTGATTTATTCCGTAACCGATCCGGACAACGGCGGTACTTACCGCGTACGTCTTAAGGGCGTAACGTTCGATTCGATTCCGCTGATTACGTCGGACGTCGGCAGCATGGTCGAAAACGAGTTTCCGTTCACATTTACCGGTCACCAAATCATGACGCCGCTGCGTAATAGCTAATGCGGTAGTTACCGCTTAACATGCGCAATATCAACGGAGTAGTACGCATTAAAACGCGGCTGCTCCGTTTTAATTTGACCAATAACCCAAACGGAGGAATCACGAATGAAAACGAAATCTAACGCACTTCAGGCGCTGCTTGGCGCTAATAAATACGTAACACGCGACGTCCCGATGGCGCGGCTAGGCGTTAATTTTACGGTTAAGGCGGTCGACCGGGACGTCATCGAAAGAGCGCGCCAGGAGTCTACGTTCGGTAACGGTAAAGGCGGCAAGGAACTGAACGCGGATATGTTCGCAGCGGCGATTATCGTTAAGACCTGCGTAGAGCCGGACTTTTCCGACGCTGCCCTCATTGCGCATTACAAAGCAGAGGACGCAGCGGATTGCGTTGAGAAAGCGCTGCTTGACGGAGAAATTAAACGATTGTTTCAAGCGGCATTAGAGGCTAATGGTTACGGCGAAGAGGAAATCGATTTCCCAAACTAATAAAGAGCGACGGTGAGGCGTGGCTGTTACACGTCATATTTCAACGGCATCATATTCCGCCACACGTCGTGTATCAGCTTGGGGAACGCGAAAAACGCTTTATGTACGAGTCTATGCGCTACCAACTCGAAGAAGAGGCGCGGGAACGACGTAAAGCAGAGAGGAGGTAACGTATGGCGTTTAACTTAACGGCATACATGCGTATTGTTGACCAGGCATCGCGTCCTTTGCGCACAGTCAGTAAGGCAATCGTAGGAACGGCGGGCAAATTGTCTGGACTTACCGCAGGCGTAGGCGCATTAGCGGCAGCTTACACGGGAGCTAGCGCTGCGGCAAAATTATTCCATAGTACGATCGGCGCAGCGGCGGAGGCGGAGATGAGTACGAGTACCATAACGGCGCTATTCAAAGGCGACGAGAAGAAAGCGAAGGAATACTATGACTTTATTAGTCAGAAATCGGCCGAGTCCGTACTAAGTGATACGGACTTCTTAAACGCGTCGAAATCTTTCATCATAATGAGTAAAGATATGGACGACTTACGGGAGCTGACAAACATAGCGGAACGCCTGGCAATTCTGGACCCTATGCAAGGTCTAGAAGGTGCTGCCGTTGCGCTACGCGAGTTAAACAGCGGAGACATTACTAGTTTGGCCGAGAGGTTTGAGATACCAAGGAGCGTACTTAAAGAAATAAAAAACCTCCCATTGGCTAAGCAATTAGCGGCGCTGGACAAGGAACTGACGAAATACGGCATTACCCAAGAACTCATCACGGCACAAGGACAAACTGCGCTAGGGCTTTACAGAAAATCGGTCGATAAGACGAGAATGACTTTCCGTGACATGGGCTTTGGTGCGCTTGAGAAGTTGAAACCGATATTACGCGACGTAAATAAGTGGCTCGACGTCAATTCTGCGGCTATTTCGAAATTCGGCGGTAACGCACTTACGGGACTAGTCAGCAACTTAGTAAAGGCGATTGACAAAGGAAAGAAGTATATCGCGGATAACTTTACAAACAACTCTAAGTTTATGAAGATTCCCACGTTTGAAGGCAAGGTAGAGTTTGTTTTTGATACCGTAAAGACTTCCTTCGATAAATGGTGGGAAGGATCGGGAGAAGCGGCCTTTAAAGGTTATTCGGAAAAGATAGTCGGAACGCTACTAGGATCAGCAGAAGGGTACTACCCGCAAATTACGAGTATGGGACTGACAGTCGGAAAGGGAATAGCGGAAGGTGCAGCTTCTGGATTCGTAGAAGGCATAAAGAACGACCCTGTCTTAGCGTTAGTGTTGGGAGCAGTTGCGGGGCTGCACGCAGGCGGGTACGTAGGACTTGTCGTAGGTATCTCTATCGCGGCTGCTCCGTGGGTTATACAGCTTCTGGACTATATAAGCTCGCAAAGCCCCGCAGCAAAGGGAGCGGCCAGGGCGGAGAATATCTCATCTCTGTATGAGGCGATGGAAAACAAACCTAAAGATACCCCACTTTATGGAAATACGTCACTATCAGCGACTGAGCCGAAGACCTCTTTTTACGATAAGATGAAGGACGCGGGTTCGGATTTCCTAGACAACCCACTATGGCTGAATAGCTTGAGTAAGAAGATTGACGAAGCTATTTCAGGTAGCGGTAAGGACACTCCCGCCAGTCAGGTAAGTTACGCACCCTCTGTACCGTCACAGCCGATGCCAATTACGAACAATACGACCGTTACCGTCAACATGGGCGGAGCTACAATTCGTGAGGAAGCGGACGTCGGGAAAATCGCGCGTAGTTTGTATACGATGATTTCTGACGCTAACAACGCGAACGCGAAGCCAGGCGGAAAACGGTTAGGGGGGCCAAGCGAAAACTAATGGCGAAGAATCCGATACAGTTTCATCTCAGTTTCAACAACGGAGCCGAACGCTTGTGGCTTCCGGTCAATCCCGAATCTATTTCCGTATCTACTTCGCACGGCTACACGGACTTGGACGCGGCGCAATTCGGCGAGTATACCGTTATCGGCCAACGTCGCCAAACGGAGTTCCGGTTCAGCTCGTTCTTTCCGCGCGATTACAACGCGACTTACTGCGCTTACTCGCCGCTGCCAAAGCCGTGGAATTGCGTCCATAAAATACAGCGCTGGATGCGGTCGGGAGAACCGTTGCGCTTAACGGTGACGGGAACGCCGATTAATCTCGCGGTAACTGTCCGTGACTTTACGTACGAGCCGGAGCGTGGCGGAAATCCCGGCGATATTTACTTCGATTTATCCCTGCGCGAGTATCGATTCGTTTCGTACCGCAAACTCGGTTACGCTGCGGATAAAACGACAGTAACGACGGCTTCAGCGGGCCGAGCGGACACAGGCGAGAAGCTATCGAATTATACCGTATCGCGCGGCGACTCGCTGTTTAAGATCGCGGCCAAGTCGGAAATATACGGAAACGGCGATAAATGGCGGCAGATTTACGACGCGAACAAAAAACTAATCGGAGCGAATCCGAATTTAATCGCGCTCGGCCAAAAGCTGGTGATTCCGCGATGAATGTACCGCAGGATTTACGCGTCCTCTATAATGGAGGCAACGGAGACATTTATATAGAAGAGATAACGCAATCAGTCGAATGGTCGGGCGACGTCAAGCAGGCGTACCGCACGCTTCAGGTGACGCTAACCAACACGCTCGACGGCGTTAAACCTATCGCGGAATTTCAGCTCGGCAAGGACCTCCGTTTGTTTTCGGATGGCGTCGAACTGTTTCGCGGATTCATATTCCGCCGCAACACGGATCAATCCGGATCGATGACGTTGGTCGCCTATGACGAGAACGTATACCTTGCGAAGAATGAAGACACGAAGAAGTTTACGAAGATGACCGCGAGCCAGATTATCCGGAAGCTCTGCGTCGAGTTCGGTATTAATGTCGGCACGATCGCGGAAACGCCGTACGTTATTCCGAAGCTTATTCTACGCGACATGACGCTATGGGATATGATGACGACGGCGCTGACGGTTACGCGCAAACACGGAGGCGGACGCTATTTTATCTACGCTGCGGAAGGCGCGCTTCATCTCGCGAAACGGACGGATCGGAAAGCAGCGTTCATCATCGAGTCGGCGACGAACTTACTCGAAGCGTCCTATTCGCAATCAATCGAGGACATGCGCAATCAAGTCCGCATTGTCGGTGGCGATGAAGAGAAGAAGCCGATTATTGCGGTCGCATCCGACCAAGCTTCGATTGAAGGCTACGGACTCATGCAGCACTTTGAGACGGGCGATTCCGACGCGACTCAGGCGGAAATAACGAAGCTGGCAGCGGATAGACTCGCGGAATTAAACGTCATAGACGATGAAGCTATCGTAACGGCAGAGGGTTACGACGACACGTACGCTGGCGTATCGGTTTACGTTCACGATGCGATGACTCAGATTATCGGCAGCTATTACGTGAGCAGCGACGTCCACACGTGGGCAGCCGGTATGCACAAGATGGTGCTAACGTTATCAGCAACGGACGATCTGCCGACACTCGAATATACGCCGCCAGCGGAGACGGACAAGAAGACGAAGACTAAAACGAAGGAGGACGCGGAATGAAACCGGAGGGAAGCGTAGCGCAGAAACTACACGACGTTATTCGGCAGATTGGCGCGAATAAGGACACGCAGCTCGAACTCGGAACGGTTACGGCCGCGTCGCCGGAGTTTACCGTACAGATTGACGGTACTAAACTCGAACTTGATGCGGACGATTGCGTCGTGTCCGAACGTCTTATCGAAAGCGGCCTCGCCGTTGATGACCGCGTTATTCTCGCGGAATTATCGGACGGCCAAACTTACGCTATCCTCGACCGATTGGGGGCGTTTTAATGGCGCTAAAACCGTTAAGCTCAACGAGCGACCGCGTAATAACGGCGGACGTTACGCCGGAGCCGAGCCGGACTTACGATATATTCGAGCAGCAGCTAACTGCGATTATTGACGGCGAATCGGCACTCCGCCAGTTTATCCGGAAGGCGCTCGTTACAGCGCGTGACCAGCACATCATTTACGACACGGATTACGGTAACGAGATAACGTCATTGATCGGCCAGAACGTTAACAACGAACTGTTTGACGCGGAGATAACGCGTATTATCCGCGAAGCAATTATTTACGATGACCGCATATTAAGCGTCGATGACTTCGTAATCCAGCGGAGCGCCGACGCTTGTTTTATTACGTTCTCAGTCGAGGCGATTAACGGTGACATCATTACGGAAGGAGTGACGCTTTAATGTATGAAGATCAAACGAAAGCCGCGATACTTCAGCGGATGCTTGACGCGAGTCCTGCGGAAATTGATAAGCGGCAAGGTTCGGCGACTTACGATTTACTATCTCCGGCCGCAATCGAAATGGCGCTTGCATATATCGAAATGGACAACGTACTCAACTTCGGCTTTGTCGATACGACGTACGGCCCGTATTTAGATTTACGCGCGGCTGAGTACGGATTGACACGTAAGCTGTCGACTAAGGCTGCGGGTTCGTTAACGTTCGGCGGAGCAGGCGGCGTAACGGTACCGATTGGGACTCGCGTACAGACGTCGACAGCAGGCGAAGAGCCCGTTTATTTTACAACAACAGCGTCCGGTACACTTACGGGTCGGCCTGCGCGAGTCACCGTACCAGCGGAAGCAGACGAAGCAAGCGCGTCCGGTAACGTAGCGGCTGGCGCGATTAATACCGTTCTCGGCGGCTTGGCCGGAGTTGTCACCGTTACAAATAGCGCAGCATTTACGGGCGGCGCGGTCGGAGAAACGGAAGAAGAGTTCCGGACGCGTATCCTCGAACGGGCGGCCAAGCCTGCGACGAGCGGTAACGCGAATCAATACCGCCAGTGGGCGCTAGAGGTCGGCGGCGTATCGGACGCGCAAGTTATTCCAGTGTGGGCCGGTCCTGGTACGGTCAAGGTCGTACTTCTCGCGGCAGATAAGACAGCGCCAGATAGCGCGACGGTGACGGCAGCGGCGGCTTATATCGAAAGCCTGCGTCCGATCGGCGCAACGGTTACGGTTACGGGCGCGGCAGAGATACCGATTAACGTTTCCGTCTCCGTTACACTCGCGCCAGGAGCTACGATTGAAGCCGTCGAGACGCAGATTACCGAAGGCGTAACGGCGTATCTCGCGTCGATTGCGTTTAAAGATAACCTCGTTCGCTACACGCGCATAGCTGCGGTTATTCTCGACATTCCGCCGGTTGTGGATTACGAGGATTTAACGGTTAATGGCGGCGTCTCAAACGTCTTGATTAACGCGGGCCAAGTCGCTACGCCAGGAACGGTAGTGGTGACGGAATGAGGACGCTAACGGAGATTCAACGCGATATGCACGATTACTTGCCGCGCTATTACGAAGACATTCCGACCGCTACGAATATCATCGACCGTGAGGCCGCTGAGGCAGCGCAGATTAATGCGGATATATACGACGTGCTTGCGCAAATGTTCGTTGATACGGCGACTTGGGCCTTACCGCGCTGGGAGCGTAATTTTGCGCTAGCGACCGACGCGGATAAGCCGATCGACCAGCGCCGCGCTGTTATTAAGTCGCGTATTCGCGGAGTCGGTACGGTAACGGCGGCCTTAATCGAATCCATTGCGGAAGCTTACGCAAACGGCGAAGTCGAGGTCGTAGAGGATAACGCGAACTATACGGTGAAGCTGACGTTCGTTTCCGCATTAGGGCAGCCGCCTAACTTCGCGGACTTGGAAGCTGCGGTGCGGGACGCTATGCCGGCGCATTTGGCCGTCGAGTACGTGTTCATTTATACGACGTTTGGTAAGCTCGAAGGCTATGACGTTACGTTCGGCGGCATACAAACGGCCGGACTTACGTATGCACAACTAGAAATATGGGAGGGACCGTAGTATGCAGACGTTACCAAACGGCATTAAAAAGGTAGAGGCGTCAGATAACGCGACAATCGTTAACTTCAACGCTAACGCGGACTTATTGGACGCAAAGATAGCGGAGTTAGGTGCATTAGGGACTGAAGTAGATGGCGTAAGTGCGGACTTGACCGCGCATAAAGGAGCGGGCGGGACGGCGCACGCATTGGTTACGACTGGCTCTGCCGGGTTTCAAAGCGCGGCAGATAAAGCGAAGCTCGATACAATTGCAACGGGCGCTAATAATTACACGCATCCGACAACGCATCCGCCGTCTATTATCGTTCAGGATGCGAGCAACCGTTTCGTATCGGACGCGGAAAAGAATACGTGGAACGGCAAGGCGTCGACGGCAGTTGCTTCAGCGGTCGCTAACGGACTTATGAGTTCGTCCGATAAAACGAAGCTTGACGGAATTATGGCAGGAGCTGCTTACGCGGCGGGTACGTATACAGGCGACGGTACGGCATTGCGGGATATAGCGTTGCCGTTTACGCCGAGTGCGGTACTCGTAATACTGAGTACACTATTCGGTCGGACTGAGTATTGCGGCTTTGCAATAAGCGGTAGTCCTGCGTATAACGGTAGTCCTGTGTATGGTCCGATCGTTCAGACGGCTACGAACGGTTTCAAGGTCGCTTACCGTGACGTAGGCTCGGTTAACTCACTCTACACGAATACAACCGGAGCCGTGTATAACTACATCGCGTTCAGATAAGGGGGGGTCTACAATGATCGTACATGCAAACGGTAGTTACGAAACTGGTGAATGGCTGACGGCCGATACGTATCCTGACGCTTATTTTGTCGCGGATGGCACGGAACTAGCGGTGAAGGTGCAGGCGCTATATCCGTATTACACATTCGTTATCGTGGATGGTGTGTTAGTTGACGTAGCGGAGCGCGCTAAAACACCGGAAGAAGAGGCCGCACTATTACCGCAGAAATCGCTAGAAGAGCTGCGTATAGAATCGCTAGAAGCCGATAATGTCGCATTAATGACGGCGCTCGCGGACGTATACGAACAGCTTATCGCGTTACAGACAAACGAAGGAGGCGACGCTTAATGGCGTACGTATATTGCCGATTAATCAAACTCGGCTTACGTAAATTGGAGGACGTACCGCAGCGTGACCGCGCCGCTGTTGGTGCGTTACTTAGCGCAGAGGAGGCGTCCGAATGAACGGACAGATCATATTAAACGGAGGCGCTGGCGTTGCTGGCGCTTTTATTGCGTTTGCTTTCGGAGGCTGGACGGAGGCACTAACGTTCCTGTTAATCGCGATGGTAGCGGATATTATTACGGGCATCAGCGCTTCGTTCAAGGAGGGTCGCGGACTCAGCTCCGCTATCGGTTCGGCAGGCGGCGTGAAGAAAGGTCTTATGCTTCTCGTTATCATCCTGGCGCACCGCGTCGACGTGCTGCTCGAACTTGATAACGTAGCAATGGCGGCCGCTACGTACTTCTACATCGCGAATGAGCTGATATCCATAACGGAGAATTACGGTCGGCTCGGCTTGCCACTTCCGGACAAGTTTCGCGAGATGATCGACGTGCTGAAGCGTAAGGGAGGCGTTAAGTAATGGCGTTGACACTTGCGGAAGTGAAGGCGAAGTCGGCCGCGCGATTAAGCGGACTGTTACCGGTAGTCAAAGCGGCGACTGAAGCGTTAATCGAGCGCAGTTATAAACGCGGCGTACCGATCGTGATTACGCAAGGACTTCGTACGTACGCGGAGCAAGACGGACTCTACGCGCAAGGCCGTACGAAAGCAGGCGCGATTGTAACGAATGCGCGCGCAGGCTATTCGTTTCACAATTTCGGAGTAGCGATTGATTTCGCGCTGCTCTCGGACGACGGCCGCTCCGTTTATTGGGATACGAAGAGGGACGCGGATAAGGACGGCGTAGCGGATTGGAGCGAAGTTGTAACGGAGGCTAAAGCGCTGGGCTTCGCATGGGGCGGCGATTGGACATCGTTTAAGGACGCGCCACACTTCGAGATGACGTTCGGACTCTCAACGGCTGAGTATCGCGCAGGCTTACGTCCGACGGCGGCGCAGACGAGCGCAGCATTAGCGAAGATTAACGCGATTACGAAGGAGGAGCCGGAATTGAAAGTCGAAGATGCTAACGCGATTATCGTATTTCTGAAGGCGGAATGGGCGGCTGCTAACGTAAAGAAAGACGAGCCGCGCAAGAAGGAAGCGAATAGGCTGGCGAATGTACTGCGCGTGGCTAGCGGGCAGAAGACGCAGTAAGTACGAATTGAAAAGGCGCCTTTGATTGGCGCCTTTGATTATTTTATTATAAATTTAAGTATAACTCCTAATACAGATGCACCGGACAGGATAGTAGTCAATAGCCATTTTTTATTTGTAACTGAATCTGCCTGCTTAGCCTTAATACTCTCTATATCTTTCTTAAATTCAATTGAATCACTTGATAATGTAGTAACTGGTGCTTTAATTTCCGCTATACTATTCTTTATATCAGCTATAGATTTATCCAAAGAATCAAATCTGTTTTTTATTCGTTCGTCTATAACTGCAACATCAGTTGTTAATTTATTGAGGGACTTGTTTATATCCTCCACGCGTAGTTTAATTTCGGATAAATTCTCCGCACTCATGTCTAAACCTCCAGCCATTAGATTTATTGTTGATAGCAGGGCATTTAAAGAAGCTGAGATAGTTTTTAATTTCTCTCCTAAGGTATAAATGTCCTCTTTTGCATTGGCAGTATTATTGAAAATTTCTTGGTCAATAATACTTGCTTGCCTTAGAATTGAATACTTTGCACCCTTGGTATCAAAGTTTCTTACAGCTTCGTTACCGACGTTAAAGCTATTAACCGCTTCATTGCCGATATTAAACCTGTTCACCGAATCCTCGCCGAGCATAACGCTAAGTTGTTTTGTATAAGATGGTGTGAGGTTAAGGCGATTTAAGAACGTGTTATTATTATCATTATTCATCCGGCCCACCCTCGACCTCAGACTCCCGATTTTTTAAGTATTGAACCACTCCTTGAAGTGAATTGTACAAGTCTATAATTTGAGTTTCTATAATATCTGCATCAAAAGGCTCTAGAGTTTCAATTCTGTTAATAAGGGCGGCATAAATTTTTTTGGAAATAAAAATAAGCGTACTTGTATCCGTATGTATATCTAAGTAATCCCCATCGGCTTTTATCAATTTCAAAGTAGAATCATCTGACCAAAACATCATTTCTAGATAATCTTTATTCATCTGCTTCATGCAGTGGCGCTTGAAAACGTCTGCAAAAGATGCACAAAGTGCTAAATAAAACAATTCGTGTTCGGATTGAAGGTCTTGTAGTACATTTTTGGATAGATTAATATCTTGTAGCAAGAACTCAATAACGCTCCCGCTGGGTTTACTAAAAACTGTATCTATAGAAGCCGATAAATAGCTTGATTCTCTAGAATGCTTGAAAAAATTATCGACTACCCTCCAAAGCATTTCTTTATTTAATGGGTCGTTGCTTAAAATAGTATCAAGCGCCTTCAAACTTTCGGAAAGTGTATCATACTCTTCCATTATTTGAATCTCTCCTTATATCTTAGCAGATACTATTATCCTACTACAAAAGTCGCAATTT
Organism: Paenibacillus algorifonticola; assembly: GCF_050481745.1. Lineage (GTDB taxonomy): Bacteria > Bacillota > Bacilli > Paenibacillales > Paenibacillaceae > Pristimantibacillus > Pristimantibacillus algorifonticola_A. The sequence goes on along the minus strand of NZ_JBCNGR010000008.1, from coordinate 1,298 downwards.
GGCGATATGTGGAAGTAGATTCATTTCGCGTACGGCGACATATAATAGAAGAAACATGAAACGGCACTTACGCTACTTAACGGACAGCCTCCGCTAAATAGTTCGTAAGTGCCGTTTTTCTGCGTTTACTTAGTTAAAACCGCACCTTACCGCGCTTTTTCTCGTTACCCTTATCGAGTAGATTCGTTACTGGCGATGCTTTGTCGTGCTGATCGCGCAAATCCATTCCGGTAAACTTGACGTACACTTGCGTCATATCTAGCGATGAATGGCCGAGTATACGCGCTAACGATATAGGATCGCCGCCTCCGCGCAGATACTTGACCGCCATGTAGTGACGGAAGGTATGCGGACTGACGCGGGGACCGGTAACGCCGACCCTTTTCGCGTAGAGTTTCAGCATCTTGCTGAACGTATCTCCGAAATAGCGGTTCCCAAACTGCGTAAGCCATAAGTAGTCGTCGTCGGATACGTCCATGTACGAAATCAAACGTTCAAGCTCTTTAATGGTAAGTGGAGATAACGGAATGATGCGCGTTGTTCTCGATTTCGATATTTCAGCGCGGACGACGAGTTGGCGCAGCGTAAAGTCGATATCCGATATTTTTAAGCCGGTCAGCTCGCCGATACGTAGGCCGGTATCGCAAAGCATGAGCATCATACAGTAATCGCGCATTCCCGTGTAGACTCGGCGGTTCGGCGCGGACATGAGTAAGACTACGTGTTCATCCGTGAATACTTCGAAGGTGTTCTTTTCTTCCGTTTGATACGATAGCGCATCCATAGGCGAAGCGGTTATCGTCCGCTCTGCTACGAGGTAATTAAAGAAGATTTTAAGAACGCGGATAATATTGTTCACCGAGCGCGCCGATAGTCCGACAACAGCGCTACTATTCGTAGGGTGGTCGTCCCACCGTACTTTTACGAATGTGAGATAGTGGATAAACGTTTTCAAAGTCTCAGAGTCTATCACCGCATCTACTTGCGCTTCATACCACGTACGAAACTGTGACAACGATTGCGCATACGTATGAATCGTTTTCTTCGATCGCTTTACTAAGCTTTTCGCCTGCAAAAACCGTCCTATCTGCGTATCCAAATCAATCTTAACACTTTGCTCCTTACGGCTGATAAACGTAAACTTCGGGTTACTACGGTTCATTTTAACACGCCTCTCTTAGCGATGAATTTTCGCTGACCATTCCGACAAACTATACGCGTAATAGTTTATTGCAATAGCGACAAACTGACCGTCTGAATTTGCGGAGGTTTTAGGGTAACGACACCATCCCGCGTCG
>NZ_JBCNGR010000007.1:0-169124 GCF_050481745.1 Paenibacillus algorifonticola | reverse complement strand
CTGCGGATTGAGCATAAGGTAAGCTGAACAGGGGAAGATTAGAGTCATAGCAAGGGATTTCGGGTTTTGGAAAAAGCATCCAGCCAAAACATTTTTGGCGGTAAACATCCGAATTGGATGTTTCTAAGCCTATAAACTTCAGAATAGTAAACCAACTGATACCACTTATTTATTGGTTCTCCAAAACCAATGAAGGAGTGGTATTTTTTATGACCGATTTTGATTTTCAACTGGACAATTTCATGATTTATTGTTCGTCTAAAAACCTTTCACGTAAGACTTTGGCAAGTTACGAGCAGACGTTAAAGCTGTTCGGTAAGTACTTGCAAGAGCATTTCAAGATTGAAGAGGTTAAGAAAGCTCAGTCGGGTCTTATCCGACAGTACATTAAGTATTTGCGTGAGCGGGGCAAATACACCGTTGTAAACAAAGTGGAGTCGAAATATAAGAACCATCCTGAAAATCGAACAGACTATAAAAAAGATATCTCAATGACGACAATAGCAAATTACGTTCGCAACATCAAAGTGTTTTTCAATTATCTTGACGAGGTGGAACGCGAGATACCGAAGAATCCAGTCGAAAGCGAAGAGAACCCAAAGGTTCAGCGGAAGGTCAAGAAAATTTTGACGGCAGAAGAAATCAAGAAGGGTGGCTACATCGACTACGCCGTATTTGATCGCTACTGCCGGGTTGAGATTTTCTTCGTGACCCGCCTGAAGAGCAATACGCAACTCGAGCCCATGGAGGAGATGGATGTGCCCGCAGGCAGTTTGGTATCGGCCGATTGCCTCGTCCGAAGCGGCTCCCAGCAGCAGCAGCAGAAGAAGCATGCTCTGCAAATGGTTCAGACCGAAGACTCGCAAGGGAACCTGCTCTTTCTGGTAACCAACCGCTTCGACTTGACGTGTGATGAAATTAGTGAGAGGTACCGTAGCCGCTGGGCAATCGAGACCTTTTTCAAATGGATGAAGCAGCACTTGCAGATTAAGCATCTTTATAGGACGAGTGAACAGGCCGTTACCAATCAGATTTGGATCGCACTCGCATGCTGTTTACTCGTGCTGGTGAAGCTGGAAACGGACCGAAAAATGCCTCTAGCTTCATGTAGATCAATATACTACTCAGGATTGAATTGCTTCGTTAACCGAAATAATGCGACCGAAAGTGAGTGACTCGCTGCTTGATTGAATTTACGCAGGAATGTCCGATTCAAATCGGGAATATCCCTGATACGCCGTTTATAGGCGATCTGATTAACGATTGGAACGATAATCAACATTCCGTTTTCGATGTGGAAAATGTCCTTCTGTCGTAAATCCAACAGTTTTTTTGCTCTAGGATGTTTACCGTTTCGTCTTCTTGTAGCCCCGCCGTTATCATGACTGTATTTCCCACGGATTTACCCTTGATAATGTAATATGGCGTTTCGAACTTAGTGCCTTTTGCTAGTTGATGAGTCGATATTTGCATTTGCAGAAGTCACCTCCTCAGATATAGTGACTAATGTACACACCAATCAGCCCCTATGCTACGGACATTAGCACAAGCAGCCTTTAGTAAAGGCACATACTTTGATACGGATACTCATTATGTAAAAGGGGTCGGCTGAATATGGTTGGATTTATAACTAAAAAAGAATGTAAGCAAATCGTTACAAAACAACTTAGTGGTAACGTTCCTGAAACAAAGTTATACAACGAGTCCATGCTATTGACGATGTTGAATAAGTACAAAATGGTCTATGTCAAGCCAAATAGGGGAACTGGTGGCAAGGCATCATACGTGTGGAAATGCTAGGGCAAGGTTCTTATAAATACCAACTAAATACTGTCACAAGGACGTTCAACTCCATTAATAGTATGACTAATTCCATCCATAAGAAAACGAAAAGCGAAAAATATGTGATTCAACATGGAATCCATTTACTGCGGCACAACAACCGACTTTTTGACCTTAGGATTATGGTGCAGAAAAACCCAAAAGGCAAATGGGAAACGACAGGTGTGATCGGTCGATTAGGCCATCCGAAAAAGATTGTAACTAACGTTTGCCAGGGCGGTAACTCCAAACCAATTGATGTACTGCTAAAAAAGCACATAACCGATGTTACTGAATAGACCAAACGGTTGAAAAGTTTTGGGTATCGAGCAGCACGACAGTTAAATAAGACGTTCCCATGAATTAAGGAATTAGGCTATGATGCCGGCATAGACCGAAATTTACACCCATGGATTCTAGAAGCTAGCCCTCAACCGGCAATCTATGGATTCAAAATGTTGAAAGATAAGAGCATCTATCAGAAAATTTGTAGGTATCAAAAAGCGTATGGTCGTCAGTAAGTTATTGATCTCCACTGTTAGAGTCGATAAGTGAGGTTGGTGAAAATGTGAATATTTTAATGTTCGTTTCGCAGTTAAATACTGGAGGAACCGAAAAATACATTCATTCTGTTTCCCGATATTTAATATCAAAAGGGTTTCGAATTGGCGTTGTTACTATGGGAGGGCCACTTTTAAATTCGTTTAAAAAAGCAGGGATTACTGTTCACCTTCTATCCCCAAAAAAAGAATCGTTAGTAGAACGAATATCCTTATTATCCTTGATAATTTCCAAAGGAAGGTACGGGCTTATACACGCCCATGATTCAATGTCATTTCGATATGCAGCAATTTTGCATCGACAATATAAAATACCATTGATTGCTACTGTTCATGGTACTTATCATAAACAATCTGTTTTGTTAGCTACTTCAAAAGTGGCAAAACATCTCATTGCTGTTTCGCCAAATTTATCAAACTGGTTGGTTAGACACATGAAAATTTTTTCCAATAAAATCCTAATTATACCTAATGGGATCGATACTCTAACATTCAATTCGAGATCTAATAAAAAAAAGTGGAGAAAAGCACTTACTTTACCACTATCTGCCCAGATTCTTGTTTATGCTGGAAGATTCTCATCTGACAAATTGCCCATAGCAAAAAAAGTGATCTTGGCATCAGAGATTGTTGCAAAAAATAACCTTAATTTTGTAGCTGTTTTATTTGGCCCTGGTTCTTCCGTGACGAGATCAAAACTCGTAGAACTTGCTGCTAAAGCTAACCGCCGTCTTGGTAGACGAGCAATATATATTCGTCCTCCCTTATCAGACATACAACATGCTTATTATGCAGCAGATGTCATTGTGGGGACAGGGCGTGTTGCACTTGAAGCCATGGCGTGTGCAAGACCAGTTATCGCGACAGGAGTTGCGGGATACTGCGGTGTAGTAGAGCCTAAGAATATAAACGAAATAATTCGAGTTCACTTTGGCGATCATGGAGCTATTGTATCTATTACTGTTAAAAAGCTATCGGAAGATGTCAATAGCATATTAAGTAGTCCCCGTAGGGCTCGATTATTAGGTGAATTTGGTGCGAAAACAGTGAAGGACAGATTTTCAATACAAAAAGTTGGTTCTCAGCTTATTCAAGCGTATATGAAATAACGTCACGAATCCAACCCGTTCCGAATACGATGTATTGTCGAACTCGTGAATTACCCTCCGCGACTTCTTTTCACATAGCGGAACCGTGCAACGGCGTCTTGTTGGACGGTTTCTTTATTTTTTCTACAGCGACAAATTGACCCATCGAATTCCGACACCCTATCTTTGTTGAATGGTATTACAATAAAGTCTTTGCTCCCGCTTGAATCGCGTCGATTTACATATAAGACAAAGTATATCAAGTAATAAGAAATGCAATGAAGGGATTTGACATTACTACGAAAATCGCTTAACTTGTTCTTAGGCGATTTTGCCCGTAATTAATCCTACTGGAACCCGATAAATATTTGGTTTTGGTAGGTTGTCTATCATTAAAGAAATAAGTCCCAAATAATGACTTCATTCCCTCAATACTCTTGATGCACAGGGCATCGGCAACATTGATTCGATTTCATTTATCTTCGGCTATACAATTAACATCAGCAAGTCGAAACCGACCAATAGCGAATTGCCTATACCGTTTGTTATTGGATTGTGATAGACCAATAACAAACGGTATTTTATTTTTCAAAAAATTTCTCGCTTGTAGTCGTACAATTAAACCATTGTTATAATGGGATTATGGGCATACGGCTGCTAAATACTACGAATGAATAAGGTGGAGTATTCATGACTTGGATGCTTGATAGCGTATATGATCGAAACAAAGATGCGCCTTACACTTTTTATTTGCCTAGCCCTCCAATGTTAAATCTGTTACAGGCGGGGGATCTTGTGAAATTGATTTTTTTGTCCGATGAGGAGCACGAGCAATTTATTGGCGAAAGAATGTGGGTTGAAATTGTGGAGCGTAATGAGGACAACTTCAAGGGCTTGCTCAGAAATATACCATCTTACATAACTGAACTAAGCTATGGGCAAGAAATTCAATTTACGTGTGAGCATATATGCGATACGAAGCTGGATGATCCAGAAGCGAGCAAATGGAATTATTATATGGATACAAAAATCGTAATGACCCGAGATGCTCTAGAAAAGAGAAGCTTCAATCTTATGCTGAAAGATGAACCGAATGAAGAAAATCATTTAGGCTGGATCTTTTTTAGCGGCCATGAACCTGAAGGATACAATGGGAATCTGGAGAATTACCAAATTGTATCACTTGGAGCGGCGCTTAATATCGACGATTCTTTTTTAGCATTTGTAGATGACGAACCGTTTTCTGCATATGAACGAAATACCGAGACGGGCAAATTTAATAAATTGATCGATTATGATTGGGGTTGATTTTCAAGTTGGATAGTTAAAATCGAACATTATTCATTAGAGAATCTGGGATTCTAATTGACCGTCTCTCTTTCAAAGTTAGATTGTCTCACTTAGCATAGAGGAGCTCTCTTTTTCATCAGACAAATCGCTGCACTTCTCCGTAAAATCAGGCAAGGCAAGGCGGAAGCGTTCAAACGGGATTGATAAAAATTCGATTCTTTTTCTAATTCGGGCTTGTTTCCCAGGGTCATCATGATAAAACATGAATTGATCTATATTTTTATCCAGCTTCTCTCTAAGTGTTAAAATAAAACCGATCGCGATATGGGTTTGAGCCAATTCTTGCAAATCGGCAGCAAGCGCTTCGCTTAAGCTGCGCATGTTTGGAAGCTTTAAAGATTTTTGAATGAAAAACGAATCGGGCGTGTAATCTACGCGGTAGTCCTGTCCAGGCACTTGATCCCAAAACTCATGCCACGTTTGTAAAAATCCCGTTTCATAAAGAACATATTTAATAAACCCACATAACCATGCGGTACAGCTTGTATTGCGGCGCTGGCATCCAACCCGATCTGAAAGATGTCGGCAGCCGCTGCAGCAGGAACCGCTATTTGAAATGCAAACTTTGCAAATATGGTCAGAACCTATGGCTTGCAGGGAGGCCATTCCAAGGTCAATGACCACTTGCTTGCTTATTTTTTGTGGTCCTTCATCAAGGATTAGCGAATTTTCTATAGATGGTGGTTGAATCGTAAAGCCGGGCATTCGAATCCTTTCCTCTCCTGTGAATCATTTTAAAATCAAATATTCAAAAGTATGAATATAATGAGTATTATACGCGCAATGAAAACAATCAACAAGCCTACATCGTTTTCAATCATTTCCGGATGTGTGCTATGATATTCATATATTCAAAAGTTTAATAGTAGGGAGCAGTTTATGAATCAGCATATTCAACAGTTTAAAGCCGATTTTTATAAAGCTTTGGCTCATCCGATGAGAATCCGCATCCTCGAAGTGTTAAGCGAAGGGGAAAAGAACGTAAACGAGCTGCAAAGCATTTTAGGATCGGAAGGTTCCGCCGTATCGCAGCAATTGGCTGTTTTACGCAACAAAAATGTTGTCCACAGTGTGAAAGAAGGCACCTCGGTCATTTACTCCTTGCGAGATCCATTAATTAAGGACTTATTGTCGGTAACGAAACAGATTTTTGACAATCATCTCGTCGACGCTATTTCCTTGCTGGAAAACATTCGTAAAGAACCATAATTGAAAAAACAAGGGAATCCGTGAGCAACAATTAGGAAAACCTTGTTTTTTTGCATTTTATAACGACTTATTCGGATCCTCGACTGATTAGTGTGTTTGACATAAAGGGAGTACAGGAGTATCTTTTCTTTATATTCAAATAATCAAATATATGAAGAAAAGAAGGTTATGAAAAATGAAGGGGAGAGGGAGATTTGATGGATATCATTTATCTGCGCTTCGCAAGGATATGGTCTCGGGCCTCATTGTCGGTATTATCGCCATTCCACTCGGAATGGCGTTTGCTATTGCTTCAGGCGTCAGGCCTGAATATGGACTATATACGACCGTTATAGCGGGCATCCTTATCTCGACATTCGGAGGCTCAAAATTTCAGATTGGTGGCCCAACAGGTGCTTTTATTCCTATTCTTTTCGCTATTGTGCTGCAATATGGTTACGAAAATTTATTGCTTGCCGGTTTCCTGGCCGGCATTATGCTTGTTGCTATGGGACTTTTTAAGCTAGGCTCGTTGATCGCATTTATACCTCGGCCTGTTACAATTGGGTTTACCGCGGGCATTGCCGTGATCATCTTCAGTGGACAAATAGCTAGCTTTTTGGGTTTGAAGGGGATCGAAAAGCATGAGGATTTTTTGTCCAATATGAAAGAAATTGGGTTTCATGCTTCGACTGTAAATAGCTATAGTCTGCTGACGGCCGGAATTTGTTTGTTGATTATCCTGCTGGTACCGAGATTTATGCCTAAGTTACCTGGTTCATTGCTGGGGCTCGTTGTTTCGAGCGTCGTCGCAGCTTTGTTTTTTAACGGGGAGGTGGCAACTATAGGTTCTGCTTATGGAACGATTCCGAGCACGCTGCCTGCTTTACGTATTCCTGACATGACGTGGGAGCGAATAGTGAATTTGCTTAAGCCTGCTTTTATTATTGCTATGTTGGGCGGGATTGAATCGCTGCTATCCGCTGTAGTAGCCGACGGTATGACTGGCAATCGGCACAATAGCAATCGCGAGCTTATTGGGCAGGGAATTGCCAATATGATAACGCCGTTTTTTGGTGGAATACCGGCAACGGGAGCAATCGCACGCACAGCTGCTAATATTAAAAGCGGAGCGGCCTCACCGATTTCAGGCATCGTTCATGGCATCGTCGTCTTGCTGGTGCTTATACTGTTTGCGCCTTATGCGTCCGCCATCCCGCTTGCTAGCATGGCTCCAATCTTAATGGTAGTTGCGTGGAACATGAGTGAACGAAGCACTTTTATGCATATTTTAAAAACGAGAACGAGTGATTCACTTTTACTTGCCATAACCTTTATTCTCACTGTATTTACGAATCTAACAACGGCAGTAGAAGTGGGATTACTGATTGCTTTGCTTTTATTTGTGAAACGTATGGGCCAATCCTTAACGGTCGAGAAGGTGCTGCCAGATCCTAACCATAAACATGAAAAAGTCAGAGCGAATATGGTATACGAAGGACATGACTGTCCCCAAATCAGTATATATACGATTGATGGGCCTTTGTTTTTTGGGGCGGCAAATAAGTTTGAACAGGATATGAGGGATACGCTTCAGCAGAGGGCTACCATTTTGCTGCTGCGTCTCGGGAAAGTGCCCTTTATGGATACGACAGGAGCAGCCAATCTGACTATTTTAGTCAAGGCATTTCAGAAACACGGAGGAATCGTACTGCTGACAGGAGCCCAGTTGCAGCCGTTGCAAGTGCTAAAAAAAACAGGTTTATATGAGCGAATCGGGGCTCATCACTTCTTTGATCATACTGGTGATGCGATCGGCTGTGCCTTGATTCATCTGGATTCGAATAAATGCTTGGGATGTAAGCACTTTGTATTCCGTGAATGCACCGCGCTATCCAGTGTGGATACGCAAAGCGCAACAAATCGAAGTCTAGAACATAGTGGACATCATCCTTCTTTTTAAGGAAGTGAAATAAAAAAAACGCTCCTTTATTGGTTACAGCGAACCAGTAAAGGAGCGGAATTATCCATTAACCTCGTAGACGAATAAGCCGTTTAATCATTATACCCGAATATCGATGGATTGCGCTGCTGCAGATGACGGAAAGTTCGCTTTCTGAGGAGAAGCTTGCAGTTCTTCCTCTGTTTGCTTATTGTTGCGTTCTCTTACCTTGTCATTGTTTTCGACTGAACCAGCGATCACTTTGCCGCCAACAGTTTCCGTCTCATTCTCTGAAGAGCTGTCATCCGTTGTTCCCAAATCGTCAACCAGCTCTTTCATTTTTTGATCCACGACATGGATTTGGCGAGTGGTTTTGGCCATCATTTCCCGTTTCAGCTTGAATACGGTTTGCTCGGCGTTTTCCAGCATAGCGGATTTCCCAGCGTCGTTGTGCGGATTCGATTCAATAACCATGCGGTCGAAGCGAATGCCGCTTTCCATGGTAACGTTGGAGCCTTGCAGTTTTTCCCGAACGCCGGCGAGCTTGCCGAGATGATCATAGGTCATGCTGTTTTTGACAGCCTGGTCCATATTTTTCTCGGGATTGTCCGAAGTGCTTTTTTTAGGCTGATCGTCCTTCGAAGCGCCAATATTCGTTTTTTCCTGAATTTCTTCTGCGCGAATCTGTGAAATTTGTGCGTCAATTTGAGAAATTGAAGCGGTTAACGCTTTAACGCGTTCCATTTTCAGCTTCGTGTCGAGCTTTTCATTCGTTTTGACGGATTGCATTTCTTCGTTTAATCTTGCTTTTTGCTTCATGAGCGACTGAATTTCTTTTTCGCGCGGCGAAGCAGATGTAGTTTCTCTCGATGAAGCCGTTGAAGCGGTTTTTGAGCGTGATGCTGATGAGGCAGACGATATTGCAGAAATGGAAAGCACCCCCTTTTATTCATTATGATGATTGCCTAATGGTTATATCGGAAATAATGGAAACGAAAATAATATATATAACTGAAAAACGAAAATTTATTATAGATTTTTACACTACAGCTATCAGCTTCGTCAAGGTTTACATATTGTGGGGTGGGTGATCGCTACAATTTGAAAAAACAAAAGCCCCCACGGGCCACTTAATCAAACGTGGCGTTCCGGCAGGAGCTTGATTTGATGCAAGGGAGCAATGCTTGCAGCGTTTAAGCGGTTGGCTTTGGCGGCTTGGGGCGCTTTGGACGGAAACGGGAAGCGACATAGTTGCGCTTGCGGTCGCGAAAAAAAGTCCAGCCGCCGATAAAGCCGACACCAATGGCGAACATCAGCAGGCCCAGCAGGAAGGGCAGCCATTCAAAGTTTGGCTGAATATCGTCGTAGCCGAAGGAAACAAAATAGTTGTAGACAGCATTTTTCATTTTCAAAAATCCAATACAGGCAAGTATGCCTGGAATGACGAGCAGCAAAATAGCAACCAGCCTTGCTGTAACTAACTTCATAATCGAATGACTCCTTAATAATAGTAAGATAGGCTTGTGCTATTATGATACCCTTTTCAGGGAAAAGTGTCTATTTCCGAAAAGTTTACGATGAAAACCGCTGCTAAAAAGGTTACAATAATAAAGATGCAAACAAACGACGCTCTTAAATATAGTGGAGATGGTGACTAATAAAGGACATCATTTGCTAGCATACATATAGAAATACAGGTGGAGGTTAAAATAGATGGCGATAGAAGTAGATGTAGCTGTGCTTGGCGGCGGCCCGGGAGGTTATACGGCGGCCATCCGCGCGGCCCAGATGGGGAAAAGCGTAGCGATCGTCGAAGCGGACAACCTTGGCGGAACATGCCTGCATAAAGGTTGTATTCCTAGCAAATCGCTGCTTAGAAGCGCAGAAGTATACGCCACCTTGCTGGAGTCTGATGCCTATGGCATTGCAATAGCTGACGGAGCGATCTCGCTGCAATTCGATAAAGTGCAAAGCCGCAAGGAGCAGACGGTGGAACAGCTTCATAAAGGGCTGCAATATTTAATGAAAAAACATAGCATTCAAGTCATTAATGGCAGAGGACGCGTTATTGGGCCTTCGATTTTCTCACCTCGCAGCGGATCGCTTGCGGTTGAGCTGGCAGATGGAGAAATGGAGCAGGTCGTTTCCAAAAATCTGATCATTGCAACAGGCTCCAGACCGCGCTCGTTGCCTGGCTTAACGCCAGATGGCGACTATATTCTCACAAGTGATGACGCGCTTGCATTAGAAGAGCTTCCGGCTTCGATTCTGATCGTAGGCGGCGGTGTAATCGGCGTGGAATGGGCATCGATGATGCAGGACTTTGGCGTGCAGGTGACGCTCATTGAAGCGGGAGGAAGGCTGCTTCCTGGCGAGGATGCCGAAGTGTCGGCTGAGCTTACGCGATTGCTCAAGCGTCGCGGCGTTCGAGTACTTACAAGCGTGCAGCTTAGGACGAATGAGCTAAGTGTGGGAGACGGGGAAGTTTCGATACCGGCTACAACTGCGGATGGCGATGTGCTGCTAAGTGCAAGCAAGCTGCTGCTGGCCGTAGGCCGTCAAGCAAATGTAGAAGGAATCGGGCTTGAAAATACCGATATTCGCACGAAGGACGGCTTTATTCAAATCAATGAATTTGGCCAGACGAATGAGCCGCATATTTATGCGATCGGCGATTGCATCGGCGGAGTCCAGCTTGCGCATGCAGCAGCGCATGAAGGAATTGCGGCTGTGGAGCATATGGGCGGCCAGGGTCATGCGGCGATAGAGCCTCATCTCATAACCCGCTGTGTATACTCGCGTCCGGAAATTGCCTCCTACGGCTTGACGGAGGATGGGGCGAGAACGAAAGGACATGACATTAAGACGAGTAAAATTCCATTTCAAGCGATTGCCAAAGCACTCGTGCTTGGCGATGCTGACGGCTTCGTGAAAGTGATAGCTGACCGTACGACAGGCGACATATTGGGCGTTCATATGATAGGCCCGCATGCGACCGATCTTATTTCGGAAGCTGCGCTTGCTGGATTTCTCAATGCAACGCCTTGGGAGGTCGGGCAATTGATTCACCCGCATCCAACGCTGTCCGAAGCGCTGGGTGAGGCGATGCTGGCGATAGACGGAAAGGCGACTGCGATGTAGCAGCTGCCCATGCTTGCTTAAAGCATGGGTTTTCTTTTTCCGCAAAAAGAGGTTATAATGGGTAATATCAAGTATTAGTACCTGGTTTTAATTGTAGCCAGGCGTAGACGGTTGCCCTCGTACTTTGGCGGCAAAAGCACGTTTCGCGGTGAAATAGAAGCCGAGTATAAGCGCGTAGCTTAAACACTCTTGCATTTTTAAAGGAGGCCGAATTCTCATGGGGAAATCCGGTTCAATTGAGCAGCAATCCCGTCATGCCGCAGCTGGCTTAACGGATGAACAGGCTGTCGAAATGTATGCCATGATGCAGCTCGCTCGCAAGTTTGATGAGCGCAATTTGCTGCTGCAGCGGGCAGGAAAAATCAACTTCCACGTATCGGGTGTGGGTCAAGAGGTCGCACAGGTAGCCGCGGCATTTGCTCTTGATCGTACAGTCGATTATTACTTGCCTTATTATCGGGATTACGGTTTTGTTTTGTCCGTCGGAATGACGGTGAAAGAGCTGATGCTGTCCGTGTTTGCGAAAGCGGAAGATCCCAATAGCGGCGGCAGGCAGATGCCAGGGCATTTTGGCAGCAAAAGACTGCGTATTGTCACAGGGTCGAGTCCTGTAACGACTCAGGTTCCGCATGCTGTAGGCATTGCACTCGCTGCGAAGATGAAGAAGCAGGAGCTCGTAAGCTTCGTAACCTTTGGAGAAGGCTCAAGCAATCAGGGCGATTTCCATGAAGGCTGCAATTTTGCAGGCGTTCATAAGCTTCCGGTCATTTTTATGTGTGAAAATAATCAATATGCAATCTCTGTTCCCGTTCACAAGCAGCTTGCAGGCCGCGTTGCGGATCGGGCGCTTGGTTATGGCTTCCCAGGCGTGCAAGTTGATGGCAATGATGCGCTGGAAGTGTTCCGCACCGTGAAGGAGGCGCGCGAGCGCGCGATTGCTGGCGAGGGGCCGACGCTTATTGAGGCGATGGTCTATCGCTTGTCTCCGCATTCGACTTCGGATAATGATCTTGCTTATCGGACGAAGGAAGAGGTCGATGAGAACCGTGCGAAGGATGGACTGCCGAAATATAGACAGTATTTGATCGACTGTGGACTCCTTACCGAGGAGAAGGATGCGGAGCTGCTTGCGGGCATAAAGAAGCAAATCGACGAGGCGACTGAATACGGCGACAAGGCGGCATTCCCAACGCCGGAATCAGTGCTTGACCATGTGTATGCAGGAGATGCTGGGCAAGGAGGCGACATTTAGTGGCTGTTATCGAATATATTGAAGCGATTAGGCTTGGCATGAAGGAAGAGCTTGAGCGCGATGAAGACGTGTTCGTGCTTGGCGAGGATGTTGGCGTCAAGGGCGGCGTTTTTACAACGACGAAAGGTTTAATTGACCAGTTCGGAGAGCAGCGCGTTATGGATACACCTCTAGCGGAGTCGGCAATTGCCGGTGTAGCTATTGGTGCAGCGATGTACGGGATGAAGCCAATTGCAGAAATGCAGTATTCGGATTTCATGTTTCCCGCAACGAATCAAATTATTAGCGAAGCGGCTAAAATTCGTTATCGCTCCAACAATGACTGGAGCTGTCCCATCGTGATTCGCGCCCCAATTGGCGGCGGGATTTTTGGCGGGCTGTATCACTCCCAGTGTCCGGAATCGGTATTTTTCGGAACACCCGGCTTGAAAATTGTAGCCCCATACCGGGCTTACGATGCGAAAGGACTGCTAAAGGCCGCTGTACGCGACCCGGACCCGGTTCTCTTTTTTGAAAATAAAAAATGCTACAAGCTGATTACCGGCGAAGTACCGGATGACGATTATATTGTGCCGATTGGCAAAGCAAATGTATTGCGTGAAGGAGACGATATTACCGTCATCAGCTACAGCATGCCGCTGCTGTTCGTTGAACAGGCAGCGCAGGAGCTAGCCCAGGAAGGCATCAGCACTCATATACTTGATTTGCGCACGCTGCAGCCGCTTGATCAAGAGGCTATTTTGGAGTCCGTTCGCAAGACGGGCAAAGTTTTAATCATTCACGAGGATAATAAGACGGGCGGCGTTGGCGCCGAAGTGTCGGCTATTATTGCAGAGCAGCTGTTGTATGAGCTGGACGCTCCTATTATGCGTTTATGCGGACCGGACGCTCCAGCGATGCCTATTAATCCGCCTGGCGAGAAGTTTTTCCTGCTGAATAAAGAAAAAGTGAAAGAGGCTATGCGCAATTTGGCTTTGTATTAAAGCTTGCTCGAAGCAGTCATTTCGCTGCAATGCATTAATTTGGACGAAAGCCAGTCCACGTAGCACAAGCCTTTAGGGAGATGGATAATTGATGAAATCGGTGACGGAGATTGTTATTCCGCAGCTGGCGGAATCGCTCGTATCGGCAACGATCGATAAGTGGCTTAAGCAGCCTGGCGACCACATTGACATGTATGAGCCTATTTGTGAGCTTATTACGGACAAGGTTAGCGCGGAGCTGCCTTCTACGGTATCGGGTACGATGGTTAAAATTTTGGTTGGCAACGGTGAAACGGTTCCTGTAGGGACAGCTGTATGCCTAATCGAAACGGAAGGCGCAGCAGAAATGCAGGCTACTGGCGGGGCGCCATCGGGTTATAGTGAAGCAGCGCAGGGCGCGGGCTTGTCTACAGCTCAGCAAGGCGGTGCACAGGAGGCGGAAGGAGATATGTCGATGCGCAATCGCTTCTCTCCAGCTGTTCAGAAGCTGGCAGCCGAGCATAATATTCGTTTGAGCGACGTTCCGGGGACTGGTCTTGGCGGTCGTATTACACGTAAAGACGTACTTACCTTCGCCCAGTCGGGCGGAGCGGCAGGCAGTTCTGCGAGCAAGGCCAGCCCGCAAGCCGGTCGGGAGGCAAGTATTGAGCAAGTTCGTTCAACTGGCTTGCATTTGACCGAAACGCCGCGCCTGCCAACGATTCAGCAATATGATTCTCCCGTTTCAGGGGTGCCTGGACGAGGCGAAGATTACATTGAGGTTACGCCGATTCGCGGCGCAATCGCACGTAATATGAAGCAAAGCGTCACCGAAATTCCGCACGGCTGGATGATGATTGAGGTTGATGTCACGAATCTCGTCGTGCTGCGCAACAAGGTGAAAGATGAATTTATGAAGCGCGAGGGCATTAATTTGACCTATCTCGCTTTCGTATTGAAAGCAGTCGTTAATGCGATCAAGGAATTCCCGATTATGAACTCCATGTGGGCGGTCGATAAAATCATCGTCAAGCGCGACATTAACATTTCGCTTGCGGTAGGTACCGAGGAATCGGTTGCGACTCCCGTCATTAAAAACGCCGATCACAAAACGATCGCTGGACTTGCGAAAGAAATCGACGACTTGGCTCGCCGTGGACGCGAAGGGCGCTTGACGCTGGCTGATATGCAGGGCGGTACGTTTACCGTCAACAATACGGGCTCCTTTGGCTCGATTATTACGCATCCGATTATCAACTATCCGCAAGCGGCCATTATGACGTTTGAATCGATTGTGAAGCGTCCGGTTGTCATTAATGACATGCTCGCTATTCGTTCGATGGCCAACCTCTGCTTGTCGCTGGATCACCGCATTTTGGACGGCATTATTTGCGGTCGTTTTATGCAGAAGGTGAAGGAAAATCTGGAGAGCTTCAACAACGATACGAAATTGTATTAGAAATGAGGGACGCCGCTATGACTGACTCTACTCATGTACCTTATGGGAGGAAACCGCTTGAAGCCCGTTATATTTCCATGCTTGGCTACGCGGAGGCATGGGAGCTGCAAAAATCAATGGTGAAGCAAGTTGATCAGGAGGAGCGTCCGGAGACGCTTCTCCTTCTTCAACATCCGCCGACCTATACGCTTGGCTCAGACCGACATCCTGAGCATTTGCTGCTCGGTGAGGCGGAGCTTGCGGAGCGGGGCATTTCTGTATTTGAAATTGACCGCGGTGGGGATATTACCTATCATGGGCCCGGGCAGCTTGTCGGCTATCCGCTGCTATATCTCGATGCGGCCGGTCTGGATCTGCATGCTTATTTGCGCAACGTCGAGCAGGTCATCATCAATTGGCTGAAGGATTATGGTATCGAATCAGGCAGAAAGCCCGAATACACCGGCGTGTGGGTAGGGGATGAGAAAATCGCGGCTATCGGTGTGAAATTTAATCGGGCGCGGAGGCGCGGCGGATTTGTGACGAGTCATGGATTTGCGCTGAATATAGAAGCGGGCATTGCGGAGAGCGGCTTTAGCGGCATTGTGCCGTGCGGCATCGAACAGTTCGGCGTCACTTCATTTAATACGCTGACGGGCCGCGAGCTGTCGGTAAGTGAAGCGGCGCAGCAACTGCTGCCGCATTTCTGCGATGTATTTGGTTTTGCGCCGGATGCTGTTCTAATAAGAGAACAGCATGCCGATGCCGGCAACCAAGCTGGATAGCAGCATAGCGGCAATAACAACGATGGCTACAATACGAACATACTTGGAAGGATTCACAAGGCAGATCTCCTTTCTAAACATTTCTATAAGCCCTATTATAGTCGAAAATGACGAACGGAGGAAACGTTAATGATTAATGAGCAGCGGTTAGTGGATGAATTTGTACAATTGGTGAAAATTGATAGTGAAACGAAGCATGAGCAGCTCATAAGCGTTGAGCTCAAAAAGAAATTCGGAGAGCTGGGCCTTACACTGGAAGAGGATGATGCGGCAGCTAAAACAGGTCATGGCGCGAATAATCTATTTGCCTTTCTTGAGGCATCCGGCGTGGAAAATGCTCCGACTATCTTTTTTACTTCCCATATGGATACGGTAACGCCTGGTAAAGGCATTAAGCCGCAAGTGGATGCAGATGGGTACATACGCAGCGATGGCACTACGATTCTTGGAGCGGACGATAAAGCGGGTCTTGCGGCCATGTTTGAAGCGATTCGCGTGCTAAAGGAACAATCGATTCCGCATGGTCCCATTCAATTTGTAATTACAGTAGGCGAGGAGTCAGGACTGCTCGGGGCTCGCGCACTGGATGCTTCCAAGCTGAAGGCGAAATTCGGCTATGCGCTCGATTCCAATGGCTCGGTAGGCGAAATTGCGGTTGCTGCGCCAACGCAAGCGAGAGTAACGATTGAGTTTCATGGCAAGTCGGCTCATGCTGGCGTTAACCCGGAGGCGGGAATCAGTGCGATTCAAGTGGCGGGAAAAGCGATTTCAAGAATGCCGCTCGGCCGCATCGACAAGGAAACGACAGCGAATATTGGCTCATTTGAAGGCGGCGGCGCTACGAATATCGTAGTGGATTATGTAAAGCTGAATGCAGAAGCGCGCAGTATTGTTCAGCATAAGCTGGATGCCCAGCTCGGCGCTATGCGCGAGGCAGTAGAAAGTGCAGCAGCTGAGTTTGGCGCCAAGGGCGTGTTGAGCAGCGAGGTTATTTACCCGTCGTATTCGTACGATGAGAGCGATGCCGTTGTGCAGCTTGCCCAAACGGCGATTAAGGCGATTGGATTGACGCCAAAAACCTTCCACTCTGGCGGGGGCAGCGATGCCAATGTGTTCAATGGACTCGGCGTACCGACGGTTAACTTGGCTGTTGGTTATGAGCATATCCATACGACGCAGGAGCAAATTAAAGTAGCCGATCTGGTCAAAACGACGGAATTGGTCGTTGAGATTATGAAGCAGGCCGCAAAAGCCTAATAGGCACTGTGACAGAATAGCAGAACAGTTGAGAGACCAAACAAGCGATAGGTCAGGAAAAGATTATTTTCCCGGGCGTATCGCTTGTTTTCCATGTATTCGGATGGCAGGCTGCTGGCTGTTGGCGTTCCCCTGGTTCATGGAGCCTTTTTTAAGTGCTGATCCGTGTCAAAAAGCTTGCTAATGGCTCAGAAGCTCCGCTCGCTGCCTTACAGGACATGAGGCGCAGTTGATGGCGAATCTCCCATGCTTTGCCGACAAGGCGAAGATGGCTGACGCTTGTATAGGTTTTCATCGTTACCTAAGCTCCTTCTTTATCAAAAATATTTGGATAAGGATAGGTATGCGGATATCGGACAAGTTATGCATGTTACCATATTCTTACACGCAAAGGGGAATATTCATTCATGAATCAGGAAATGAATCGTTGGAAAGAAGAAACAACCCATACCGAACCGATTTTTTCTGGCAAAATCATTTCGCTGCAGGTGGACACGGTCGCCTTGCCGGATGGCAGTACAGCAACGAGAGAAATCGTCAAGCATCCGGGTGCTGCGGCTGTCATCGCTCTATTAAATGGCAAGCTGCTCGTCGTTGAGCAATACCGCAAGCCGCTTGAGAAATTCCAGATTGAGCTGCCGGCTGGAAAGCTGGATGCTGGTGAAGATCCACTTGAGGCAGCGAGTCGCGAGCTGGAGGAGGAGACGGGCTACAAAGCGGAATCGCTGCAGCTTGTGAGCGCTTTTTATACGTCGCCAGGTTTTGCGGATGAGAAGCTGTATGTTTATTTCACGGATCAGGTCGTTTCTGGCAAGCAGCAGACGGATGAGGATGAGTTTCTGGAAGTCATGGCGATTACGCTTGAAGAAGCAGAAGCCTATATTTCCGAAGGCCGCATCAGTGATGCCAAGACGATTATGGCCGTCTACGTGTGGAAGCTTTATTTGCTGACAGGCAAGCTGCCCATTTAGAAAGAGGAAGCGTATAAGCTCCTTCTCTCCCGTCATAGGTGTGCTTATAGGAACATACACTTTATCACATGGGACAAGAGGGGGAAGGCTATGCGTTCGCGAATGAGGAAGGGGCCCGCAGGGGGCCAGCTGACGCTGTATGTATTTGTGGGCGTGCTGTTTGTCGTGGGCGTCATTTTTGGCGGATTGATGGTAAATGCGCTCACCTTTGAGCAGCAGCAGGATTTGGCTTCGGATATGAGCCAGTATGTTCAGCTTATGCATGGCGGAGCGGCTGCGGATGGGGCGGCTACGTTTTGGGAGCGCGTTTTTTTCCATGGAAAATGGCTGCTGGTGCTGTGGTTCCTTGGCATTACCGTTGTCGGCATACCGCTTGTGCTGGCTATGGATTTTCTTAAAGGCGTGCTTGTCGGCTTTGCGCTTGGTACGCTCATTACGCAATATTCATGGAAGGGCGTGCTGTTTTCGCTCGTCTCAATTGCGCCTCCTAATTTAATTATTGTGCCGGCTATTTTAATGGCGAGTGCTTCGGCGCTGTCCTTTTCAATGTATGTGGTGAAAAATAGGCTGATGCGGCAAAACGGAACACTTGCCCCGCAAATGCTGAGCTTTACGACGACAGCGATGATGATGCTGATGGTTTTAATCGGTGCCGCATTGCTTGAAGCTTACGTTTCTCCACTGTTAATGAGCTGGGCAGCGCCGATTTTAGACGCTTCCGCCGCGGCAATCTGATGTCTAATCCAAGCCAAAATGTTTGACTTTCACAAGGGTTTGATTCTATAATGAAAGCAAACGTTTTCTGATGTTGGCGCAGACATGTGTGGTAGGGGGGAAATCATGGAAGCCCGGATTGATAAGATTAAACAACAGTTGCAGTCGCAGGGCTACAAATTAACCCCGCAGCGTGAAGCAACAGTACGTGTATTGCTTGAGAATGAGGAAGATCACTTGAGCGCGGAAGATGTGTTCATGCTTGTGAAGGACAAGGCACCAGAAATTGGCCTTGCAACGGTGTATCGAACACTTGAGCTATTAAGCGAAATGCATGTAGTGGAGAAGCTTAATTTTGGCGACGGAGTTGCCAGATACGATCTAAGAACGGACAGCAGCAAGCATCATCATCATCATCTTATTTGTGTGCAATGCGGATCGATGGATGAGATTAAGGACGATTGGCTGCTGCCACTTGAGGAGCGATTGGAAGAGGAATATGGTTTTTCGGTTCTCGACCATCGTTTGGACTTCCAGGGCATTTGTCGTAAATGCAATGAGAAGAATGCGAATGCGAAAAAAGACGAATCATAAACGGCTTTGCTGCCCAGTGCTTCTGGACGGCGAAGCCGTTTTGGCGTTACATACGAGGTAAGACATTCGGGTCGGGGTATAGCGGGTGCCGACAGGATCAGGAGCTTACATTGCGAATGCGCCCGACCCGCAGCAGACCGGAGCCTTGCGCAGTAGGCAAATAGCCTGTTAACGGTATAGACCACTTGCGAAGAACATTCGTTACACGAGCGGAGCCTAGCTTCGGCCTTACGGAGAGCAATAAAGCAGCACCGCCAGCCACATGGGGAGAGGACATGCTCGTTCCTGACATGATGGCATATTTGCCGTTCAGCCAAGTAGAGACGATGTCTGTTCCAGGTGCAGCAACATCAATGCCCATGCCTCGATTGCTGTAATCGGCGATCTGGTTGAGCCGATTGGTGGCGGCCACTGCGATGGTCTCTGGAAAGGAAGCTGGCTCGTCGATCGTCGTCGTATTGGGCCCCTCGTTGCCAGCTGAAGCTGTAATGACGATGCCCTGCATGGCTGCCCGCTTGATCGCTTGGCGCAGCAAATCGCTATGCTGGCCGCTGACGATGCCGAAGCTCATATTAATAACGTTCATTTTGTTGCGAATGCACCATTCGATGGCATCTACGATGTCTGACACATAGCCTGAACCGTAACGATCCAACGCCTTCACGGCATAAAGTTTTATATTGGGAGCTACGCCATGCAGGCCATTTAAGCCCCTGCCTGCGGCAATGCCCGCCACATGCGTACCGTGGCCATTATCATCGTAATAGCTTGTGCCGCCCATCGTATTGATACCGCCCGATATGCGCAGATCAGGATGCTTGGCAATGCCGGTATCAATAATTGCAAGTTTGACAGAATTGCCTAGTGTGCGCTTCCAGGCCAGCGGCGCCTGTACCCTTTTAATATTCCAAGTCACCTTATTAGCGTCCACGTTCGTTTTTAAAATGGGGAGATTGGGTTTTATGGTGCGGGTTTCCATTTGGGGGGTGGTATCATGCTTGCGGATTTTAACATCCCGCTCCATCAGCTTGACCTCAGGATGCCGAATAATATGTTTCCACGAGCTGCGCCGATCAAGCAGAAAACCGATCATTTTGCAGCCAGGCATCGTTTTGAAGGGATGAATACCGCGGGATTCTAGCAGGCGCAAGCAGCGTTTATAGGAGCTGTGCGTAGTAAAGCTGATGAGCTGGCGTTCTGTATGTTTAGAGGGTTTATAGGCAGAACAGGAAGCGATCAGGTTATCCAGTCGAGGCATGATGGGCTCCTCCTCCAAGTATTAGGCAGACATGAGACTACTTGTGTAGTGTATGGAGGAGGGGCAGGTGTGGACTGGGTATTCGTCCCCAAGTACATATTTTTTGCAGCAGATGGAAATTGTATCGCTTAGGACAAGCCTTTGACGTACAATATGGCTATATCCCCATTATTTTCTTTAGGAGGTTTTTTCATGATCATTGGCGTTCCCAAAGAAATAAAAACGAGTGAATACCGGGTGGCATTGACGCCAGCGGGCGTCACCATGCTTAAAGCAGCGGGACATCAAGTGCTAGTACAGACGGGGGCAGGAGATGGCAGCGGCTTTCAGGATGGCGATTATGCAAGCGAGGGTGCCGTAATCGTAGACTCGGCTGCTGGAGTATGGGAACGCGCAGAAATGATTATGAAAGTAAAGGAGCCTCTCCCAGAGGAATATGGATTTTTTCGCAAAGGGCAGCTTTTGTTCACCTATTTGCATCTTGCGGCTGCGCCGGAGCTGGCGAAAGCTTTAATGGAACGCGAGGTTACTGCTATAGCCTATGAAACGATTCAGCTTCAAAATGGCAGTCTGCCGCTGCTGACGCCAATGAGTGAGGTTGCAGGACGAATGGCCGTACAAGTTGGCGCCCAGTTTCTGGAGGCGTTTAATGGCGGCAGGGGCGTCCTCCTGGGCGGTGTGCCTGGGGTCGCACCGGGGGAGGTCGTCATTATCGGGGGCGGCATTGTCGGTACGAATGCGGCGAAGGTTGCGCTTGGCATGGGAGCAACCGTCGTGCTGCTTGAGCGCAGCCTTGATCGCATGCGTTACTTGGATGATATATTTGGCGGCCGCATCCAGACCGTGATGTCGAGCACGTATCATATTGCCGAGGCGGTGGCGAAGGCGGATTTGCTCATTGGAGCTGTGCTGATTCCGGGGGCGAAAGCTCCGCATCTGGTGACGGAGGAAATGGTCAAAACGATGAAAAAAGGCGCAGTCATCGTCGATGTCGCCGTAGACCAAGGCGGCTCCATTGCTACGGTTGACCGAGCTACTACGCATAAGGACCCTATTTATGTGAAGCATGGCGTCATCCATTATGCGGTAGCGAACATTCCGGGTGCTGTACCGCGCACCTCGACCTTTGCGCTGACAAATGTCACCATGCCGTACGCGCTGCTGCTCGCAAATGATGGGCTGGAGGCGATAAAACACAGCGAGCCTCTACAGAGAGGCGTTAATACGCATAGGGGCAAGTTAACCTATGAGCAGGTGGCGGCGGCACTGGAGTTGCCATTTACACCGATTCAAACAATGCTGGCATGAGCATATAAGCCCCTCTCTGATCATAAGGTAAAAATGGGCGGGACAAACCTGCTCGCATATAGAGAGGGGCGAGAGGCAAATGGTATTGTCTGCGCGCAAATGGTTCAGCCGCTTCGTATTTATGCTGCTGTTCATCGGTTTGTTCATAGTCGCCACTGGCGGCTATGATTGGTTCGTTGATGTCGTGACGCCAAGCAATCCTTATGAAGTTCCGCAAGGCGAGGCCGTTAAGGCCATTTGGCATAGTACATATGATTGGGATAATGGTAATATAGCAGATAGGCTGCGTTTTTTCTATTGGTACGGCGAATAGCCGGGCAGGATAAAAAGCTCGCCAAGCAGGATTTATGATCCTTGGTGTGGAAATACCGAAGTACGCTTTAATGGCGTGCAAAGGCTGGAAGCATGAAAGGAAACAGGATGAAATCTTTGGTGAACTCATTTATTCGTTTTTTAAGCGTAGAACGCTCCTTGTCGAAAAATACATTGGAGTCGTACGGGCGGGATTTGCTGTTTCTACTGGATTATATGGAAAGCCAGAATATCGTGGCAGCGGCGGCCGTGCAAAAGCATCATTTGGCGCATTATTTGCTGCAATTAAAGGAGGATGGGCGCAAGCCGTCTACTTTATCGCGGCACATCGTGTCGATACGCGCTTTCTTTCATTATTTGCTGGTTGAAGGTTTCATTGACCGCGATCCTTCCATCTATATTGAATCGCCGAAGCAGGAAACGAAGCCGCCGCAAATTTTATCGATGGAGCAAACAAGTCTGCTGCTGGATACGCCGCAATGCGTGACGACAGCAGGAAAGCGGGACAAGGCAATGCTGGAACTGCTGTATGCAACAGGCATGCGGGTGTCGGAGCTGATTTCGCTGGATGTGCCAAGCGTCAACCAGCAGCTCGGCTTTATTCAGTGTGTAGGCAGCAACCGGAAGGAGCGTATCGTTCCATTTGGCAGAAAAGCTGCAGAAGCGCTGAATGATTATTTGGAGCATGGGCGAATCGGGCTGCTGCGGCACGGCAAGCAGGAGGACGCGCTCTTTTTGAATCATCTGGGAACGCGGATGACGCGGCAGGGCTTCTGGAAGACGGTCAAAAAGTATGCAAAGGAGGCAGGCATTGAAGCGGATATTACGCCGCATACGCTGCGCCATTCGTTCGCTGCCCATTTGCTCGAGAACGGCGCTGATGTGCGTACCGTTCAAGCGCTGCTTGGCCACGCCGACGTTGCTACAACGCAGAAATACTCCAAGCTGACAAAGGTGAAAATGAAAGACGTATACAACAGCGCGCATCCACGCGCTTGAAAGATAGTGAAGTCAGCGGTTACTTAGACCTCGTTAGGTAGCGCGGATGCGCACCGAATGTTGGTGGAAAGTAAAACCTTTCACATAGGCACATTGTTTTTCACCAGATTCTATTACCAGAAAGGTTGGGACTACATGAGTAAATTTGATCGTATTGCCGTTATTGTGCTCGATAGCGTTGGAATTGGCGAACAGCCGGATGCGGAGGCGTTCGGCGACCTTGGCTCGCATACGCTTGGGCATATCGTAGAAAGAGTAAAGGGGACAAGCCTGCCAAATTTGCGTCAGCTTGGACTTGACCGTATTGCTCCACTGGGCGATTGGAAGCCCGCAGATGGCCCTTCTGGCGCCTACTATGGAAAAATGCAGGAGGTATCGGTTGGCAAGGATACGATGACCGGGCATTGGGAGCTGATGGGGCTAAAGCTGACGGTTCCCTTTCAGACGTTTCCGGATGGGTTCCCGGATGAGCTGATCACTTTATTCGAGGAGCGCACAGGACGCAAGGTCATTGGCAATAAGCCGGCAAGCGGTACAGAAATTTTGGACGAGCTGGGCGCTGAGCAAATGGAGACGGGGGCATGGATCGTCTACACTTCTGCTGATAGCGTTTTTCAAATTGCAGCGCATGAAGGCATCATTCCGCTAGACGAGCTGTACCGTGCTTGCGAAATTGCACGCGAGCTGACGATGGATGAGCGTTATACGGTAGGCCGGGTTATCGCCAGGCCGTATGAAGGGGAGCCAGGCGCATTCAAGCGTACGCCTAATCGCCATGATTATGCAGTCAAGCCGCCAGAGCCTACGGTGCTAAATGCGCTTCAGGATGGGGGGCTCGACACGATTTCCATTGGAAAAATCAATGATATTTTTGATGGAGAGGGCATTAATGCTTCGACGCCGACGAAGAGCAACGCCGATGGCATCGCTCGTACGATTGCGGCTCTGAAGGAACCATTCAAGGGGTTGCTGTTTACGAATCTTGTTGATTTCGATTCCTTGTACGGGCATCGCAGAGATCCAGAAGGCTACGCCGCTGCATTAGAAGAGTTTGACCGCGCTTTGCCTGAGCTGACGCAAACGATTGGCCCGCGCGATTTGCTGGTCATTACCGCAGATCACGGCAATGATCCCGTTCATCCGGGAACGGACCACACGCGGGAGTATGTGCCGCTGCTGCTCTACAGCCCGGCATTCAAGCAGCCAAGGCAGCTCGAAACAAGAGCAACCTTCTCCGATTTGGGAGCGACGATTGCTGACAACTTTAACGTACAGGCTCCGCCAAACGGCACAAGCTTTCTCGACTTGCTTGAAGCTAATTGAATTATCTCAAATAACTAACGAACGAACGAACTAACGACCTGGAGGCTATCACTATGAACGTAATTACAGCAGCACAAATTAAAGAAGCGGCATCCTACATTGCCGGACGTACGGACTTGAACCCAGAGGTTGGCCTGATTATGGGCTCAGGTCTTGGTGTTTTAGGCGATCATTTGGAAAATCCAGTGACGATTGCATACCACGATATTCCGCATTTCCCAGTGTCCACAGTGGAAGGACATGCAGGAGAGCTGCTTATTGGTACCTTGTCCGGAAGGCCAGTCCTATTGATGCGCGGCCGCTTTCATATGTATGAGGGCTACGGCCCAGAGCTGACGGCATTTCCGGTGCGCGTAATGAAGGCGCTTGGCGTATCCACGCTGCTTGTGACGAATGCAGCTGGCGGCGTCAACCTTGCGTTTGAATCCGGCAACCTGATGCTGATTTCTGACCACCTGAACATGACAGGCAAAAATCCGCTAATTGGTCCTAATGATAACGAACTGGGCGTTCGTTTCCCTGACATGTCGGAGGCTTACAGCAAGCGTCTGCGCGGTATTGCCCGTGAACTTGCTGCAAGCCAAGGGCTTGCACTAGCTGAGGGAGTATACGCTGGACTGCTCGGACCGACGTATGAAACGCCTGCGGAAATTCGCATGCTGCGCGTTTTGGGGGCAGATGCTGTCGGAATGTCGACCGTTGCGGAAGTGATTACCGCAAGACATGCGGGAATTGAAGTTCTTGGCATTTCTTGTATTACGAATATGGCTGCGGGAATTTTGGATCAGCCGCTTAACCACGAAGAGGTTATGGAGACGGCAGAGCGCGTGAAATCTCAGTTTTTAGACCTCGTAAAAGGTTTGGTTCCGCTCATTTAAAGAACAGTTTATTGCTTAAGTAGTTTAGATTAGCTGAAAATTGGTGTTATTTTGTCCGCAAACTTGTAACACAATTGTAACAATTGGCTCGACTCATTGTGACAGTATTTTAAAACGCCATCGTCGTATAATGTCCATAATTATAGAAAAATGGAGTGGAGTTAAATGGACAAGCAATTGCTCTTGGAGATGGAGAAGTTGCGCGATAAAATGGTTGAGACGGCGCTTATCAAACAAACTTTTCTTCACCGAGAGGTACTGCGGCTAAGCCAATCGCTAGACGTTTTAATCGTGCGTGCGCAGGAAGAGCGACGGACCGTTTCCAGTCATAAATAAACAGAGCAAGCGGACATGTTACGTATGTTGAGAACTGCCTTATGATGCTTAGTGAGGGCGACTGTCGCAAAAAAAAGGGGTATTAAGATTTAATTAGCAAGTAATGACGTGAAAAAATTCAAAAACCGTTCCTGCGAAAAGCGAAAGCTTCTGCAAGGGCGGTTTTTTTTGCGAATATAAGCAATGTGGAATAATTTACATAAAAACAGGCGACAATGTGGAAGACAACCGTAAACGGCTGAAGCCGTCCTTTGGCGGCAAAGCTGCCGTTTCGCGGGTGAAATATAAGCCCATTTATAAGTGTGAAACTTATAAATTCTTATATTTAAATATAGCCGAATTGCGGCGAATTCCCGTGAACTGAATATTTTGCGGAGTACGGGCATGCCGCAGCTTCATAGGAGGGAAACTGTTCTTGAAAAAACTACGGAATAAACTGTGCTTATGCATCCTTGCGCTAGCTGTCTCTTTGCCAACCGCTGTATTCGCCGAAGAAGCGGCTGAGACACCGCCCTTCCCATCGCTGCCAGCAGCGGAGCAGTCCGGAAGCGCGGAGCCTCATTTGGCATCTTCGGCCCGTTCTGCCATTCTTATGGATGCGGACAGTGGAACGATTATTTACGAGAAAAACAGCCATGATCAGCTGCCTCCGGCAAGCATCACCAAAATTATGACGATGCTGCTTATTATGGAAGCGCTGGCTGACGGCAAGCTCAAGCTGACCGACATGGTGCAGACGAGCGAATATGCGTCTTCCATGGGCGGCTCGCAAATTTTTCTGGAGCCCGGCGAGGAAATGAGCGTTGATGACATGATTAAAGGAATTGCTCTAGCCTCTGGCAATGATGCTTCTGTTGCGATGGCAGAGAAGCTTGGAGGCACCGAGGAGCAATTCGTAGCGATGATGAATGAGAAAGCGAAACAGCTCGGGCTGAAGGAAACCCATTTTGCCAATTGCAATGGCCTGCCTTCAAAGGATCATTATTCGTCGGCCCATGACATTGCGGTTATGTCGCGTGAGCTGCTGGGGCATACGAATATTACGAAATACACGGGAATGTATCAGGATTATTTGCGTAAAACGTCAGAGAAGCCATTCTGGCTCGTCAACACGAATAAGCTTGTCCGGTTCTATAGCGGCGCAGACGGTCTGAAAACCGGATTTACGAATGAAGCTAAGTTTTGCTTGTCGGCCACGGCAAGGCGGGATGGGCTTCGCATCATTGCAGTCGTAATGGGCGAGCCGAATACGAAGACACGCAACACGGAAGTATCGCAAATGTTTGATTATGCGTTTGCCCAATATATGACGCATCCGATTTTCAAAGAGGGCGATGCTATGGGCAAGGTACATGTGGAGAAAGGCGCGGTGTCCGAGCTTGAGCTGGTCGCTCCCCATGCGTACAGCGTACTGCTCAAAAAAGGGGCAAACACGAGCGATATCCGCTATGAGCTGAAAATCGACGGCTCGCTAAAAGCGCCGATTGCGATTGGTGCGCCGATCGGCAAGCTGCTCGTCTATCAGGGAGACAAGCTGCTGAAGGAATTCCCCGTTGATGCGCCGCAGACGATTGAACGGGCTGGCTGGTGGAAAATGCTGAAGCGCTCGTTTGGCGGATTGTTCGCTTAACGGTTTAAATCGAATTAAACCGGATCTATCTGGATTAGCCAGGCAACGTTTTGCCAGAAAATAGCGAGCTTAAGCTGCATATTTTGTCACCTCTTAGGGCTCTGCTTCTAGTTTTGTCGCCGTGCAGGAAACGCATGCCCCGCTGGAGAAATGCTAGTTCTATCCAAATGCACAGCTTAAAGGAGATGAACAGCAATTATGAATTTGCAAGCTGAACTGGAGCATTATCGCAATGTGCTTATTGTACGTCTGCGTGGAGAGCTGGATCATCATACAGCGGACGTCGTCAAGGTCAAGATGGAGGATGCCATTTTACGAGGAAGCAGCGACCACATCATTCTCAGCTTGAAGGATTTGCAATTCATGGACAGCTCGGGGCTTGGCGTCATTCTGGGCAGGTATAAGCAAGTGAAGGCAAGAGGCGGAAAAATGATTGTCTGCGACGTTAGTCCAAGCGTTCACCGGCTTTTTGAAATGTCGGGCTTGTTTAAAATTTTAGAGATTCATGATAATGAACGGATGGCGATTTCAAGTCTGGAGGTGGTATCGTGAAGCGAAGCAATGAAATGTCATTAACCTTCAGCGCCCGCTCAGAGAACGAGGCTTTTGCCCGCGTAGCGGTGTCAGCCTTCGTCTCCCAGCTCGATCCGACGCTTGGGGAGCTGAATGATTTAAAGACAGCAATCTCGGAAGCGGTAACCAATGCGATTATTCACGGCTATGATAGCGACGCAGCCGGCAAAGTGACGATAGAGGGGTATATTGAAGGAGATGCGATCTCCTTGACGGTTATTGACCACGGACGCGGTATTGAAGATTTGGACTTGGCTCGCCAGCCGCTTTACACTTCCAAGCCGGAGCTTGAACGCTCGGGAATGGGTTTTACGATCATGGAAAATTTTATGGACCGATTCGAGGTTGTCAGCGAGCTTGGCGGCGGTACGCGCGTCAGCATGCTGAAACGAATTGAATCGAAAAAAGCGCTATACAACTAGCGCATAGGGGTTGAACCTCATGGATTCCGGGTTGAAACAAACGGCTCAGCCGTATTTGGATGATGCGGAAGTAAAGCGGCTTATTGCGTTAAGCCAGTCTGGCGACACGTTGGCAAGGGACACGCTTGTAGGATGCAATATTCGTTTGGTATGGTCAGTAGTGCAGCGTTTCATCAACCGGGGCTATGAGCCTGACGATCTGTTTCAGATCGGCTGTATCGGTCTGCTCAAGTCGGTTGACAAATTCGACCTTTCCTATGATGTTAAATTTTCCACCTATGCCGTGCCGATGATTATCGGTGAAATCCAGCGGTTTTTGCGCGATGATGGTACGCTTAAGGTAAGCCGCTCACTCAAGGAAACGGCAAATAAGGTACGCAAAATGAAAGACGAGCTGTCCAAGGTGCTGGGACGGCTGCCGACCATTAGCGAAGTAGCGGAACGGCTGGGCATTACGCCGGAGGATGTTGTATTTGCGCAGGAAGCGAATAAGCCGCCAACCTCGATTCATGAGACGGTATTTGAAAATGATGGCGATCCCATTACGCTGATGGATCAAATTGCTGATGATTCCCAGGAGCGCTGGTTCGACAAGCTTGCGCTCACCGAGGCCATTGAAGGTCTCAGCGAGCGGGAGCGGCTCATCGTATATTTGCGTTATTACCGGGACAAGACACAGTCTGAAGTAGCCAGTCGTCTAGGCATTTCACAAGTACAGGTGTCCCGTCTGGAGAAAAAAATATTGCAGTCCATCAAAGATCAAATCGCCTTGTAGGCGGTTTGATCTTTTTTTCTTGTTTTTACCTGCTGCAGCGTGACTATCTGATTCCTGTTTTTCTCATACTAAAAGGGAAACGAACCCAAGTACAGACAAAGGACTGATGACGGATGGATACGATGCAGCGACAGCCTCTCTATTTGCGCTTGCGCAAGCGGATTGGAATACGCCCCGGGAAAGAAGTGACGCTCGGGCAGGCGGCGAGGCTGCTTGGCGAGTCCGAAGAGCAGGAACGCCGCTTGGGCCAGGTCGTTCTATATCGTCATAGCAAGCCAGACGGCAACCGCGTCGTCATCGATTTGCTTCAAATCGTCAGCCAGCTGCGGGAGCTGGAGCCAGGTTTGTCTATTGAAGCCTATGGCGATCCGCAGGTGCTGGTCATGATTGCGGATAAGCCGCCCAAGCCGCGCATTCCGCTGCTGGTTTTTTCATGGCTGCTGCTGTTTTTCGGCGCAGGCCTGGCTATTATGAACTTCCATACGGACGTCAGTATGAAGGAGGTCCATATTCGGATCGTCGAGCTGATTACCGGAGAGCATAACGAGCATCCACTGTGGTTTCAGATTCCATACTCCTTCGGCATCGGGCTGGGCATGGTGCTGTTTTTCAACCATCTGTTCCGAAAAAGGTTCAATGAAGAGCCGAACCCGCTGGAGGTAGAGCTGTTCACCTACCAGGAAAATGTGAACGCCTACGTCATCGCCGACGAGATGCGCAAAAAAAATGATCGTCAAACCGCTCGGAGTGAGGACGATGCTTGACTTTCCGATTCATGCGTTTATTGTCATGCTGGGCTTATCGGGAGGGCTTGCGGTAGGCAGCGGACTGGTGGCGCTGCTGACTGTGCTGGATCTTATTCCGCGGCTTGCGCAAATCGCTTATGCCTACAGCCTGTCCATATGGTTTGAGACGGCCGTTATAAGCGGGGCGGTCTATTGGACTTTCGCAGATTTTTTCGATTGGAAGCTTTCGCTTGCAGGCATTACGTCACAAATTGCTGCCGGGTTGATGAACGGCATTTTCGTCGGCTTGCTTGCGGCGGCGCTTACGGAGGTGCTGAACGTCTTCCCAATCCTCGCCAAACGCATCCATTTGTCGGACTATCTAGTTGGTCTTGTAATGGCGATGGTGCTTGGCAAAACACTAGGATCACTGCTGGACTGGCTTTGGTATCAATGGTAGGAAAAGGCAGGGAGATAGAATGGCCATGCTGGAGAACTGTGTGAGGTGAAGGAAGAAGATGGACAAGGATCAGGAGCAGCATAATGAACCGGGACAAAATTACAAGCACGCTAGTATTCCTGAAATGATGAAGCTGGGAAATGAGCGGGGTACCGATGCAGATGTGGACAACCATTCTTCCGGTAGAAGCAAAAGAAGCTGGCGGCAGGTGAAGAAGTTCATTCACGCCAAGCAGCTTGCTGGAGGGGAGCATAAGAAGCAAGATAAACCACTGCATGCCCGCTCTAAAACGCTAGGACAAGGGAAGCAGCAAGGCAAAGAGCAGGATAAAGGGAAAGGGCAGTCCGGCCGTGATGAGCGCATTCCTTCAGATTTGGATGATGTATTGGAGCGGCTGAAAAATGAGCTTGGCTACGGCACCAGCTTCGATGTAGTCGTCCGGGAAATGATCTTCGGCGAGCGGCGGGTTGCCTTCGTGTTTATGAACGGTTTGGCAAAGGATACGCTGCAAACAGAAGTGCTTAAGCGGCTGACCTATTTGCAGCCGGACGATTTGTCATCCGATGCGCTGCATGCCTTTCTAGATATGTATGTGCCAGCGACTCAAGTTAGGTCTGAGCAGGATTGGAACAAGCTGCTGACGGGCATTCTCTCTGGGGGAACGGCGCTGTTCATCGACAAGGAAGCGACGGCGCTGCTCATTGATGCCAAAAACTACCCGGCCCGCTCGCCGGACGAGCCGAGCCTGGAGCGGGCCGTCAGGGGCAGCCGTGACGGTTTCGTCGAAACGTTGATGATGAATATATCGCTTGTACGGCGCAGACTGCGCGACCCGCAGCTTCGTTACGAGCTGGTGCAGATCGGCGAGCGAACGCAGACGGATGTCTGTATCGCCTACATTGACGATCTGGTAGACAAGGAATTGCTTAAATCCATTAAGGAAAAAATTTCGCTGGTCAAGGTTGACGGCCTTCCGCTTGCCGACAAGCAGCTGGAGGAGGCGACCGTTAAACGGGGGTGGAGCCCATTCCCGCTTGTGCGTTACTCTGAGCGTCCAGACGTCGTAGCCTCACATTTGCTTGAAGGGGCAGTTGTCGTCTTCGTGGATACGTCGCCGAGCGTCATGATTTTGCCGACGACGTATTTCGATCTTATCCAGCATGTCGAGGAAAATCGCCAGACGCCGTTTATCGGTACCTATCTGCGCTGGGTACGATTTATTGGCATATTCGCCTCGCTTTTTCTGCTGCCGCTCTGGCTGCTGTTCGTTATCCATCCGGAGCTGAAGCCGCAGGCGCTGGAATTTCTCGGACCTTCAAAAACCGGCAAGCTGCCGCTGCTCGTGCAGTTTTTGCTGGCAGAGGTCGGCGTCGATCTGCTGCGCCTCGCCTCGGTGCATACACCAACTTCGCTGGCAACGGCGATGTCGCTCGTATCGGCTATTCTCATTGGCGATATTGCAGTGAAGACAGGCATTTTCGTCAACGAGGTCATTTTGTACATGTCGGTTGCGGCTATTGGCATGTTTGCGACGCCGAGCTATGAGCTGGGCCTGGCGAACCGGATTATCAGGCTTGTGCTCATTACGCTTGTAGCCTCCTTGCAGGTGCCGGGCTTCATCGTTGGAACGACGGTCATCCTGCTGTTTTTGTGCATGGAGCGTTCATTCAACCGCCCTTACATGTGGCCGTTCATCCCATTCGACTTCAGGGCGAT
This sequence comes from Paenibacillus algorifonticola, assembly GCF_050481745.1. Classification (GTDB taxonomy): domain Bacteria; phylum Bacillota; class Bacilli; order Paenibacillales; family Paenibacillaceae; genus Pristimantibacillus; species Pristimantibacillus algorifonticola_A. The sequence goes on along the minus strand of NZ_JBCNGR010000007.1, from coordinate 137,346 downwards.
GCTGAATATTATTTTCCGGACGCCCGTGCTGCAAAATCGCAAGCGGCCCAATCTGCTGCGGCCGCAGCAGCTCGATAAAATGCCTGAAACGGAGTAAAATCGTAAAAAATGCAAATGACATGTTAAATTATCCATTACGCTTGCGGATAGATTGCGATATACTGTTGCTATTGGTGCAAATCGAATCTATTCACGTATGGAGGAATAATAACAATGTACTTGCATGGAACGAGCAAAGTTAATGCCCTGGGGCATTTGGAAATCGGTGGCTGCGATGTAACGGAGCTGGCGAAAGAATATGGTACGCCGCTATATATTGTCGATGAGGCGCTTGTGCGTCAGCGTGCGAATGAATATGTGACCGCTTTTCAAAAATCCGGCCTGAAATTCCAAGTGGCCTATGCCAGCAAAGCATTCAGCACAATGGCTATGTGTGCGCTTGCCGAGCAGGAAAACCTGTCGCTTGACGTCGTTTCCGACGGAGAGCTTCATACGGCGCTGAAAGCGGGCTTCCCGGCAGCGCGCATCCACTTTCACGGCAACAATAAATCGCCGGACGAAATCAACATGGCGCTTGATGCAGGCATCGGCTGCTTCGTAGTCGACAATTCTGTTGAGCTTAAAGTGCTTAATGCGCTGGCGAAGGACAAAGGCTTGACAGTTAAAATTTTGCTGCGGATTACGCCAGGTGTTGAGGCGCATACGCATGACTATATTTCCACAGGCCAACAGGACTCCAAGTTCGGCTTTGACTTGACGAATGGCGCGGCTAAGTCGGCGATTAAAGAAGCGATGGAGCTGTCCAATCTGGATGTGCTTGGCGTTCATTCCCACATCGGCTCGCAAATTTTCGAGGTAGACGGCTTCCAGATGGCTGTTGAGAAAATGTCGGCGTTTGCGATTGAAATTCGCCAGGACCTTGGCTTGACGTTCCAGGTTATCAACCTTGGCGGCGGCTTCGGCATCCGTTATGTTGACGGGGATTCCCCGCTTCCAGTTGCTCAATACGTAGCAGCGATTACGGATACGCTTATTTCCAGCTTTACGGCAGCGGATTTCCCGCTTCCTGAAATTTGGGTTGAGCCAGGCCGCAGCATGGTTGGCGATGCAGGCACAACGCTCTATACCGTTGGAACGAGCAAAGAAATTCCAGGCGTGCGCAAATATATCGCTGTAGACGGCGGCATGATGGATAACCCGCGTCCGGCGCTTTATCAATCCGTTTATGAGGCGGTGCTTGCGAATCGTGCGAACGAAGCGAACGAAGAGACCGTTACCGTAGCGGGCAAAGCTTGTGAAAGCGGCGACAAGCTCATTATTGATCTGGAATTGCCGAAAGCAAACAGCGGCGATCTGCTTGCAGTATTTTGCACGGGCGCTTATAATTATTCGATGGCGAGCAACTACAACCGTTTCCGCCGTCCAGCCGTCGTATTTGTCAAAGATGGCGTGTCTGATCTCGTCGTTCAGCGCGAATCTTTGGACAATATTGTCGGCAATGACTTGCTTCCGGCAAGACTTCACAAAACAGCCCTTGCGAAATAAGGGTTAAATTTGGTAACGTAGTCTTATTCGGATATAGAAAGGTAGATGTTTAATAGATGGCAAAACAAGCGAAAATTACAATGGCAAACGGAGCAGAGGTTATTATTGACCTTTTTGATCAAGATGCGCCTAACACAGTTGCAAACTTTGAGAAGCTTGCAAACGATGGTTTTTATAATGGTTTGACTTTCCATCGCGTAATTCCGGGCTTCGTTGCTCAAGGCGGCTGCCCTACAGGCAATGGCACAGGCGGACCTGGCTACACAATCAACTGTGAGATCAACCCGAACAAGCATGAGCGCGGTACGCTTGCAATGGCGCATGCTGGACGCAACACAGGCGGAAGCCAATTCTACATCGGCTATGCTCCACAGCCGCATTTGGATGGCGGACACACTGTATTTGGCAAAGTAGCTAAAGGTATGGAGCATGTTGACACGTTCCGCCAAGGCGAAAAAATGGAAAAAGTTGAAATCGTAACGGTTTAATCGTTGCGGGAAGGCCGTTTGTTTTTTCGACTCGTCGGAAAAATAAACGGCTTTTTTATAATAGAATGGGACAGTATGGCTGCTGACCTGAGAATCAGAATCGAAATTTCTTGCTTTTTCAATTTTGCGGTGGTAACATTTCATCAGAGTTACATTTTAAAAGTAATTGTTTCAAGAGTGAAATATAAGCCCATTATAAAATGGAAAACTTATAAATTCTTATATAAAAAAATAATACAGTGACTTTCCTTCGGGGTCGGGTGAAATTCCCAACCGGCGGTGATCAGGAGGCTGTCTAAGCGCTTTGAACGATGAAGCGATTAGCTGCTGCCTGTCAGTCCGTGACCCGTGTACAATCCATTCAGAGCGTGTGAACGCATGAGCGGTTTGTATACGGCTGACCTGGTGCAATTCCGGGACCGACAGTACAGTCTGGATGGGAGAAGGAGACACTTTCAAGGCGTGATTTCATGCTTATTTGCTTGCACTTTTTTTTCGCTGGGCAATTAGGTCTGTTAAAATCGATTATTTGTGTACTTGAAAGAGGGTCTCTAAGGTATACTCTCATCTCCGTTGGCTATGTTGCTAATGGAGGTTTTTTGCGTTCATGGATATTTTGAATGACAGTTATTATATGAGCTTGGCACTGGATATGGCAGAGAAAGCGGCTGGGCAGACGGATATTAATCCTATTGTCGGGTGTGTCGTTGTAAAGGACGGTCGAATAATCGGCATTGGCACGCATCTCAAGCGGGGAACCGGGCACGCCGAGGTGCATGCGCTGCAAATGGCGGGCAATGAAGCGGAAGGCGCTACCGCGTATGTCACGCTGGAGCCTTGCAGCCATTTTGGCAAGACGCCTCCCTGCTGCGAGCGGCTCATTGATGCCAAGGTGGCACGGGTAGTCGTTGCTACGACCGACCCAAACCCGCAGGTAGCTGGGCGGGGCATAGAGCGGCTCAAAGAATGCGGCATTGAAGTTGAGGTAGGGCTTCTGGGAGAACGTTCCAACCAGATGAATGAGAAATTCAACAAGTACATTACGACGAAGCTGCCGTTTGTCACCCTCAAGACAGCGAGCACGCTCGATGGCAAAATTGCTTCCCGCACCGGCGATAGCAGATGGGTAACGGGCAGTGCGGCAAGGGAGCAGGTGCATACGCTGCGCCACCAGCATATGGGTATCATGGTTGGTATCGGCACCGTGCTTGCCGATGATCCGCAGCTCACGACGAGAGCGGATGTACCGGCGCTGCATCCAGTGCGGATTGTGATCGACAGCAGCTTGAAGCTGCCGCTCACCGCGCGCGTGGTTACGGATCGGACGGCAAGAACGATCGTCATTGCGACTGAGCAGGCGGATGAAGCTAAGGCGCAGGAGCTGCTGGCAGCTGGCGTCGAGCTCATTCGGGCAGGCAGCGGAGAGAAGGTTGATTTGCCGGAAGCGATGAGAAAGCTCGGCGAGCTGGAAATCGGGTCGATTTTGCTGGAAGGCGGCGGCAAGCTCAATGGCGCAATGCTCACAGCAGGACTCATCGATAAAATTATGCTTTATATGGCTACCAAAATCATTGGTGGAGCAGCAGCTCCCGGCACCTTTGATTTTGAAGGATTTGAAAAAATGGCACAGGCTATTGAGCTGGAGCGTACGCAGGTGGAACAAGCAGGAGCTGATATTTGCATAAGCGGCTACCCGGTCTACCGTCATGTTTAGAAAGGAGGATTAGCCATGTTTACGGGTCTGATTGAAGAAGTCGGCAAGCTGAAGCGGGTGGTCAAGCAGGGCGAGGCTATGGTAGTGACGATTGCCGCTTCCCGCGTTCTTGAAGGCGTGGCGCTGGGCGACAGCATAGCCGTAAACGGCGTTTGTCTGACGGTCATCTCCTTTACTGGCAGCACCTTTGACGCTGATGTAATGCCAGAGACATACCGACGCTCCAATCTTCACCAGCTAAAGCCCGGTGAACAGGTCAACCTGGAGCGTGCGATGCTGGCTGGAGGGCGCTTTGGCGGTCATATGGTGCAGGGACATATTGACGGCACAGGCATCATTGCAAAAAGGGCAACCGACGCCAATGCAGTTATATTCAGCATTAAGTTGAGCGACGCAGCGACGCAGAAATATATCATACCCAAAGGTTCGATCGCCATTGACGGCATCAGCTTAACGGTTGTCGCGACGAATGATTCAGGCTTCTCGGTATCCGTCATCCCGCATACGCTTGGCGAAACGGCTTTGCTGGATAAGCGCATAGGCGATTCCGTTAATATCGAATGCGATATGATTGGCAAATATGTGGAGCATTTGCTGCATTTCAAGCCGGCTCGCGAAGCTGGTTCGGCTTCAGGCAGCAAAGCTGGCAAGGCGGGCGGAGCGAAGCTGAGCGCTGCTTTTTTAAGTGAAAATGGATTTATGTAATACCGATATAGAAGAAGTGGTGAACGATCAGGAGGGAAGCTTTATGGGACAGCAGGATCAGCCTTTGGATAAATCATTGTTTAATACGATTGAGGAAGCGCTTGAGGATTTGCTACTTGGCAAGCCCGTTATCGTTGTAGATGATGAGGATCGTGAAAATGAGGGCGACCTCATTGCGCTGGCCTCAATGGCGACGCCTGAAGTGATCAATTTTATGATTACGAAGGCGCGCGGGCTTGTGTGCGTTCCGATTACCGCAGCGCGTGCGGAGCAGCTTGAGCTGCCGCCGATGGTAGCGCGCAATACGGATTTTCATGGAACGGCTTTTACCGTTTCCGTTGACCATATTTCCACAACGACTGGCATCTCCGCGCATGAGCGCTCCGAGACGGTCAAGTCGCTCATTGACCCGAATACGAAGGCGGCGGATTTCCGCAAGCCGGGCCACATTTTTCCGCTAATTGCGAAAGATGGCGGTGTGCTCAGACGGGCAGGCCATACAGAGGCGGGTATTGATCTGGCCCTGATGTGCGGCTCGGAACCAGCAGCGGTCATTTGCGAGGTCATTAATGAAGATGGAACAATGGCAAGATTGCCGGATCTCGTGGCGTTTAAGCATGAGCATGATCTCAAGCTTATTACCATCCAAGAGCTGATTATATACCGCAATGCGAAGGAAAAGCTCGTCGAGCGTGTCGTTGAGGTAAATATGCCAACGGATTTCGGCGATTTTAAAGCCATTGGTTTTACGAATGATGTAGACGGCAAGGAGCATGTTGCTTTTGTCAAAGGCGAGATTGATCCGGAAAGCCCGCTGCTCGTGCGCGTGCACTCGGAATGCTTGACGGGCGATGTATTCCATTCGCATCGTTGTGACTGCGGTCCTCAGCTTGCGGCGGCATTGACACAAATTGAGGAAGCGGGTAATGGCGTGCTGCTTTATATGCGCCAGGAGGGACGCGGAATCGGGTTGATTAATAAGCTGAAAGCTTATGTGCTTCAGGAGCAGGGGCTCGATACGGTTGATGCCAACTTGCAGCTTGGATTTGCGCCGGATTTGCGAGACTATGGCATTGGAGCGCAAATTTTACGCGATCTCGGCATTCGCAAAATGCGCCTGCTCACCAACAATCCGCGCAAAATTAAAGGGCTGGAAGGCTATGGCCTTGAAATAACCGAGCGTGTGCCGATTCAAATGGAAGCGAATAAGGACAATGACCGTTATTTGCGGACGAAGCAGGCGAAGCTTGGGCATCTGTTTGATTTTCAGGATCAAAATCAGGAACAACAGTAATATTACACTCATTATAAAAACCATTTGGGAGGAATTAATTATGCCGCATGTATATGAGGGACATTTAGTATCAGAAGGCTTGCGTTACGGAATCGTTGTTGGAAGGTTTAACGAATTTATTGCCGGCAAGCTGCTGAGCGGAGCGCTTGATGCGTTTAAACGCCATGGCGCTTTGGATAATGAGGTTGAGGTTGCTTGGGTGCCAGGAGCTTTTGAAATTCCGCTTATCGCGCAAAAAATGGCAGAGAGCGGCAAATATGATGCGGTTATTACGCTTGGCGCCGTTATTCGAGGATCAACGCCGCACTTTGATTATGTGTGCAACGAGGCGGCAAAAGGAGTAGCGGCTGTTGGCTTGAAAACAGGCGTACCGACGATTTTTGGCGTATTAACGGTTGATTCCATCGAGCAAGCGATTGAACGCGCAGGAACAAAAGCTGGAAATAAAGGCTATGAAGCAGCTGCTAGTGCAATAGAGATGGCTAATTTGACAAAATTGCTGCATAATTAAGCTTAAGGCTTGCAGCTCGTGAGAAGGGCCTCTGAGAAGAGGCCTTTCTATTTTTTACGCGTAACGGATGAATGCCGCTAGTGTGTGTTGGCATCAGCTGTTTACGCTTACGGGTGGCGCAGCGATTTTATCGGAAGATTAGTCGGGAGGAAATGGCAGTGTCAGTGCTTTACAAGCTGGAATCTTTCGAAGGGCCTCTGGATTTGCTGCTGCATTTGATTGATAAAGCAGAAATCGATATTCATGAGGTATCGATCAACGAGATTACAGATCAGTATATGGACTATTTGAACGCAATGACGGAGATGGAGCTTGAGGTAACCAGCGAGTTTTTGGTGATGGCAGCTACGCTGCTGGCCATCAAGAGCAGGCAGCTGCTGCCGAAGCCGCCCGTATTTGAGGAAGAATATGAGGACTGGCCGGATGATGGCCTTGATCCTCGTGATGAGCTCATTCAGAAGCTCGTTGAATACCGCAAATTCAAGCAAATTGCCGAGCAGCTGCGCGAGAAGGAAACGCAGCGGAGCCTCGTTTTTTCGCGTGAGCCGGAGGACATGACCCCCTTTTTGCAGGAGCAGGACATTAACCCGCTTGAGGGCCTGCATGTGTCTGATCTGGTAGCGGCTTTTCAGCGTGCGCTCAAAAAGGCGGCGAGGCGCCAATTTGTGGCAACTGTCCAGCGGGATGAAATTTCGGTGAAGGATCGGATTCGCGACATTGTAGAAGTGCTGCGGCAGTACGAGACGGTACAGTTTTCAAAGCTGATTCGTGAAAATATGGACAAGCATGAAATCGTCGTAACGTTTTTGGCGATTTTGGAGTTGATGAAGATGAAGCATATTCGTTGTTTTCAGCATCAGCTGTTTGATGATATTGTCATTCATTGGAGAGGGGATGCAGAGGACAGTGGATTATCAGAAGTTGAAGTCGATTATTGAGGGCCTGCTGTTCATGGCAGGAGATGAGGGGCTGACCAAGCGGCAAATTGCTGATATCATGCAGTTTGATGCCGAGCTTGCTGCCGATTTGGTATATGAGCTGCACCGTGATTTGGCGCGGGAAGAGCGAGGCGTTCAGGTAACGGAGGTTGCTGGTGCTTATCGGTTGACGACGCATCCTGATCACGCAGCTTATTTTGAGCGGATGGCCTATACGCCAACACGTTCGCAGCTGTCGCAGGCTGCGCTGGAGACGTTATCAATCGTCGCATACCGCCAGCCAATTACCCGTATTGATATCGAGGAAATACGCGGTGTCAAAACCGATAGAGCGATTCAGTCGCTTGTCTCTAAAGATTTAATTGAAGAGGTGGGCCGCGCGGAAGCAATTGGACGTCCTATTTTGTATGGCACGACTAAAGCATTCCTCGATTATTTCGGCTTGTCGAGCATTAAGGCTTTGCCAGAGCCGAAGCACATTGATGTTGAAGACGCGCTTGAAGAACAGACGCAAATGCTGTTTGAACGGATTGGCGAGCGCCAAATGACGATTGACGAGATTCCGCCTAATTAATCAGGCTTGCAGAGAATGAGATTTGACCGCCGGGTCATACTATATTCAACCCATAACAGGAAAACGGAGGAAGCAATATGCCCGGAAACCTTTACGGCTTGATGACGGCGGCAGGTCTCTTTTTTTTGTTCTTATTGCTGCTTGCCCTTGCTTCGCCGGTACGTGTATTTGGAAAGCTATCAAGGAAGGGCGAGTTTGACCATATCGATGTGCGAATTGTTGGGCTATATGGGCTGCTGCACTATAAGGTGAAGATCCCGCATCTGAAATTGCAGGGGGCCACGATTCGGCTGCATGAGCAAATTAGTACCAACCATGCGGGCGTACAGCATTCCAAAGAGCATCAGGGGAAAATTGACGCCGAAAATGTACAGCGGTTTATTGAAAAACTGAAGCATGCGCTGGAAGTAACCGATAATTTGAAAGGCTGGGTTAAGCAGCTGCTGAAAAAGGTGCAATTGACCGAATGGAAATGGTCGACAACGGTAGGTGTTGGGGACGCGATGTGGACAGCCATGACGACTGGGGCTGTGTGGTCGATTAAAACGACGATGCTGGGCGTCATATCGCAGTTCGTGCTGCTTAAAGCCGATCCGGTGCTCCAGGTGCAGCCGATGTACCAAGGAACTTATTTTCAGACGGAATGGCATTGTACGGCTAAGCTCAGCATGTTCCATGCGGTGAGATCTTGGCTTTCTTTGCGGCTGAGACTCAAAAAAGGCTCGCATGGCATTCACGTGTGGCACCATATATTGTTCAAATAAAGGATGAGCATAGCTAAATATTTCATAGGCAAGCAAAACCACCTCCTTCAAAAAGGGCGTGGTTTTGCTTTTTTTAAAATACATACAATGCGTGGCCGCGGGAAACATTATTAGCGTAGCCTACGTTAAATTGATTTGGACAATTAGGAGGAGATGTTGTGCAAGAGCATCCAATACAGGGCCTTATGCAGACAGCAATGGAAAATATTAAAGAAATGGTTGACGTCAATACGATTGTAGGCGACCCTGTGCAAACGCCAGACGGCAGCATTATTATGCCGATCAGTAAAGTTGGCTTCGGTTTTGTAGCCGGAGGCAGTGATATGCGGTTCAGTGATGACAGCTCGGCTTCGTCCAGCAGCTCCGATGAAAGTCACAAAGCTACCGTAGCAACTCCTTTCGGCGGCGGAAGCGGCGGCGGCGTATCAATCACACCAATTGCCTTCCTCGTTGTCGGCACCCAAGGTGTTAAAATCGTGCCGCTCGACAACAACACGCATTTGCTCGAGCGGATTATTGATTCGACACCGTATGTATTTGACAAGGTGCAATCGATGATGCGAAGCTCATCAAGTGGTGCGGGTCAATTATCAGGCACCAACATGAACTCAGGCTATATGAGCACCACCGATTCAACTATTATTTAAGGCCAGAGCTGCCCGCAAGGGCAGTTTTTCGTTTTAAGCCATCTACACATTACAGTCTTATTTTGCCCAGACAAGCATATAGTGTATAAGGCGTTTAAAAGTCTGTGGGAAAGGCAGATGTCCTTTCTAGTTTATTAGACTTACACATAGGAAAGGGGCCGCGAAGAATGAATAGCAATGTGAAAACAGCTCGAATACTGCTCTTGTTAGGTTTGGCGCTCTGCTTGACAGGGACAAGCCTTCCTACGTCAGGCTACGCGGCTGAACCAGAACCGCTGAGCACCCATGCATCAGCGTCGGCGCTGATTGATGTCACCTCGGGCAGATTGCTCTACAGCGAGGACGGAGACAAGCCGATGCTTATAGCCAGCTTAACCAAAATTATGACCGCAATCGTAGCGATAGAGCATGGCAACCTGTCAGGCACCGTCAAGACGGGCAAGCGTGCGGTAGGCAAGGAAGGCTCCTCGATTTATTTGCAGCTTAATGAAGAAATGAAATTGCAGGATATGCTCTATGGCCTTATGCTGCGCTCGGGAAATGATGCAGCAACCGCAATTGCCGAGCATGTCGGCGGTTCAGAGGAAGGCTTCGTTGTGCTGATGAATGAAAAGGCTGCTTTTCTGGGAATGAAAAACTCCCAATTTAAAAACCCGCATGGCCTTGATGAGGAGGGCCATTATTCCTCTGCTAACGATCTTGCTAAGCTGGCCGCTTATGCACTGCGCAATCCCGTGTTTGCCAAAATTGTCAGCACACCGGTCAAGCAGGTTCCAAACCCGCATAAGCAGTGGCAGTACAAATGGGTTAACAAAAATAAAATGCTCCAAATGTATGAAGGAGCAGATGGTGTTAAAACCGGCTATACCAAGCAGGCGCTGCGCTGCCTTGTAAGCTCCGCCACCCGTGGCGGTCAGCAGCTGGCAGCTGTCACGCTTAGCGATGGTGACGATTGGGCGGATCATCGCCAGATGCTTGATTGGGGCTTCGAGCATTATCCGCTTGCCCAAATAGCGGGCAAAGGACAGGCGCTAACCGGCTATCCTTACGCTGTAGGGCAAAGCTTCAGCTACCCCCTAACGGAGGAAGAAAAGGGCCAGCTAACTTCACGGCTTGTTGTGGTAAAAGAGGCAACGACGCGTTATGCACTAGGCGAAAGAGGAACGCTGGAGTGGTATATGAACGAGGCGAAAATAGGAGCTGTGCCCATCTATGATACGGGGAGCAGCAGACTTACACCTCCGGAGCACAAAAAAGCCGAAGCGGATGCTTTTTTCAACGATGGGCTAAGGAAAGAAAGTTATTTGGCGGCGGCTGGCGAAGCCATTCGGGCGTTGTTTAGATGAGAAAAGTCTGCAGTATATTACTATTAATTGTTTCTGAAACGGCTGCTTCGTAATTAAGATGAAAGCCGCCGTTTACGCTTGACTGCTTGGGGAGGCGGGAAGCATGGTTAATTTTATTTGGCTGTTTTTAATTGTTATCAGCGTCGTCGTCGGTGCTTTCAATGGCAAAATCGATGCAGTAGCCGGAGCAGCGTTCACAGGGGCGCAATCCGGCGTGACGATCAGCTTTGGGCTGATCAGCATTATGGTTTTCTGGCTGGGCATGATGCGAATAGCGGAGGATGCCGGGCTGTTGAAAAAAATGGCGCAGCTGCTTGGTCCCATCGTTCGCTTTCTATTTCCCGATGTACCTAAAAACCACCCGGCACTCGGCTATATTATGAGCAACCTCAGCGCCAACCTCTTCGGATTAGGCAACGCAGCAACGCCAATGGGCATTAAGGCGATGCAGGAGCTGCAAAAGCTGAGCCCAGATCCGGAAGTAGCCACTCCAGCTATGTGCACGCTGCTAGCGCTAAATACTTCCAGCATAACGCTTATTCCTACGACATTAATTGCGATTCGCATGAATTACGGCTCAGCGAATCCGGCGGAAATCGTCGGCACAACGCTCGCCGCAACGTTTATTGCCACCACCGCGGCGATTGCAGCTGATCGCTGGTACCGCAGCAGGCAGAAGCCGCCTATTATTAAAGGCCCATCCCAGCCTCTTGCTTCTCCAGCCAAGCCGGGAGCTGCGGCAGCTTCGGGGGGAGGTGGCGGCGTTGCTTGACGCTTTTACAAGAGCATCGGCATGGCTGATACCCGCAATTATCGTATTTATTCCGCTTTATGCGGCTTTTCGCAAAGTTCCCGTCTATGAGACCTTCACAGAAGGAGCCAAGGACGGCTTCGGTACGGCCATTGCCATTATTCCCCATCTCGTCGGGATGATGGTCGCGATCAGCATGTTTCGCGCTTCTGGCGCGATGGATTTTATGATTGGCGCCGTTCGCCCGCTGTTCGATTGGCTCAGCATACCTAGCGAGGTATTGCCGCTTGCGGTGCTTAGGCCGTTGACGGGGGCAGGGTCGCTTGCTTTCACCGCAGACCTGATTCAAACCTATGGGCCGGATTCGATGATTGGCCGGATTGCGTCTACCATTCAAGGAAGCACGGATACGACGCTTTATGTGCTGACCGTTTATTTTGGCGCTATCGGCATTCGAAAAACCAAATATGCGCTTAAAGTGGGCTTGTTTTCCGATCTGATCGGTTTTTTGGCGGCAATTTTCATTTGCATGTACATATTCGGTTAACAGTGCTTGTGCTTTGTGCCTCATATCGGTATGATAAAGTTTGAGGTGAAAGTATTGGAACGTTTACAGAAAATATTAGCGCAAGCGGGCATCGCATCCCGAAGAAAATGCGAGGAAATGATTTTGGCCGGAGTGGTGGAAGTCAATGGCGAGAAAGTGACCGAGCTTGGTGTGAAAGCAGACCCTGCTGTTGATGTCATTCTCGTGAATGGCAAGCCGATCCGAAATGAGAAAAAAGTATATGTGATGCTGAACAAGCCGAAGGGCGTTATTACGAGCGCGAGTGATCCGCAAGGCCGCAAAATCGTCTCTGACTATTTGCCAGGCATCAGGGAGCGCGTGTATCCGGTAGGCCGCTTGGACTATGATACGGAAGGGCTGCTGCTGCTGACGAATGACGGCGAGTTCGCCAATCTTCTGACGCATCCGAGCCATCATGTGCCGAAAACCTATTATGCGACAGTAAAGGGCGTGCCTCACGGAACGCTGCTGGACCAATTGAAGAAGGGCGTTAAGCTTGAAGACGGCATGACCGCTCCTGCTGAGGTTGAGTACCAGGACGTTAATACGGAAGAAAATACATCGACTGTCCGTATTACCATTTATGAAGGCCGCAATCGTCAGGTGAGACGGATGTTCGAAGCGATTAACCATCCTGTCGTTCGTTTGAGAAGGGTGAAGTTCGGCGAGCTGGGCTTGCATAATTTGGCAAGGGGGCAATTCCGCCATCTGACGCCTGTAGAAGTGAAGGAGCTGCGCGAAGCTGCTCGCAAGTCACATAAAGTTCATAAAAAGTAGACGGCGGCAGCGGCAATTGCCGCCAGCTTTTCGTTATAATGAAACTATCTATGATGACACACTAACCGAAATGCAGGTGATGAAAGCCCTATGAAATCGTCACGCAAAATCATGCAAATCGTCATATTGTCAGCCGTGCTCATTATCGGAGGGTATGCGATTGGAACAACTTTGTTTGCCTCAGGCGAAAGCGGGGACATTCCGAAGGTGGGAGGCACACCGCCGGAGTTTAAGCTTGTAGATTTACAGGGCAACGTGCATCAGCTGTCCGATTATAAGGGGAAAGCGATCGTCGTTAATTTCTGGGGAACGTTCTGCCCGCCATGCGTGAAGGAAATGCCGGAATTCGAACGTCAATTTGCCAAATGGCAAAAGGATGGCCTCGAAATTCTGGCTATTAATTTGAGTGAGGATACTCTCACCGTTAACAATTTCGTCCACCAGTTTGAGCTGAACTATCCGATATTGCGCGATGTTGACAGGAAGACGGAGCGTAAGTATGGACTTAGGTCGTATCCGACTACTTTTTTCGTTAAGCCGGATGGCACCATTATGGATATTACAGTTGGTGGAATGACAGAGGAATATATCGATGAGCGTATTGAGAAGCTGTTAACGTATTAGGAGGTTTCTTCCGTGTTATCTATACATAACACCAAGTGTGAATGCGGGCATCAGAACGCGATTGGAACGGTGCTGTGCGAAAGCTGCGGCAAGCCGCTTATGGAGGACCAGCAGCAAAGTGAGCCGCTGGAAATGCGTTACGACGGTATTGCCCGGCGCTCGCAGAAAAAAAACCAAAATCCGATCGATCGGATTTGGAGCTTTTTTTCTTCCGTTAAAATTGCGATTTATTTGATCGTGCTGACGTTTCTCGGCGCTACTCTCGGAACGATTTACCCGCAGGAAAACACATTTATTAATAATTTTGATATTGCGGCTTATTATGAAAGTACATACGGCCTCCCAGGAAAAATTTATCATATGCTGGGATTGTCGCACACTTATGAATCCTGGTGGTTCATTACGCTGCTTGTAATGATCGGAACGTCGCTCGTCATTTGCAGCCTGGACCGGATTTTGCCGCTTTATCGGGCACTGAGCAAACAGCAAATTCGCAAGCATCTCCAATTCATCAATCGGCAGAAGACGGTTTATTCCGCAAAAGTGGACGAGCCTGCCGAAGCATGGGTGGAGCAGTTTGCAGCTCAGCTAAAGCGGAAGCGCTATCGTGTTCATATGGACGGTTCAGCGCTGCTTGCGGAGAAAAACCGATTTAGTAGATGGGGGCCTTATATTAATCATATCGGCCTTATTTTGTTTCTGCTGTCGATACTCGCTCGCAGCTTGCCAGGCTGGCAAATGGACAGCTATATTACCGTTGCTGACGGCGCAACCGTACCGATTGAAGGCACCAACTATTTTGTCAAAAATGAAAAGTTTACCGTTGATTTTTATACCGATGACGAGCTTCCACCGGAGCTCAAGGGACAAGCCAGGGCGAAGCTTTATGAAACAGCGGCTGTGCTTTATACATGTACAAGCGGCTGTGAAGCTGGCCAGACGCCGGTGCTGGAGGAAGTAGCGAAGCATGATATTATCGTCAACAGTCCGCTGAAGTACAAGGGTTTGAAGCTTTATCAATTTGACTTCGACCTGACTCCTAAGCTGATCAGCGTGAAGCCGATGCTGATTAACAAAGAGACGGGCGAGAAATACGGGCCGTTTGAGCTGACGATGAAGGATGCGGCGCTGAATTATGAGCTCGGCCCTTACAAAATGCGGCTGATCGCCAACTACATGGATTTCGCAGTTGGCGAGAACGGCGAACCGACGACGCTCGGACGAGAACCGAACGCGCCAGCATTCGTCTTTCTGATTACCGGGCCGGGACTGCCTGAAACGGGACAGCCTTATATGTATTTCCCGATGCAGAAGGACAAGGAGAAGTTCGGGCAAGATCAAATTAATGGCGCTTTAGCAAGCAAGTTTGAGATCAAGGTCGACGGAATGCAAAATGTCAACTTCTCAGAAGCTTCTACCTCGCTTAATGTTCGTGTGGACAAGGCATTGAACTTCGTCTGGGTCGGCGCAGCTATATCAATGATTGGCCTATTGATGGGCTCATATTGGCAGCATCGCAGAATTTGGCTGCGCATTGACGATGGCCAGCTGTCGCTTGGCGCACACACGAATAAAAACTGGTATGGGATGCGGGCGGATGTGGCGGGCACGCTTCAAAAAATTGGCGTGACCGTAGATCCAAAGTCGCTAGATAACGGAGGGAATAACGCGTGAGTTTAGTTGATTTGAGCAGTGATGCTTTTATAGCCGCTTTTTTTCTGTATTGCTTTGCCTTTTTGTTTTATGTCATTGCGATAGCGGGGAAAAAGTGGAGCAACCGCGATCCGTTTCAGCATGAGAAGCGCTGGGGACGCATTGCGTTTATAACTTCAAGCTTGGGGCTGGCCGCCCATCTGACCTTCTTCTTCACACGTTGGGCAGGAAGCGGTCAAATTCCCACGAGTAATATGTACGAATTTATGACCTTCCTCGGCATGGCGATTATGATTGCTTTTACGATTATATATGCGATTTATCGTAAAGCGCTGCTGGGCATGTTTTCCCTGCCGCTAACCGTTATTATCGTGGCTTATGCTTCGGTTTTTCCACAAGAGGTTCAGCCGCTTATTCCAGCGCTTAACTCGATTTGGCTTAAAGTGCATGTCACGACAGCTGCGCTCGGCGAAGCCTTTTTTGCCGTCGGTTTTGCTGCTGGGCTTATGTATTTGCTGCGGGTTGTTGATTTCAATAGCGAGACCAAGGAAGCGCGGAGATCGCGTTTTTGGGTCGAATTTTCGCTATATACGATTATTATTATTATTGGATTTCTGGTTGCGGTATTTGGTTTCCGCTCCGCCGGTTATGAAGCACAGTTCTCACAAGAGCTCTCTACGGTCGATGCTAAAGGGATTGAGTCTTCTAAAGTCGAAACGGTTGATTATACGCTGCCTCCAATTGTGAAGCCTTATAACAGCCAGGTTGTCCATGCAGACAGCTTCCTCGGCATGACGGATACGAAGCTTGAGGCACCATCATGGATGAACGGCGTAAATGCGGGCCGCAAGCTCAATACGGTTATTTGGTCGATTATTGCCGGAACGATTTTGTATGGCTTGCTTCGCCTTGTATTCCGCAAGCCGCTTGGGGCGGTCATTCATCCAGTCATGGAGGGTGTTGACCCGGATGATCTGGATGAAATCAGCTATCGTGCCATTGCGATAGGCTTTCCGATTTTCACGCTCGGTGCGCTCATCTTTGCCATGATTTGGGCCAACATTGCCTGGGGCCGATTCTGGGGTTGGGACCCGAAGGAAGTTTGGGCGCTTATTTCCTGGCTTTACTACAGTGCTTATTTGCATTTCAGATTGTCGCGCGGTTGGCAGGGCCTGCGGTCCTCTTGGCTCGCGGTCATCGGCTTCGTCGTTATTTTGTTTACGCTGATTGGCGTAAATCTGGTAATAGCGGGCCTTCATTCTTACGCGGGAACGAATTAATCGCGATTGGGAAAGGGGTTAATAAATATGTCCAATTTCGCCAGCCGAATTTTGGTTGTTGACGATGAAGAACGGATTCGCCGTTTGCTCAAAATGTATTTGGAAAAGGAAGGCTACGTCATTGATGAAGCGGAAGATGGAGAATCTGCGCTGCAAATGGCTACGGCTACGGACTATGCGCTTATTTTGCTCGACGTTATGCTTCCGGGCATTGACGGCGTGGAAATGTGCTCCCGTCTTCGTCAAGTGAAAGCGACGCCTGTCATTATGCTGACGGCGAAAGGCGAGGAAATGAACCGGGTGCAAGGATTTGAAGTAGGAGCTGACGATTATGTTGTTAAGCCATTCAGCCCGCGCGAAGTCATTTATCGGGTGAAGGCGATTTTGCGCCGCTCCTCGGCTACTGCCTTTTTGACGAAGGAAGTCAATTCCAGCAACAATATCGTATTCCCACATTTGGTCATTGAGCATGATGCCCACCGCGTAACAGCGGCAGGTCAGGAGGTGAGCTTGACGCCAAAGGAATATGAGCTGCTGCATTATTTGGCTGTTTCGCCGGATAAAGTGTTTTCCCGTGAGGAACTGCTTAAGGATGTATGGAACTATGAGTTTTTCGGTGATCTCCGAACTGTCGATACGCATGTCAAGCGTCTGCGCGAGAAGCTGAACAAAGTGTCTGGCGACGCAGCAGCCATGATTACGACGGTATGGGGCGTCGGCTACAAGCTTGAGGTGCCAAAGTAATGAACTGGAGGAAGTACTCTCCTTTTCTGCTGTGGCATAGCGTCGTTGGCAAGCTGTGGGTGACGATTATATTGCTCGTGGCTGTCGTGCTTCTGACGCTTGGCGTATTTCTCGTTCCGTATATCGGTTATTTGTTTGAAAAAGATGCCAGCCATGAAGTGATGCTGCTGTTCGTCATCGTTGCAGTTATCGGTTTTCTGATGTCGACCTTCTTTGCCTTTTTTCTATCGCGTAAAATCCAGCAGCCGCTGCTCGAGCTGAAGGAAGCTGCGGATTCGATATCGCAAGGAAATTATCAGATGCGGGTGAAGATCCGCTCAAATGATGAAATTGGCGAGCTGGCGAATACGTTCAACAATATGACGGAGCAGGTTGACAAGCTGATTCATGATCTTAATCATGAGAAGGAGCATTTGTCGAGTATCCTGCGCAGCATGGGTGATGGGGTTATTACGTTCGATGCTGAGGGCGAAATTATTTTAACAAATCCGCCAGGGCATCTGCTTATTAACCGCTGGGCTGATCTGGATCAGGAGTGGGGAGATGCTTTTTACGATAGTACGAAGCCTTACAGCTCGGTTCCAGGGCCGCTGCTTGATATATTTGAGAAGGTTATGGATGAAGGCCGCGACGTGTCAAATAAAGTATACGTGCACAACAGCATGTGGTCGGTTGTCATGGCTCCACTTATGCTTGATGGCGTTGCCCGCGGAGCGGTTGCGGTCATACGGAACGTGACAGAGGAGCATAAGCTGGAGAAGCTGCGGCGTGACTTTGTAGCAAATGTTTCCCATGAGATTAGAACGCCGCTTTCAATGATGCAAGGCTATAGCGAAGCGCTGCTGGACGACATTGTGGCTTCCCCAGAGGAGCGCAAGGAGCTTGTGCAGGTCATTTATGATGAATCGCTGCGCATGGGCAGGCTGGTCAATGATTTCCTGGATATGGCGCGCATGGAGGCCGGGCATGTGGAGCTGAATTTGCGGCAGTTCGATTTGCAGCAAATAATCAGGCGTGTGCATCGCAAGTTCCAGGTATTTGCCAAGGAGCGGGAAGTCATGTTCAAGACCGAGCTGCCTGATATGCCGTTGCTGCTGCTAGGGGCGGATGAAGACCGGCTTGAACAGGTGCTGACGAATTTGCTCGATAATGCGCTGCGGCATACGCCGCTTGGCAAATCTGTGACAATTGCAGCAAGCCCGATGACGATTAACCACACCGACTATATCCAAATGCAAATTAAAGACGAGGGACAAGGCATTCCTAGCGAGGACTTGCCGTATATCTTCGAACGCTTTTACAAAGCAGACAAATCGCGCAAGCGCGGCACCTCTGTAGGAACAGGACTCGGCCTTGCGATCGTCAAAAACATCATCACCCAGCATAATGGACAAATAGAAGTAGACAGCATACTCGGCAAAGGGACGACCTTTACGCTGCTGCTGCCTGTCGAAACAAAGCATTAGCTGTCAAGGCGCTCCGATAGGAGCGCTATTTTTTGTTGAAATGAAGCATTAAATCTTGTTGCTCGTGAAACATTTGAATAAATGGAATAGAGTTGTCTAACAAATCATGTTATTAAATGATACGGAACGTCGCTTGCGACACAATAGCAGATTATGCAAATGCAGCGGCTTGCTGTACGCATAAGGTATCCAATAGGTTGTTCTATGAGCTGAGCTGACGGGGCCTGAGGCGTTCTATCTCGTTGATATAGGAGTAGAGGAGTAGAACAGTGCAGGTATAGCAAGCAAGTGACAAACAAAAACCCCAAAGCGGTCAACAACGACCACTTCGGGGTTTTTCGCATGGACAGAAGTCCGTATTAGATTTTGATTTCTTTTGCAGTGTTCAGCTCAGTCAAGTTCGTAAGCTGCTCAAGAACCTCTTTCGGCGTTCCTTTGTCAACACGCAATACCATAATCGCGGAGCCGCCCTCTAGCTGACGACCCACCTGCATCGTTGCAATGTTCACGTCATTCGTTCCAAGCAACGTACCTACGCGGCCGATAATACCAGGCTTATCGTTATGCGAGATCAGGATTAGATTGCCTTCTGGCGTAACATCGACAGGGAAATTGTCAATTTGAACGATACGCGGGCCATAACCGGTAAGCAGTGTGCCGGCAACAGTGCGCTCTTCCTTCTTCGTGCGCAGCGATACGGTTACGAGATTCGTAAAGTCTTTTGCAATATGTGATTTTTGAACGACGATGTTAACATCGCGCTCTTTCGCAAGATGCATCGAGTTGACGACATTCACTTGCTCAGTACCAAGGTGGTGGGACAGAATGCCTTTGACAACGTAGCGAGTCAGTGGCTGTGTATCTACTTCTGCAAGTTCACCGGAGTAACCGACAACGATTTCCTGTACCGGACCGTCTGTCATTTGGGAAATAAAGCTGCCCAGCTTCTCACCAAGAATGAAATACGGTTGAAGCTTGCTTTGCAGGCCAGCCGGAATTGGCGGCATGTTAACGGCATTGCTGAACGGCTCATCGCGCAAAATGTGCAGCACTTGCTCCGAAACGTCGATCGCAACGTTTTCTTGCGCTTCAACTGTCGATGCGCCAAGGTGAGGCGTTACGATGATTTTCGGATGCTTCAGGAACGGGTGGTCCTCAGCCGGAGGCTCAACTTCAAATACGTCGAATGCTGCTCCTGCGACGATGCCTTGGTCAACCGCATCAACCAGAGCAATTTCGTCAATGATGCCACCGCGAGCGCAGTTTACGATGCGCATGCCGGGCTTCATAACAGCAAATTGGTCTTTGCCAATCATATGATGAGTTTCAGGTGTGAGCGGGGTGTGCACCGTCATAAAATCCGCGTTACGGACAATTTCGTCCACCGATGCAAGCTTGATGCCAAGCTTTTCTGCACGCTCTTCTGTCATAAACGGATCGTAGCCGAGAATGTCCATGCCGAAAGCTTTTGCACGTTTTGCCACTTCGCTGCCGATACGGCCCATGCCAAGAACGCCGAGCACTTTGTTGCGAAGCTCTACGCCAAGGAAGGATTTGCGATCCCAAACGCCATTGACCGTTTTCATATAGGCTTGAGGAATATGGCGGGCTACAGCCATCATCATGGCAAAAGTATGCTCGCTTGTTGTAATCGTATTGCCGTCAGGAGCGTTAATAACGATAATTCCGCGCTGCGTTGCAGCGTCCAGATCAATGTTGTCTACGCCAACGCCTGCGCGTCCAACGACTTTCAGAAGCTTGCCGGCTTCCATAATGCGTGCTGTTACACGCGTTTGGCTGCGAACGAGCAGAGCGTCGTATTCGCCAATAATGGCTACGAGCTCGTCCTCGCTTAAACCTGGTTTTTTATCGACAATGATATCTTCCGCGTCTACAAGCTGTTGGATGCCCAGATCGCTGATGGGATCGGATACTAGCACTTTAAACATAAGTAGATTGCCCCCTAAAATTTTTGCGAATGTTAAAATCATTTCGTAAGCTGCATCAGGTGTGATACTAAAATAAAAACCGCTCTTGCACACATACGCATGCGAGGCGAGAGTTTCATATAGTCAAACGGCTACTCGAATCATGTCGAACGGACAGAAAGGATAGCCTTTATCATTTTAAAGCATTAACATGGACAATTGCAATCCTCAAACTTGATCAAATGTGAAATTTTTTGATATGATTCATGCATTGCCTGCTTAAATAGATAAAGGGGAGAGACGAGACATGAACAATTGGGAAGAGATCGAAGCGGATGTTTTTTTGCAGCTTTTGGAGAAAGGACATATAGAGGCAGGGCAAGTCATTGACGTTCGGGAGTCATTTGAATGGGACTATTACCATCTGGAGCAATCTACGCTTATTCCGATGAATACGATTCCTCATCACTTGGGACAATTAGCGGATGACAAGCCGCTTTATATCGTATGCGCACATGGCGTACGCAGCGCTAATGTATGCGGATATTTAGAAAAGCAGGGCTATGGCAGCCTCCACAATGTAACGGGAGGAATGGCGGCCATAGCCCTGCTTCAAGGGTTTCAATACGACTAGCACAAGCAGTCTTTTAAGACGAGGTAGTAGTGAAGAAAGGCAGCAGCGGCAGCACTTCCTTGCTGTACATTTGCTCAAAGCCGCTGCTGTAGTCGCCGTTGCGAACTGCGGCAGTATTCATCAACAACTCAGCAATAGCAGCGATGGAGCGGATTTTCATTTTGCTCGCTTGGCCCGTCTTAATAAATTCATCGATCCGGATAACCAGATCCTGCGGATAGTAATTTGTGAGCTGCTTATGCGAGAGCAAATGGTCGGCCATTAATTTGTTTTTCACAATAAGGGGCAGCTTGTTCCATTTACTGATTTCCAAAATATTCGGGAACTTGTATTCGTTAGGAATGTCGCTGTTTACGGTAGCAGCCCATTTCATCATCGCGCTGTAATAAGATTGCTGCGATGAAAGGGATTGCTTCACAGCTGCCTGGTAAATGGAATCGTCATTAACGGATGCGATGAGCTTCGCAGAATTGAGCGTCTTCGCTTTGTTCGCCGCTCTATTTGACGTTTGCTCAAACAATTCAAGGCTTTTAATGACGCTTGCCTGTGCTTCACCGAGCAGTGGCGATTGCTGCATATTGAAGGAAGCGACCTCGCCTGCTTTTTTCTTGGCTAGCTTGGACAAATCCTTAAACATGGCGTTGCCATCGGCTGAATCATCCTGCTCCAGTTTTTTCCAAGCGTTGAACCATTCGTTTTGGAATTCACGGTAGGGCAGAAATACAGTATGATAGTAGGAGACAAGATCTTGCTGCTGATACGGAGTCGACTTGGATTTAGCCTCACTGTTTAGCTGTTTCATTTCGTAGCTGGTTTTAGTCTGCTCACTGCCGTACTGTACTCCGTAGAAAAATGCGCCGACTGCGCAAACCAGCATAAAAATAAAACCAATGCTGTAAAACATGGCGGAACGAGTTAGCTGCTTTTCCATAACAAAACTCCCTTTTATGTATGTATTCATTATTGCTCTCTTTTGCTGCCTGTGCGTACAGGTGAATTTACATCAAAAAATACGAACCTCCAGGACGGGCGGGAAGTTATGAAAAAATTCGACATCCGTAAAATTCGAGTGCGCAAGGTGACCGTTGACGAGCTTGACGATCGCATGCTGCTCATTAATTTGTACATGACGCAAGCACTTACTTTTATTATCGGCTTGATATGGGTTTTATTTCAGCGTCAGAGCATAATTCATTTATTTCATTTTCCAAAAGAGCTTGCCGTCGTATGGTTTGGACTAGGATTAGCGGCGGTTGTACTCATAGTAGATTTGTCCATTTCCCGTTTTGTGCCTGATGAAGCAGCCGATGATGGCGGCGTAAATGACCGGATTTTCCGTGAACGCCCGATTTGGCATATTATCGTATTGTCGTTCGTTGTCTCGGTATGTGAGGAGCTGCTTTTCAGGGGCGCTTTGCAGCACGCTTTCGGGCCATATTGGACAAGCATCATCTTTGCAGCCATTCATGTCCGGTATTTAAAGCATTGGATCCCAACTGGACTTGTGTTTTCCATCAGCTACGGCTTAGGATGGATTTATATACAAACTGGCAGCTTATGGGCCCCAATTCTTGCACACTTTGCGATAGATATGATTATGGGCTTTATTATCAGATTCAGGAGGGAACCGAAAGGGCAATTATGAGCAGGGTACAAAAATTCGGGAAAGCCACGCGCAAAGGGCCGTCGCCCGAGAATACGGAAGTTCCCCGAATCGATGAAGAGGGAAGGGAGATCCTTCCCCCAAGACGGAAAAAGTTCCCTTCGGGCGCTAGCAAAGTAACGAGATGGTATTATAATGTATTGTTTTTTCTCTTTTTGGGTTTGGTCGCAGGATTGTTCTGGTACGGATTGAAATATGCGAATTAAGCTAATGGAGCATTTAGCTGTTCCAAGCTTCTAATTCGTGAGGTCCGTATCAATTGAAGCCGGATCGATGAAGCCATAGCCCTTGTCTTCAAGCTGCGTCAGCAGCTCGTCAAGCGCTTCAGCGGTCCAGGCCAGCTCATGCATTAAAATGTTGGCGCCTAGATGCAGCTGTTCCAGCACACTCGCGACGACTTTGTCAGGATCTCCGGGAGACTTCTGTTCCCAATCAAGCGAACCATTGGACCACGTCATGTACAGCATGCCGTGGTTTTTGACGATTTCTTTAACGCTATCGTTGCCGGAGCCATAAGGCGGCCGGAAAAACTTTGGCGCTTCTCCGGTCAGCTTCATGACGCTATCCTGAACATCAGCAACCTGCTGCTCCACTTTGGCGGCGGATTCTTTTTTAAGGTTGATGTGGTCCCAGGAGTGGTTGCCGATCGTCTGCCCGCGCTCATGAATGAGCGTCAGCAAATCAGGGTTCGCTTTAACCCGGTAGCCGTTCACGAAAAAGATCGCTTTAGCCTTGTGCTTGTCCAGCGTATCGAGCAGGCTGGTCAGCACCTCCCTGTTGTGCGGGCCATCATCAAAGGTCAGCAGCACAGCTTTATCAGTCGTTTCTTTATCAAGCGGCTTGAAGCGGTATACGCTGTCCATTTTGTACAGCTTGGCAGCCGGTGCCTCGCTTGGCGACGGCGTTGCTTCTTCTGTTAGGGGCGACGCCGTTAGCTCCTCTTGCTGAAGGGCAGGAGAAGTGGTAGGCGACTGCTCGGCTGCTTGGATTTCCTGTGCCGAAGCATTTTCCTGTGGCAGGTTGCTGCTTGATGGGACGCTTTGCTGGCTGCAAGCGGCAGCAACTAATGCGGCTCCCAAAAGAACAGCGAGCGATGCGGTCATTCGTTTAAACATAATGAACCTCCATTTATGTTGTAGTTGTCAATGGGTATTATTGTAGCATAATCAATCATGCTGTGTTTTGCAGGCAGCGGGATTTCCTTTATTAAGCAGGATAAATAAGATGCGGCAAGCCACACTAAAGGGTGAAATCGAATATTGAATAGGGATTTTTTAAGGCCCTAAATCAAGGAGGTTTTGTCCTACTATGAGGCTAAGAGGATTTCTTCTCGGAGGGCTTGCCGGGGCAGCCGCTGCTCTCTATGTTGCCCGCAAGCGTCCAGGTACAGCTGCACTCGCAGCTGGCGTACTGGCGAGCGCTTGTTCAACGATTAGCCACAAGGCGATGTCCTTGTGGAATGACGATTGGACGCAAAAGGCTGTAAACAAGGGCCCAAAGCGTACAGACGATACCGCCGGAAAATTCGGAGACGGCTGGGTTCAGATTGAAGCAATGATGAACAGTGATCCACAGCTAAAACAGCAAGCCGAGGAGATCATGGCGGAATCGTCGAACAAGACACATTAACCAACAGTTTCTGGAAGGAATCGTTTGAACGAGGCACTGAAAAAGTGCAGATTCGAACGATTCTTTTTGCCTATTTTAGGTGCAATCCGAGTTTGAACATGATAAAGTAGTTACATAGTTTGATTTGACCATTTTGGTCACATCTTCTAATAAATTTCATACGCTGTTACAACAGATGCTGCAGAGGAGGATCCTGTCATGAAGATCGAACGACTTAGTCAGGACAAGATAAAAATATTTCTGACGTTCGACGACCTGCTGGAACGAGGGATCCAGAAGGACGACATGTGGCGCGAAATTCCAAAGGTGCACGAACTATTCAGTGAAATGATGGATCAAGCATACAGTGAACTTGGATTCGATGCCAGCGGACCGTTAGCGGTCGAAGTGTTTGCCCTGCCGGCCCAAGGTATGGTCGTGATTGTCACTCGCGGCAAAATGAACGGAAGCTCGGAAGAGAGAACGTCCGATGATGATGACGCAGATGACGAAATTTACGAAATGGAAGTGACCCTTGAGCAAAGCGATATCGTCATGTATTCCTTTCGGGATTTCGAGGATGTTATACAGGTTTGCAGACAGCTGCAAGCCGCTGCCCTGACAGAAGATGGGCGCCTGTATGCTTACAATAATAAATATATACTGGCGCTGGAACCGGCTTTGATTGAAACGTCCCGCCATAATGCCGTTATCGCCCTGCTGGCGGAATACGGCGAAGCCACATCGGTCACTTATGCGATGCTGGAGGAATACGGGAAAGTAATCATGCCTTCCGAGGCTGTGAAAGAAATATGCACTCATTTTTTCAACTAGGCAATGCTTAAGCGAAGAGGGCGTAATGAATGGAGCATCTGCAGGAGCTGTCAAGCCTGCTGATGCTCTTTTTCTTTTTTATGTAATCGTTCAAGCGCTGCGTGAGGTATTGTCATTATAATAATAGGTATATCCGTTGTGTCTGTAGCGTTGTATAATATAGAGGAACTGGACATTCCTGATTTGTTGGACAAGCAGCAAACAGCAAGCAGGTTTCGCAGGGCAATATGACAAGTAATCAAGACCTATTTTGAATGGGTGCAAAATAATTAGGGCTATTACTGGATGAAGTAGAAATAGATATGTTGTCACCCTTGATCAAGGGTGGTTGTTGCAGGCACGGCATGGGGGGTGAAGAACGACGATGATGTGGATCTCTGTCTTGACAGCAGCGGTGGCACCAGGAATAGCACTGCTGACTTATTTATATTTAAAGGACAAATACGATACGGAGCCCATTCATATGGTCGTCCGGATGTTTTTGCTGGGCGTGCTGATTGTGCTGCCGATTATGGTTGTGCAGCGCGGCTTGCAGCTTTGGTGGGGAGATAATTCAGTCGTTTTTTCTTTTGTTCAATCAGCTGGCGTAGAGGAATTTATGAAATGGTTCGTTCTTTATCATTTTATTTACAATCATACGGAGTTTGACGAACCTTACGACGGCATCGTGTACGCCGGCTCCATCTCGCTAGGATTTGCGACGCTCGAAAATGTGATGTATGCCTTTCTGACACCCGCATCGTTCGGGTCGCTCATTATGAGGGCGCTGCTTCCCGTATCAGGGCATGCCCTATTCGGTATTATGATGGGGTATTATGTAGGCAAAGCGAAGTTTGAAAGCAATGGCAAGAAACGCAGAAATTATATCATCGTATCGTTTCTACTTCCCATTATGCTGCACGGCAGCTATGACTGGATTATGATCACGATGCGTTCCAGCTGGATCTGGTTCATCATTCCGTTCATGGCCGTGCTATGGGTCGTTGGCCTCCGAAAAATGCAGCGGGCCAACTCTCGCTCGCCATTTCGTTTTTTGAAGCGGGATGAAGAGGTTAAATTGTAAAGCAGCGGTCCATACTGAAAGCTAGAGAACATTTTTAGGGTAAGCTGGAGGTAGGGATGGAAGCAGTCAGAGTGAAAGTAACCATTCGCTGCAATGTATGTGGCGAGAAGTTCGTTTTGCGGGGCAAGCGCGAAAGCAACGGCGTAGATACTGGTTTCAAGCAGTGCATTTGCAACAACATTGACGATCTTGATATTGAAGAACATAGTATTTAAACAAATTGAATGCATAAAGCTCCTTTCAGCAAACCAAACTAACACCAGGTTTGCACAAGAAAGGAGCTTTTTGTATGGTTTATAAACGGATAAGCGCGGTGCTGTTCCCAATTGCGGCTATTTTGCTTGTAGGTTCGCTCTATTGGGGCTATCAGGAGCATCAGGAGAAAAACACTGTATTAATAAAGGCGGAAAATCAGTATCAACGGGCGTTCCATAATTTAACTTACCATGTGGATAAGCTGCATCAGCAGCTTGGCAATACGTTAGCCGTCAATTCCACCTCACAAGCGTATCACCGAAAAGGGCTCGTTAACGTATGGCGGCTCACAAGCGAGGCGCAGAACGAAATTAGCCAGCTGCCGCTTTCCATGCTTCCATTTGACAAGGCGGAGGAGTTTTTGTCGCGCATTTCCAATTTTGCCTATAAAACTTCCGTTCGCGATTTGACGAAGCAGCCGCTGTCTGAGGATGAATTCAAAACCCTCAAAACGCTGTACGCCAACTCCAAGGATATTTCAAAAGATTTGCAGGGCATGCAGGAAAAAGTGCTCTCGAATCATTTGCGCTGGATGGATGTTGAGCTGTCTTTGGCTGCGAAGGAAGCCAAGGGCGATCAGACGATTGTCGACGGCTTCAAAGGTGTCGATAAAAAGGTAAGCAGCTATCCGGAAATTAACTGGGGTCCTTCGGTTTCAAGCATGTACCAGAAGCGCCCAATCAGCATGCTGAGCGGTAAAGCAGTTACGCCAGAAGAAATTAAGGAGCGTGCTGCCAAGTTTGCCGGCAAAAAAGGCGATGGCAAAGAAATTCGCGTTGCTGAAAATGGCAAAGGCACGGAATATGCTTCGTATTCCGCAGTGCTGTCCGAGCATAAGTCGGGCAATACGATCCATATGGATTTTTCGCAAAAGGGCGGCCAACTGATCGCATATATGGATCCCCGAGAAATTGGAGAAAAGCAGCTGGACATTGAGCAGGCGCGGGCTGCGGCTGAAAAGTTTTTGAAAGAGCATGGCTTTGACGGAATGAAGGCGGTCAGCTATGACGCCTATGATAATGCAGGAACGTTCGGCTTCGTCGGAAACCAGGACGATGTGCTGATTTATCCAGACAAGCTGACGGTCAAGGTTGCGCTTGATAATGGAGATATAGCGGCGCTGCAAGCGAATGAATATGTTTTCGAGCATCATAAGCGGACGCTGCCGAAGGCGGGCATCTCCAAAGCAGACGCGCGCAAGGCGCTGAACCCGGATATGAAAGTGTCCAAAGAGCAGATGGCGCTAATCAAAAATGATGACGGCAATGAAGTGTTATGCTATGAATATACGGGCCGGATCAATGATAGCGATTACCGAATTTACATTAATGCAGACAACGGTATGGAAGAATCAATTGAAGTGCTGTCTTCGCTTGACAAAGTGGCAAGTTCCGGTAAATAACCATATGGCTCCTCTCTATATGTCGTGTTATAATGACAGCATTATAGGGGGGAGCCAACTTGTTGCCGAAAATTAATCAAATGTTATTTTTCCAAATTGCTTCTTCTGATGAAGCAGAAGCTGCCATCGAGTACAAGGCGCGTATTGCCGAAGTGCTGGATGAAGGTTTTTTGATTGAGAACCCGATAAATAGCCAAAATGGCAGAATGAAAAGAATGTTTTTGGGAGACGAGCTTTCGGTCTATTTTGTATCGGAGGATGGAATCAAGCATTTCTTTAATTCCCACGTTCTTGGTTTCCGGGAAGATGTCGTCAAGCTGGTCAAGATCCGAAAGCCGGACCTTGATCAGATTACAAAGGTGCAGCGGCGCAATTTTCTGCGGGTAGCTGCCGAGCTTGAAATCGCCGTAAAAACGCCGGATCAGATCCGCTTCGTGGCGCTTACAGATGATGTTGGCGGCGGCGGAATTTCGTTTATTTGCGATGGGAAATGGCCGATATCCCAAGGTCAGGTGCTTGAGTGCTGGCTGCTTGTTCCTTATAAAAATGGGTCCATAGAGCATGCGTCATTCAATGCGGAAATCGTGCGCGTTGTAAAGCTTGAAACGGGGCGCAATCAGGCGATGATTAAATTTGCCGGCATTAATGATTCAGACCGCCAGCGGATTATTCGTTATTGCTTTGAGCGCCAGCTGGAATTCCGCAATCGCTGAATAGCTGGTGCACCCCCTAGGCATGCTATCCTTTAACAGGGCTAGAAGGGAATGATTGCATGGCTCGGGCGTCTGGGCAAAGCGGGAAACAGCAGGAGGGACAAGCTGCTGGCCAATCTTATTCAGTTCCGTTTGATAAAATAGGAAAAGGGCTCGGCATCGTGGCTGCCGCGCTGCTTATCGCATGTTTGCTTGCGCAAACAGCGCTGCAAAGCAGCACGGTCAGACACTTGCTGTCGAGAGCCGAGCGCATGGAAGGAACCCGTCTGCAAGGACAGGTTTCTTCATAATGCGTTCAAATACGTGGATGCGGGGTCGAGGGTGTTTTTGCATCCGCTCGTATAGTGTGGTATAATTTTCACGTCCGCAGGCAAAGCCTGCTTTTTTATTGAGAGGTTAGCGTCGCATCTGTCACGGTGTATCAAGCCAGCCATCTCGACATAAGGGGGGTTGACTTTAAGTGATGCAGCAAGACGGTGACGGCGAGCGGATCAACATTGCTATCGATGGACCTGCTGGGGCAGGGAAAAGCACAGTAGCGCGTAAAGTTGCCGAACAATTAGGATATGTATACATTGATACAGGTGCTATGTATCGAGCCGTGACCTATAGTTCGCAGCAGGCGGGCATTAAGCCGCGGGAAGCTGGCAAGCTGGCTGACCATGTGACGCATCTGGACATTAAGCTGCAGGCTGGCGACAATGGACAGACTGTATTTTTGAATGGGGAAAATGTCACCGAACAAATCCGTTCACGCGATGTGACGCTGAGTGTGTCTCATTATGCGGCGAATGAAGCGGTCAGACAATTTCTTGGCGCAGCGCAGCGCAGGCTCGCTGAGGAGAAGGGTGTTGTAATGGATGGCAGGGACATTGGTTCTCACGTGCTGCCGAACGCTGAGTTGAAGGTTTTTTTAACGGCATCCGTTGAGGAGCGTGCGCTTCGCAGGTACAAGGAGTTAGCCGGCAAGCAGCCGGTGACGCTGGAACAGCTTGCTGAAGAAATTTCGCAGCGTGACCAACTGGATGAACAGCGGGAGATTTCACCGCTCGTCCGCGCTGAAGATGCAATCCTGCTGGACAGCACGGCGATGTCGATTGAAGAGGTCGCCCAGGCTATTGTCAAATTAAGCAGAACCAAATTGGCGGGGGCGAAGTAAACTATGTTATACCTGTTGTTCCGATTTCTTCTCCGCGTGCTTTATATATGCCTATTCCGTCTTGAAGCCAAAGGGCTTGAGAATATACCTGCTGACGGGCCGGTCATCTTATGCGCCAATCACGTCAGCAACTTTGACCCGCCTACGGTCGGAGTCAAAGTTCCACGGAAAGTCCATTATATGGCGAAAGCGGAATTGTTTAAAGTTCCGGTTTTCGGACCGCTCATTCGGGCATTTGGAGCTTTTCCGGTTAAGCGCGGAGGCGTGAGCAAAGAGGCGATCAAATCAGCGATCACCCTGCTGAAGGAAGGCAATGTAATGGGCATTTTCCCGGAGGGCTCTCGCCGCAATCAAGGCGGGGAAGCGAAGAAGGGAGCCGCAATGATTGCGCTTCGAAGCAATGCGGTTGTTATTCCTGTGGCAATTGTGGGTAATTATTCCTTGTTTCGCAAAGTAACGGTCTATTATGGCAAGCCGGTTGATCTTACCGCATTTATTGATGATTCCTCACCGGATAAGCTGGACCGTCTGACGGATACGATTATGAAGGATGTTCGCGCCCTTATTGCAGCGAACAAATAAACATAGCTGTTTTAAATGCTGCTTAATGTTTTACTATTAGAACGTTGGCGGATTTAAATAAATTTGTAAGTTGAAAAGTTGTTGGATGAATTGAGGAGGTTATTTCAATGTCAGAAGAAACCAATGTGCAAGAGTCCGCAGTAGCGGAAAATCAAGAGGCTATGGATAATTTCGTATCCTTGAAAAAAGGGGATACAGTTAAAGGTTCGATCGTCAAAATCGAAGATAACCAAGCTTATGTAAGCCTTGGATATAAATATGACGGTGTTATCCCGATTCGCGAGCTGTCCGCAGTTCAATTGGATAATGCAAACGATGCCGTACAAGTAGGCCAAGAGGTTGAGCTTAAAGTTATCAGCATTGATGACGAGAAAGAAAAGCTTGTTCTTTCCAAGAAAAGCGTAGATGGCGAGCGCGCTTGGGATTCGCTTCAAGCTCGTTTCGAGAGCGGCGAAGTATTTGAGGTTGTCGTAGCTGACGTTGTAAAAGGCGGCCTTGTCGCTGATGTTGGCGTGCGCGGCTTTATTCCAGCTTCGATGGTTGAGCGTCATTTTGTAGAAGATTTCAGCGACTACAAAGGCCGCACGCTTCGCGTAAAAGTGAAAGAAATCGACCAAGAAAACGGAAAAGTTATCTTGTCTGCGAAAGAAGTATTGGATGCAGAATTCGAAGGCAACAAACAGAAGTTAATCGCGGCTCTTGAACCAGGCCAACAGCTTGAAGGTACAGTTCAACGTTTGACACCATTTGGTGCATTCATTGATATCGGCGGCGTTGACGGTCTTGTTCACGTTTCCGAGCTTTCATGGCAGCACGTTGCTCATCCTAAGGATGTAGTAGCTGAAGGTCAAGCGGTAACGGTTAAAGTCCTTAAAGTTGATCCTGCTGCTGGTAAAATCAGCCTGAGCATGAAAGCGGCTCAACCAGGCCCTTGGGAAACAGCTGGAAGCCAATTCAACATTGGCGATATTGTAACAGGTACAGTTCGTCGCCTCGTTACTTTCGGCGCATTCGTTGAAATTGCTCCAGGCGTTGAAGGTTTGGTCCACATTTCCCAAATCGCTCACCGTCATATTGCGACTCCTTTCGAGGTATTGCAAGAAGGGCAAGAAGTTCAAGCGAAAGTTCTTGACTTCAACCCTGCTGAAAAACGCGTTAGCCTGAGCATCAAGGAAACAGAAGAAGCTCCTGAGCAACCGCA
The DNA here is from genome assembly GCF_050481745.1 of Paenibacillus algorifonticola. Lineage (GTDB taxonomy): Bacteria > Bacillota > Bacilli > Paenibacillales > Paenibacillaceae > Pristimantibacillus > Pristimantibacillus algorifonticola_A. The sequence goes on along the minus strand of NZ_JBCNGR010000007.1, from coordinate 105,915 downwards.
AAAGCCAGAAAGACAACAACGCGAGCGCGCTCCTAAACAAGAGGAACTGAACAATCCAAATGTTAGCTTGAACAGCCAAAGCATGAGCTACTCACTGGCTGAGCGCTTCGGCGACAAACTGAATAAATTGAAATAATACGTTATTGCGTTTTACAGCGAGCATTGACGTATAGGTGTTCGCTCAAAAGGCCAAGCAGCAGCTTGGCCTTTTGCATTTTATCATTTCAGGTTATAGTATGGAAGCCTTCTCAAAAAGGTGGAATAAAATGACGATACATATTCAATTAGAGCGTATAAGGCGGAAGCTAAAGGACGCAGCTAAGGCGGATACAGACCAACAGCTATTTGGTGCGGACAGTCATCATTATCGTTTGCATGAACCGCTTGGACTAGAGGAACTCCGCGAATTTGAGCAAAAATACGGCATTGTTTTGCCTGCGGAATATGCCGCTTTTTTGACGAATATTGGCAACGGAGGAGCGGGGCCTTATTATGGCATTCACCCTTTAGGGGAAAAACAGTCCATTGAGCTTGAGCGAATGGATAAACCTTCTTCTATACGACCTGAATGGACTAAAGAGCAATGGAAAGCCGACTTTCCTGCGCTGCATGATGATGGCGGTATAAGTGACGAGCAGTATGAAGAAGAGCGGGCGAAAGCTTTTCAAGGCTTGCTGAACATTGGGGAGCAGGGCTGCACGTATGAGACGATGTTAATGATAACAGGCGAGCATCGCGGGAAGGTCGTTTATATCGATCTCGATTACCAAAAACCATTCGTTACCTTTGAAGCAAATTTTCTGGACTGGTACGAGCGTTGGCTCGATGAAATCATTGCTGGCTATGAAACCAGCTGGTTCGGTATGCGGCGTGGTGGAGATGAACGGGAACTCACCGAGCTCTATCAATCTACAACAGAGGAGTCTATAAAGCTTGAGGCATTAAACGGAATGTTCAAGCTGAAAAATATTTCTGCGGAGACGATTGTTTTTCTGATCTCGCAATATGAAAGCTCTTCAAATGAAATAAGCCAATTATGTCTGCAAATCTTGGCCAAGAAAAATTTTACCGAGGCCGAGAGGCTCATTCGCGAGGAATTAAACAGCAGCAGCGCTGAAAATCGATTGCGTGCCATCCAGGCCATTCACTGGTATATGCCCAAAGGAGATCAGCAATTTAATGAAGAGCTCATAAGCATACTGCAAGCGGTGGAAGATGCTGAAACGTTTCGGTTCATCTGCTACATTCTTCATGCGACGGGGGTTGAAATGCTGCCCATGCTGCTGCCTTTTTTCACTTTTCCGGATGTGGAAATTCGAATTCATGCTGTTTACCAGGCAGGCCAATCTAGCAAAAAAGCGATGTATGCAAGCGAACTTATCCAAAGGCTTGACGATTCAGAAGTACGAGTAAAGCTTATTGCTCTACAGGCACTGACAGGGATAATAGATCCCGCGCTTTTGCCTATTTATGAGCGTTTGCTGGAGCAGTACCAGACAGACAAAGATTATATTCGCTCCAACGTGCTTCGGAGACTGGAGGAGTTTCAGATCAAATCCAAGAAGCAAATGGATAAGGTGCTGCCATCCTCTTTGGTACAGGTAAGAGCATTATTAGGCAAACATTTGTAAGGAGTCCATAAATAAGGTGAAGAAGAGGCTGTTCCTTATGTTTCATAATGAGGAATAGCCTCTTTTTTTTGGCGCATAATAGCTTCACGTGGGGTGATTTGGCTGTGAACGAAGGATATTTGTCGTTCTGGATTATGATTATGGCATTCATATTAATGACGACTGGCTGGGCGGAATATGTCGGAGCAGGACGCTCAAAGCTGATTGTTGCCGTTTTATGTCTATTTGCCCAGCCGTTTCATTATCATGTAACCATTTATGGGACGGCCGTTGAGATTTATGCGAGCATAATGATTGTGGGAGTCGCTGTTTGCTGGTCGTTTAGCAGAAGGGTGGACGGAGAATCGAGGCGTTATCTGCTGTTGTGTGCTTTCTTGACCGGTATTATTTTAGGTGCCATCCAAAGGCTATACAGACTTGATCCGGTGTTTTTTTGGCTTGACCCTGCTTGGGATGGAGGGCTGCTCGGCGGTTTGCTCGTAGCTGCGTTTTCAGTGAAGCCGGGTCATCAATTTGGTATTTTGCTGCTGGCGGCTGCTATGGCGGAATTGGGGAACGGGCTTTTAACAAGTGGCACTTACATGGCTCGCATTGGCTCCTTGGCTTGGTGGGACAGCTTTTGGCTCGCTTTTGTCTGTGCGAGGCTCATCAGTATAGCTTTCCAGTTGCTCAGAGCTTCTTACAGCAAGGTAGCGGAAGCGGGCTGGAGAAATAAAGGAGGGAGTTCCCCGAAATGAGCCATTATTTAATTGCGAATAAGCATTTGCTTGGCGTTTTGCTTGGAATGGCATTCGGTATTATTGCGAGGCTGCTGATGCTAAAAACCGATTATCGCCAATATCCGACTTATCCTCACGGCCGAATTATCCATATTTCGCTAGGCGTTATTGCGGCGGCACTCGGTGCAGTGGCTGTTCCTGCGCTATATAGTAAAGACTATACGGCTATTACCTTTTTATCACTAGCAGCACAGCAATTTCGGGATGTCAGAAAAATGGAGCGCGAGACGCTGACGAAAATCGACAGCTTGGAGCTGGTCAGTCGCGGAGCGACTTATATCGAGGGCATCGCTATGGTATTTGAAGGGCGCAATTACCTCGTAATCATGTCCTCGCTGCTTACCAGCCTTTTTGCGGTAATGGTCAATCTCTGGGTCGGCCTGCTGGCAGGAGGCCTATCGCTGCTGATCGTCCATCATTTTCGTTCGGGCAAAACGCTGTCCCATATTATTTCGGCGGAAACAGCGGAAGTGCGTATGGATGGGCCAGATCTGCTCGTTGGCGACATTTATATTATGAATGTGGGGCTTAAGTCAAATCAGGATATCATTCGCGAGCGCGGAATGGGCTTTATATTGACGCCTCTCAACGCGAACAGCAAGGTTACCATTGGTAATTTGGGCCAGCGCCAAGCGATTTTGTACGATTTGGCTACGATGCTGGGGGTATATCGGGACGACGGAGAACCGGCCTTAATTCCAATGGCCAAGCTCGATATGAAGGACGGAAGGCTTGCCGTGTTTATGCTTCCGCAGGACAAGGACAAGAGCAAGGCGCTGAAGGTGATCGGACGTGTTCCGATACTCGAATCGGCTGTGCGCATGCCTACAGAAGCGAAAGTCAATAAGCAGGAGGGCTGAAAATGGCGAATATTGTTGCAGTCGTTTCAAGCAACCGGGATGTCGCAGGAGGCGGGGCACCAATCTTTTTTGCAGACAATGAACAGGAGCTGGAACAAACCGCTTTTCTACTGGAGAAGATTTTGAATGCCAATGCCCATAATCTAAAAAATGGCGTCATAATCCTCGTTAATCACCTTTAACATGAAAAGTTAGCCAAGGCGGCTGTTTTTTGCTATGATGGTAAGCGTGAGAATTACTGAAGGAGTGAATCGATAACTATGGCAAGACCTGTTATCGCCATCGTCGGGCGCCCGAATGTGGGTAAGTCTACCATATTTAATCGGATAGTCGGCGACAGGCTGGCAATTGTAGAAGATAAGCCGGGGGTTACGAGGGATCGGCTGTACGGCACCGGAGAATGGAATGGCATAGCCTTTAATATTGTAGATACAGGCGGCATTGAAATTGATGGTGAAGATGAAATTATGAAATCGGTTCGGATGCAAGCCGAGCTGGCAATTGAAGAGGCAGATGTCATTATTTTTATGGCAGATGCGAAAGCGGGCCTCACCCATTCGGATGAAGAAGTGGGACAAATGCTGTTTCGCTCCCGCAAGCCTATCGTACTCGCTATTAACAAGGTGGACAATGCGGGACGTATGGACGAGGTTTATGAGTTTTATGGATTGGGCTTTGGCGAACCGATTGCTATTTCTGGTTCCCACGGTATGGGCATTGGCGATTTGCTGGATGCTGCCGTATCGAAGCTGCCAGAAATTGAAGATGTTGAATATGAGGAAGATGTTATTCGCGTTGCCTTAATTGGACGTCCAAACGTAGGCAAATCCTCGCTTGTAAATGCACTGCTTGGCGAAGAACGCGTGATCGTCAGCAATGTAGCAGGTACAACTCGCGACGCTATTGATACGCCTTTCGAGCGCGATGGACAGAAGTACGTGCTAATCGACACGGCTGGTATGCGCAAGCGCGGCAAGGTGTACGAATCCACGGAAAAATATAGCGTTATGCGTGCGATGAAAGCGATTGAACGCGCTGACGTTGCCCTCATCCTGATAAATGGTGAGGAAGGCATTATCGAGCAGGACAAGCATATTGCAGGCTATGCGCATGAAGCAGGCAAAGCGTCTATTTTTGTCGTTAATAAATGGGATGTCGTCGAGAAGGACGAGAAAACGATGCAAGCATTCTCCCAGACGATTCGCGACCACTTCCTGTTTATGTCGTATGCGCCGATCGTTTATTTATCTGCGCTTACGAAGTCCCGTCTGCATAAGCTGCTGCCAGTCGTCAATCACGTTTCCGAGCAGCATGCTTTGCGTATTCAGACGCATTTGCTGAATGATATTGTTGGAGATGCGGTTGCTTACAACCCGCCGCCGACGGACAAAGGCAAACGCCTGAAAATCAACTATGTGACTCAAGTGGCGACAAAACCGCCGACGATTGTCATTTTCGTCAACGAGCCAGAGATGATGCATTTCTCATATGAGCGTTATTTAGAAAATAAAATACGGGCAGCGTTTAATTTTGAAGGCACGCCGCTACGGTTATTTACACGTCGCAAGTCAGACGAGGATTAGGGGAGAAGAGGCGTGCTGTACTCAGCCATTGCAGTTATTATCAGTTATTTATTAGGTTCCGTTTCATTCAGCATCGTCATCGCGAAATGGCTGAAAGGCATTGACATTCGCGAGCATGGCAGCGGCAATGCCGGGGCGACGAATACGATTCGTGTGCTTGGTAAAGGGCCGGGTATTACGGTCTTTTTGCTGGATATTGCAAAAGGGGTAGTAGCTGTACTGTTGGGAGAGTGGCTCAGCGGAGGCGATGCGGCAAGCTGGACGCCTGCTTTATGTGGCCTGGCAGCCATTATTGGCCATAACTGGCCCATTTGGTTTCGTTTTAAAGGCGGCAAAGGCATCGCGACAACCGTTGGTGTCATTGCAACGCTTGCTTTCTTGCCAGCGCTGCTTGCGGGTATCGTCGCTATACTTGCTATTGCGATTACGCGCTTCGTATCACTTGGTTCCTTGCTGTTTGCAGCATTGACGCCGATCTTTATTGCTTTGCTTACTTACTCTTTGCCGCTGCTTTGCGCGAGCCTTGTATTATGCGTTTTCGCGTTTGTTCGTCACAAGGCGAATATTGTGAAGCTGTTTAAGGGAACGGAGAACAAGCTTGGCGCAAAGAAAGGAATGTGAGTCCAATATGGCAAAAGCAAAGACCGAACAAGCGCGCCGCGCTGCGGTGCTTGTAGCGGGAAGCTGGGGAACAGCGCTTGCTTCCGTTCTGGCTCGCAACGGCTATGAGGTGCTGTTGTGGACGCGTAATGCGGAGCAGGCTAGCGGCATCAATGAAAGCCGCATGAATGCTAAATATTTGCCAGGCGTAACGCTTCCGGAAGGGCTTAAGGCAACGACCGACTTGCAGGAAGCACTCAGCGGAGCGGAGCTTGCCCTATTCGTTGCTCCATCCGGTGCTATGCGGGAAGTGGCGAAGCAGGCCGCTCCTTTTCTTGCAGCCGAGACGCTTTGCGTGCATGCAACGAAAGGGTTTGAAGCCGATACGCTTAAGCGGATGACGACGGTGCTTTCCGAAGAGCTAGGCCGTGCGCCTGAGCAAATTGTCGTGCTGTCTGGCCCGAGCCATGCGGAGGAAGTCATTAAACGCCAGCCGACAACCGTTGTTGTCGCTTCGGCAGACATGAAAGCAGCCGAGCAAGCACAGGATGCTTTCATGACCTCCGATTTTCGCGTTTATACGAATCCCGATGTCGTGGGCGTCGAAGTAGCTGGCGCGATCAAAAATATTATCGCGCTCGGCGCTGGCTTATCAGACGGGCTCGGCTTCGGCGATAATGCCAAGGCGGCGCTACTAACGCGCGGGCTTGCAGAGATTGGACGCCTTGGCGCGGCCATGGGCGCCAATCCGCTCACCTTCGCTGGGCTTGCCGGTGTTGGCGATCTAGTTGTTACTTGCACGAGCCAGCACAGCCGCAACTGGCGTGCGGGGCATATGCTGGCGGATGGCACGCCGCTCGCCGAGGTGCTCACAAATATGGGCATGGTCGTCGAAGGCGTGCGTACGACGCGTGCCGCGTTTGAGCTGGCCAAGCGCTATGAGGTTGAAATGCCGATTACTGCACAACTGTACAAGGTGCTGTTCGAGGAATTTTCGGCAAAGGCAGCGGTTGAGCATCTGATGGGCCGGCTAAAAACCCATGAGATTGAAAGCATCGGCTAAGACAGGCGCCTACACCAAACGATTGCCCTGTTCATATGATATCCCATCGGAGCTGAAGCTTAACAAGCTGATGCGATTGCGATGGGAGGTAAAAGCATGGGGAAAAATATTTCAAAAGACGTGCTCGGCGCTATTAATAAAAAAACAGGCAAAAATATTTCTGAAAACTCGGTCAAGAAGTTGGCCAGCGGAGTAACGGATTCGACGATGCAGAACGAAGCCGAACTTCGCAAGCTGATCAAGCAAGTGGCAGAGATGGCGAAGGTGCCTGTGGCGGAATCGACCATAAACGATATTGTCAAAGCCGTTAAGGCGACCGGCATGAATATGAACAGTATGGAATCGCTTATCAAAATGATGATCAAGAAGTAACAAATCCTTATAATTGGGCAAAAGCGCAAAGCTTTGCTGCAGCGGAGCGATCTCGCTGCGGCAATTTTGCGCCTTTTGTCCTTTTTTGCAGTCAATGATATAATATGGGTTGCATTTATTACATTGGTGAAGAGTGGGAGAAGTCGACTATGGATGCTATGATGAAAATGTGGGTTTCGCTGATCGGCATCGGTTTAATGGCCATTTCGGCGGTTATCATTACATTTGCTCGAATCAAGACGAAGGGGATCGTCAAATTTATTTTATCGCTGATTGCTTTTGTTTTGCTGATCATTGGTTTTATTTGCGGAGTCATATCCATTATTTAACGGTTATACAAGTACGAGGGGCATACATACATCCAGATAGAGAAGGGGACGATTGCGTTTATGATTGAGCTTACGGGGAGAACGATAACGGCGATTGTAGAAGCGGAAGACGGGCTGTCGCTGCTGGATTTGGCCATGAAGCATAATGTGGATTTTGCATTCTCTTGCACGCGGGGCACCTGCGCCCGTTGTCGCTGTCAAGTAATCGAAGGGGCTAGCGGGCTTGAAGGGATAACGGATCAGGAATGGGACCGCATGGACCCGGAAGAGTTTGAAGAAGGCTATCGCCTTGCTTGTCAGGCGATTGTAAAATCGGTTGATGTGACCATTAAAGCGGTTAACAAGCCTTATTTTTAAAATATAAGCATTTATAAGTTTTACCCTTATAATCAGCCTATATTTCACCGCGAACCGGCAGCTTTGCCGCCATTATTTTTGATGAAGGAAGTGCAAGTGATGAGCATTAGAGGACAAATCGAGCAAGCGCTAACCTCCATTGCCCAGCTGACAGCCGGAATCGGTGCTTCTTGGATCGTTGGGGGCAGCGCAGGGCTTATGCTGAGAGGCATGGCGCTGACCAGCGAACCTAGAGACTTGGATTTATACACCGATGAGGCTGACGTCGATCGTCTTCATGCCTTGCTGCAGCCTTTTTCCACAGATATGCCTGTATTGGATGAAACGGGTATCTACCGTTCCAGGCTAAGCCACTATGTCATTGACGGTGTACCCGTTGAGCTTGTAGGCGGATTTGTTGTGCGAGCACATGACAGCTGCTATGAGACGCAGGTGCGTTCGCTGCTGCTGCCTTACGCAGAGCAGATAAAGGTTGGCAGAGGCGGCTCTGCACCCGCTGCGACCGTGTCTGTTGTGCCGCTGGCTCATGAGTTATGGTTTAATGTGCTTCGTGATCGTCCAGATCGTTATGAGCTGATTATTGAAGCGTATTGCGAGGATGAAGTCCGCCATAAACCAGCGCTTGAGCAGCTGGAAAGCCGCAATCAGCTCAGCGCAGCGCTGAAAGCTGAAGTGCGCCGCTGGATTGCGGAGCAGCGGGTAGGGCAGCTGATATGAGCGCCGAGGTGACGTTTTTGCCTTCTGGCAAAACCATTAAGGTGCGCCCTGGCACAAAGCTGCTGGACGCTGCAAGACAAGCGGGTATTGTCGTAAGAACACGCTGTGATGGCAATGCCGCCTGCTTTATGTGCAAAATGGAAGTAAAGCCAGGCAGCGAGCTGATGCCGATCGGTGAAGTGGAACGGCGCAAGCTTGCAGGCATGGAAGACGGCATACGGCTGTCTTGCCAGGCGCGCGTGAAGGGCAAGGTGCAGGCCGTAATTCCGATGGACCCGCTTCGCGCAGCGGTATTAAGGCAGCTGGCGAGACAAGCCGAGGAAGATGATAAGCTTTGGTAAGTCTGGAGAGACAGGGGGAAGCGTTATAATGTTTAATTTTGTGCTTGCGCATCCCGTTAGCCACGGGCTATGGGGGCGGAGGGCAGCGCTGCTGGCAGCTGCCGCCGTGCTGTTAGTGTTAACCGGATGCATGTATCCGAATGATCGCCTATCACAAAATCAAGGCGCTCCGAAAGAGGCGGTCCGTAATGTACAGGCTGCTATTGATGAGTATAAGGCAGATACGGGTGTACTGCCCATTAAGAATAGCACGTCTGAAACGCCGCTATATGAGAAGTTCATCCTTGATTTCGTTTCGCTGCAAGGAAAAGGGTATTTGGGTGACATTCCGTCCGCGGCGTTTGAGAAGGGCGGCAATTATTATTTTTTAATTACGGATGAAGAAACAGATCCTAAAGTTCGACTGATGGATTTGCGCATTTATCAGCAGATTAACGATATTTCGAGCTGGGTGCAGGCTTATTCCACTGCTAATGCAGGCAAGCTGCCGAAGGGCGACGAGGTTTACCCGGGCTTTTATTATGTGGATTACAATGTGCTTTGCAAAAAAGCGCCTACGATTGTCAGCAGCTACTCAGGCTTGACGATGGCGGCCATGCTGGACGAGAAAGGCCAGATTTATGCGGATTATGGACCTGATCTTATGCAGGCGATCCAGAAGGATGGCGAAACGTCCTTCGCCGCCGATTTCGATCTGCGCCGGTTGTTGGTCGAGCGGGATGTGTTTGTGCCCGTAAAGTCTCCCGTCTATATTTGGGTAGACGGGCAGCCGCAGGCTGCTGCATCTTAAATCGACTTTTTTAGTTAATATGCATCTGCTAGTGCTATATCTGTTGGCTAAGACTTGCAACGATATAGCATGAGCAGATGCTTTTTTTATTTGGTGGAGGGATCGTATATTCGCCTAATCGCCGTGTTGAATAAAGTTTTTTCTTAACGACATACTACTTCTCAAGAGGTGGTAAAATTTGCAGCGAATCAATGAACAAAACCTTAATGCTTTGAAAAAACAACTGAGTGGCCGTTTAGAGAAAAACTCTGATTTTACCTGCAAAAATGTGGTGATCGGCACTGAGAAATTCGAAGCTTATTTTTTTGAAACCTTAGTCAATTTTCCTGCGACGTTGTCTGCCATAAAGGAGTCGGTAACAGGGCGTGACAACGAGTCCCTAATGAATATGTTCAGGCCCATTGAAGAAGATTCCATCATGCTATCGGGCGATTGGTTGAGCGCTCTGCTGCAGGGGGGGATCATATTGTTGAGCATGGAAGGGTCGGTCGCTGTCATTGAACAGGAGCGGTCCGATATTTTTCGACCGGTTTCCTCTCCTGAGAGCGAGAACCCCCTGCAGTCAGCATTCGATGCCTTTACAGAGGACATTAATATAAACATCGGTTTGCTGCGAAAAAAAATGGTTTCCGACCAATTGGTAATTGAGACCCGGTATACAGGCAGCCAATCCACGAAGAGACTTGCTGTGCTCTATCTGGAGGGGGTTGCCCAAACAAAAGTCATCCAATCTATCCGGGAAAAGCTGGAACAAAATAAAGATAGGGAGCTTACTACGGTTCGAGATCTGCTTCAAATTCTGGGTCATCCCAAATTTGCGATTACACCAACCTATATCTCTTCCGAGCTCCCAGGAGAAATGGTACAAAATCTGAAAAACGGAAAAGTCGTTATCCTAATCGACCAATTTGCGTTTGCATTCGCTTTCCCGGCCATTATCACGGATCTTTGGTCCACCACGCTTGATCTCAATTACCCGTACCTGTTTCAAGTGTTTTTACGCATCATCCGGGCGGGAGGCGCGATTTTGGCCACTACGCTTCCAGGTATGTATGTCGTGCTTAATTCCGTGAACCCGGAACTATTGCGAATCCAATTAGCCATAACGGTAGCCAAGAGCAGGGAGGGCGTTCCTTATCCTACCTTGATCGAAGTGTTACTGGTTATGCTGCTTCTGGAGATGATTATCGAAGCCGCAATTCGCCTTCCCAAAAACATTGGCCCAACCTTTACAATGATTGGCGGCATTCTTTTGGGGCAAGCGATTGTCCAGGCCAAACTTGTCAGCAATCTGTTAATCATTATTTTGGTAGCCTCAGCTATCGCTAATTTTGTACTTGCAGGATACATGAATACAATTGGCATACGTATGTACAAGTATGTTGTCGTGTTCGTCAGTTCCTGCTTCGGCATATGGGGGCTGGAGGTATCAATCATTTGGATTATAGTTTATTTTGCCTCTATGAATACATGCTCGGTTCCCTATTTAAGCTTAAGCGTGAAAGGAAAGTCTCCGGATGAATAGAACCCCGATCCTTACCCTGTTTCTTCTGCTCCATCTCGCATCGTTATTTGCCATATTCCCTGAACGAATGATAGCGGCTACTTCAAAAGGGCATTGGCTGCCCATAGCGGTTGTCTTTTTGGCAGAGCTGCTGATTCTGTGGCTTTACCTTAAGGGCATGTCACTGTTCCCGGGAAGAACAGTGGTCGAGATCTGCAGTGATGCTCTGGGCAAATGGGGAACGTGGCTCGTTGTTCTGCCGTTAATGTTTTTTCTTTTATGTCAGCTTGCTTTGCTTTTGTACTACCAGACCATTGAAATTAAAGCCGTATTGCTTCAGAGAACGCCTGCAGCAGCAACATCGGCTATATTTGTCGTTATCTGCTTTTACGGAGCATGGAAGGGCCTTGCTGCAATCATCCGGGCAAGCGCTGCCTTGTTTTTTCTGTTAATGCCGTTCCTCATCTTCTCCATGCTGATCAGTCTCCAAAATTTTAGAGTTAACTATATCTTTCCGGTTTGGGATAGCCATTTTTCGTTTATCTCTCATTCGGATTTCTATGTAAGCCTTTCTATTTTGTCCGGATTTTTATTCCTTGGCATGATTCCCTCAAAAAAGACGATACGTTTTGGAAAAATGGCGACGCTGGTCGCTATCCTTTTTGTGTTCGCTATGGCATCGGTCTATATTCCACTGCTCGTATTCGGCCGGGAGACGGCTGTTAATTTTCAATACCCTATGCTCATGGCCTCGGATACGATTGATCTGGAATGGGTCGTATTTGATTGGCTGCCCAGCTTTTATGTCGTTTCTTCAAGTGTGCTGGGGATCGTACAGTTTTCCGTTTTACTCTGGATGCTTGTTTCGCTGCTTCATCAACTATTTCTGCCTAATATAAATCGAATGTGGATTCTGCCGAGTTTATGCGCCATCCTGTATCTGTCGTCCCTGCGGATACCGGATATGGACGCTATGAATTTTTATCTATATTTGAATTCTTACTTTTGCCTGTACAGCATTATCGGTTTCCCGGTCGTCGTATTTCTTGCAGCGCTATGGCAGCGAAAGAAGGTAATCACATGAATGTCCGCATCATCCGAACAATGACTTTAGCCCTATGTATGAGCATCCTGCTTGCCGGGTGTTGGGACACGAAGGATATTAATAAGCAGTACCTGCCAGTCGTAATGGGAGTCGGAAAAGGCAAAAGCGAAAAATACCGGGTCATTCTCCAAATACCGAATGCGCTGGGTAAAACCCAAATTTTAGACAAGGAAGCGAAATCTATCAGCAAAGCAATCGATTTGATCCGTACCGACTCCGAAAAGAGCATCGAATTGGTGCATCTTAGATTGCTGCTGATCGATAGGGAGATCGCCCAGCAGGGCATTGGAAACATTATCAATTTTGCCGTCAGAGCGAATGACATCTCGATCAAAGGCTTGGTGGGCATCGTTGACGGCAATTTCGAAAAGACGCTCTATCATCAAATCTCGCCGACACCCGAAATTTCTTCCTATGATTTTTTTAGTGAAGAAGCCGGATGGACCCCCAATCAATCCATCGTCAGAATATGGGAAGCCTATCAAGGCCAAAAATCTTATTCTGAAGACATGGCTGTCCCCATGCTCAAAAACGGCGATAAAACCTTGTTCACCTTTAAAGGTACGGCCGTGATGCGGGAGGACCGCATGGTAGGAACGCTGAATGAAGACGAGACTTTATTGTTCAATTTATTCAAAGGAAAGTATACCGGGGGAACGATTGAGGTAGCCCAAAACACAAGCGTTCTCATTGAAAATGCCGAAATCAAGCATCACACAAAATGGTCGGAGAAAGGGCCATCCATCCAGACGGATGTTCTTCTCAATGTAGTTGTCTTGGAAAGTCCTGAGGGAAAAGCCAATGCATTAATTGAGAAAGAGATGCTGGAACAGTTAAGTCGGCGATTTGAGGAAACGGTGAAAAAGATCCATTTCCTTAAATCGGATGTATTGGGTATCGGGCTGATCTTTCGTCCCCAATTGACAGAGGAGAATTTAAAGGAATGGAAATCCAATTGGTTTTTGAAGCTGGAGCAAAAGATAAACGTTCGCATCAACGTTCTGAACGAAATCTATTTTAAAGAAAACGAACCTGCCCATTTGAATCAAGGACGCTTGTTAAAATAGAGCTTTTGTGGGAGAGGATTTTTTGCTGTATTGGCATACTGCAGCTGCATTTCTCATATAACTCAATCTTGGAAGGGCAAGAGCGTGACTTAAGCTTTAAAAGATTTCATAACAATCGTCATAATTGGAGAGCTGGAACAATAGGATATTACTAGTCCTAAAAGCTGTACGAGTTGCGTCGCTGGCCTGCCCTCTTGTCCGGTGGAAGGCGGCGAACCGGGAAATCAATTGGGAGGGGATATTCAGTGGAGAAAGTAGACATTTTCAAGGACATAGCCGAACGTACTGGTGGGGATATTTACCTCGGTGTTGTAGGGGCTGTCCGTACGGGCAAATCAACGTTCATCAAGCGGTTCATGGAAACGGTGGTGCTCCCTAACATTACGAGTGAGGCTGATCGTATACGAGCCGTAGACGAGCTGCCGCAAAGCGCCGCGGGCAAAACCATCATGACAACCGAGCCGAAATTTGTGCCAAACCAAGCGGTGCAATTGAAAGTAGCCGAAGGGCTCGAAGTAAATATGCGGCTGGTCGATTGCGTCGGCTATGCGGTGGAAGGCGCGAAAGGCTATGAGGATGAAAATGGGCCGCGGATGATTACAACGCCGTGGTTCGATGATCCGATTCCTTTCCAGGAAGCAGCGGAAATCGGCACGCGCAAAGTCATCCAGGAGCATTCTACATTAGGCGTAGTCGTGACGACTGATGGTTCGATCGCAGAAATCCCGCGCAGCTCCTATGTAGAGGCCGAGGAGCGGGTCATCAGCGAGCTGAAGGAAGTAGGCAAGCCGTTTGTACTGATTATTAACTCGACGCGTCCACGCAGTGAGGAAGCGCTGCAGCTGCGCTCCGAGCTTCAAACGAAATATGATATTCCGGTCATTACACTCAGCGTAGCAACGATGGGGGAAGAGGAAGTTATTTCGGTGCTGCGCGAAGTGCTTTACGAGTTCCCTGTTCATGAAGTCAATGTGAATCTGCCAAGCTGGGTAATGGTACTTAATGAAAATCACTGGCTGCGCAGCAACTATGAAAATTCGGTCCGCGATACGGTGAAGGATATTCGCCGTTTGCGGGATGTGGACCGGGTAGTAGCGCAGTTTATGGATTACGACTTTATCGCCCGGGCGGGACTCAGCGGCATGAACATGGGGCAGGGCGTAGCTGAGATCGACCTGTATGCGCCGGATGAGCTGTATGACCGGATTTTAATGGAAGTGGTCGGCGTAGAAATTCGCGGCAAAGATCATTTGCTACAGCTAATGCAGGAATTTTCCCATGCGAAGCGGGAATATGATCGATTCGCTGAAGCGCTGGAAATGGTCAAGGCGACGGGCTACGGCATTGCAGCTCCGACGCTTGCAGAGATGGCGCTCGAGGAGCCGGAGCTCATTCGCCAAGGCTCAAGATTCGGCGTAAGGCTGAAAGCAACAGCTCCATCTATCCATATGATCCGCGTCGATGTGGAATCGGAATTTGCGCCGATTATAGGCTCGGAGAAGCAGACCGAAGAGCTCGTACGATATTTGATGCAGGATTTCGAGAGCGATCCAATCAAAATTTGGGAGTCCGATATTTTTGGCCGGTCGCTGCATTCGCTCGTAAGAGAAGGCATTCAGGGAAAAATTGCGATGATGCCGGACAACGCGCGTTACAAGCTTCAGGAAACGCTGGGCCGAATTATTAACGAAGGCTCCGGCGGCCTGATCGCCATTATTTTGTAACGCATTCTGATATAGTTGAAAACAGCCGCTGCTTGAAAGGCCTAACGGGCTTTCAAGCAGCGGCTGTTTTGCATTTGCGGCGGATTGTGCTCGGGGCTGTTGCAGCTATTAAAATGAGGTTGCAATTTTTGAAAAGCGTTACTATAATGACAATTGTCGCGTCAAACGATTTTTTCGACAATATACTAAATTCCGATTGACATAGTGGGATAAAGTGATATGATTGCAAGGAAGCAATATACTGATGATGGTAGAGACATGAGATGGGGAGAGGGAAAGAACATGAAACAATGGGGAAAGCTTTCATTAACAATTTTTTTAGCTGCGGTACTGATTGTAATATCGGCTTGCGGAGCGGCAAAAAACAATGCGCCTGCAGGGGAAGCATCGTCCTCGCCGACAGCATCAGCTGAAGCTACAGCAGATAATGCAGCTGGCGGAAGCAGCGATTTGGCAGCTTTAAAAGGTAAAAAACTTGCGCTCGTTATGCAATTTAATACAGGAACCTTTTCGTCCCAATACGTAGAAGGGGTGAAAGAGCAAGCCCAAAAATTTGGCGGAGAAGTAACGGTTTTCGCATCCGACAATGACCTGGCGAAAATGTCCTCAAACCTTGATGCAGCAATCAACCAAGGCTTTGACGGCATTTTGATTGACCATGGACAAGCTGCGGCGCTCGAAGCGGGAATTAAAAGAGCGAAAGAGCAAGTCATTTCTGTCGTCGTATTCGATGCAGACGTGAAAGTGGATGGTGTGCCTGTATTGCAGCAGGATGACCAGAAAATGGCTGAAATTACGCTTGAGCAGCTCGCTAAAGATGCTGGCAGCAAAGGCAATATCGTTAAAGTATGGGTAGCAGGCTTTGCGCCAATGGAGCGCCGTCAAGTGGCCTACAAGCAGTTCCAAGAGAAATATCCTGACATTAAAGAAATTGCTGCTTTCGGTAATGCCAACAACCCGGCGCTTGATACACAATCGCAGATGGAAGCCATTTTGCGCCAATACCCGAACAAAGGCGATATTACAGCGGTATGGGCGGCTTGGGATGAGTTCGCTAAAGGCGCTTCCCGTGCCATTCAGCAGGCTGGCCGTACAGAAATTAAAGTATACGGCATCGACATGAGCGATGAGGATCTGCAAATGATTCAAGACAAAACGAGCCCTTGGGTCGCTTCGGCGGCTGTTGATCCTAAAGATATCGGCCGCGTTCAAGTTCGTATTTTGTACAAAGAATTCAAAGGCGATGCAAATGAGCCTTTAGTCGTTCTGGAGCCGGTATACGTTCACCGTGATGCGTTGCCAGAAGAGAAAGTCAGCACTACACAACTTTCCGAGCATGTAGAAGGCTGGGGAAGCAGTTCGCAAGGTTATGAGGATTGGATGAAAGATTTGGAAGCATTGAAATAAGGGCTTGCCCTAAGCAATAGGCACATGCAGGGATGGAGAGATGCAAACGATGAGTGCAAACAAACAATTGCAAATGAAGGGAATCCGGAAAGCTTTTTCCGGCATTCCCGCTCTCCGGAATGTTGATTTTATCTTGCAAAGCGGTGAGGTCCATGCGCTGCTTGGCGCCAATGGCGCGGGCAAAAGCACGCTGATGAAAATTTTATCAGGGGCCTACAGCCAGGATGAAGGAACCATTGTAATTGATGGACAGCAAGTTCATATCAGTTCGCCAGGGGATGCCAAGTCATTAGGCATCCATTGTGTTTATCAGGAGGTTGATACCGCACTGGTTGCACAGCTAAGCGTAGTGGAGAATGTCATGCTGGATCGCATTTCGGCAAAAGGAAGCAAGGCGTGGCTGAACTGGGGCAAGCTGGAGAAGGAGGCAGAGGAAACTCTGGCTCGTTTAGGTGCGCGTATTCCCGTTCGAAAGAAGGCTGGAGAGCTGACGCTTGCGGAGAAACAGCTCGTATTAATTGCGCGCTTGCTCACCGAGAAAGCCAAATATGTCATTTTTGATGAACCGACCGCCCCCTTGAGTTTGGAAGAAGCGGAGCGGTTATTCCGTGTTATCGCCCAGCTTAAGGGAGAAGGAATCGGCATCGTATTTATCTCTCACCGATTGCCGGAAGTATTCCAAATTTGCGATCGTATAACCGTTATGCGTGATGGAGAGAGAATGGTGACAGAGGCGGCTGCGTCTATGACGATGCAGGACGTCGTCCATGCCATGCTCGGACGTGTGTTCGAGGAGGAATATCCGAAGCTGGAGGCAGCAATTGGGAAGCCGCTCCTAAACGTAACCGGCATTCATCGGGGCCACCAGGTTAAAGATGTCAGCTTTGATGTGAATAGCGGTGAAATCGTCGCGATAGTCGGCCTTGTAGGAGCGGGGAAAACAGAGCTTTCCCGGCTGCTGTTCGGTGCAGACAAAGCGGACGGCGGTACGGTAAGCGTAAATGGACAGGACGTCAATTTGGCTTCACCAGCAGATGCTTTTAAAGGCGGGCTTGTGCTTGTGCCGGAGGAACGCCGCAAGCAGGGGATTTTGGTAGAGGAATCGGTTAAAAACAATCTCAGCTTGCCGATTTTGAACGCTTTGTCCAAGCTCGGGTTTTTGTCAGCGAAGCGTGAGACGAATAATGCTGAAGCTGTAATTGGGCGGCTTGGGGTCAAAACCTCCTCACCGGAGCAAAAGGTCGCACATCTGAGCGGTGGAAACCAGCAAAAGGTGTCCATTGGCAAATGGCTGCCCACCGGGGCAAGCGTGTATTTGTTTGATGAGCCAACTAAGGGCGTTGACATTGGCGCCAAAAGCGATATTTTCAAAATAATCGGTACGCTCGCAACCCAAGGAAAAGCAATTGTATATTTGACCTGTGAATTTGCCGAAGCGATCGGTATTGCCGACCGGATTATGGTCATGTGCGACGGGAAGCTCGTCAAGCAATTTGGACGCGGTGAAGCGACGCAGGAGAAGCTGATGCTGTATGCCAGCGGTGGAAAGGATGAAACGGTGTAATGGAGAAGTTTTCAAGCTTTTTATTTAAATATGGCTCGCTCATCGTTATTGCCATTGTCATTTTATTTTTCTCATTATGGGATGAGCATTTTTTCACTTATGCCAATCTTTCTGATATTTTGCGTTCGATTTCCATCGTGACCTTTGTTGCGATTGGCGTAACCTTTTCGCTGACGGTAGACGGCTTTGACTTGTCGGTTGGCTCGACGGTGTCGCTGACAACGGTTGTAACCGCCGCTATGATGGTGTGGTTTCAGCAGCCGCTTATTGTTGTACTGATTGTGGCAATCGCGATTGGCGCCTTGGTAGGGCTGCTTAACGCGCTGCTCATCGTACGCATCCGAATTCCGGATCTGCTCGCTACGCTTGCCGTGATGTACATTGTAGCCGGCATTCACAAAACGTATACGAAGGGCTACTCGATTTACAACAATATGCCAATGCCTGATGGTTCGACTGCGCCTGGCGTTTTCAACAGCTCCTTCCTGTGGCTGGGCCAAGGCAAAATCGGGCAAATTCCGGTACCTGTTATTCTGATGGTCATTGCTGTTATAGTCGTTCATCTGTTTTTCAAGTACAGCAAATGGGGACGTCAAATGCAAACGACTGGCGGCAACGAAGAAGCAGCCCGCTTGTCCGGCATCCGCGTTCGCCGCATTCGTACAGCCGCCTATGTGGCTTCAGGGGTCTTCGCTGCGATTGGCGGGGTATTGTTCGCCGCACGTGTTGGAACGGGGCAAATTGACGCTGGAGCGCCTATGATGATGGAGGCCGTAGCGGCCGTATTTGTAGGCTATTCCGTGTTTGGCGCGGGCAAGCCGAATGTAATCGGCACTTTTTTTGGCGCGCTGCTGATCGGGGTGCTATTGAACGGTTTGACGATGATGAAGGTGCAGTATTATTCCAATGATATTATTAAAGGTGTCGTGCTCGTTTTGGCGCTCGCCGTTACGTTCATTCATTTGAACAAACGCCGAAATAGCTAGCCGATTTTAATGAGAATCGTGAAAAAATGCGGAAACACGCTGAAATACTTGAAATTGCTAAACGGCTGTATTACTATAGGTTTGGTAAATGCATAGAAAACTATGGCATGTATATTTTTAGGTAATTCCGTTAATAAGAGGGATAAGATGACTCTTCATTTGCCTAATAGGGAGGTGAAACGAATGAATAAAACGGATTTGATCAACAAGGTTGCTGAATTATCCGATCTGTCCAAGAAAGATGCGACTAAAGCAGTTGATGCTGTATTTGATGCCATTTCTGATGCGCTTCAAGGCGGCGACAAAGTCCAACTTGTTGGCTTTGGCAACTTCGAGGTTCGCGAGCGTCAAGCTCGTAAAGGACGCAATCCGCAAACCGGTTTGGAAATTGATATTCCGGCTAGCAAAATCCCGGCTTTCAAGCCAGGCAAATCGCTTAAGGATCTCGTATCCAACTAACAGCAGCATTCGTTAAATCGGCGTCCGGACGTTAGCGTTCGGGCGCTTTTTAAAAATATAAGCATGTATAAGTATCATTCTTATAAAGGGCTTATATTTCACTTGCGAAACGGCAGCT
Organism: Paenibacillus algorifonticola; assembly: GCF_050481745.1. GTDB lineage: Bacteria > Bacillota > Bacilli > Paenibacillales > Paenibacillaceae > Pristimantibacillus > Pristimantibacillus algorifonticola_A. The sequence goes on along the minus strand of NZ_JBCNGR010000007.1, from coordinate 86,559 downwards.
TTGCCGCCAGAGGACGGCTTCAGCCGTTTACGCTTGTAGATAAGCGTTTATAAGTGTGACACTTATAAACGACCTGTCTATCAGAGAGGAACGACAAGGGGGATGGAAAATGGAGCCGACAAACAGCGATTTTATCGTCATTAAGGCGAAGGACCAAGGGGTGCAGGTCATCGGGCTGACCCGCGGACAAGATACGAAGTTTCATCACACCGAAAAGCTGGATCGCAACGAAGTGCTGATCGTGCAGTTCACGGACCATACTTCAGCCATTAAGGTGCGGGGAAAAGCGGTCATCATGACGAAGCATGGCCAAATAGAGACCGACCAATAGCGACCTGCCGCTCCCTTCTGCCTCGATGCAGGGCGGGAGTTTTTTTATGGCGGAAACAGCCGCTCCAGGCATAGGCGGGACCAAATGTTTGTACAATGGGTATGAGGACATATTCGTGCGTACACACTTGGTATAAAAAGCGTAAACGAGCTTTTGCCATTAAGATGGCAAAGCCGTTTACGCTCGAAATATAAGGATGAATGAGGCGTGTCACTCATCATAATGCTTATATCTCCGCGAAACGAGCATTTGCCATTAAGATGGCAAAGCCGTTTACGCTCGAAAGGGGCGGTAATATTGCGTATGGCTCGGCCTTATTTGCTGTCGCTGGTTTTTGTGCTTGTTGTAATGGCGGGACTTTCCCTTCTGCGAGATATGCGAAAATCCGAGTCGGGCACGGAAGTGGCTGTATTTCGTCCATCTGCTGCAACAAGGCTGACGAACAGCAATCTTGTTGATCTGCTGATTGGCTTGCAGCTGGCTACGCCTATTTTACGGGTGGAGTGGGAGAATTCACTGCTTACGGTGGAGTTTAAAGTGAATGCAGCAAGAGGGCTGCCAGTCGAATGGACTCGCGATGTAGAGCAATTGCTGCGGCTTTCTTTTGTGAAGATGGAAAATGTGAACCGGGTACTGATCCGCTACGCTGTGCCAGCAGATAAGGCCGCTTTGCCGAGCAATGCCAGCAAAGAAAGAGATGGGCAAACTGAGCTTGCAGACAGCTCAGTGAAATCTCGGCTGCTGCTTGCGGCGGATATTCGGCGCACAGACAGCTGGCTTGCAAGCCTTGGGGAGCTGGGCAGCGCTGATCCGCTGCATGATGAAATATGGCGGGAGAGGCTGCGCATGAGCAGCACATCGGAGTGGACGAAATGGTATGGGCCGGTGCCTACTTATTCTACTAGACCTGCTGCGGAGTAAAGGTTAATGGCCTGCTCCGCCTTTCTGCTTGAAAAAATGCCAATCCTGTGGGCAGCTTCATATGCGTCTTACATAAAGTTGTGCTATAATAGTTTAGATTATTGAGCGGCAATATCTGCTTCTCTGTTCGGAGGCTTACCCCATGAAACCGTATCGTGTACCACAATTAGCGAAGAAGTACGTCGATTATGACATGATTCAAAACCATACGAAGCTTCCTGCTTTTCCCGATTCGCGTCTGCATCTGCTTCAAGCATTCCTTAGCGAAACCCGCACCTATGCCGAGAAGGCCGAGCTATTTGCGCTCGTGCTGTCTTTATTGCAGCTAGGGCTGGATACGCATGATGAAATTGATGTTGAGGATGGAAGCCGCTCGGAGCGCGAAATGCGTTCAAGGCAGCTCAAGGTGCTGGCCGGCGATTATTTCAGCGGCCGATTCTATCAACTGCTCGCACAAGCAGGAGAAATAGCAATGATAGCCAAGATCAGCCAGGCGGTATGCGAAGTCAATGGGCTGAAAATAAACCTTTACTTGCGTATGCAGCAGGCTGTCATGCAGGATGACGATTATTTGAGCAGCATGGTGCAGCTGAAAAGTGGATTGTTTCTTGCCTTTCAGGATTTGCTGGAAGGTGCAGCGGCCCTTTATTGGACGGAGCTGCTCCATGCTTTAAGCCGCTGCGAGGTTGTTCTGGAGGAGCTTGCGCGCAGCAAGGTGCCTGCTCGTTTTCACCAGAGCTGGGCTTACTGGCATATCCTGCAGGCAGGTACGTTGGAAGAGCAACAAATGCTGGAAGGTCAGCAGATTGAGGCTGGTTTCATTAGCGATCTTTTTAACAAATATGATATTCATGCCAAGCTTGCTGCGCTGCTGCAGCAGGCTGTGGAAGATGTCCAGATGATTGCGGCCAAGCTGGAATCAGACAAGCTGGTTCAGGAGCTGCAGCACATTACGGATGCCGTGCTTTACAAGATTACGGGATTTACTCCCGCTCTCAACGAGACGAGGTGACCTTAGACAAATGGATGCAAACTCCAAGGGGCATGTACATGCTGTATTTGAAAACATTGCTCCCAAATATGATTTAATGAATGACCTGCTAAGCTTTCGGCGTCATAAGGCATGGCGGAAGTTCACCATGCGCAAAATGAATGTACAGCGTGGCCAGACTGCGCTTGACTTGTGCTGCGGCACCTGTGACTGGACGATATCGCTAGCCCAGGCCAGTGAGAGCGGGGCAATTAGCGGACTTGATTTCAGTCAGAATATGCTGAATGTCGGCCACGAGAAAGTGAAGCAACTGTCACTCGACAAGCAAATTACGCTCGTTCAGGGCAACGCGATGCAATTGCCCTATGAGGATAATTCGTTTGATTATGTAACGATTGGCTTCGGTCTGCGCAACGTACCTGATTATTTGCAGGTGCTTAAGGAAATGCACCGCGTTGTGAAGCCGGGTGGACAGGTCGTATGCCTGGAGCTTTCAAAGCCGGGCTGGCAGCCATTCAAGGCCTTATATTATTTATATTTTGAACGGATTTTGCCAATGATCGGCAAGCTGGTAGCCAAGCGATTCCAAGAATACAAATGGCTGCCGGACTCATTAAAGCTTTTTCCTGACCTAAAGCAGCTGTCCGCATTGTTTGAAGAAGCAGGGCTCAAGCAGGTAAAAGGCTACCCGCTGACTGGAGGCATTGCTGCGCTGCATATAGGCATAAAGGAGAAGAAGCCAACATGATTCGCAAAATACGCATTATTCTTGAAATGATCAAATTTGAGCATACGATATTTGCGCTTCCCTTCGCCTTTATGGGAGCGATTCTGGGCGCTGTTGTTATGGAGCAGCGTCTTCCTTCTTGGGCGGAAATCGGCTGGGTTACACTCGCAATGGTTGGGGCGCGAAGCGCAGCGATGTGCCTCAATCGACTCATTGATGCGGCGATCGACCTGCGCAACCCCCGCACAAGCAACCGCGCCATTCCGGCAGGCTTGCTGAAGTCAGCGGAGGTGCTTTTGTTTACGATTGTATCCTTCGTCCTGTTGTTCATTGCTGCGGCTAATCTGGCTCCGCTTGCGATGAAGCTGCTTCCAATTGCTGTCGTATTACTGGTGCTCTACTCTTATACGAAACGTTTCACTTGGTTGTGCCATGTTTTTCTCGGTTTGACGATCGGGCTGTCGCCGCTTGGCGGCTGGGTAGCCGTTACGGGCGGTTTTAACGCGGCAGCATGGGTTTTCTATGGGACGATTGCGCTGTGGATTGCCGGTTTCGATATCGTCTATGCAACGCAGGATTACGAGTTTGACCGCAAGGAAGGCTTAAACTCCATTCCTGCCCGGTTTGGCGTAGCAAAGGCGCTGTGGATTGCCCGCAGTTTCCATATGGTAACGGCAGTCGGTTTTATCACGCTATTTACTTTGACAAATTTGAGCTGGGTTTACTTGCTTGGAACACTGCTTGCCATCGTTATGCTGTTCTATCAGCACTGGCTGGTGCGCCCAAACGATCTTTCCCGCGTTCAGCTTTCTTTTTTCGGAATGAATGGCACATTAAGCGTCGTTCTGTTTTTGTTTGCCATTGTTGACTTGATGGTATTGCACAAATGGTAGGGGGCGGGACGGCTGGCAGATGGGTTGTTGGCATCACCGGAGCAAGCGGCTCCATCTACGGCATTCGGCTGGCAGAGGAACTGCTTAGAACGGGCTTTGACGTCCATCTCGTTGTGACTGAGGCTGGCTGGCGAGTGCTTAAGGAAGAGCTGGGCTGGATGACGAGCCGCAGACAAGCTGCTGTCGAGCTGCATTTTGCAGAGGCAGTACAGGCGAAGCGGCTTGTTTTGCATCCGAATTCAGATATTGGGGCAAGCATTGCCAGCGGCTCTTTCCGGGTACAGGGAATGGTCGTTGCGCCATGTTCTATGGGGACGCTCGCATCCATCGCTCACGGCATATCCGATGATTTGCTGTCCAGGGCAGCGGACGTAATGCTGAAGGAAGGACGCAAGCTGCTGCTGCTCCCTCGGGAAACACCGCTGCATGCGATTCATTTGGAAAACATGCTGAAGCTTGCAAAAATGGGCGTAACGATTGTTCCAGCTATGCCGGCCTTTTATTATAAGCCGCAATCGATGGATGACATGATTGATTTTCTGGTTGGCAAATTATTAGACTGCATGGGAATTGAGCATGCTTTGTTTACAAGATGGGGGGATGGGCCTGATGCTGACTAAAGACAGCTTGCCCCTAATGATTGGAGAAATTGATTACGCGAATGCATGGCCGCTCTTTGTTGGCCTTGATCAGCGTCTTGATGCTTCTGAGCTGGGGCTGTGCTCTCGCATTCCGGCAGAGCTGAACCGCAAGCTGCGCGAAGGCGAGCTTCAGGCTTCGGCCGTCTCATCCTATGCTTACGGCTTAAACAGCAGAGACTACTTGCTGCTCCCTGAGCTATGCGTAGGATCGGAGGGCCGGGTTAATTCGGTCCTGCTGTTCCTTAAGCAGCCGATTGAGCGAGTGCGTCCACAACGAATTGCGGTTACAACCGCTTCTGCCACTTCCGTCAATTTGCTCAAAATCCTTATGAAGCTTTATTACGATCTTGATGCGGAATATATTCCTGCTGAGCCGGTGCTTGATCAGATGCTTGAGATCGCGGATGGGGCGCTTATTATTGGCGACCCAGCTATTCATGCCTCTTGGAGAAGTGAAGAGCTGCAAATCATCGATCTTGGCGAGCTATGGCATCGCTGGACGGGCCTTGGCATGACCTTTGCGGTTGTGGCGGTACATAAGGAGGCGGCAGTTGCCTTTCCTCAGGAAATTCATGATCTCCATCAGGCGATGCTTGCAACTAAGCACCACAATCTTGCCGACTTGTCAACGCTTGTGGACAAGGCTTGTGAGGAGCTTGGCGGCGAACGCGCGTATTGGCTGGACTATTTTACATGTCTGCAATATGATTTCGGACAGAAGCTGCGCGAGGGACTGGCGCTGTATTTCCGTTATGCGACACAATTAGGTCTGCTGGACCATGAGGTTCAGCTGGCGTTCTACGAAGACAATTCTGCCGAATAGGTGAAAGAATGAAACTATTAGATATGTACGCAAAATTAAAAGGCGATATAACGCAAATAGAGAAGGAGCTTGAACGCAGCGTCACTTTCGAGCATAAGCTGCTGAGCGAGGCATCCCTTCATCTGCTCAAGGCAGGCGGCAAAAGGCTGCGTCCTGTTTTTGTGCTGCTTGCCGGCAAGTTTGGGCGCTACAATCTGGAGGTCATGAAAAAAATCGCCGTGCCTCTTGAACTGATCCATATGGCCTCGCTTGTCCATGACGATGTGATTGATGATGCAGCTACCAGACGTGGCCAGCCAACGGTCAAGGCTAAATGGGATAATCGGGTTGCGATGTATACCGGAGATTATATTTTCGGAAGAGCGCTCGTTATCGCCACGGAGCTTGGCAACCCGCAAATTCATCAGGTGCTGTCCAAGGCGATTGTGCAAATGAGCATTGGCGAAATGGAGCAAATCCGTTATTTTTTCAATACGGAACAAACTATCCGCCATTATTTGCTGCGCATCAGGCGCAAAACCGCCTTGCTCATTGCAGTAAGCTGCCAGCTTGGAGCGATTGCAGCCGATGGGGACAGAGAGACAGCAAACCGGCTATATGAATATGGCTACAATGTGGGAATGGCGTTTCAAATCCGCGATGATTTGCTTGATTTGTTCGGAACCGAGAAGCAGATCGGCAAGCCGCCAGGCTCTGACATTAGACAGGGCAACATTACATTGCCCGTTATTTTGGCTTTGCAGGATGAGGCGACCCGCGAGCGGCTGCTTGTGGAAATCGCCCGTATTCGCGAGCATAATGGCAATGTGGATACGCGAGAAGCAATCGATTTGATCAAAAATAGCAAGGGCATTCATGTCGCTGAGCAGCTCGCAGCAAAGTATGTCGAGAAAGCTCTAGCTGCTTTGAAGGAATTGCCATCTCTTCCGGCGAAGAAGAACTTATCCGATATCGCACATTTTGTCGGCAAACGCAATTATTAATAAAGATGCGAAAAGGAGCTGCTACTAGTGGAAAGAACTTTTTTAATGATTAAGCCTGACGGTGTTCAACGTGGCCTCATTGGAGAAATTATGTCGCGCTTTGAGCGTAAAGGGCTTCAATTGGTTGCAGCCAAGTTTATGACCGTAAGTAGCGACCTGGCACAAAAGCATTATGAGGAGCATGAAGGCAAGCCTTTTTATGAGCCGCTTCTGGCATTTATTACGTCTGGCCCCGTGTTTGCGATGGTGTGGCAAGGCGATAACGTCATTGCGCTAACCCGCGCGTTAATTGGCAAGACGAATGCAGTCGATGCGCTTCCAGGCACCATTCGCTCTGATTTTGCTGTACATACGAATTATAATTTGATTCATGGCTCCGATTCTCCCGAAAATGCCGTACGGGAAATTTCCATTTTCTTCACTCCTGAACAGCTTGTGGAATACGAACAAACGATGCAGCGCTGGGTTTAGCCAGCTGCAATACAAACGGAGGCTGAAGGCATAATGACGGACGATCGGGATTTTGCAACGTTTATCCAGAAGATGAGAGATAAGACCAACATTGATTTATCGCAATATAAGGAAGCGCAAATGAAACGCAGGCTCACGACGCTGCGCATGAAGCACGGATTCCAGACATTCGATGAATACTGGAGAAAGCTAGAGAATGACCGTACTTTGATGAATGAATTTCTCGACCGGATGACGATTAACGTCTCGGAGTTTTGGCGTAACCCGAACCGGTGGGAAGTGCTGAAAAATCAGTTTTTTCCGGAAATGCTGCAAACCAGCAGCCGCCTGAAAATTTGGAGCGCAGCGTGTTCGACGGGCGAGGAGCCTTATACGCTGGCGATGATTTTGACGGAAATTGGTGCGATTGGCAAATCGTCGATTTTGGCGACGGATCTTGATAATATCGTGCTGCAGAAGGCGCAGGAGGGCATTTATTTAGAGCGTTCGCTTAAGGATGTGCCGCCAGCGTTCCGTCAGAAATATTTTGCTCCAGATCATGGAGCCTTTGCCGTCTCAAACGATTTAAAAAAATCGATTCAGTTCAAGCAGCAAAATATGCTGCATGATACGTTTGACAGCGGATTCGACCTTATTGTTTGCCGCAATGTTATGATTTATTTTACCGAGGATGCGAAGCGCATTTTGTACCACAAGTTTGCTAAGGCTTTGAAGCCGGGCGGCATTTTGTTCGTCGGCAGCACGGAGCAGATTTTTTCGCCAGCCCAGTATGGCTTTGACACGGCGGATACGTTCTTTTATAGAAAAACGAGCAATTAATGTATATCGTCATCCTTGTTCTCCTATACTAGTGGTAGTAAAGCACCATTTGGAGGCGGAACGAAAGATGGATAAACGCAAAGTGATTCAAGCCTATAAGCTTGGTTTTATATCGATTCAGGAGTGCGCGCAGATTTTGGGACTGGACAGCGGGCAATTGTCTGGATTAATGAAATCCCAGCAGCTGGCTTCCGACTATGCGGATTCGCAGAGCAAGCGTACAGTGAATAGCTAAGGAAAGCCCATAGAAGGTCATCGTTTGAAAAAGAGCAGGATCAGGTGCCATATCAGGCTACTGATCCTGCTTTTTTTTTGACATATTGGAAGGGATATGATTTTTCGATCCTTTCTCTATATTTCATCACGAAACGTAGCTTTGCCGCCAAAGGAAAGCGACAGCCGTTTGCGCTTGAGATAAAAAAGGCGTTTGACCGCGGATTGGCGGTGCGCATTTCTTGTCAAACCCGCAAGGCTGTACTATAATGAGCAAAGATGTTTAGGGTAGCTGATGATAGCATGCGCCTAATAATCGGCAAAGTGCGCACGCTTGCAGCGCACGAGGCCATATTAGGTTGTTTGCGTTGAAGGAGGAGCTTTAGGTTGAGTTTACGTTATTTGACAGCGGGGGAAACACATGGTCCCCAATTGACCGCCATTATTGAGGGTCTTCCTAGCAATTTAACGATTGATTTTGAGGAAGTTAATTTTCAGCTTCACCGTCGCCAGAAGGGCCATGGCCGCGGCCGTCGCATGCAAATTGAGAAGGATACAGCGAACATTGTCGGCGGCGTTCGTCATGGTCGGACGACTGGCGCTCCTGTAGCGCTAATCGTTGAGAACAATGACTGGAAGCATTGGACGAGCGTAATGAACATCGCCCCGATTGAAGGCGGAGATGAAGAGAAGCGCCGGGTACACCGTCCGCGTCCTGGACATGCGGATTTGAACGGCGGTTTGAAATATAATTTGAAGGATCTTCGCAACGTACTGGAGCGCTCCAGTGCCCGCGAGACAGCAGCACGCGTAGCGGTAGGCGCGGTTGCACGCCAGCTTCTTGCTGAATTCGGCATTAAAGTGGGTGGACAGGTTATCCGCATTGGCGAGATTGAAGCGCCGGCAAACCAATTGCCGCTCGATGAGCTTATTCGCATTACGGAAGAATCGCCTGTACGCGTCGTTGATAAAGAAACGGAAGAAAAAATGACCGCGTACATTGACCAAATTAAAGCCGAAGGCGATTCCATCGGCGGCGTAGTCGAATGCATTATTGAAGGCGTGCCAATTGGACTTGGAAGCCATGTGCAATGGGATCGCAAGCTGGATGCACGCATCGCGGGCGCTGTCGTTTCGATTAATGCCTTCAAAGGCTGTGAAATCGGCATTGGCTTTGAAGCGGCGAAGCTGCGCGGCTCGCAGGTGCATGACGAGATTTTGTACACCGCACAGGAAGGTTATACGAGAGCGACGAACCGTCTGGGTGGATTCGAGGGCGGTATGACCAATGGCGAGCAGATCGTCGTCCGCGGCGTTATGAAGCCGATTCCAACGCTTTACAAGCCGCTTCGCAGCGTGGACATTGACACAAAGGAGCCGTTCACTGCGCAAGTCGAACGCTCCGACAGCTGTGCAGTTCCGGCGGCGAGCGTAGTTATGGAGCATGTTGTGGCTTTTGAAGTAGCGAAAGCATTCTTGGAGAAGTTCGGCGGCGACTCCATTGAGGAAATCCGCTCGAACCTGAATCAATACCTTGAGCAAATAGGCAGGTACTAAGGGATGAGAGAGCTAACGGTTGATTTAGGCGAACGCTCTTATCCGATCTATATTGGGGAGGGTCTCCTGCAGGAGGCTCCCTCTTTTTTCGAAAAGCATGGCATTAGTAAAAAATCGCCGCTGCTTATCATCTCAGATGACAAGGTGGCCCCCCATTATTTGGAGCCGCTTGCAAACGCGCTAAGTACAGCGGGCTTCCAGCCGTCTACGGCAATCGTACCGTCAGGTGAAAGCTCGAAGTCTTTGGCGATGCTGGAAGATTTGGTTACGCATGCGCTTAAGGCAGGGCTTGATCGCAAGTCAGCGATCGTAGCTCTTGGCGGCGGCGTAGTTGGCGATTTAGCTGGATTCGTAGCAGCGTCTTATATGCGCGGCGTGAAGTTTATTCAAATTCCGACGACGATTTTGGCGCATGACAGCAGTGTTGGCGGCAAAGTGGCAGTCAACCACCCACTGGCGAAAAATATTATCGGCGCTTTCCACCAACCGGAAATGGTGCTATATGATTTGAACACGCTTCAGACGCTGCCGCCGCGCGACGTTCGTGCAGGTTTGTCAGAAGTGGTCAAACACGGCTTCATCTGGGACGACGCTTTCGTGCAGTGGTGCGATGAAAACTCAGAGCGTCTGCTGGCGCTTGATCCAGAAGCACTCGGCTATGCCTTGTACAAGGGCTGCAGTGTAAAAGCGGCTGTCGTATCCAAGGATGAGCGCGAAAATGACCTGCGTGCGATTTTGAATCTGGGCCATACGATTGGACATGCGCTGGAGGCTGTAGCTGGCTATGGGGAGCTGCTTCATGGCGAGGCGATTTCGATAGGCATGATTGGCTCGGCCAAGCTTGGACTGCGTTATGGAGCGCCTGAGGACGTCTATACAACAACGAAGCGAGTGCTTGCTAAATGCGGGCTTCCGGTGAAGCTGCCGGCGCACTTTGACGTGGACGCGATTATGGAAGCGATGATGCATGACAAAAAGTTCAGCGAAAGCACGATGATTTTCGTAGTGCCGACGGCGATCGGCGAAGTGGAAATCAAGAAGGATGTTCCGGCGTCATGGGTTCGGGAAATCGTGGAGGAATTGAAACAGGAGGCCGAGTAATATGAGCGTTAGGGGAATTCGCGGGGCAATTACCGTTGATACAAACGAGAAAGAGCCTATTTTAAAAGCAACACTTGAAATGCTGCATGCCATTGTCGCAGACAATGACGTTCAGCCTGACGATATTTGCAGCGTATTTATTACGGTGACGAATGATTTGGACGATGCTTTTCCGGCCGTGGCTATTCGCCAAATGAGCGGTTGGGAGCTTGTTCCACTCATGTGCGCGCTGGAGGTGCCAGTCAAGGGAAGCCTTGCCCGCTGCATTAGGCTGATGGTTACCGTAAATACGGACAAAACGCAAGCCGAGATTAAACATGTGTACTTGGGAGGAGCCCAAGTGCTTCGTCCAGATTTAACGCAATCCTAATCTAATTGACGATCAGGCACAAGATGTTGTATATTGGATGAAGTAAATAAGACTAGTTGAGTGGCAAGTGAGCAGGTTTTAGTTGAAATTAGATGAGCAGAGCAGAGACGAGCATAGCCAAGTTACGAATATAAAGACTATAGAGCAGAGTACGTGATGATGAAAGGTAGATGATGTATAAGCTTAGCGCTTATAATCATATTCTATTTCGTCATGAGAAGAGCCTATCCATCTTATCAGATGGCGACAGCTGTTTTACATTGCGTACATTTGTGCATGATGCTGCTATAGGTTTATTTGTTGGCTAGCCTTTACTTTTTTGTCCTCATCTTAAATCAACGCCCCTGCCTTGGCAGGGGCTTTTTATTTTGAATGTGTCTACACATACCGAGAAGGGGGACGTAACGATGAATAGTGAATTACAGCAAGTGGTCAAGCTCTCTGAGGAATACAATCTCATTCCGATCGTTCGTTATATGATGGCGGATACGGAGACGCCGATTCGGCTGTTTCAGCATTTTGCCAAGGAAAAGCATGCATTTCTGCTTGAAAGTGTAGAGGGCGGCGTGAAATGGGCGCGTTATTCGTTCATTGGAACCGATCCGTTTATGATGCTGTACGGCAAAAACGGCGAAATGATTTTTGAGAAAAATGGTGAAAAAATCAGCTTCGATGATAAGCCGCTAAGCTTGCTGAAGGATCATCTTCGTTACTATCGCAGTCCGGCGATGTCCCATCTTCCGCCGTTTACGGGCGGGGCTATCGGGTTTTTCGGCTATGATTTGCTGCAATATTATGAGAAGCTCCCACCCCACCGTATTGATGATTTGGAAATGAATGATTTGCAGTTTATGTTCTGCGATCAAGTCATCGTCTTCGACCACTTCAAGCAGCAGCTGCAAATTATCGGCAATGTGCATGTGCCGAAGGAGACGACGCAGACGGGCATCGTTCAGTCCTACGGCGTCGAGGAGGCATACAACGCAGCAGTTGCCAAAATCGAAGCGACGGTCGAGCGCCTGCAGCAGCAGGTGAAAATTCCGGTGCCAATCGGTGCTGGCGTGCCGACTATGCCCGAGGTTGGCGATGTGCAGTCCAATTTGACGAAGGAGCAGTTCATCGCCAATGTCGACAAAGCGAAGGAGTATATTCGCGCCGGCGATATTTTCCAGGTGGTGCTGTCCCAGCGCTTCAGCATTGAGACGGATGTTGATCCGCTGCATGTGTACCGCGTACTTCGCACGATGAACCCTTCACCATACATGTATTATTTGAAAATGGGGGAAGAGGTTATCGTCGGCACATCGCCGGAGGCGCTCGTTAAAGTAGATGGCAGCAAGGTGGAAACCCGCCCAATCGCCGGAACGCGCCCTCGCGGCAAAACGCCGGAGGAGGATCTTGCGCTGGAGCAGGATTTGCTGGCAGACGAGAAGGAGCGCGCGGAGCATCTGATGCTCGTTGACTTAGGTCGCAACGACATCGGCCGTGTATCCGAGTTCGGCTCGGTGAAATGCGATTCCTTCATGGAAATCGAGCGTTATTCCCACGTCATGCATATCGTCTCGAATGTGACGGGCAAGCTGCGGGAGGACAAGGATTTTTACGATGCATTCCTCTCCTGTCTCCCTGCCGGGACCGTATCTGGCGCACCGAAGCTGCGGGCGATGGAAATTATTGCGGAGCTTGAAAATGAAGCTCGCGGCGCTTACGCGGGAGCGATTGGTTATTTAGGCTTCGGCGGCACGCTCGACACCTGCATCACGATTCGGACGATCATTTTCAAAAATGGCAAAGCCTACGTGCAGAGCGGGGCAGGCATCGTCTGGGATTCCGTTCCGGAAAGCGAATATACCGAAACGGTGAATAAAGCGAAAGCGCTGCTGACGGCCATTCGGGCCGCTGAGCAGCTGTTCGGCAAGCCTGGAGATGCTCTGGGCCAGAGCTTCAATGCCATCAATAGCGATTATTACATTAAAGCAGGGGAGGGTTTCGTACAATGACAAACAGCCTAACACCGATTACAATGCAAAGCGCGTTAACCAAATTAATCGGCGGCGAGCATTTGTCACGGGAAGAAGCCCGCTCCGTCATGGATATTATTATGAGTGGGGAAGCGACGCCAGTTCAAATTGCAGGCGTCGTGACCGCGCTGCGCATGAAAGGCGAGACGAAGGACGAAATTACAGGCTTTGCCCAGGCGATGCGGGCTCATTCGAGCCATGTGCAGACCGAGCAGGAGGGACTGCTCGATACGTGCGGCACAGGCGGCTCCGGCATTCATAAATTCAATATATCGACGTCCTCGGCGATTATTGCGGCGGCAGCCGGCATTCGCGTAGCTAAGCATGGCAACCGCGCAATGTCCGGCAAAGCAGGCAGCGCTGATGTGCTGGAGGCGCTGGGCGTGCAAATTACGCTCACGCCTGAGCAGGCGGAGGAATGTCTAAAGCAGGTTGGCATCTGCTTCATGTTCGCGCAGCTGTACCATCCATCGCTTCGCCATGCTTCTGTTCCGCGTAAAGAGCTGGGCATCCGCACGATTTTTAATATGCTAGGCCCGCTGACGAATCCTGCTGGTGCTGATCGCCAGCTAATCGGCTTGTATGATTATAAGAAAACGGACACCGTCGCATCCGTGCTGGCAGAGCTTGGCGTCAAGCGTGCGATGGTCGTCAGCAGCAACGACGGGCTTGACGAAATTAGCATCTCGGCGCCGACTAGAGTGTCGGAGCTTCGAAGCGGCGAGGTTCGCACGTATGAAATTACGCCGGAGGAGCTAGGTTTGACCCGCTATCCGATAAGCGAGGTGCTGGGCGGCGATCCTGCGGCTAATGCGGCGATTATTCGCGGCATATTCAGCGGTGAACAGCGCGGCGCCTATCGCGATATCGTGCTTGCGAATGCAGGGGCCTGCATTTATGTAGGGGGAGCTGCTGCGAGCTTGACAGATGGCGTTAAAATCGCGGCGGATATGATTGATTCCGGATTGGCCGAGCAAAAGCTGCTGGGTCTGATTCAAACGACAGGAGAGCTGACCCATGTTTTTGGATAAAATCGTAGTAACGAAACGCGAAGAGGTTGAAGCATTATCCGCGACCTTCCAATTAGCGGAATATGAGCGGACGATTGCCGAGCTTGCTCCGTGCCGCGGCTTTGAGCGTGCATTGACTGCGGGCCGCAAGCGCACGGTTGGACTCATTGCTGAGGTGAAAAAAGCTTCACCTTCTAAGGGGCTGATTCGCCCGGAATTTCATCCGGCGGAGCTGGCTGCTGCGTATGAGCAGGCTGGCGCGGATTGTATTTCCGTGCTGACAGACAGGCAGTATTTTCAAGGGGCAAATGAGTATTTGACGCTAGTGAAGGATACGGTCAGCATTCCGCTGCTTCGCAAGGACTTTATTATTGATTACCGCCAGGTGTATGAGGCGAGAGTCATTGGTGCGGATGCGATTTTGCTCATTGCGGCGATATTGACGAAGCAGCAGATGTCTGAGCTGTATGATACGGCCGTTTCCCTCGGTATGGATGTGCTGGTCGAGGTGCATAACCGCGAGGAGCTGGAGGCGGTGCTTGAGTTGAATAAAGCGACGCTTATCGGAGTCAACAATCGCGATTTGAAAAGCTTTGTCACCGATCTGCGTACAACGGAGCAGCTGATCAGCTTGATGCCGCAAGGTGTGACCGTTATTAGCGAGAGCGGCATTGCTGGTCCGGCAGATATGGATTATTTGCAAGGCATTGGAGCACAGGGCGTTCTTATTGGCGAGCATTTCATGCGTCAAGCCGATGCTGGCCAGGCTATTATTGATTTGATGGGTCCGGTGAGCCGCTAGTGAAAGCGCAGACGACTCCCCGGATCAAAATTTGCGGCCTGAAGACTGCGGCGACGATTCAGCAAATGGATGGGCTGCCGTTCCATGACATTGGATTTATATTTGCGGCTAGCAAGCGTCAAGTGCTTCCTGCGCAAGCAGCAGAGCTGATTGCGGCTGTACACGGCTTGAAGGCGGCAGACGGACAGCGCCCGCAAACCGTCGGCGTATTCGTCAATCCTGCGCTTGCGGAGCTGAGCGAGACGCTGGCTATTGCTCCGCTTGATGTGGTGCAGCTGCATGGCAGCGAAACGCCTGCTTTTTGCCAAATGGTACGTGAGCAATTGGCAGTGAAGGTGTGGAAGGTATTTTCTATACGCGATGAAGCGGCGGTTCAGTCTGAGAAAGTTACAGACAGGGGCTCGGGCGCTAATACGAGTGCTAGTGCGGATGAGGCCGCTGCCCGCCTTGCTCCTTATGCTGGCAAAGTCGATGCTGTATTAATCGACACAGCGGGGGGCGGCACGGGCAAAGCGTTTAATTGGCAGGTTATAGAGGACTACAAGGCTGCGGAAGCGCAGTTGAAGGTGCCGCTTTATGTAGCGGGCGGCCTAAACCCGGACAACGTGCAGGAATTGTTAGCTTCGTATGCTCCGAGTGGCCTTGATGTGTCCAGCGGAGTAGAGACGGACGGCGTAAAGGATATCGATAAAATTAGATTATTCGTCAGAAAGGTGATGCAACGATGAACCGAGTACCGGATGAAAATGGTCGTTTCGGCAAGTTTGGCGGCCGTTATGTTCCCGAGACGTTGATGAACGCACTGCTTGAGCTGGAGGAAGCGTACAACCGCCATTCCAAGGATGAATCATTTCAAGAGGAAATCCGCAATTTGCTGCATAAATATTCGGGAAGACCTACATCGCTCTATTATGCGGATCGCCTGAGCGAGCAGCTTGGCGGCGCTAAAATTTATTTGAAGCGCGAGGATTTGAACCATACGGGCGCCCACAAGATCAATAATACAATCGGTCAGGGCATCCTGGCGAAACGCATGGGCAAAACGAAAATTATTGCTGAAACCGGCGCTGGCCAGCACGGCGTTGCTTCGGCGACGATTGCAGCTTTGCTTGGACTGGAATGCAAAGTATTTATGGGCGAGGAAGATATGAAGCGCCAGCAGCTCAACGTTTTCCGCATGCAGCTGCTTGGAGCGGAAGTCGTGCCGGTTCTTTCGGGAACGCGCACGCTTAAGGATGCCTGTAATGAAACGCTTCGCTACTGGGTTAGCCATGTAGACGATACGTATTATATTTTGGGTTCGGCGACAGGACCGCATCCATATCCGATGATCGTCCGCGATTTTCAGCGGATTATCGGCGACGAATCGCGCAAGCAAATTGTGGCAGAAGAAGGACGTCTGCCGGATTATGTAGTAGCAGCGGTTGGCGGCGGCAGCAATGCGATCGGTATTTTTTACCCGTTCATTGAAGATGCGAATGTGCGTTTGATTGGCGTAGAAGCAGCTGGACGTGGAGTAGAGACAGAGGAGCATGCGGCTACCATGACGAAAGGCCGTCATGGCGTATTCCAAGGCTCGCTGAGCTATGTGCTGCAGGATGATAACGGACAAGTGCTGCCTGCGCATTCGATTTCGGCTGGTCTCGACTATCCGGGCATTGGCCCTGAGCATTCCTATTTGAAGGATTCGGGCCGTGCGGAATATTTCCCGATTACCGATGACGAGGCGATGGATGCCTTGCAGTTGCTGTCGCGGACAGAAGGCATCATTCCGGCGCTTGAGTCGGCACATGCGATTGCCCAGACAGTCAAGCTGGCTCCAACGCTTGCTAAGGATAAAATTATCGTTGTCAGCCTGTCGGGACGCGGCGATAAAGATGTAGAGACGATTATGAGCAAGCTGGGAGGCGCAGTCGATGAATCTCATTGATACGGTATTTGCAAAGCTACGTGAGGAGAAGCGTACCGCGCTGATTCCTTTTTTAACAGTGGGCGATCCTGACCTGAAAACGTCGCTGGCGATTATTAAGCAGCTGGAGGAATCCGGCGCTGATCTAATTGAGCTGGGCGTTCCTTATTCTGATCCGCTCGCCGATGGTCCAGTTATTCAACGGGCATCCGAGCGTGCTTTGAGAAGCAGCATTACGCTGCGCGACTGCATTGAAGCGGCGGCACAGGCACGTGAAGCTGGCGTGAAGCTGCCATTCATTTTGTTTACTTATTTTAATCCGGTGCTCCAGTTCGGTCTGGAAGCCTTTATGGAGCTGGTCAAAAATAAAGAAATCAGCGGTCTAATCATTCCCGACCTGCCGATCGAAGAGGATGCCGAGGTTCGCCAGCTAGCGGAAGCGGCAGGCATTCATCTCATTCCGCTCGTAGCTCCGACCTCCAAGGATCGCGTCGTACGTATTTCGCAAAAAGCTAAAGGCTTCGTGTATTGCGTCTCCTCGCTGGGCGTAACGGGCGTGCGGGCTGAATTCCACAGTGGGATCGACGATTTCCTCGCTACCGTGCGGGAAGCGACCGATCTGCCGATTGCAGTTGGCTTTGGCATTTCGAGCCGCGAGCAAGTAGAGCGTTTCTCCAAGCAATGCGATGGCGTTGTTGTTGGCAGCGCGATCGTCCGCAAAATAGAAGAATCCATTCCGCTGCTCGAAGAGGATAGCACTCGCGCAGCAGGCTTGAAGCAGATCGGCGAGTTTGTAGCCGCGCTGAAGGGCTAGGGCATACTTAACCTCTTATCGGGAGGCATAGTTTAAGAGGTGCAGAATACGAGCGTATTCTGTGCCTCTTTTCTTAAATAAGGAAAGGATATGAATGTTCTCATCCTTTCTCTATACGTTTCGCCAAAACGTTGGCGTCTAATAGAAAGGACGCCGCCAGGCGTTTTTCTTAAAATATAAGAAATTATAAGTTTCACTCTTATAATCGGCTTATATTCCACCCTCGAAACGGAAGCTTTGCCGCCAGAGGACGGCGAAAGCCGTTTACGCTTGTGTCATCTCAAAAATAAGATTGATCATGCTCCAAAAATGGCATATACTACACATAGACCGACCGACGGTCTATAGAAGGGAGCGACTAAGCGGACAATGCGTATACTGAAAGACCCTGAAGAACGCAAAAATGAAATTTTAGATACAGCAGAAATGCTTTTTTATACGAAGGGCTACAATAAAACGACGATCAATGACATCCTTCAGGAGATTGGCATTGCGAAGGGGACGTTTTATTATTACTTTAAATCCAAAGAGGAAGTTATGGATGCGATCATTATGCGGATCGTCGCAGCGGATGTTGCCGCTGCAAAGGAGATAGCCTCTAGCCCGGAGCTGCCGACCTTGGTCAAATTATTTCAAATTTTGATGGCTCAGAAGCCTAAGCATGGTGACCGTAAGGAGCAGCTGCTGGAGCAATTCCATCAGGTCGGCAATGCAGAAATGCATCAGAAAAGCCTCGTGCAGACGATCAATCACTTGACGCCAGTGTTAACAGAAGTCATAGAGCAAGGCATAGAGGAGCATATTTTTCAAACCGAATTTCCGAAGGAGACGGTGGAATTTCTAATCGTATCCTCCACTTTTCTATTCGATGAAGGTTTATTCGAATGGCAGCCAGCGGAGATCATCCAGAAGGCGAAAGCTTTTATTCATGTGATGGAAACGACGCTTGGCGCGAAAAAAGGCAGCTTTGATTTTATATATGAAATGCTGACGAACGGGGAATGACCTGATTTATTGCAGCATCCGACTTCATTTTGCAAGTAGAGCCGTTAGCGTGCCCAGTATTCCGAAGCCGTCAAATGACGGGATACGCTTGGATGCTGGCTTATTTTTTTGAACTTTATAGACTGACGGTCAGTCCATAAGGGGGACTAATTTATTTTTCAAAAGGGGAGCTGGAAAATGATACAAAATAACGTAAAAAGGGTACCGTTCACGCGAAGCTTTAAGCTGCTTATTTTAGGGCAAATGATTTCCATTCTGGGCAGCGCGCTGCTGCGCTTTGGGCTGTCGCTGTATGCGCTAGACCTTACAGGGCGAGCAGATATTTATGGGACTCTTTATGCGATGTCCAGCATTCCGCTGCTGCTGTCGCCCATTGGCGGGGCCATCGCTGACCGTTTCAACCGCCGTAATTTATTCGTTCTATACGATTTTGGAGGCGGCTTCGTCGTTCTGGGCTTTATACTCCTGTTAGCAGCAGGCGACGCGCCCGTTGTTGTTATTGGTATTGTAATGGTGCTGCTTTCGCTGATCAGCGCGATGTACCAGCCTGCTGTACAGGCGAGTATCCCGCAGCTGGTGCAGGAGAGCCAGCTGGAGCAGGCCAATGGAATGGTGAATGGCATCGGCGCTCTGGCCCAAATGGCTGCCCCGGTGCTTGGGGGCATTTTGTATGGTGTTCTTGGCCTGCATACATTAATGATCGGAAGCGGTATCGCTTTTTTGCTGTCAGCTCTCATGCAGCTATTTATTAAAATCCCGTTTGTGAAACGCGAGCAGAAGGGAAATATTGTTGCAATGCTTGCAGCCGATATGAAAGCAGGGATGGCCTATGTAGTCCAGCGGCGACCGATCTTGAAAGCGATGGTATTAGCGGCGCTGCTCAATTTTATTTTAACGCCGTTTTTTGTTGTGGGCGGGCCGATTATTTTGCGGGTTACGATGCAAAGCAGCGATACGCTTTACGGAGTTGGCATGGGCATTGTGGAATGCAGCACGATACTGGGGGCACTGACGATTGGCTTTTTCGCGAGAAAAATGCAAATGAGCACCTTATACCGGTGGCTGCTCGTCATAGCCGCATGGCTGCTGCCAATGTCATTATCGCTGACGCCATGGATGCTGGGGCTCGGCTATTATCCCGCTTATATGCTGTTTATGGCAAGCATTGTTCCCATCGCGATGGCATTGACGATGATTTCAATTTTTGTGCTGACCCGGGTGCAAAAGCAGACCCCTAATGAGCTGCTTGGCAAGGTGATGGCCATTATTATGGCGGTTGCCCAAATAGCGGCTCCTGTTGGGCAAATCGTATACGGCGAGCTGTTTGAAATGTTCAGCTTACAGGTGTATATTCCTGCCCTGCTTATGTTCGCAGCCCTGCTCTTAACCGCTTGGCTGACAAAGAGGTTTTATCAAAATCAAAAAGGGGAGGAAGAGCAAGATGCTAGGAACGATGTGGAGAAAAGATATCGCAAAGAATAAATGGATTACCGCTATTTTATTTATATTTATTATGATTTCCTCGCTGCTCGTGTCAAGCAGTGCAAGTATGCTGCTGGAGCTATTCCGTTCGGTGGATGACTGGTTTGAGAAAGCGGCTGTCCCTCATTTTGTCCAAATGCATGCCGGGGAAATCGACCAGCGGGAAATGGATGCTTTTGCAAACGGCAGTAAGCTAGTGAAGGAGCAGCAAACGGTCGAGATGATTTCTATGGAGCCGGCTCATGTTTATTTTGGCACGAGCGGTGAGTCAGAGGCAGGCAGCGTCATGGAAATGAGCCTTGTAAAGCAAAACAAAGTGTTTGATTTTTTACTTGATTTGAACAATAACAGGCTGGTTGTGCTTCCAGGCGAAATAGCGGTGCCGATTTATTTTAAACAGCAGCAGGGACTGGAAATCGGGGATACGATGCGGATTACCAAAGGTTCCTTTAGCATGACTTTTACGATAGCGGATTTTGTTAGGGATGCCCAGATGAATCCGTCCATTGTCAGCTCGAAGCGTATCGTTGTGAGCGATTCGGATTGGGAGACGCTTAAGGACTATTTTGCCGAAAAAGAATATTTGATCGAATTTCTGCTGTATGATGGGGAGCGAACTAGCGAATTTGAACAGCTTTATCTCTCATCTGGACTTCCCCACCAAGGGCCCGCGATTACATCCGCCCAATTTCGGCTATTGAATGCGCTGACCGATGGCGTTGCGGCTGTTGTTATTCTTTTAGCCAGCTTGCTGCTGATTGCGATCGCCTTTCTTTGCCTGCGGTTCACGATGCTTGCTGCGATGGAGGAGGATTTTTATGAGATTGGCGTCATGAAGGCGATTGGGATGGCTGGAGAGCATATCCGCCGGCTTTATTTAATGAAATATCGGATGATCGCTTTGCTGGGGAGTATGGCAGGGTATGTGCTGTCCCTATTTACAGAGCGGGCTTTCATAGCGAATCGGAGCCTATATATGGGCACAGCTGAAAAAAATGCGCTTAGCTATATCGTCCCCTTGCTGGGAGCGGTCTGTATTTTTCTGCTAGTGATGCTGTTCTGCCGCTTCGTTTTGCGGAGATTTAAGCGAATATCGGCCGTTGAAGCTTTGCGTTCAGGCAGCACTTCGACCATAGGACGGATGTCAGGGCTGTTGAAGCTCCATCGCAGCCGGGTTATCCCTATCCATCTATTTGTTGCCTTACAGGATGTATTCGTCCGGATTAGAACATTCGGCTTGCTGGGCCTCGTGTTTACGCTTTGTTTTTTCCTTATCATTGTGCCGGCGAATTTTTTGAATACGATGAAATCGCCCGATTTTATAACTTATATGGGAGCCGGGAGGAGTGATATTCAAATCGATATGCGGCAGACAAGCGACGCAGCGCAGCGGTACAAAGATATGCTCGCCTATATACAAAACGACAGCGATGTGGAAATGTATTCGCCGCTCGTAACGAGCTCTTTTAAGCTGCGCAGCGAGGATGGCGTCTATGAAAATGTGAGCGTGCAAACGGGCGATTTTTCGCTGTTCCCGCTAGCCTATTTAAGCGGGGCTGCGCCTGCTCAAAATGATGAAATTGCGCTTTCTTATCTCCATGCGAAGGAGCGCGGCAAGCAGCTCGGCGACACGCTAACGCTCCTCGTAGCCGGGAAAGAACGAGAGCTGAAGCTTTCGGGCATTTATCAGGATGTGACCAATGGCGGCAAGACGGCGAAGGCGCTGCTGCCTTACGAAGCACAATCTGTTCTCTGGTACATGGTCAGCCTGAATGTAAAGCCGGGTGTGCCAATTGGCGAAAAAACAGCGGAATACGCAGCGGCCTTTCATCCGGCAAAGGTGACGTTTATGGAAGATTACCTGTCCCAGACGTTAAGCTCCACCATAAGCCAGCTGCAAAAAATAACAGCGCTCACCTCGACAGCAGCTCTCGTGATCGCGCTGCTGATTACCGCTTTATTTTTCAACATGCTAATCGTGAAAGACGCTTCCGACATCGTCATTATGAGAAGCATTGGATTTTCCTTGAAACAGATCAGATTGCAATACATCATCCGCTCGCTGGTCGTATTACTGGCGGGAATGGTGTTAGGCACCGCAGCAGCAGGAACCCTTGGGCAGAGTGCAGTCAGCGTGCTAATGTCCTTTATGGGCGCAGCCCGCGTCGCGTTTGTCATAAATCCGCTTATGGCCTACATATGGATTCCGCTGGCACTTATCGTTGTCGTAATCATAACGACGTTATTCAGCAGTTTAGCCGTAATGGGAGCTGGCAAAGGCGCTGGCGCAGCAAAATCATTTTCGAAATGAGGGCATCGTGATGACAAATGTGTTAGAGGCGAAAAAGGTTAGCAAAAGCTACTCCTTAGGTAAAAATAACGTACAGCCTGTGCTGAAAAATGTGAATTTGGAATTGCGGGCAGGCGAGTTCGTGTCCATAATGGGGCCTTCTGGCTGCGGCAAGTCGACCCTGCTGCAAATCATCAGCGGGATGGATAAAATGACGTCAGGCAGCGTCGCCATACAAGGGGAAGAAATCGGCAATCTGCCGGAAGAGCGGCTGGCGCAGCTTCGCTTGAGGAAAATGGGATTTATTTTTCAGCAGAGCGGTTTTTTGAAAAATCTCAGTCTGCTCGATAATATTATTTTACCCGCTTATATCGCGAAAGAAGAGAGCCGCGCTGCTATCAACAGGCGTGCCAGCGAGCTGATGAAGCGGACAGGCATTGCGCAGCTGGCTCATGCGGACAAGTCGCAAGTATCTGGAGGACAGCTCCAGCGGGCGGCCATTTGCCGGGCGCTCATCAACCAGCCGCAATTGGTGTTTGGCGATGAGCCGACGGGGGCGCTTAATTCCAAGGCGAGTGATGAGGTCATGGATATTTTAGCGGAAATGAACGCTGCAGGGACGACGATTATGCTGGTAACCCATGATGCGAGGGTAGCTGCCAAAACACAGCGAGTGCTATTTATGCTGGACGGATGCATCGTTGGCGAACGGCGGCTCGGTGGGCTCGGACAAGCCGAATTGAAGGAGCGGGAGGCCAAACTGTCATCATGGCTTGCCGAGATGGGATTTTAGATTTTTTCTTTGGACAGGCGCAATCAATTGCAATAGAACATCTTTTAAAGCGGGACAAGATGTGAGACAATAGGCTTTATGCAATTGATATTTATATATCAATTAATGTGTTGATATATTAAGAAGAGGTGATCGGCAGCATGCAGCCAAAAAACAATATTTTACATCTCCCTGTCTATCAGCCTGGCAAGCCGGTTGAAGATGTGAAGAGAGAGCTTGGGCTAACTGAAGTTACGAAGCTGGCTTCCAATGAAAATCCACATGGTTGTTCCGAGCAGGCTAAAGCGGCAATGTTGGAAGAAATAAACCAAACGAATATTTATCCTGATGGCGCCAGCATTGAGCTTGCAGCAGCACTTGCAAACCATCTTAACGTAAAGCCGGAGCAGCTGATTTTCGGCACAGGCTCCAGTGAAATTATTTTAATGCTGGCTCGCGCGTTTCTTGTTGCCGGCGACGAAACAATTATGGCGGATGAGACCTTCCCGCAGTATAAGCATAACGCCGAAATTGAGAACGCTCGCATCATTGAGGTGCCGCTGAAGGAGGGTAAGCATGATCTTCCTGCTATGCTGGCAAAAGTAACAGAGCGCACGAAAATCATCTGGATTTGCAACCCGAACAATCCGACCGGCACGATTGTGACGAAGGATGAGCTGACTTCCTTTTTACAGGAGGTTCCAAGCCATGTGCTTGTTGTTCTGGATGAGGCGTATTGCGAGCTAGTAACAGATCCTGCTTTTCCGAACGGCATTGAACTGCTGAGCAGCTACCGGAACCTGATCGTACTCCGCACATTCTCGAAGGTGTATGGCTTGGCTGCGCTGCGCATTGGCTATGGCGTTGGCGATGCGGACGTGCTTCGCTTTATTAATCAGGTGCGAGAGCCGTTTAATACATCGAGAATCGCACAGGCAGCGGCGAAAGCGGCCGTATCCGATCAAGCTTTTATTCAGCATGTTGTGCAGCAAAATGCAGCGGGCATCGCTTATTTTGCTGAGCAGTTTGACCGGCTTGGCCTTGTTTATTACCCGGCGCATGGCAATTTTATTATGGTCGATGTAAAACGTCCTTCCCCGGAAGTATTTGATGCGCTGCTGCGCAAAGGCTTTATTATTCGTTCCCGCTGGACGTATTACCCGACCTATATTCGGGTCAGCGTAGGCACGAAGCAGCAAAATAAGCAGTTTATAGCTGCTTTGGAGCAGGTTTTGCAGGAAGTGGCGGTGCAGTCATAAGGTTATGGTGAAAATAGCGATTTTTGGCGTAGGATTAATTGGCGGATCGCTTGCCCTTTGTTTTAAGGGCAAGCCGGACGTAACGGTTGTCGGCTATTCAAACCGGGCGTCCTCCGCAGAGAAATATGTCAATCGTGGCGTTGTCGATTCAGCAACGACGTCTGTTCGGGAGGCAGCTGTTGACGCTGACTTTATATTCCTCTGCGTGCCTGTAGGCAAGCTGGAGGAGTATGTAGATGAGCTGAGCCTGCTTCCGCTGAAGCCGGGCTGTATTGTGACGGATGTCGGCAGCACGAAAGCTTCCGTGGCGCTGTGCGGACGCAGGCTGGAGAGCCAGCCGGGCGTGTCGTTTATCGGCGGGCATCCGATGGCTGGTTCGGAGCGCTCCGGCGTTGAAGCGGCCTCGACCCATTTGTTCGAAAATGCTTTTTACGTCCTCACGCCCGACGCGTCGACGCCGCAGGGACAACTGGACAAGCTCACCCAACTGCTTGCGCTGACGAAAGCGCACATTGTCAGTGTGGACGCTAAGTCGCATGATGAAATCGTGGGCGCGATCAGCCATCTGCCGCATATGATTGCAGTTGCGCTGGTCAACCAGATCCGCGGCTACAATGAGCAGGATCAGTTGTATGCTTCGCTTGCAGCGGGGGGCTTCCGCGATATTACCCGTATCGCCTCAGGCGACCCGGTCGTTTGGCGCGACATTTTGGTTAATAACAAAGGCGTGCTGCTTAAGCTGCTGAAAGATTGGAATGCAGAAATCGCAACATTCGCGGACCTGCTGGAGCGGGAAGATGGAGAAGGCATAGAGGAAGCGTTCCGTACAGCGGGCGAATTCCGCCGCAAGCTGCCTGAGCGCCGCAAGGGTATGCTGCATTCGATTTATGATTGTTATGTAGACGTACCCGATCATCCCGGCATTATTGGTAAAATCGCCAGCGACCTCGGCAAGAAGCGCATCAATTTGAGCAATATCCATATTATTGAGAGCAGAGAGGACGTTCCAGGCATTCTCAGGCTGTCCTTCCGTACTCAGGAGGATTTGGATGAGGCTCAGCTTGTGCTCGCGGATGCCGGCTTTGCGGTCCATCAGTAAATATAGCAATTTGGCCCGCAGAAGCTTTTGAGCTAACGCGGGCCTTTCTTAATTAAAAACCATGCGTCTGACGAACAAGCGAAATTAGCTGATAGGGATATAAGCGCTTACAAAATATATTTCAAAAAAATGAAAACGCTTATTGACATATTGGAAGCGTATACATATAATAAAAGTACAGTATGGTTTCTCTCCACTCCTATCCAAAACTTATGTTCTGTAAATGAACATGGACCGCCTATATGGCGGTCTTTTTTTGTTGTTTTACGAAAGATGCTTAACGTGTATTTATATAGAGATAGTTCTAGTTCTATGTAAAAAAGGGCTGACCAGAAGTCATTACTAATGACTTCTGGTCAGCCCCGAAGAATAGACTAGATTAGGCTAGTTTTTCAATGACAATAGAGGCACTCACGGTTGGCGTGCCGCCGCCAATAGCGTTTTGCAATACTTGATTGCCCATGTTATCAATACGATTCAAAGTCAATACGCCGCCAGCGGTCAATTGAACAACGACTTGACCTTGGTAAGGATTGTTGCCTGCTCCAGAACCGTAGTTGCTGCATGGCACAAGTGTTGCGACAGTAGGGCCTGCTCCGTCCGGGTCGAAGAAAAGACCAAATGCAGAGTCTCCAGCTGTTGGGAATACTTCCCAGCTGATATTGTAAAATCCATTTTCGTTTATGATAATATCGCTTGGTGGTGAGAACGTAAGCGCAGTTGCGCTAATCACCATATCGTTAAAGGTTACTGCTCCTCCTTGCCCGCCTGGTACCGGTGCTGCTGCTACATTTTGTGCTTCTGTGCTGCATAGGAAGGCGAAGGAAGAGATGCCGCCAGCTGGCCCTTGAGGCCCTGTTTGCCCTGTTAATCCAGTGGCCCCTTGCACGCCTTGAGCTCCTTGAGGTCCTTGAGGTCCTTGAGGTCCTTGAGGTCCTGTTAGTCCAGTAGCTCCAGCTGGTCCTTGAAGTCCTGTAGCTCCAATTGGTCCTTGAGGCCCTGTAGCTCCGGCCGGTCCTTGAGGTCCTGTCAGCCCTGTAGCTCCAGCCGCCCCTTGCGGTCCCTGTGGGCCCGGTGTAGGAGTAACATTAACTTTAACTTTAGGGGCAGGGCAGGTTACTTTAACAACTTTTTTCTGTATAATTACATTCTTTTTTCTTTTAGGTTTACATACCGTAATAACTTTTTTATGACAACGTTTCTTGTTCTTGTTCATGGTACAGCTCAATGAATACACCTCCTAAGATTTGAGTTATCATACGTAGGAGGTGGAAATTTGGAAGGGTAACAACCCAAGGTTTACTAGACTCCTATCTATCTTTGTGCAAGAAGGGCGAATAATGACAGATGAAAGCCTATATTATAATAGAACGGATTGTCAAGGGGTTAATAATGGAGGCCGTGCTAACAGCCCTATTAAAGGATCATTTAGAGAGCAATAGATTCCATTTTTCTATATTTTAATTTGACTCGGTTTTATAAAAAACAAAGCAATTAAGCAGCACGCGCCAGCAATAGCTACAAAAATATAAAACAACCATTCGATATGTCGTATAAGCATGGAAGCGACTAATGGTCCACAGGCAACGCCTATAAACCTTGTGCTGCTATAAAAAGAAGTGATAGTCCCACGTTGTTTTTTGTCTATTCCTTCCGTAATTAACGCATCTAAGCTGGGCAGAACAAGACCAATGCCTAATCCGCTAATAAACATGAGAGAGATTAGGAAAAATAAGCTTTTTGTATTAGCTAATGCACAAATTAGCATTGCTGAGGCGAGAAGTACAAATCCGACCACGGTAAACCATTTCATTTTCACTTTATTTTTTCCAATCCATTTCCCCGAGGCGAAAGAAGCGATGCAAATAGCGCTGAGCGGGATTGCCAGCAGCGCACCTTTCCAAATACCTTCTATATGATAGTTCTCCTCAAGGACGGATGATAAATAATAAAGAAAACCGAACATCATAAACATGGCACTTCCGCCGAGCGCAAATATGACATATAGCCACTTCCCATTTTCGGAGAATATGCCTTTAAGGGAAGCAAGAAAATTTCTAAAATTGAGCTTTGCTTTATTTTGCTGTTTGGGTGCTTTAACGAGAAAAATAACGGCTAAAATGGAGACGGTTGAAATGACGGGAATGACAGCCAAAGGTAGAAACCAAATGATTAGCGCCAATGCAGAACCTAGAATGGGACTTAAAACCTTGCCTAAAGTATTAGAGGTTTCAATAATGCCAAGTCCATTGCTAACTTCTTCCTCACTATTATACATATCGCCAACCAATGGCATAACGATCGGGAATGCGCCAGCGGCACCGATTCCTTGAATGAGTCTGCCTGCTAAAATGAATGCGTAAACATGATCATGCAATAACCATGCTGCTAAACCTGAGATTAAACCACCGACAGCCGCAATACACAGCCCGATGACAATAATTCGTTTTCTTCCGAAGCGATCGGAAAGATAACCGGCGAAAGGGATACATAAGATGGATATCGCAGCGTAAACTGTAATAATGAGACTGGATTGAAGAGAAGAGATATGCAATTTTTTTTGAATAAGAGGAAGGATAGGAATTAGCATGGAATTCGCAAGCGTCATAATAAGCGGGATAGTCGCGAGAGCCGATAAATCCCATTTTTTTTTCTCATTCATTTATATTCCTCAATTCACTAAATTTAATATTAATACTAGAGCAATAACGCCACCCTGTATTTAAGCTTGATAAGTGGAACTTTTTATATTAAGGGCTTACGGGCGGTGAAACATAAATATCATAACCTTGAGTTGCTGTCGTTATACGTGATTTTTGCCCTTTGAGCATTACCTGAAGGAGGAAGAGCAGGATAGGCAAACGGGATAGTGGCTGAGCAGGATTAGTTGCCTGCTTAACCACTTTTATTTTGTTCTATAGGGCAAACGGAGGGGGATTTATCAATAGCAAGCACCTTTTTCTAAAAAATTCCTCATTTATCCTTTTGTCGAATAAAGCAGGATTTTGATTATGCGGCGCGAATTTATGTTGATAGACTAGCGATTCATATTTTTTATTATACATACCGCAACTTTTTGCTTCCGGCTTGGTACAATTTAATGATAACAGGGCCGGGAAGATGAATTCGCAGGTGGGGAGGTTCGCCTGTCATGACTGATTCCCAATTAATAAGGGAAATTAAAGATGGCAACATTGAGCTTTATTCAGAGCTAATGAGCCGTTATCAGCGCAAAATATTATCTTTTATTTTTCATATGCTCAAAAGCGCGAAGCTTGAGCTACTGGCAGAGGATTTATGCTCGGAAACGTTTTATAAAGCCTATCGTAGCCTGCACTCGTTTCGTGAGGTGGATGCTTCTTTTTCCACGTGGCTTTATACGATTGCCCGCAATACCGTGCTTAGCGAGCTGCGCAAGCAGAAAGCTGCGAATTTGTCTCTAGATGAATCGGGAATTGTGCCCGTAACGGCCCCTGATGCAGGTCCGGAGCAGCTCGTGCTTCGCAATGAGCGAATGGCGATGGTTCGCGAAGCGATTAATAATTTGCCTGAAAAACAACGGTCCGCACTTATCCTTAGAGAATATGACCAGATGGACTATCAGGAGATTGCCAGCATTTTAGGGCAGACGGTCAGTTCTGTGAAATCCTTGTTATTCAGAGCCAGAGCCAGTGTGAAGGTGCAATTGGAGCCTTATTTTGGCGAAGCTCTCGGAGTGGAAGAATATGAAGGGATGAAAACGCGATGAAATGCGAAGACGTTCAACACAAACTCCATATTTGCTGGGAGCTGCCGGAGGAAGATCCGCAGCGGCAGGAGATGGAGGCCCATCTGCTTGATTGTGAGCATTGCATGGAGCAGCTCCGTTTGTGGGAAGAGAGCGAGGAGCTGATTCGTTGTATTGCTGAGGATGATTCTGTACAATTGCCGCCAATGGATCATGTGACGCGCGGAGTCATGGATCGCATTTATGCAGAGGAATCCTGGCTAATGCCGGTTACACACAAAAGCTATCAGTTTTCTCCTTCCTTTCGTCGCAATGTAGCCCTTATTGTGGCAGGCTGCATGGCGATGTTCGTTTGTGCGCTCGTATTTTTCGTCGTGGGCAACGAAACGAGTACAAGTCCGGATCAATTAGCCCAGCTAACTGGTTTTATGGACACAGCTAATGCTTCGGGCAGCGGGCTAGTCATTAGCGCTGAATATGAGGTGCCAGTTGCGAGCATCAGCGATCCTTTCGTGCTTAAGGTCGTTCCGGCTTTTCCACAGTATTGGGTAGCGCTATCGCTGCTTGGCATGGTCATGACGCTGCTTATGCTGAATTGGTTATCAAGAACACGCAGCTAACGCGAAGGGCTCCTTGACAGGAGTCCTTGTTTTGCGTTACGTTGCGGTAATAGATTGCAACTAAGCTGGGGAGGCTAGCGGGATGATAATGGGTCTGGTACGTCACGGCAATACGGATTGGAATAAGCTTGGGAAAATACAAGGGCAGACCGATATTCCCTTGAATGAGCGGGGAGTCGCGCAAGCTGTTGCGCTCGCTAACCGTCTAAGCGAAGATCAGAAGCTGTGGGATGCTGTCATTTCCAGTGATTTGCAGCGTGCCCGTGAGACAGCCCGAATTGTCGCGGATAAGCTGGGTATTCTGCTGCTTGCGCCGGATGAGCGGCTGCGTGAACGTTTTTATGGCGATATAGAAGGAACGACGGAGCAGGAGCGAATAGCGCGCTGGGGTGAGCATTGGCGCCAAGCGGAAGTTGGACAGGAGTCTGATGAGACTGTGCGCGGGCGTGGTCGTTCTTTTGTAGAGGAATGGCGGCAAGGCAATCCCCAGGGGCGTTTGCTAGTCGTCACGCATGGGAGTTTTCTCGCCCAGCTGTTGGATGAGCTCTGCTCGGGACTTGATAAACAGTTTCTCGATAATATGTCCTATTCGATTCTCCAGTTCACCGAAAATGAATGGAAATCTTTGCTGTACAATTGCAGCCGGCATTTGCAACAACTTGATCAAGTCGGCGTTTAAAATAAGTGTGAAAGCTGCTTTAATAATTGCAGGAGCAGCTGGGTTCAATCGATGGCGGCGCCATTTCTCCTATGGGAGGAATGGCGTTTTTTTATGGTTGCTGCTAGAGATGCTTTTTTCGAAAAAGGAGCATAAAAACTATTTTTTCCGGTAATGCGGTTATAAAATCTGAGTTTCTTCCCATAATGGTAATAAAAAAAGGCTGCTCTACAATCATGAGTGCAAGCAAAGCTGTTCATTAAGCAGCAGTTAAGCGCGAAGGAGGAGAGACTATGAATTTATCGGATATGCTCGGCTGCGCAGATATCGGGCAGCTCAGCCGCATTGCCTCCGTCTATCAATGCGAGTGCAATAGCAACTCCAAAAATGAATTGATTCAGTCGATTCTTGGCGCTGTAAGCAGAAATGATGTTTTCGAGCAACAAATTAGCAGCATGGCGATTGAGGATTTGCGGTTTTTAAACTCGCTGCTGTTCGAGACAAGAGATGCTTTTAGTCTGGAGGAGCTTCTGGCTCGTGCGCAGCAGAGCAAGTTCAGCAGCCCGGAGACGGCGAGCGTTGCCCAGAAGGAAACGAAAGGGGAGCAGCAGATTTCTGGAGAGGAAGCTTCTTCTATTCAGAAGTCGACCAAAGCAAAACAACCGAAGCGCCGCTCTAAGAAAACGCCTGTCATGAAGGAAAGCAGCCCCCGGGATACAATCGTTAAATTCAAGCATCAGGGCTGGCTGTTTAACGGCTTCACTGGGCCGAACCGTTATTTGTTTCAGGTGCCGGAGGATTTGAAGCAGCGATTTCGTGAAACGTTGAAGCGCAAATTTGCAGCACAGCTTGTGTATGCGGACGAGCCTCATGTGTATCGTGATGAGCAGGAGCTGCTGCAAGCCGATATTCGTCAATTGCTGCATTACATCCATCACAACGAAGTGACGATGGCGGCTGACGGTTCCATTTACAAGCGCTTCAGCTTGCAACTGCTTGATTTGTTTTCGATCAAGGAGGAGCTTCCCGGCAAAGGGGAATGGCGATTCGGCTACGGCAAATATTTTCACCATTATCCGAATCGAATGTCGCTGCTGTATGACTACTGTGTGCAAATGAACTATTTTCTAGAGGAGCCTCTTGGCCTCAGGCTTACGCCAAGCGGGCAGGAAAGGCTGCTTAGCGCTCCGGCAAATGAATTGCAGCAGCTGTACAAATGCTGGCTTAAGCAGTATAAAGGGCCCATTCCGAACATTTTAGCGCTCGTACAATGGATTGGCGGACTGTCGGAACAGTGGGTAACGGCACAGTCGCTCAGCCAAGTGCTTGTCCCGCTCATTAAACCTTTCTATTATGATGATGCGGAGCGGATTTTTCAGCACAGATTGCTTGGCATGCTCGTCCATCTCGGTTTAATACGCCTTGGAGAGCATGAGGAACACGGCGTGGTCATCAAAACGACGAAAGCGGGCAAAGCGGTCATACTGGGCATTAGTCTGGAAGAGCAGAACCGATTGTTCATGTATTGACAATGGCTGTGGCAGTTGGTAGAATCACCCCACGTTAATGTAAAGGAATGGATGCATAGCAACTGAATGCTGATTTTCCAGTGCATATGAGAGGGGAATTTACAAGATGCTGCTACCTTATTTGGGAGTAAGGCCAACGATTCATTCCAGTGTTTATATCGGGGAAGGAGCGAGGCTGATTGGTGATGTAACAATCGGCCCCAGCAGCACGGTATGGTTTAACGCGGTGCTTCGCGGAGATTTGGCTCCGATACACATTGGACATAGCTGCAACATACAAGATGGAGTTGTCGGTCATGTGAATACGAACCAGCCGCTCATTTTGGAAGATGAGGTTTCCATTGGGCACGCGGCGATAATCCATGGCTGTACGATAGGCAAAGGTACATTAATTGGAATGGGGGCAATCGTACTTAACGGCGCGCAGCTTGGTGAATATGCTTTAGTAGGAGCCGGTTCGATTGTTACGGAGAATAAGAAGATACCACCCTATACGCTTTCTCTTGGTTCACCTGCTAAAGTCGTTAGAGAGCTTACAGAGGACGATTTGCTGCGAATGAAACGAACGATGGAAAGCTACGTGAAGAAAGGCGAAGAATATAGGATCTCTTAACGCCGGTGTGGAGGTGTATCCTATGGATAAAATGAAGGTAACGTACGAAGCGATGCTGTCACTAGCAGCAGAAATGGCCCTCGATGAAGCGGTGCGAAAATTCCGTGCGGAGCGTATATACCGCGAAATTGACCAGTCGCTTGCGGCTGGCGATGAGGATACGTTTTATCGTTTAGCTAAAGAATTGAACGAAATGAAGTGAAGGCATAACGTGGACAGCAAGAATGAAGGGCAAAATAAGCTTCCATCAGAGGCTCCGGCGAGAAAGCTCGCGGGCTGAGGTAGAAGCTTATTTTGCTGCGCATCGAATAAAATCAGCAGGTAGATGGAGAAGACCCATTGGCAAATGGGAAATAAACCGTTAACATAGACAAAGGTTTGATCTATAAAAAGGAAGCTAGCTAGTTTTTGCTAGAAGCAATAAGTCAGCTGAAGCTGCAAGCGGAAGGAGTTCTTAGCAATGAAATTTAGCGATGTACAGGAAGAGCAGTGGGAAGAGCTGCGTCCTTATTTGGACACTTGCATGCTGCCTGTGACCGGCATGAGCGGCGAAGAAGAGCCTTATGAGGCGACCGCTGCCCTGGAGCGTCTGCGCGATGTAATGGATTTGATCGAAATTCCTTTTAAAGGGCGAGTCGTCACTTATCCGGCGCTTCATTATGTAGGGGGCCACGCCGCTGTCGATATGATTAATGATGTATGCGCTTCACTTAGAGCATCGGGATTCCGATATATAATTGTAGCGACCGCATCAGGCAAGCTGGATTTGGCCCGTATTCAGGCCGATTTGCTGCTGGAACCGGATCAAGCAGGCGAGCTGCCTTCTGGAGCCGACGTGAAGGAGCGCGTTTCGCTTATGTGGAATCCAAAGGAGCCATCCTGATTTTTCAATTTTGCATAATCGGGAAGTTTATTGGGGAAAACAAATGCCATGCAAGGTTAAATGTGACAAATTAATTACAAATTAAAAATCAACATTTTATTAGGCAGTCAATCATCAGCCATATTCTTGACGCTCCTAAGCACCTAGGCTATTATAAGTATGTCCTAGTTCGTCATGTGTTTTGCCATGGGCTAAAACACAAGAAATGGTTGGCAAAGGGGGTAGAACAGAAGATGAGTAACCACGAACATCAAGAATCGGCACATAAGCCGCTTCAACGCAAAGAGATGTCAAGACGGCAGTTTTTGTCGTATACGCTCGGTGGAACAACCGCATTTATGATGGGCGGAGCCGTGCTTCCAATGGTGCGTTTTGCGGTAGACCCATTATTAGAGAAAAAAACCGAGGGCACCTTTGTTAAAGTAGTAGAAGAGAGCAAAATTACGACAGATCCGCAAGAGTTTAAGTTCCAAATTCACCAAGTTGATGGATGGTACGTCAGTGATCCTGAGTTGTCTGCATGGGTGTCTAAAGATGCAAACAACAAAATATTTGCGCTTTCACCGATCTGCAAGCATCTGGGCTGTACAATTGCTTGGAACGCGAAGGGTAAAGATGAGTATGACTGCCCATGTCACGACGCACGTTATACGAAAGACGGCAAGAACCTTGCAGTTGCTCCAAATCCATTGGATGAATACGAAGTGAAGCTTGAGAATGGATTTGTTTACTTGGGTCCAGTTAAGCCAAATTCACGGGTAGGCTAAGGAGGCGAATGATCAGATGTTTAAAAGTGTATACAATTGGATTGATGAACGTCTTGACATTACGCCGTTGTGGAGGGATGTTGCGGATCACGAAGTACCGGAGCACGTTAACCCTGCACATCATTTCTCGGCATTTGTCTACTGCTTTGGCGGCTTGACGTTTTTTATTACCGTTATTCAAATTTTGTCTGGTATGTTTCTGACGATGTATTATGTTCCGGACATTTTGAATGCTTATGCAAGCGTTGACTATTTGAACCACAAGGTCGCATTCGGCGGCATCGTTCGCGGTATGCATCACTTTGGTGCGAGTCTAGTTATTGTTATGATGTTTTTACATACGCTGCGCGTGTTCTTCACCGGCTCTTATAAAGCGCCGCGCGAAATGAACTGGGTAGTGGGTATGCTTATTTTCTTCATTATGTTGGGCCTTGGTTTCACAGGCTACCTTCTTCCATGGGATAACAAAGCTTACTTCGCAACAAAGGTCGGCGTTCAAATCGCGGAATCCGTTCCGTACATCGGACCTTACATCGGGCAGTTCCTGTATGGCGGCGACATCGTAGGAGCTCAAACGTTAACTCGCTTCTTCGCGATTCACGTTTTCTTCCTGCCAGGTGCGCTTCTTGCTATGCTGGCAGCTCACTTCCTGATGATTCGGAAACAAGGTATTTCGGGACCACTTTAAGCGAAGGGAGGACTTTATGATGGCACATGGTCACAAATCAGACGAAAAGGTTGTATTCGTCGGAGATTCGCGGGTGAAGAAAAACAATCATCCGAATATTCCGCCGGACTACACGTCTTTTCCAGGGAAGTCAGAAGCGTTTATTCCTAACTTCCTGCTGAAAGAGTGGATGGTTGGCTGCGTCGTGCTCGTCGGATTTCTCGTATGGACGATTGCAGAGCCGGCTCCGCTAGGCTATCCGGCAGATCCGACAAACGCATCGTTTATTCCGATGCCGGACTGGTATTTCTTGTTCCTGTATCAATTTTTGAAATATCCATATGTATCACAGGATTACATTGTACTCGGTACGATGGGTATTCCTGGTGTTATGTTCGGCGGCTTGCTGCTTGCTCCTTTCCTCGATACAGGCAAAGAGCGCAGATTTTACCGTCGTCCGATTGCTTCCTCACTGATGATTTTATCATTGATCGCCTGTGTGTATTTGACGGTTATATCTTGGGATCACTACCAGCACCAGCTGGAAATTACCAATACGATACCTGAGCATCACATTCGTGAAGAGAAAGCAAGAGAAGCAGCGGCTAAGGGTGAAGAGGCTCCTAGCACAACGAAGAAGCCTGAAACCGCATCCGTTGCAATTGTAGAAGCGGATGATCCAGCACACAAGCTGATGGAGCAATCCAAATGTTTGACCTGCCACGCAGCTGATATGAAGGGTAACCCACCGCAAATTCCTGCACTACGGGGAATTGGCGATGTATTATCTAAAGAAGAGATTGTAGCGACCGTCACGAACGGAAACGGCAATATGCCTTCTTTCAAAGACAGCCTGAGCGCTGAGCAGATTGATCAAATTGCAACGTGGCTTTCCAAGCAGAAAGCTTCAACTGAATAAAGAGTAACAGCAAGAACCTGATTGCTTCATTGCAATCAGGTTCTTTTCAAACTTATTAGGACCATGTACAAACGCTGTAACAAGGCTAGGAATATAGGGGTTGAAAATAATGGGATTGTCATGGTTATGGAGCCGCATGCTATGGATGAATCGTACGATATTGTGGCT
Source organism: Paenibacillus algorifonticola (assembly GCF_050481745.1). Classification (GTDB taxonomy): domain Bacteria; phylum Bacillota; class Bacilli; order Paenibacillales; family Paenibacillaceae; genus Pristimantibacillus; species Pristimantibacillus algorifonticola_A. Next base: position 50,704 of record NZ_JBCNGR010000007.1, on the reverse strand, counting down.
GCTGTTTATCGTTAATTTTTTCGGAACTGTTTACGGTTACATATGGTACTGGAATCAATTGGTTTATACTTACGAACGTTTTCCGTCTTGGCTGCTTGTATTTGTGCCGGATAGTCCGACGGCTAGTTTGTTTTTTACCCTTACTCTGCTTTATTTGTTGTTCCCGCCGTCTGAATCGGCATCTAGGTTCGTTCAGGTGACTAGAATGATTATCGAAGGACTTGCGGTCGTTACGTCAGTGAAGTATGGCTTGTGGGCGGTGTCGATGATCGTGGCGACGGGAGCGCAGGGCGGGGAACTGAATTGGCAGCATGGCATGCTCGTTTTTTCTCATCTTGGCATGGCTGTTGAGGTGCTTCTGTATGCTCGTTTTATGAAGGCGGGATTCAAGGCAGTCGTTGTTGCCACAGCTTGGCTGCTGCTTAATGACACCATTGATTATACGTTCGGCGTATTTCCGTGGCTCGCTGATGAACTGATGGACGATTTGCCGCAAGTTCGCCTGTTTACATATGGCTTATCTATCTTTAGCTTTATCGTGGGCTGGCTGGCGCTCCGCGCGAGAAAACAAGCATAAAAAAGCATAACGATGGACATCCCCTCATAAGCTGGATTATGGGGGGATGTCCATGAGAACGCGTATTGCAATACCCATTGTATTATGTATCGCGATGTTGCTAGGCTCCGTCTCTGCGACTTGGGCTTATGCGGGTGAACAGCCGCTTGGCACGAGACAAGCGCAGGCTGCCGATGCTGAAGAGCTAATGCGTCGTTTCGAAGAAGCGGCTCATTCATTATATAAGGCTTCTTATGCAGACAACCGCCAGGCTGGCTATAAATATGTCCAGCAGCTGGAGCGCCTTTTGCCGCAGCTGGAAACAGGCATAGAAGGCCGCCCAGCTGGCTGGGCAAAGCTGCAGCAGAGCATCAGGGCTGTCTCCGATGAGCTTTTGAGCAAAAAGCAGTCCGTAGCGTGGATGGAGTCATCTGCCCGCATTCATTTAACAGCGGATGCGATGCTTAGGCCGGCAAGCGGTTTATGGATGCAATATGAGCGGGTTATGCTCGAAGATGTAAGCCGCGTGCGGAAAGCGTGGAAGCGCCCTTATGAGGAGCGTGCGGATGCTGCAAGAGCGGTGATGGACAACTTAAGCGCGCATTTGGCGCTCGTTGAGGGTCCAGCCTTTATGCTGCGTCCGGAAGGACGGGCTAAAGAGCTGCAAGAGCGGATACGCTACACAAACGTGCTGTTATCCGCTGGGCCTAAAGACCAAGCGCAAGCGGGCCGAGTCGACGAGGCGCTGACGCAGCTCGGAGCGGCGGTAAGCAGATTGTTTACGGACAAGCCGCAAACTATCGTGGAGGAGCCAGCGCTCGCGCCTCCCGCATCGGCTAATCCGGTAAGCTGGACGCTGCTGCTTGGCGCTATTATTATGGCTGTGCTTGCTTATAAGAGCTGGCGTAAATACAAGCAGCAGCCTTACGGCATAAAGCCGCTCCCATGATGGGAGCGGCTTTTATTCCTCGTTGAATCCTTCGCCCAGCACATCGTGGACATCATTAATGATAACGAAAGCACGTGGATCTACGCTGCGCACGATAGCTTTGAGCCGGCGCAGCTCCTGCCGCTGAACGACGCAATAAACGATTTCCTTTTGCTGGCCGGAAAAGGCGCCTTTTGCCGGCATCAGCGTCACGCCGCGTTCCATCTCAATCGTAATGCGCTGCGCCATCGGCGTGCCTTTGTCTGTAATAATGGAGAAGGATTTGGCGGCATAGGCACCATCTTGAATGAAATCAATGAGCTTGGCGGAAACGAATACCGTTACGAGCGTATACAGCACTTTTTCGATAGGAATAAAAAAGAGCGAGCCCCCGATAATGACAATATCGAGTAAAAGAATAATTTGCCCCATGCTCAGCGTTTTGCGACGTGATACGATTCGGGCTATAATATCCACGCCGCCTGTTGTTCCACCGAAGCGGAAGACGATGCCAAGCCCCGCTCCGAGCGTAACGCCGGCATACAAAGCGGCAAGTATGTAATCGGTTGAAGTGTGGAAGGTAATGACCCAGCCTCTGGCAATAAGCTGCTCCATCACAGCAAGGAAGAAGGAGAGCGATACGATGCCAGCGAGTGTATAAAGCATCTCGGTACGGCCAAGCGTCTTCCAGCCAAGCAGAAACAGCGGAATGTTGAGGACAAGCGTCGTAATGGACAGCGGCCATCCGGCTGCATAATTGAGCAGAACCGCTATGCCGGTTACACCGCCCTCCATAAGCAGGTTCGGAATAAGGAAATAGTGCAGCCCGAAAGCATATATGGCTGTGCCTAGCAGAATAGGCAAAATAATTTGCAATTGTTTAGTCACTATACGAAGCATCATTAGAATTCCCCTTTTTTTAAAATAAGCATATACGTTTTCCTTTTATAACAGGCTTATATTTCAGCGCAAAAGGAAGCTTTGCCGGCCAAGGACGGCGATTGTCGTTTATACTTGAATGATAAGCATAAAGAAGCCATTATTTCACTTATTTGCTTCGGTGTCCACTGCTTGTGATTAATCTTTTACATGGGACAGCCGGAAAACGCCGTTGTTGATCGGAAGGCGGTTTCCATTCTGTAGTATAGCGCAATTTTCATCGTTCAAAAACATTGTTTTCATCGTCTCTTTGCGTTAACATATGAATTATTGACAACAATAAGTTTTAGGCTTGTTTTCCAACTGCTATAGATGTGGAAAACGCTAGTCTTGAAAGAAGGGAATTTCACGTATGTCTCAAAAAACGTTAGCACATATCCAGCAAGAAGTGGATGATTATATTTCTCAATTTAAAGAAGGCTACTTCAGTCCGCTGGCGCTGATGGCAAGAATGAGCGAGGAAGTTGGCGAGCTTGCGCGTGAAGTGAACCATTCCTACGGCGAGAAGCGCAAGAAGGCGGATGAAGCCGACAACTCCATCGAGATGGAGCTTGGCGATATTTTATTTCTACTATCCTGCTTCGCCAATTCGCTCGATATTGATTTAACGGAAGCACATAATAAAGTAATGAACAAATTCAATACCCGGGATAAAAACCGCTGGACTTTAAAAAACACTGAACAGTAATACCTCATCTCACATATGCTGTACCATCAACCTGTGTACAAGGAGGATGGGCGGTAATGAACGGGGATGCTTGTATCAAAAAGGCGTATGCTTTCATTTTGACCAGCGATTTTGAACAGGCTATTGTCTGGTTTGAGCAAGCGATTGCCGCAGAGCCTGACAATGCCAGTTATTATCATAAGTGCGCGATCTCATGCGCGCGCAGCGGGAAATGGGTGAAAGCTTATGACCATGCCCGCCGAGCGCTTGAGCTAGTGGATGATGAACCTGAATATATTTACCATATTCAGACGATTGAAGCGAGGCTGCGGCTTTCCAGTGCGCAGCAGCAGCTGATACAAGAACCTCCGGCTTTGGAAGAGGCGCTGTTGTTGCTAAAGCAGGCGGTGGAGCTTGATCCGCTGTGCTTTGACGCTTTTTACTGGATCGCTATGACGTACGCTGAGCTTGGGCAGTTGGATGAAGCTGCTGTCCATGCTCGTGAAGCGATACGGCTTGACCCTGAGCATTCAGCCGCCAGAAGGCTGTTTGCTGATGTGAGCCGTCGGCGGCGCTTGATGCGCTACCGAATCAACGGACAACATAGACGAAGGAACAGGTGATGGATAAGTGGATACAATTAAAGTAGCAGTAATCGGAGCAGGCGGTCTTATGGGCCGTGAAGTGGTAAAAATGGTGCTGGAGGATGAGGCGCTGGAGCTTGTATCCGCCGTCGCGCCTTCAGCAGGCGCTGTAGATGCAGGAAGCTTTGCGAACAAGCCGAATACCGGCGTCATCGCTTGCAGGACGATTGAAGAGGCGCTCAGCAGTGCAAAGGCCGATGTTATGGTCGATTTTACGGCTCCGCATGCAGCCTATGAACATACAAAAACAGCAATTGAATTTGGGGTTCGTCCTATTATGGGAACGACGGGCTTTACGCCTGAGCAAATTGAAGAGCTCAACGGGCGGTGTATCGAGAGGCAGCTTGGCGGGCTTATCGCGCCTAACTTTTCGATTGGCGCAATTCTGATGATGAAATTTGCAGCGCAGGCATCTAAATATTTGCCGCATGTTGAAATTATTGAATATCATGGCGACCACAAGCTTGATGCCCCTTCAGGCACATCGATCAAGACGGCAGAGCTTATTGCTGAGGCTCGTCAGGAGCTGCGCCAAGGCAATCCTAACGAGAAAGAAACGATTGAAGGAGCAAGAGGCGGTTATTACAATGGCTTCCGTATACATAGTGTGAGACTTCCGGGCGTATTTGCGCAGCAGGAGGTTGTATTTGGCGGTTATGGCCAATCACTCAAAATTCGCCATGACTCCTATGACCGTGCAGGCTATATGCCAGGCGTTAATGTTGCGATTAAGAAAGTGATGGGTTACAGCGGATTAATATACGGTTTCGAGCATTTAATGGATTAATAGAAGGTTTGAACTAGACAGCGGAAGAGGGGCCTCACCTATGAAAATTGCATTCATCGCGCATGACCGAAAAAAAGAAGAGATCGTGAACTTTGTTATTGCCTATGAGCAGGTATTTGTTGGCCATGAACTCTATTCAACGGGCACGACTGGTACGAGAATTATGGAGCAGACGAATTTGAGCATCCATCGCTTTATGTCGGGCCCGCTTGGCGGCGACCAGCAAATCGGAGCCCTTGTTGCCCAAAATGAAATGGATCTGATTATTTTCCTGCGCGACCCGCTTATGGCCCAGCCGCATGAGCCAGATATTATTGCGCTGCTTCGCCTTTGCGATGTGCAGGGCATTCCGGTTGCGACAAACGTAGCGACAGCCGAATTGCTAGTCAAGGCGCTGGAACGCGGGGATTTTGCCTGGAGAGAGCTTGTTCATAAGTACAAGCCTGAATTGCCGTTATGAGTGAGCCGTTAGATATTCTCGTATTTGGCGCTCATGCAGATGATGCTGAAATTGGAATGGGCGGCACCATTGCCAAACATACGATGGCAGGCTTGCTGGTTGGTATTTGTGATTTAACCGAAGCGGAAATGTCTTCGAATGGCACCGTAGAGCAGCGAAGGCGAGAAGCTGATGACGCTGCTGCGGTGCTTGGTCTTTATTCACGGACCAATTTGCAGCTGCCAGATCGCGGCCTTGAGCATACCCGCAGCAACATTGACAGCATTGTGGCGGAAATCCGCCGCAGCCGTCCGCGCATCGTATTTGCGCCGTATTGGGTTGATCGGCATCCCGATCATATTGCATGCAGCAAGCTGGTCGAGGAAGCTGTATTTAATGCCAAGCTGCGAAAGTATATGCCGGAGCTGCCGCCTGTTCAGGTGCAGCAGCTCATTTATTATTACATAAATGACATGGAGCAGGTTTCACTCGTCGTAGACGTTAGTGAGCAATACGAAACGAAGCGCCAATCGCTGCTGGCTTACCGTTCGCAGTTTCAAGCGGTTTCTGGGGCGGAAGACCGCGTTTCGACGCCGCTCACCGACCGCTATGTGGAACGGGTGGAAGCAAGAGATATGCTGCTCGGTCAAGCACGCTCCTGGCAGTATGCGGAAGGATTTGCTTTAAAGCGGCCGCATGAGGTTAAATTATTTTAGAAGGTCAGGCTACCGATTTGGCAAGATATACAAACCATTAGGAATATAATTGATTATAAATGCTAGAGACGGCAGGAGTGAGCAGGACATGGCACGTAAGTTGAAAATCGGGATAACCTGTTATCCTACGCTTGGCGGCTCTGGTGTCGTTGCGACTGAGCTCGGCAAGCTGCTTGCTGAGCGGGGACATGAAATTCATTTTATAACGCACAGCATTCCGTTCCGGTTAGGCCATTTTAATAAAAATATTTTTTTCCATGAAGTTGAAGTCAATGATTATTATGTATTTCGGTATCCGCCTTATGATTTATCACTGGCAAGCAAGATGGCACAGGTTGCCAAGATGGAGAAGCTGGATTTGCTTCATGTGCATTATGCGGTTCCTCATGCCGTCTGTGCCCATCTCGCCAAGCAGATGATCGGCGATGAGCTCAAGACGGTTACAACGCTGCATGGAACGGATATCACGGTGCTTGCGCAGGATGAGTCCCTTAAGGACTTGATTAGGCTTGCCATTAACAAAAGTGATGCTGTAACGGCGGTTTCCCAGGACTTGATTCAAGAGACGAGAAGGCTGCTTGATATTACGAAGCCGATTGATCTCACCTATAATTTCGTTGACAAGCGCATTTATTATCCTCGGGACGTCGCTTCGCTGCGACTGGATTATGCAAGCCCAAATGAAAAAATATTAATGCATATTTCCAATTTCCGCCCAGTTAAGCGGGTATCAGACGTCATTGAAATTTTCCAGCAGGTTGCTAAAACGGTACCTTCGAAGCTGCTGTTAGTTGGAGAAGGACCGGAGCTATCGAAAATACAATGCAAAATCCGTGAAATGGGACTGGAGGAGCGCGTCGTATTTCTGGGCAAGCAGGAGGATGTGGCGCAAGTGATATCGCTTGCTGATGTGCTGCTGCTCCCTTCGGAGAAAGAGAGCTTCGGCTTAGTTGCGCTTGAGGCCATGGCTTGCGGCGTACCGACAATTGGCTCCACTGCCGGCGGTATTCCGGAGCTGGTGACGCATGGTGAAACGGGCTTCCTTAGCCCGATAGGCGATGTGGATAGCATGGCCGCGAATGCGATTCGTTTGCTGACAGACGAAGAGCTGCATGCGAAATTCAAGGAGGCTTGCATATTCCGCGCTTGCCATGCTTTCTGTAATGACCGCATTACGGCTGAATATGAAGAGATTTATTATCGCGTGCTGGGCATGGAAGCTGAGCTTCCTGCGTCTGCGGTCGTTTGCGAATAAGAGGATAGAGGGTGAGAAGATGGAGCGCTGCACCTCGATTCCGCAAGCAATGCGAGAGGCGCTGCCCATTCTCGCAACCTTGAACGGGCACGGCCATGAAGCTGTGTTCGTTGGAGGTTGCGTGAGGGATACCGTTATGGGCCTCGCGCTTAAAGATGTAGATATTGCGACGTCGGCGACACCGGAGCAGGTTGTTGCCTTATTTGCGTATTGTATTCCAACCGGCCTGCAGCATGGGACGGTGACGGTGATACAGGATGGGACAGGATATGAGGTCACGACGTATCGCAAGGAATCTGTATACGAGAAGCATCGCAGGCCAGAGAGTGTTGCTTTTATATCGGAGCTGAAGGAGGATTTGCTGCGGCGGGATTTGACGATTAATGCGATGGCGCTGCACTTAAGCGGAGATTATTACGATCCGTATGGCGGTATGAGCGACATACAGTCGAAGCTGGTGCGCTGTGTAGGCGACGCGGAAGCAAGGTTTCAGGAGGATGCGCTTCGCATGCTCCGTGCTCTCCGCTTCGCTTCGCAGTTCAGCTTTCGCATCGTGTACCGCACTTGGCGGGCGCTGCTCAAGCACCGCGAGCTGCTGCGCTACGTAGCGATGGAGCGTGTGCAGGCCGAGCTTGATAAAATGCTTGGCGGTCCCGCTCCGCATTATGCAGCCGGGCTGCTCACAGGCAGTGGCCTGCTTGCGTACACCCTGGAGCCTTTGCCTGCCGCTCGAGCCTTGCTTGCTGAGTCAGCGAAGAAGAAGCGTATAAAGCTCGACTATTTGACTGAGCTAGATGGCGTGGACATTCGTTATGCGGCATTGATGACGCGGCCAAGCGTTACCCTTCAGGAGGCAAAAGCAACGCTGCAGGCGCTGCGTATGTCAGGAAGCCGCACCGGCGTCATTATGGCGATAGTGTCGCTTCATCATGAAATGGTCGTAAACCGGAGCCCAAACGAAGAAAAGCTTCGTACAAGCTGGGTTGAGGCCATTCTGCGCTACGGACGGGCAGCCGCAGCAAGCTGGCTGCATATTGCTGAAGCAAATGGGCGGGAACACGCTTTTTGGGCTGATTTGCCGCAGATGAAGCTTTGGCTGTCGCAAATGGAAATTTCCTCGCTCAAGGAGTTGGCGATAAACGGCAATCAGCTTGCGGCCTATTGGGAGCGCAAACCGGGAGCCTGGATGGGCGAAACGCTGAAGCAGCTGTTGCTGCTAGTCGCGCTTGGGGAGCTTGCTAATTCGCAGGAACAGCTGCTGAAACAAGTTGACAGATGGAAGGAAGAGACGAATGAGTCATGAAAACTTGCTGCGTTTGTTTGCGGACCGCGACGGCGAATATGTATCGGGCGAGCATATTAGCCGCGAGCTGAAAGTGAGCCGCACGGCGGTATGGAAGCAAATACGCAAGCTGGAGTCCCAAGGATATGAATTTGAAGCTTCACGCAGACTCGGTTATCGTCTGCTTTCCATGCCGGACAAGCTGGACATGGCTGCTTTGCTAACCAGTCTTAAAACCAGAAAATTTGGTCAAAAGCTGCAGGTGCTGGAATCGGTCGAATCGACGCAAAATATTGCACAAGCGCTAGCGGAAGGCGGCGCGGAGGAAGGCACGCTCGTTGTTGCTGAGCAGCAGCTGAGCGGTCGGGGCCGCATGGGGCGAGGGTGGATATCGCCTCTGGGCAAAGGCATATGGATGAGCATGGTCATGCGTCCAACGGTGCCGATTTATTTTGCTCCGCAGCTAACGCTGCTTACGGCAGTAGCGCTTTGCCGCAGCCTTAAGCGGCTGACGAAGCTCGACATCGGCATTAAATGGCCAAACGATCTGCTCATTAATGGCAAAAAAATTAGCGGCATATTGCTCGAATCCGCCGCAGAGGATGAGCGGCTGCGCTATGTCATCGCTGGTATTGGCATCAGCGTTAATTTGCAGCAGGCCGATTATCCCGAGGAGCTTTTGGAAAAAGCGACCTCCCTGCGAATGGCAAGCGGCGAGAAACAGGTTCGCGAAGCGATAATTTCCGATTTTTTGCTGGAGTGGGAGCAGCTATATGGGCTGTATCAAGGCGAGGGCTTTGCCCCGATTGTTACGCTATGGGAGTCGCTTTCGATTTCGCTTCACAAGCCAGCTACGCTTTTAACGCCGCAAGGTATCGTTGAAGGCACACCGAGAGGGCTTGATGTTAGCGGAGCGCTTATCGTAGAAAAGCTGGATGGCAGCCAGGCGCTTATTTTTTCTGCAGAAATGGGCGAGCCGCGGGGAGAGTAATATTTACGAAGCGACATATTTTTGCTAGTATGGGGTTAACGGGCGGTATCTGAAAGGAGCTGCACTGTGCTAAACCTCATGCCAGCATTGGCATGGAATTGCAAGAAAGTTTTGTTGGAATTACAAGTAGTCTGCTCTGAGCCGAAAGGACCGAGACAGAAGGAAGCAATAAAGTGAGATACGTTTCCTTTTTCGTTTGGGACCTTTTTAGCGACGGCTAAAAGGTTTTTTTGTGTTTATCCTAAAACAGAATTGAAGAAGGGATGAGGCCAAGATGAGGAAACGTTTAACGATAACGAACTTGCAGCAAATGAAAGAGGAAAACAACAAGCTCACCGTCATGACCGCTTACGATTATCCGTCGGCTATGCTTTCGGAGGAGGCTGGCGTCGATATTATTCTTGTTGGGGATTCGCTAGGCAATGTGGTGCTCGGCTACGATACGACGCTTCCGGTCACTTTAGACGATATGATTTATCATACGAAAGCGGTAGCACGCGGGGCACGCAATACGTTCATAGTGACGGATATGCCCTTTATGACATACGGAATAGGGCGTGAAGCTACGCTGCGCAATGCAGCCAGAATGATGCAGGAGGGCGGCGGCCAGTCACTTAAGCTTGAGGGCGGTGAAGAAATTGCGGTTGAAGTGTCAGCGCTGGTCAAAGCAGGCATTCCGGTGATGGGCCATATCGGGCTTAAGCCGCAATCGATTCATACGCATGGCGGCTTCAAGGTACAAGGAAAGCAGGAAGCGGAAGCTGAGCAAATACTTCGAGATGCCAAGGCACTTGAACAGGCGGGCGCTTACGCCATCGTACTGGAGCTTGTAACGGAGACGATTGCGGACCGTATTAGCCGCGAGCTGTCGATTCCAACGATTGGCATCGGGGCTGGCCGCGGATGTGATGGACAGGTGCTTGTGTATCACGATATTTTGCAATATTCATCACCTGTCATTAAGAAAAAAATGGTGAAAGTGTACGCAGACATCGGATCGACGATTCGCGACGCCATCGGAGCATTTGTAAGTGAAGTCAAATCCGGTGAGTTTCCAGCGGAGGAGCATGTGTTCGGTAAAAGGTCTGAGGACGCTGTAGACAGCCTCTATGGTGGTTCAGCGACCCGCGAGCAGACGAAGGGTGTCGAAGGTGCGGGTGGAAGCCGGCAGGCTGGAGAGGGGAATGAGCAGCGTGATTTTGTGCCGAACCATAGATGAGCTAAAAGAGCAGCAAATGAAGATGCATAGTGGCGGCAGCAAGCCAAGTATCGGTTTTGTGCCAACGATGGGGTATTTGCATGAAGGACATGCCAGTTTAATGCGGCAGGCAGCAGCAGAAAATGATATTAGCGTGTTGTCGATATTCGTCAACCCGCTGCAATTTGGGCCAAATGAGGATTTTGAGACGTATCCGCGCAATGAGCAGCGCGATTTATCCATCGCAGCTGAAAATGGCATTGATATCGTATTTATGCCATCGACCAGCGAAATGTATCCACACAAGGTGCTAACGAAGGTGCTTGTCAGCGATGTAACTGACCGCTTATGCGGCGCATCGCGCCCCGGTCATTTTGACGGTGTTGGAACGGTCGTCAGCAAGCTGTTTCATCTGGTGCAGCCAGATCGGGCCTACTTTGGCATGAAGGATGCCCAGCAGGTCGCTGTCATTCAGCAAATGACCAAGGACTTGAATTTTCCGGTAACGATCGTGCCCTGCCCGATTGTAAGGGAGCCGGATGGGCTTGCGCTGAGCTCGCGCAATGTGTATTTGAATGCAGAGCAGCGGGCGCAGGCTGTCGCCCTTTCTTCATCGCTTGCAAAGGCGCGGGAATGGATGAAGGACGCCTCGTTAACGCCAGCAACGCTGGTAAACAAAGTACGTGCTGCGATTAGCGAAGCACCACTTGCCAATATCGATTATGTCGAAATGCTGGAATACCCTTCACTTGCCACACCTGTTGCTGACGTTCCTTTACAAAGTACCCAGCAGCGTTACATTTTGGCTTTAGCCGTAAAATTCGGGGCGACCCGTTTAATTGATAATGAGCTGTTTGAACCTGTGGAGGTGAATGGCAATGTTTAGAACGATGATGAAATCAAAGCTGCACCGCGCGACGGTAACGGAGGCTAACCTCAATTACGTTGGCAGCATTACCATTGATGAGGATTTGATGGATGCGGCGGATATTTGGGCTAATGAAAAAGTGCAAATCGTCAATAATAATAATGGCGCCCGCCTTGAAACGTACGTTATTAAAGGGGAAAGAGGCTCTGGCGTTATTTGTCTGAATGGCGCAGCCGCCCGCCTCGTGCAGCCAGGAGACACGGTCATTATTATTTCTTATGCATCGATGACGGAGGAAGAGGCTAGAAATTACATGCCGCGCGTCGTTATTTTGGATGAGGCGAACCGTCCGGTGTCGCAAATGACGGAAGAAATTCATGCGACGATATTGTAAGCAGGCTGGCGTCAGTTCCTCCTTTATGTAAAGGCTGGTTCCAAGTATGAAAAGCACCCGCTTAACAAAGAATGAGGTTATCACTCCTCAATTCTTTGGTGAAGGCGGGATGCATGATGTTCAAGCATATGTTTGCGACGATGAACGAAATGCTCGACAACATTATTGATTCCTACCCTCTGGCGGCGGAGGAGCAGAAGCAATATTATGACGAGCAGCTTTACGCTTTAAAGCAGATTAGCGATTCTTTAATTGAGCAATGGATTGATTTTGAAGAAAAATTTGCCGTTTTCACAGAAGCCGGGCCCTTAAATGCTTCACTGCTTACAGCAGCAACGGAGTATGTAGGACAAGCGCCAGCGGCTGTGCAGTCTTTGCCGCCGCAGCAAGCAGAAAAGCCAAACGTTTCGCAGCAGCCTATTTCTGGGATGACTGTAGAGCAAGCGGAGCTCATATCCAAAGGTCAAGGCTATTATCAATTATTTATGTTTTCCCATGCTGCAAAGCAGTTCCAGCTTGCTGTAAACCACCTGCCGGAATGCAATTTAGCAAGGCTGTTTTTGGCTATGACGAATATGCACCTGCAAAATTGGAGTGAGGCGCAGCGTCATTTTCAACTGCTAATTGGACTTACGGACTATCCGAAATGGCTCGCTTTAAGCTATAATGCCCTTGGGTGCATTCAAGCGGTTCATTTAAACTTGGAGCAGGCAGAGCAATTTTTCCTTAAAGCCTATGAGCTGGACCCAAGCTTTAAGGATCCGCTGAATAATTTGCAGAGCTGCCGGGAACGTCCGCAGCAGTTGTCATTATTATTCGGCAGTACGGAGCTATGCTGCTTGTGAGAGGATCGGATTTATTTTATGAAATATGCAGTGCTTGATTTGGAAACGACCGGACACAGCGCCTCCGATGATATTTTGCAGGTGGGGCTGGTCCTCCTTGATGATGATCTTGAAGTTATTCATACGTATAATTCGTTTGTAAAGCCAACGATTGCGATACCGCCGTTTATTACGCAGCTGACCGGCATTGACGAGGCGATGGTGGCGGATGCGCCGGAGCTGTCTGATGTGCTGATGGACATGATTCCGCTGCTTGATGATGCGGTGCTTGTAGCGCATAATGTTAATTTTGACGCTGGTTTTCTGAACCAAGCCCTCGATCGCAGCGGCTACCATACGTTTGCAGGGCGCAGACTCGATACGATTGAGCTGCTGCGCATTCTTTTTCCATCGATTACGTCTTACCAGCTTGGTGCTGTTTCTGAGCAGTTCGGCATTACACATGATCATCATCATCGCGCTGATAGCGATGCGATGGCGACCGCCGTTATATTCGCCAAATCAGTTCAAAAGCTACGGAGCTTGCCGCTGCTGACTTTGCAGCGGTTATCTTCGCTTGTAGACAATGGCAGCGATTTAAGCTGGTTTATTACGCTGACGCTTAAGCAGGTGGAACAGAACATCGTAATGGGTGTTCCGGATTATGATTTTTTCAATCAGTTTGCATTGAAAGCCAGAGAATGGACAGAGGAAAAGTCCGCGCGCAGCGAAGAGGGAGCCTCGCCATTGCTGGATATGTCATTCGAGCAATATTTGGATGAAATCAAGCAGCGCTTTATTGAACAATTCCCTAATTATGAAGAACGCGAAGCGCAGACGACGATGTTCCGTGAAGTGTTTGATTCCCTCGATAGCAAACGCCATTTGCTCATTGAAGCGGGAACGGGTACAGGGAAGTCTCTCGGCTATTTAATTCCCGCGCTCTATTATGGTATCCGTCAGAATGAGAAGATAGTCGTCAGCACGCATACCATTAATTTGCAAGAGCAGCTAAGGCAACGCGATGTGCCGCTGCTTAAGCAGATTTTGCCGATAGAGTTCCGAGCTTCTATCTTCAAGGGCCGAGGGAATTATTTGTGCCTGCGCAAGTTTGAAAGTAAAATAAATACAAGGGATATGATGTCCCCCGTTGACGATGCAATAACAGCCTCGCAAATGGTCGTGTGGCTTGGCGAGACGGAAACGGGCGATCAGGAGGAGCTGAATTTCAGCAACAAGGGAACGGATTTCTGGTCCACCGTTGCCAGCGATGCAGATTCCTGTCTGAACCGGGCTTGTCCTTGGTTTAAACGCTGTTATTATCATCGTGCCAAGCATGAAGCCAATATTGCCGATGTGTGCATTACGAATCACTCCATGCTGTTCACAGACATTCAGGCTGACCATCGGCTGCTGCCAACCTACAGCCACTTGATTGTCGATGAAGCGCATCATGTGGAGGAGGTAGCAAGCAAGCATTTAGGCATGCAGCTTGGCTACTATACGATAACGAATGCGTTTACTCGGATGTTTAAGGACGCACGTTCCGGCCTGCTCCCGTCGCTGCGCATTCATCTACAGCAGGAAAGCGATGAGCGGGTGCAAGGCTGGCTGGAAACGATTGATACGATTATCCCCGCCTTCACGGAAGTAAAGGAGCATTGGGAAAGGCTGTTTGAGATGCTGTACAGCTTCGTTCAAGCTTCTCCGGATGCGATGGGTGAGAATAATCAATCCGTTTATCGTTTGCGAGCCGATAGCCTCCCGGAAGGCTGGTCCGAGGTGCTGGCCGAAGAGACCAATATTCATACGGAGCTCATTCGCGTGCTGAAGACGGCTGAGAAGATGTCTGAGGAGATTAAAGATCGCATCGATGAGCTGGCGGTACAGGCGCTTGTAACGGACTTGAATGGCGCTTTGCGCGATTTGACAAGAGTGAAGGATGACCTGCGCAGCTTCATGAAAGTCGATCAGACGACGGACGTGTTCTGGCTTGAGGCCAATATGACCTACAAGCATCGGTCACTGCATCTTTATGCAGTGCCCATTGATGTGAGCAGCCAGCTTCAGCAGTATTTATTTGATGTGAAGGACAGCATTATTTTAACGTCAGCCACTCTATCGGTGCAAAAATCATTCCAGTTCGCTGAAGAGCAGCTTGGACTTGGCGGCTTTGAAGAAGCGGGAAGGCTGCGAACCGTACAGCTTGCATCGCCATTTAATTACCGGGAACAAGCGCTCGTTATTATTCCGCGCAATTTCCCTGTGCTTAAAGGCTCAGCGGGAGAGCCCGCATTTATTTCAATGCTCGTCTCTTCCTTGGCAGATGCGGTGCAGCAGACCAATGGCAGAATGCTCGTGCTGTTTACCTCTTACCGAATGCTAAAGCAGGTATACGATCCGCTTAAGGCGGCGCTTGCGGCCACCAGCATTCAAGTACTGGGCCAAGGCATCGACAGCGGCAACCGTACGAAGCTCACGCGGCGGTTTTTGCAGCAGCCGGAGTCCGTTCTGCTTGGCACAAGCAGCTTTTGGGAGGGCGTTGATATTCCTGGCGAAGCCTTAACCTGCCTTGCCATCGTCAGACTGCCGTTCCAACCGCCGAATCACCCGCTGCTGGAGGCGAAGTCGGAATTGCTGCAGCGCCAAAAGCAAAATCCATTTATGAAGCTGTCGATCCCGCAAGCGGTTATTCGCTTCAAGCAAGGATTCGGCAGGCTCGTGCGAACAGCGAAGGATAAAGGCATTGTCATTATTTATGATACGCGGGTTATTGAAACGTATTATGGCAAGCATTTTCTCTATTCCTTGCCTGGCCCGAAAATTGAGCATATGCATATTGAGCAAATTGTACCGAGAATGAAAGAGTGGCTTGGTGCCGAGAAGGAGGAGGAGAACGGGTGAAGCAGACGAAAATATCGGAGGCCGTCGTAAGACGCCTCCCCATTTACCTGCAAGTGCTGAACGAGCTGAACAACCGGGAGGTGCAGACCGTTTCGTCCCAGGAGCTTGGCGTCAAGCTGGATTTAAATCCGGCGCAAATCCGCAAGGACTTGGCTTATTTCGGCGATTTTGGCCGCAAGGGCATCGGCTATGATGTGACGTATTTAATTGAAAAAATTCGCCAAATTCTCAAGCTTGATCAGACGATAAATGTCGCGCTTGTCGGTGCGGGTAATTTAGGCCATGCGTTGTGCAATTACAATAAATACTCCAAAGACAATATGAAAATCATCGCAGTGTTTGATGTGCATCCATCTAAAATTGGCTCGCAAATTAATAATTTGACCGTTATGCCGATGGATATGCTGAAACAAACAGTGGAGGAAAACAATATCCGGATCGGCATTATAACCGTTCCCGGATTTGAAGCGCAAAACGTCGCTAATCAATTTATTGACGCGGGCATTGAAGGCTTGCTTAATTTTGCCCCGGCGATATTGAAGGTGCCTGAGGAAATTCGCATTCATCATGCTGACTTTACGAAAGAGCTGCTAAGTCTGGCCTATTACTTGGAGAGGGAAAGGGATGACGAAAATGAGCCAAATTTGGATTGAAAATGGACGTTTTGTAACGATGGAGGATGGCGAGCATGTGCTTCAAGGGCATATGGTTGTGACCGATGATCGCATTACATATATCGGAGCAGAAGCTCCAACTGGGCTGCAAGCCGACGTGCAAAAGCTGGATGGCAGCAAGCTTGTTATTATGCCAGGTCTAGTAAACACGCATGGACATGCGGCTATGACTTTGCTGCGCGGCTATTCCGATGATCAAAACCTGCAAGTATGGCTGGAGCAAAAAATGTGGCCGATGGAAGGCAAATACATCGACCTTGATACCCGTGCGGGCAGCGCGCTTGCCGTGGTGGAAATGCTGAAATCCGGTACGACGGCTTTCGTGGATATGTATGACCGCATGGATCAGCTGGCCGAAGTGGTGGAACAGTCCGGCATTCGCGGCTGTCTGACGCGCGGCGTCATTGGCCTCTGCCCAGAGGAAGTGCAGCAAGCGAAGCTGGCGGAAGCGATTGCTTTCGCACGCGATTGGAATGGCAAGGCCGATGGCCGGATTACGACGATGATTTCGCCGCATGCGCCTTATACATGCCCGCCAGATTATATTGAAAAATTTGTACAGGCTGCTCATGATTATGATTTGCCGCTGCACACGCATATGTCAGAATCGATTGCCGAAGTAGAGCAGAACGTTCGCGATTATGGCGTTCGCCCCGTTCAGCATCTTGACAATTTAGGCTTCTTCTCGCGCCCGGCGCTCGTTGCTCATGCGGTGCATTTGAATGACGAGGAAATTGCGCTGCTGGCGCAGCGCAAAGTAGCCGTGTCGCATAACCCGGTCAGCAACCTCAAGCTGGCAAGCGGCATTGCCCGCGTTCCTGCTTTGCTTCGCGCTGGTGTAACGGTATCGCTAGGCACGGACAGCGCAGCGAGCAACAATAATCTTGATCTGTTCAAGGAAATTAATCTTGCAGCTTTGCTGCATAAGGGTGTGTCTGGCGATCCGACGGTTGTGCCGGCGATTGAAGCTTTGCGTATGGGAACGGTATACGGCGCTCGCTCCATTTGGCAGGAGGACTCCATTGGCCGCCTGCGCGTTGGCATGAAGGCTGACTTTATCGCGATCGATATTGAACAGCCGCATTTTTATCCACAGACGGATATTGTGTCCCATTTGGTATATGCCGGCTCTGGTCGCGACGTTAAGCATGTATGGGTAGACGGCCGCCAGGTTGTACGGGATGGCGAATGCACGCTGCTCGATGAGGAGAAAATTCGTCATGATGCTCAGGCGAGCTTCGAGAGGCTGTTGAAGGCATAATGCGGGCGAGAACGAGAAAGCCGTTTTGGACGGTAAAACGAGCTGTCTTTCTATCAGTTATTTTTGTTATCGTATTGCTGGCCGTTACGATTGTTTATTACCGTGCTGTGCATAAGGATTTATGGGCAGAGGAAGCCCCGATTAAAGCGCATGCAATTGAAGCCGCGCAGTTGACGGAAGTCACCGGGATGACAAAGCAGGTGTGGGATGGCATTTCTTGGGTTGTAAAAGGGAACACGGCTGATGAACAAGACGTTTATGTATTCCTGACTACAGCGGAAGGCCCTGTGCTCACGGTAAAAGCGACTGAGCATATTACACAAGAGCAGGCGGATACTGCTTTACTGAGCAGCGAGCCGGATGCGAATATTAAAAGAACACAGCCGGGATTGCTGAACGGCGAGCCGGTATGGGAAATTTTTTATAGCCGTGATGAAGCGATAACGAAATATTATTATGCGTATTATTCGTTCCGCGATGGCGCATTTTTGAAGAAATATAGTTTAGTAGGTGACAAGGCGTCCTAGCTGTAACGGCTTCCTTAGCTGTAACAGTTGGAATTGCTGGCTATTATTACACCCCCTTATTCAACAGGTGATGTGATATACTTTCGTGTATCGGAGTGGATATGCGTTTGGTATATCACCGTCATATTGAGAGGGGGATTTTTACGATGTTCAAACTCAAGATCATGCCGATTTTGCTAACAGCTGCTGCGTCCGCTCTCGTTTTATTTGGAGGCTGGCTTATTTATCATCAGGTTGCATTCGCAGCTCCGCTTGCCAAGGCGGTTGATCAAATAGAAGGTATTGCATCATCCGAGACACCTATTATAGATACGGACCGTATTACTTTCCCGCTGACGCTTACAGCTGGGGCAGATTTAAAGCATGTATATGAAACGATAGCCGAGCAAAGCAAATCTGTCGCCCAAAGCCGCGACATTCAGCTCGATATTGCGAATACAAGCTCGAATGCCAAGCTGGATCAATTATGGTCATCGTCTTTATTCAAAGTGGCTGAAGCGATGGAGCACAAAAACTATTCGACTATTCCTGAGACGTTGAAAGCTTTGGCGGATGAACATTCAGGTGTGAAGGCCGTTACCGATATGGATGACACCAATGTATATATTACGCTGAAAGATGGTACGGCTACGAAGTATATCGTGCTTCCGCGTGTAGCCGCACAGCTGGAGGTGTCCAGTTATGCGTAAATACGGCATCGAAATGGCAATTGGTTTTGTTCCGGTATTGATTGCTTTTCTTTTATTTATAAATGTGAATTTAATGCCCTTTGTGCTGCTTGTCATTATCGCAGCTGCTGTCGTTTATTTAGCGACCGGCAGAGGTAAGCTTGCGCATGCTTCAGGTATGAAGCGGCGGAAGCTATCGGACAGCGTGCCATTCTCCTTTGAGCAAATTGGCGGACAGGAGCGGGCCAAGCAAGAGTTGATCGAAGCGCTCGATTTTCTCGTCCGGCATGAAGAACTGAGCAAGCTCGGCATTCGGCCGTTGAAGGGAATTTTGCTGACGGGACCGCCGGGAACTGGGAAGACGCTAATGGCGAAAGCAGCTGCGCAGTATACCGACTCCATTTATTTGGCGGCCTCAGGCAGTGAATTTGTGGAGATGTACGTTGGCGTCGGGGCGGGCCGGATTCGCGACTTATTCAAGGAAGCTCGTACGAAGGCGAAGAAAGCAGGCAAGGAAAGCGCCGTTATTTTCATTGATGAGATCGAGGTTATCGGCGGCAAGCGCGATGGCGGGCAGCATCGGGAATATGATCAGACGCTCAATCAGCTGCTTACGGAAATGGACGGCATTCATGCCGATACGGCACCGCGGCTGCTCATTATTGCGGCAACGAACCGTAAAGAAATGCTCGATAGCGCCCTGCTTAGGCCTGGACGGTTCGACCGCCATATTGGCGTAGAGCTGCCGGACAAAAAAGCGCGCTATCAAATATTGAATATCCATGCAGCCAACAAGCCGCTTGCCGATACGGTGGAGCTGGAGAAAGTAGCTGCTGAGTCGTTCGGCTTCTCCGGCGCACAGCTTGAGAGCGTCATGAACGAAGGTGCCATTTATGCGATGCGGGAGCAAAGCGAGGTTATTGAAGAGCAGCATCTGGCTATGGCAATTGACAAGGTTATGATGGGCGAGAAGACGGATCGCGAGGCGACGAAGGAGGAGCGCGAGCGTGTGGCGCTGCATGAGCTCGGACATGCGATTTCGGCAGAGCTGCTCCGCCCGGGCAGCGTATCTCAGGTTACTTTGTCCCCACGTGGTCAGGCTCTAGGCTATGTGCGTCATAATCCAGAGCAGGACCGTTATTTATATACGAGGGATTTTCTGAATGGGCAAATTATGATTGCGCTTGGTGGGGCGGCGGCCGAGGAAATCTTCTACGGCAATCGCAGCACAGGGTCGCGTGGCGACTTTGATCAGGCGATGAACATTGTTCGTACGCTCGTCGAATCAGGCTTAACGGAGCTCGGCATTATTCATCCCGAAATGATGACGCCGGATGCCTGGGCGAAAATTAATCGCTCCATCCTTGACGATTTAATGGCCAAGACGATTGCGATGCTGGCGACGAAGCGTCAAGTTTTTCTGGACGCGCTAGATGTCCTGATTCGTGAAGAGACGCTCAGCGGCGTTGAATTTCGTGAATTGCTTAAGAAGTTGTCACAAAGCGCATAATAATTCATCATGAATTATCCTCAATTTATTACAATTTGAAGGCAGACGACATGTCTGTCTTCTTTTTTTTCAGAAAACCGTTATAATAAACATTGAACATAACTATAAAGAGAATGTTTCTCATTTACATGGTGTAGGGAAACGACAAGGAGAGAATCATGTCTATCAAAAAAGTTGGCGTAGTTGGCGCAGGAACAATGGGCCAGGGTATTGCTGAAATGTTGGCCTCTAATGGGCTGGACGTTCATTTAATCGAGATTTCGGAAGAACGATTGACATATGGCAGGCAAATGATTGAGCTTAGCCTGGACAAACAAATCGAGAAATGGGCTTTGACACTGGCTGAGAAGAAGCTGATTATGAACCGTATTCATATGACTTTATCTTATGATGCACTGGCCGAATGCGAGCTGGTCATTGAGACGGTTACCGAGGACTTGGAAAGCAAGAAAGCTGTCATTAGCCAAATAGACGACATTTGCGGCGCTGATGTTATTTTGGCGAGCAATACGTCGACGCTCAGCTTGACGGAGCTGGCTAGTGCATCTGCACATCCGGAACGGGTGATTGGACTTCATTTCATCTATCCGGTACTCAAAATCGATTTGGTAGAAATTGTTCGTGGTCTTAAAACGAGCGAGGATACCTTTACGAGCACCAAACATTTCGTTGAAGAAATTATCCATAAAAAAGGCGTCATGGTATTTGAATCTCCCGGATTCGTAACATCCCGCCTTATTTGCTTATTCATAAACGAAGCTCTGCATGTATTGGAGGAAGGCGTCGCTTCAGCGGAAGATATCGACAGCGCGATGCGTATCGGCTATTCCTTCCAGCACGGTCCTTTCGAGATGGCAGACCGCTTCGGCCTCGATTCGGTGCTTGCTGCACTGGACCGGATGTTCCGTGAATATGGCGAGCTCAAATACCGCCCTTCCATCGTCTTGAAAAAAATGGTGCGTGCTGGCCAACTGGGCGCAAAAACGGGCGTTGGCTTTTTCAAATATGACAAGGATGGGGACCGGATCTAATGAAAGTACTCGTTATTAATGCAGGAAGCTCTTCTCTAAAATATCAGCTTTATGACATGCGCGATGAATCGGTGCTGGCAAGCGGCCGGGTTGAACGGATCGGCATGGATTCCTCCATCGTAACGCATGAACCAGCGGACAAGCCGGAAGTGCGTGATGTGAGCGAAATTTTGGACCATGTGACGGCAGTTAAAAAGGTTATCGACATGCTGACGCATCCGGAACATGGCGCAGTTGCGACCATGGATGAAATAGAGGCGGTTGGACACCGCGTTGTGCATGGCGGGGAAGTATTCAACAGCTCCACGCTTGTTACACCTGAAGTTAAGCTTGAAATTCGCCGCTTGTTTGATCTGGCGCCGCTGCATAATCCAGCCCATATGATGGGGATAACGGCGGTTGAGGCGAATATGCCGGGCGTTCCACAGGCTGTTGTATTCGATACAGCGTTCCACCAGTCGATGCCGAACACCTCTTACCTATACCCGATCCCACAGGTGCTCTATCGTCGCCACAAGGTACGCCGCTACGGCTTCCACGGTACATCGCACCAATATGTGAGCCAGCAAGGCGCAGAGCTGCTTGGAAAGCCGCTGGAGTCGCTTAAAATGGTTACGGCTCATATTGGTAACGGCGCGAGCTGTACGGCGATTTTGGATGGCAAATCGTTTGATACGAGCATGGGCATGACCCCGCTTGAAGGTTTAATGATGGGTACGCGCAGCGGCGATCTTGATCCGGCGATCGTTCCTTTTGTCATGAATAAAGAAGAGCTGACCCTTAGCGAAGTTAATTCCATGCTGAATAAGCATAGCGGCATGCTGGCGATTTCAGGCATCAGCAGCGACATGCGTGAAGTAACGGAAGCGATGGAGGAAGGCGACCGTAATGCGAAGCTTGCTTTTGATATGTACACGTATCGCGTTCGTAAATATATTGGTGCTTACGCAGCTGCGATGAACGGCATTGACGTCCTGCTGTTTACAGCAGGCGTTGGTGAAAACTCTTCGGCGCTTCGCAAAGCGGTATGCGATGGCATCACTTTCCTTGGCATTGAGCTGGATGAAGAGAAAAATGCAAGGCGCAGTAAGGATGCGCGGGTTATTTCGACAGAAGCTTCGCGCGTGAAGGTGCTGGTTGTTCCTACGAATGAAGAGCTCTTGATCGCTCGCGATACGTTTTCATTGGTAAAAGCACAGGCTGCTGGAGAAACAAACGTTTAAAGAAAGCAGGCTTAATGGAAAGGCGGGCAAGCAGTGAGCAATGATGACATCTGGAAAGCTTACTCGCGCGGTATGGCGGCTGTAATGGAGGAGGGCGGTGTGCATATATCCGCTCTGCTGCTGCGATCTTATCGGCAGCTTGGGCTGACGGATAGCGAGCTGCTGCTACTGCTGCAGCTTATGGCATTTCGTGATGCGGAGGGAAATGGTTTCCCGACGCCAGACGAGCTGGCAGAGCGTATGGACGCAAGCCAGCGCAGCATTGTCGAGCAGCTCGGAAAGCTTATGAAAGAAGGCTTTCTGGCGATTGATGAGCACCTGGACTCCCATACCGGCATCCAATCCGAGCAATATAACTGGAGCGGCTGGCTGCTTAAGGCAGCGGAATGGGCAGCTCTGGAAAAACGCGAGTCGAAAAAAGCGGAGAAGGCGCAGCGCCAGCCGGTGCAGCGCGCAGCAAATCCGGTCAATCTGTTTAATATTTTTGAACAGGAGTTTGGCCGGCTGCTATCTCCAATCGAATGCGAGACCATTAGTGGGTGGATGGATGAAGATAAATATGCGGAAGAGCTTATTCGCTTTGCCCTTAAGGAAGCGGTATTTGCCGGGAAGCTAAGCTTCCGCTACATTGACCGCATCTTAATTGAATGGAGCCGCAATCGTGTAACGAACGAGGATGAAGCCCGCGCCCATGCGCAGCGTTTTCGCGGCGGCAGGGGATAAGTGCAGGGAAGTCTGGTTGTAAGCAATGCGTTTTTCGGATTGAATATAGCGACGGTCGTCATCCCTTTTAGGGTGGCGGCCGTTTTATTTTTGACTTTTGGTTGCTGGCTAATTATGCACCAGCAAGCTTTCAGCTGCTATATGTACGAGAGGTAGGAATTACGATAGTGGAAAGCGAATTAAATGGAGTAGCTTTATTAAAGGAGATGAACAAAGCATGCAGCTTACAAATAAAATTGGAGTAATCGTTGATAGCTTTGGCGTCGGCATAAGTGAAGGATTACGATTGGCAAAGGATGCTGGAGCGGAGGGCGTGCAGATATATGCAGTGGATGGAGAAATGGACCCTGCTGTACTGACAGGATTCAAGCGCAAGCAGCTCAAGGAGGAAATTGCCCAGCTAGGGCTTGAAATATCGGCGTTATGCGGCGATTTAGGTGGACATGGTTTTCAGGATAAACGTGCCAATCCGTTAAAAATCGAAAAATCCAAACGCATTCTGGATTTAGCAGTTGAGCTGGGAACGAACATTGTAACAACTCATATTGGAATCGTGCCGGACGATCCGAATAGCGAAGTATATGCATCCATGCAGCAGGCGTGTGAGGAGCTGGCGAATTATGCAACTAGTCATCAGGCGTATTTTGCGATTGAGACGGGGCCGGAAACAGCGGCGCATTTGAAAGCGTTTCTTGATACGCTGGGCTCGCGGGGCGTCTCGGTTAATTTTGATCCGGCGAATATGGTCATGGTTACTGGAGATGATCCTGTGAATGGGCTATACATTTTAAGGGATTATGTTGTGCATACGCATGTGAAGGATGGCGTCCGCCACCGTGTTGTGGACCCCCGGCTAGTATATGGGGCGCTAGGCTATGAAAAAATGGATCATGGGCAAATCGCGCAAATGGCTTCCGAAGGCCCGGACTTTTCAGAGCTGCCGCTTGGCGAGGGCAGCGTAAATTTTGATGCTTATTTTAAGATGATTCAGTCGATCGGTTATCAGGGCTATTTGACGATTGAGCGCGAGGTGGGTACGCAGCCAGAGGAGGATATTCGCAAAGCTGTCGAGTTTATTAAACGATACCGCTAATGAGATGCAAATAAGCCTGATGACACGCAGGCCAAATCTTGGAGTGGCACAAACTATTAGTACAGGTTTGAAATAAAAAAGAGGACCCTTGATGAATTCGAGGGTCTTCTCATGACCGCTTAATTCCGCGGTGGTTTGTATAAACTGTGCACATCCGGATCAGTGTTCAGACTGAAGGAGGAGAGGGTAACAAAAAATAGATTGAACACAAAATAACGCCATGATATAATCGATAGCGTCATTGACGATGCACATTGAGGATGTATCCAATTTTATTCCCACTTTAATTGTACATCTGGAACTTTGATTTGTCAATGCTCTTTTTTATCCCAGAAAAACGGAAAAAGGAGTGTGTTCAGGAGAATGGATACGAAGGATTGGCGGCAGGAACAGGAGCGACTGGAAGGGGTCAGGAACAAGCTGCAGGCGAGAATCGCCAAACTGGAGCCGGAGGTTGCCGGGCTGCGCGATCAGGCTGCGGACATTCGCAAGCGGTTTTGGGAAGAGGTTACGATCAACACAAGCACGCAAGAAGATTTCGAAGAAACCTTCTATACGATTAACCAGCAGTCCGCGGTATTGGCCGAACGGGAGCGGGGCCGCAAGCTGTTGGCGCAGCAATGGGACAGCATGAAACGTCTGCTTCCATCTCCTTATTTCGGACGCCTCGATTTTCAGGAAGATGGTCTGGGCATCAGCGAGCAAATCTATATCGGCGTATCTTCCTTCATCGACGATGCCGGTTTGAGCTTTCTGATTTATGACTGGCGTACGCCCATTGCGAGCCTTTACTACGACTACTCCCCCGGCTTGGCTTCTTATGTCACGCCAGCAGGACAAATCGAAGGGACGATGGAGCTCAAACGCCAGTTTCAGATTCAAAGCGGGCAAATCCAGAGCATGTTTGATGCGAGCGAAACGATCGGAGACGAATTGCTGCAGCAAGTGCTCGGCAAAGGGGCGGACTCGCAAATGAAGAGTATCGTAGCCACCATCCAGAGGGAACAAAATACCATCATTCGAAATGATAAAAGCCGGATGCTAATCGTACAGGGGGCGGCTGGAAGCGGCAAAACTTCCGCGGCATTGCAGCGAGTGGCGTATTTGCTTTACAAACATCGCCAGTCGGTCAAGGCCGATCAGATCGTTCTATTTTCGCCGAATCCGATGTTTACCAGTTATATCTCCACCGTCCTTCCGGAGCTTGGTGAAGAGAATATACAGCAGACGACTTTTCAAGAATATCTCGACTATTGGCTAGGTTCTTCATTACGGCCTGAGGATGCCTTTGATCAGATTGAATATGTACTGACCGCACAAGGGGTGCCAGGTTATGAGGCTCGACTTCAGGGGATCGAATATAAAGCTTCCGAGGTTTTCCTGCAAGCCCTGAAGGACTATGGCATGTGGTTGGGACAAAAAGGCATGCGATTCAACGGTATCCGGTTTCGAGAACGCGATCTGATTACCGCAGAGCGAATAAAAGCGAAATTTTACGAATATGATCGTTCTCAGCCGTTGCTCAATCGTATCGAACTTTTACAGGAATGGCTGCAGAAAGAACTGGTTTTGCTGGAACGTAAGGAGCGGGAAGCGCCTTGGGTGCAGGAAGAGCTGAATTATCTCGATGCCGAGCAGTACGCGGAAGTTTTCGGAATGCTGCATAAAGATAAGGAAGTATTCGACATTGCGGAACAATACGCCGTAGTTCGCGAGAAAATAAGCAACAAGCTTCGGGAAGATGAAGGCGATTTTGACTTCGCTACAAGGGAGGAGGAGCTGCTCTGCCGAAGGATCGTGAAAGAATGCTTTAAACCGCTACGGAAAATGGTGAAGAAGCTCTCGTTCGTAGATATCAAAGGTATATATGGCCAACTGTTTGTTGACGAGGCCGCTTATCAAGAAAAAACGAATGGGGCTGTCGTCCCTCCGCTGTGGCCTGAAATATGCAGGCAAACGAAGGAATCGCTGCTTCGCAATGAGCTATTCTACGAGGATGCGACTCCGTATTTGTATGTAAAAGAACTGATCGAAGGCGTCCGGACGAACAAGGAAATCCGGTATGTGTTCGTTGACGAGGGTCAGGATTATTCGCCGTTTCAATATGAATATATAAAAAAGCTGTTTCCACGTGCTCGGATGACGGTGCTTGGTGATTTTGGGCAAGCGATCTTCATGCAGGCTACAAGTTTGTCCCCCTCCGATTCGCCGCTGGTCCGCCTTTATGGCGAAGCCGAAACGAGCCTTGTCTGCCTTGTACGCAGTTATCGTTCAACCAGGGAGATAGTTGAATTTACGAGATTGATGCTTCCAGGAGGGGAAGAAATTGAACCTTTTGAAAGGGGAGGCCAGAAACCCCTTCTGAAGAGAATGGACAGCGGGGAAAAGCGTGATGCGCAAATGATAGCAGACATCGCAGCGCTCAGGGCCGAGGGCTTCGATTCCATTGCCGTCATTACGAAGACTGCAGCCGAAAGCCGGAAGGCTCATGAATCGTTGCGGATTTATGGAGGCGCAGCTCTGCAGCTCATTACGAAGGAAACGTTGGGCTTTGAAAAAGGAGTAATGGTCATTCCTGTGTATCTGGCCAAGGGTGTCGAGTTCGATGCAGTCTTGATCTATGATGCTTCGCCCGAAGCTTACGGACAGGAAAACGAATGCAAGCTTCTTTACACGGCATGTACACGGGCTATGCATCAGCTTAATCTTTATACGGCGGGCAATTGGTCGCCATTCGTGCAGACATTGCCTGCGCATTTGTATGAGCTAGCCACATCTTGATGGATCGGGGAAGACGTGTCATAAACGTTGCAAATGAAATTTGCTTAAAGCTATAAAACTATGTATAATTATTCATTATTAAGAATATATATTCATAACAGAGGAGAGCTTTATGACATTTAAGGTATTTGTTGACGGACAAGAAGGCACGACAGGCTTGAAGATTTTTGAGTATCTGGCAAAGCTGTCGGACATTGAAGTTCTTAGGATTGACTCTGACAAAAGAAAAGATCCTGAAGAACGAAGTAAATTCCTTAATGGTGCAGATATCGTATTTCTTTGTCTGCCCGACGCGGCTGCCAAAGAGTCAATTGAGCTTGTGAAAAATAACAAAACAAGAATCATTAATACCAGCACTGCTTTTAGAACGGATAAAAGCTGGGTATATGGTCTGCCTGAGTTGAAAAATCAAAGAGAGCTCATACAGTCGGCATCAAGAGTCTCTGTTCCAGGCTGTCATGCAACGGGCTTTATTCTTACGATTAGACCGCTAATTGAAGCAGGCATTCTTCCACAAGATTACCCTGTAACGTGTTATTCCTTGACTGGCTACTCCGGAGCTGGCAAAAGCGGAATAGAAGAATATGAGAATTCAGCATTAGTTGCTGAAAGAAAACTTCATGTTCCAAGACATTATGCGCTGCAGCACAATCATAAGCATATACCTGAGATGTTGATGTATTCAGGACTTTTATATGAACCATTATTTACGCCCATAAAAGCCAATTATGCACAAGGACTCGCAATGTCAGTCCCCTTAATTAGCAGGATTTTGACCAAAAACGCTTCTGCAAAAGAGGTACATGAAGCATTATCCGCGTATTTTGAAGCGGAGCGTTTTGTACATGTCATGCCATATGATTCAGAAGCAAATCTTGATGAAGGACACTTTATGATTTCGGAGTGCAATAACACGAACCGATTGGAAATTTTTGTTTTTGGACAAAAGGGCAAGGTGAATATTATTTCAAGGTACGATAATTTAGGTAAAGGTGCATCAGGGGCTGCGGTGCAAAATATGAATCTCATGCTTGGATTAGATGAGGGGAATAGCTTGATGAACTAATTTCGTATAGGTCAACCAGAGATTTCCGGTTGGCCTATTTTTTCGTCCATGGCAACCGATTTTTCTTGAAGTCGGGCAGCTCTAATCTTTTATTTTAATTGTACATATGCTATTTCAAATTGTAGCTATTGAAATTTTGGAGCATTTCGGTGAATTGCTTCAGCGTGGCATCATCCCACTGTGAAATGCTGGCATAGAAGGCGGATTCTTTTTCCTTCAAGGCTTCCAAAGTTCGTTCTCGTCCAAGCTCGGTTAAAGATAAGCGCACGCCGCGGCGATCCTCAGGAGCTGTTTCACTTTGTACATAGTGGAGCCCCTTAAGCTGGTTGACCAGACGGCTGACGGAGCTGCGGTCCATAGCTGTTGCTTCGGCTAAAGCAGTGGCGCTAGTTGCTCCATAGGAAAGGAGCCACCGTACAATTAAAAAAGCGGCGGGCTGCAAGGTAGAGTCGAACCGCGCAGCAGCTCTGACATTCAAGGCGTGGGAGGCGCTGATAAGCGCATTAAGCTGCTCACCAAGCTTTAGCTCAAGCTGTGTTCTCGGTGAAAGCTGCACTGATTGGTTATTGTCCATAATAAACATCTCCGTTGGCTCCATAGATTTACATTTGAATTTAATTGACATATATCAAACAAAATCATATAGTTGATTTATGTCAATTATATGATTTTGTCTAGAAGGTGTCAAAATAAATTCAGCATGACGGAGGAGAAATGTATGAATATGAATTCAGTGGCTGTCATAACAGGAGCGACCAGCGGCATTGGACAGATTGCGGCAATGGATTTAGCCAAGCGCGGCATGAAGCTTGCATTAACTGCCAGAAGCAGAAAGCGAGCGGAGGAAACAGCCAGAAGGATTAATGAGGTTGCGCCTCATTCAGAAATGGTCTTTTTTTACGGTGACTTATCTATTATGGCGGATGTGAAACGGATAGGGGAGGAAATCAGGTCAGCCTATCCCAAAATCGATGTGCTCGTAAATAATGCGGGTCTGCATGCTTTTGAACAGCGGATCACCTCTGAAGGCCTCTCGGAAATGATGGCCGTCAACTATTTGGCTCCCTGGCTATTGACGAAAATTTTACTGCCGTCGCTCATGGCTTCAAACAAAGCGAGAATTGTCAATGTGGCATCAGAAGCGTCACGCAATCATGGGGTGCTGACGCTGCCTGAAGATTTGACGGATACCGCTGACTTTACAGCGAGGGGCTCGTCAGCCATCTATGGAAAAACGAAGCTGTTGAACATTATGTTTGCAGGAGAGCTTTCCCGTCAATTATCTGGCACTAGTGTAGCTGTTCATACGCTCAATCCTGGATTTAATGTAACCGGACTTGGCCGCGAGCTCTGGTTTGCCCCACTGCTTGAACGAATTTTAAAATGGCTGCGTATTGGAGATCCGCGCAAAGGTGCCGAGATTATTACCCGCCTAGCAGTTGATACGCAATATCAAGACGTTACTGGCGGATATTATAACGTTGGGACAGGCAAATCGATCCTTCCTGTGCGCCCCGGCGGCGATCTGGCAATGCAGTCTAGGCTGTGGAGAGAGACACAACAATTGCTGAAGCAAAAGGAATGGATTTAAATAACGGGCCTAAGCCGATATATTATGACTGTTCTGATTTTACCGCAAAAATCATGATCGCAGCGCTCTCCAACCGCTTAACGAAGATGGAGTAGCGGCGCGACTGAAGCCAGCTTTGAAGCTCATGCAAGCGTAAAGGCTCAATTGCCGCAGCAATTGGCTGCCCGGCAGCGGCAAATTTAGATGAGTCTGCTGCTTCGCTATTCCTGCTAATATCGGTAATGGCTATTCGTCCACCAGGCAGCAGAATACGATCCATCTCAGCCAGAGCAAGCAGTTGCTGGGAAGCATTCAAATGATGCATCGCAAAGCTGCAAGCGATGAAGGAGCATACTCGATCCGGAAGCGGCAGGGTGAGCAGGTTGCCGAGCTTCGCATCCACATGCGGCAAACGCCGACGCAAAATGCCCAGCATTTGCGCCGATTGCTCAATAGCTGTTAAGCGTACACCGGCTTCTGCGAGCTTGACAGACAGATTGCCTGTTCCAGCGCCAAGCTCGGCACCGTACTCGCCTGCAATCGGATCAATCCATTCCAGCGTCTTCATTAACGCTTGTTCATAGCTGGTGGGGGTCAGCACCTTTGCTAAAACAGCCATTGGGGCAGCCTCGCCATGCTCCAGCGCTAGACGATCATAATCCCAGCGATCATTCCAGCTGCTTCGCTGGGAGCGGGAATGCTTCATCTTTTCCGCAGCAACCTCAGCAGCGCCAAGCTCTGGCTGTGGTTGCTGCCGCCATTTGGCTATCGTATCATCAAGCGCCTGCAGCTTTTGCCCCGCTGCGACCCATTCCTCATAGAGGAGAGCGCGCGCACGATCGGCTAGTCGCAGAAAATCATCAGGCTGGCGTGCCGTTTGCAGCACCTCGCCAATGGCAGCCAGCGGCATGCCCAGCTCACGGAGCGCAATAATCCAGCGCAGCCGCTCAATATCTTCCTCGCTATACAGGCGATAACCGTTTTCGCGCGCTTTCGCGGGCGTAACGAGCCCTTTTTCCTCATAAAACCGCAGCGTACGCGGAGTTGTATCCAGCAGCCGTGCCGCTTCAAATACTTTCACAGTCATCCCTCCTTTACTAAGCATGCACCTTTCCCTAACGTAAGGGTCAAGCTTTTTTTGGCGATGCTCATTCAGTCTGCAGCTGATTCCCCCTTGAAAAAAGAGCCGCCTCCGCACGGGTGTGCATCGAGACAGCTCTTCGCCGTATTTAATAGTCTTATCCTAATATAGCCTGTGTTTGAAACAGCGCATTATTTGCGGCCGTTCAACAGCTCCCAGCGATACACGTATTCAAAGATGAACTCAAACGCCTCCAAATGGCGCTTCGCTTCAAACGGAGTCGCTCCCCAAGCATAAATACCGTGCTTGCGCAGCAAAATGCCGGGAATTTCCGGCTGCAGGCGCTCCGTCACTTCAGGAACGATTTGCGGAATGTTGGCGAAGTTGGACACAATCGGAATGTCGATATGCGCTTCTTCGTCCCAAATATTGAAAGCTTTAATTAGCTCTACGCCGTCAACCGGAACGGATTTACGATCCCAGAACCATTCCGAGATGACGCTGTTAAAGACGGTATGCACATGAAAAATAGCGCCTGCGCCCGTCTGGCGGTAAATTTCGCAGTGGATTAGCGTTTCCGCCGAAGGCTTAAGCTTAGTCGCTTCGACAGCTTGGCCTTCTTTATCGACGAATAGGTAGTCTTCCGGTGTATGAACCGTCTTATCCTTGCCGCTTGCCGTAATGGCAAAATGGAACTGCTCGGGGTCGAAATCCCCTACGCGCACGGACAGATTGCCGCTTGTGCCAGGGAACCAGCCGCGCGAGGCAAACAGCTCCTTTACTTCACGCAGATCAGCGAGTGCCTTCTGCTTCTGCTCGGTTGTCATTTGCTCAAATGTCATTACGATTCATCCTTTCCCTTGTCAAGCACGCGAATAATATCATGGAACGTCTCATATTCGGAATGAGGCAGGCCAAGCTCCTGGCATTTCGTCGTCAGGTGTGAGCGGGAAAATACCGTATCCGCCAGCTTTGCGCCTTCAAAGTCCGTCACGCTATCGCCAATGACAATACGTTCATATTTCTCAGCGGGGAAGCCTCGCATAATGGTCGTTTTGCACATGCCGCATTCATTGCTGCATTGTCCATCGCAGGGATGCGGCCATGTAATTTCAATATTAGCACCGCTGAAATCATGGCCATTGCAATAAATATGATCCTGTGGAATATCGAATGGCTCAAGCACCGGATAGACGAAAAAGTCTATGCCGCCGCTTGTCACGTAAAATTCAATCTCATTTTTCCGGCAGTAGGAGAGGAATTCGCCAAAGCCTTCGCGAATGCGGGCATTCGTAATGCCGAAATGGACAACTTCTTTTTGCATAGAAGAAGGGAGGAGGCGGAACAGCTTGCCTACCCCTTCACGAATGGATATTTGCTGTGTAATCGTCTGCTCCACAATCGGCTCCCAGCCCGGCGGGTTAAAATGGCGGATAATCGCAATAATATTATCGTTTACCGTAATCGTTCCGTCGAAATCGCAGAACACGATTCGTTTTTTTGCTGCTGTCATTCTTTAATCCCCCAAGCGTCAATAGCAGCTTGCAGCGCTTCGCCGCCAGGAGCTGCGGCAGCAGCGCGCAGATGAACGCCATTCATCGCTGCATCAATCGCGAGGCGGAAGGCTTGTCCGCCAGCAGCGGTGCCCATCGGATGGCCGTGAATGCCTCCGCCAGCGTTGACGACTACATCGGTGCCGAAGTCGCGCAAAATAAGCGGCACGAGGCCTGGATGAATGCCCGCGGATGGAACAGGGAAGCTGGTGAGCAGCTCGCTGGATGGGGCAAGCAGCGCTTCCTTGACGGCGAGATTTTCTTCCTTCGGCATGACGACCGAGCCGTAAGGAGAAGGGAACAGCACGAGATCAGCTCCCGCAAGGCGCATAAGCTTGCCCAGGAGCACGGAAGCGCCAATGCCATAGTGCGGCGAAGGATACATCGCGCCTGCCATAGCCGGATGCGCTGCAATCGGTACGCTGATCGACGGATCTTTGCTAAGCTCATGCAGCACATCATAGCCGTATGCCAGCACATTAAAGAGCAGGGCGTTAGCACCAGCGGCAATCGCTTTGCGCGCCTGAGAAGCAAGCTGCGAAGTAGGGCCCGTCAAATTGACGGCATACAGCAGCTTTTGGCCCGTTTCCTGCTGGGCGCGCTCGGCAGCTTCCATACAAGCCTCAACGCGTTTTTCCAGCGGGGTCAGCGGATTTTCAAACAAAATCTCATCATCTTTAATCAGATCAACGCCGCCAAGCGCCTGCTTATAAAACTGCTCCTGCAAGTTCGCCAGATCATGGCCGACAACAGATTTGAAAATGCTCATCAGCAGCGGGCGCTCCTGTACGCCGAGCAGGCCTCGAACGCCTTGCAAGCCAAACTTCGGACCCGGGAAAGCAGAGCCGAACGACTGTGAAACTTCAATATCAATCAGCTTAATTCGTCCGTCCATTGACAGCTTGCCGAAAATCGTAACGAGCAGGGCAGGGATATCGCGGCTGAAGTTGATATCTGGATAGGCGATGCGAATATCAGCGTAGCGATTGCCTTCTCCGCCTTCATGCACCTCAACGGACAATACTTTGCCGAGATGCTTCTCCATTTCGGATTTGCGCGCTTCTGGCAAATCGGTCCAGCTACCAACCGTCAGGCCGACGGCAATGGATAACGCTTTTTTATCAAAATCAGCTTTATCATCAAAGCTGCGGTAGGTAGCAATGCAAAATTCACTCATTTTTTCAAGCTCCTTTCAATATCGGCTCCGATTTCGGCTGCGCGTTCGGCGGAACGCTTCATGCCGCTGGCAATTGTCTCAGCTAAACCTTGCTGGCTCATCAGCTCAAGCGCTGCTTGTGTCGTCCCGTTCGGGGATGTCACTTTGTGGCGCAATTCCGCAGGCTCCTCGCCAGTTGCACGGACCATTTCTGCGGCACCAAGCACCGTCTGCGTAACAAGCTCCTTGGCAGCCGTTTCGCTAAGGCCCATTGCCTTCGCCGCATCAATCATCGATTCCATAAAATAATACACGTAAGCCGGGCCGCTGCCCGATACGCCTGTAATGGCGTCTTGATAGTTCTCCTCAACGACGGAGGTGATGCCAACGGATTGGAAAATAGCTTCCGCCAGCAGCTGCTGCTCCTTCGTCACCGCTTCGGAATAACTGATGCCTGTAACACCGAGCCCGATCGTGCAGGACGTATTCGGCATTGTGCGTACGATAGGCAGCTTGCGGCCCAGAAGCAGCTCAATCGAAGAAATCGATAGTCCGGCAATAACCGAAATAATAAGCTGATGCTCCGAAATATAAGGCTTAATGCCTGCAATGGCTTCGACCGCATCTTTTGGCTTCATGGCGAGAAAAATAATATCGGCTTCCTTCAGAAAAGCTTCGTTTGAGGAGCCTTGCAAAATCGTCTGAACACCATACTGGCTGTTAAGCTCGTTCAAACGATCGGCATTTTGCCGATTGAGCATGGCAATGCGTTTCGGCTGCGTCAGGTTCTGATTAATCATGCCCCGGGCGATGGCTTCCGCCATGGAGCCTGCGCCGTAGAAAGCGATTTGCAGCGACTGAATGCGATCAATCGTCTTGGTGTCTGTATCTATTGACATAACGGTTTCCTCCATTATTTTCGAAATCGTAAAGTGAACGCTTAATTAGCCGCGAATTTGTCCAGAGCCGGTAATCCGGTATTTGGTTGATGTGAGTGCAGGCAAGCCCATAGGCCCGCGTGCATGAAGCTTCTGCGTACTAATGCCAATTTCGGCGCCAAAGCCGAATTCAAAGCCATCCGTGAAGCGAGTGGAAGCATTGTGATAGACGGCAGCCGCATCAATTTCTTGCATAAAGCGGGCTGCATGGCCTGCGTCCTCGGTAACGATGCATTCGGAATGCTGCGTCCCGTAGTTGCTAATATGAGCGATGGCCTCATCCAGATTATCTACGATTTTCACGTTCAGAATATAGTCATTATACTCTGTCGCGTAATCCTCATTCGTCGCTTGCTTGGCGTGCGGAATAAGCTTCATAACGCGCTCGCACCCGCGAAGCTCCACCTTTGCTGCTGTAAACTGCTCAGCAATGGAGAGAAGCGACTTGCTGGCAAAAGCTTCGTGTACAAGCAGCGTTTCCATGGAGTTGCAGACGGATGGACGCTGTGCTTTGGCATTGAGCGAAATGCTGGCCGCCATCTCCACGTTTGCACTCGCATCAATATAAGTATGGCAAATGCCTGCGCCGGTTTCAATAACCGGAACAGTAGCATTTTCAACGACAGTGCGAATGAGTGCTGACCCGCCGCGTGGAATAATAACATCGAGCAGTCCGTTCAGCTTGAGCATTTCATTGACCGACGCGCGATCGGAATCTTCAATGAGCTGGAGGGCATCAGCTGGCAATGCCGTCGTGTCAAGCGCCTGGCGCAGCACCTCGATAATTTTGCGATTCGATTCAAGTGCTGCCGAGCCGCCGCGGAGCACGACGCAATTGCTTGTTTTGAGACATAATCCAGCCGCATCGACCGTCACATTCGGACGCGCTTCATAAATGATGCCAATAACGCCGATCGGAACACGTGATTTTTCAATTTGCAGACCATTCGGACGGTCGAACTGCTCCAGCAGCTCGCCAACTGGGTCAGGCAGATCAGCGATTTCACGGAGCGCTTGAGCAATTGCTTCAATTCTTGCCTCATCGAGAGCGAGACGGTCGAGCAGGGAGCGGCTTGTGCCGGCTGCTTCTCCATTTTGCAAATCGAGCTTGTTCGCTTCAATAATATCAGCTGTATGCGTAATTAAAGCGTCAGCGATCGTAAGCAGTGCGGCATTTTTCTGGTCGGTCGTTACAGTGTTCATAATACTTGCAGCACGTTTTGCCAATGTGGCTTTTTGGACGACTTCGCTTGTCATAGGTTTGTTCCTCCTAAAAATAAGTGATAAAAACGATTGGCCCTATATATGGACAAGGGCTTATTTTAATGATACCCATTCATCCCGGTGGATGACTTCAATCCGGCTCACATCAATTCTGCGCTTCACTTCTTCGCTGCCAAGTCCGGCTGCGGCCTTAGCCTGCCAAGCAGCGTAATTGACGACGCCGCGCCCAATCGTTTCGCCGCTGGCGCTAAGCACCTCCACGATATCGCCGGGATGGAAATCGCCGCTGCTGCCTGTAATGCCGGCAGGGAGGAGGCTTTTGCCCCCTGTAAGCAGCGCAAGCTCAGCTCCTGCATCGACTGATATCGTGCCTTGAGGCAAAGAGTGGAAGCCCAACCATTGCTTCTTCATCGGCAGGCTATGCATCTCCGTATCGAAATACGTGCCTTTGCCGGAGCCGCTTGTCGCAAGCGACAGATCGCCAGGCTGCTGCACTTTCCCAATAAAAGCGGGTACGCCGCCGCGCATGGCAATTCGGGCGGCTTCAATTTTGGAGCGCATCCCGCCCGTTCCGACTGCCGAGCCGGCACCGCCGGCGAATTTCATAATGTCTGCGGAAATGCTGCCGACTCGCTCGATTTTGACTGCTTGCGGATTTTTCCGTGGATCTTCCGTGTACAAGCCATCCATATCCGTAATAATAATGAGCTGTCCAGCTTTCGTCATTGTTGCGACCAGTGCTGACAAATTGTCATTGTCGCCAAATTTCAGCTCATCGGTTGCGACGGTATCGTTCTCGTTAATAATCGGTATTGTGCGCAGCCTGAGCAGCTCTTCAATAGTCATCAAAGCGTTCTGAATTCGCTTGCGGTTAGAAAAGTCTGCCCGCGTCAGCAAAATTTGTGCTGCTCCGATACCGAACTGGCTAAAAGCTTCCTGATAAGCTTGCATAAGCAGCGCTTGCCCAACTGCGGCGGCCGCTTGCTTCTCGTGTAAGGCTTTGGGCCGTGACTCATAGCCAATTTGGCGAAAGCCTGCGGCAACGGCACCGGAGGTGACTAATATGACCGAGCAGCCTGCTGCATGCAGCGCGGCAAGCTCGGAAACAAAATAAGCGATGCGTTCTTTGTTCAGTCCGCCTTCCTCGGAAGTTAGCGAGCTGCTGCCGATTTTTACAATGATTCGTTCCGCCATTTATCCATCATCCCATTTCCTGACAAAATAAAAAAGACCTCCGTCCGTAAAGGACGAAAGTCTTATATGCTTCCGCGGTACCACCTTAATTGACTGTAGGCCGGTTAAGGCAAACAATCCTGCTTGGGCCTCGTAACAGGAGGTGCTGTCCGATTCATCATCGGCCGTTCAGGGGCAGGTTCAGCGAGCAGTCGAGGTAAATTCTTGCAGCCTCTGGAATTCACTCTCTGGGCACGACCTAGTCAAGCTTACTGGTCCCGTCATAACGTTTCATGTTCAGTTGATGTAAGCATATCATGATCGACGGGTGCTGTAAAGAGAGTCATTTGCAGGCGGTTAGGCTTTGAAAATGCCGAGCTTTCCAATACGTTCAACCGCTTCCACCAGCCGGGCTTCGCTCGTAAGCAATCCAAGCCGGACATAGCCTTCGCCGAATGTGCCGAAGCCGACTCCAGGCGCGACAACGACATCTGCTTCCTGCAATACGAGATCCGCGAACGATTCAGATGTATAGCCTTCTGGAACAGGCAGCCAGCAGAAGAAGGAGCCTCCCGGACGCTCTGCTTTCCAACCGATGCGATCCAGCGCGCCAAACAACGCTTCACGTCTGCGCTCATAGGTGGCATTCAGCTCCGTCACGCATTGCTGAGATCCGGTTAGCGCCTCAGCCGCCGCTTCCTGAATGCCGCCAAACAGGCTGCAATAATAATGATCCTGCATAAGATTGATTAAAGAAATGACCTCAGGGTTGCCTAGTGCAAAACCTACGCGCCAGCCCGCCATATTGTAGGATTTGGACAATGTATAAAACTCTATGCCCACTTCTTTTGCTCCCGGCGTTTGCAGGAAGCTGACGGGACGCTCGTCATCAAAGCCAATCGCGCCATAAGCAAAATCACTTGCGACAACGACGCCTGTGCGGCGGGCGAATTCTACCGTCTGTTCATAAAAATCAGCATTCGCTACCGCTCCGGTCGGATTATTCGGATAGTTCATAAACATGAGCTTGGCACGCCTAAGGACGGCTTCGTCAATGACGCCATAATCAGGCAAAAAGCGGTTTTCCGCCGTTAGCGGCATAAAATGCATATCCGCTCCAGCGAGTGCCACGCCAGACCAATAATCGGGATAGCCCGGGTCAGGCACGAGGCATACATCGCCTGGATTAAGCAGGCACTGGCTAAGTTCCACCAAACCTGTCTTGCCGCCGAACAAAATGGCTACTTCTGTCGTTGGGTCTATATCGACGTTATAATCTTCCTTATAACGCTTTGCGACGGCTTCCTTGAGAAAAGGGTAGCCGCTAAAAGGCGGATAACGGTGATACATAGGGTTTGCGGCTGCTTCCTGCAGCTTGGCCACAATGTGCGGCGGAGTCGGCTGATCGGGATTGCCTTGTCCAAGGTTAATAACGTCGCGGCCTTTTGCGACTTGGGCATTAGCTTTAGCAACCAATTTAGCAAAAAATTGCGTAGGCAAGCCAGTCATACGATCTGCTGGTTTAATGAAATGCTGTTCCAGCTTTGTTTCCATTTTATTCACACTCCACATCCAATAGTTGCTCATGAACAATAAGCTGTTAAGCATTACTGTAGCACGCAAAAACCATTTATGTCGAGTGATTCAGTTGGAATGGATGGTTAAGTGGCTGGAATGCCGACTTTTTTAATAAAAGCTGCGATATCGGCTGTAAACAACAGCAGCAGCGGCCTGCGCTGTTCATCAAAAACTAACAGCTGCGGCGCTTTGCCTCCGCATACGAACAGAAATACTTCGGTTGCATTGAGCGAAATATTGTTCGTGCTCAGCTTGTAAGGTTTAGCAAGAGGAACGCGATATACATAGGTGCAGGTGTTGTCATTCGTTAATTGGGGGGCAAGACCTGTAATAGAGCCAAGCCAGCTGTTTGCCAGCTTTTGATAGTCTTTGTCATTCGGCACAGTCAGCACGACCTTGCCAGCTTTTACATCAAAAACTTGGACGGGTCCAACCGTCTGTTGCTCTTTCGCTGTCTCCTGGGCAAATCCGGTGGAGGCGAAAATAAATAGTGAGCAAGCTGCGCACAGGGCAGCTATCCATTTTTGCAGCTTCATGTTATGCATGCTCCTTGTCTGTATATGGATTGGTAATTGTACTTGAGTTATCATCCCCATCTTGACACAGAACCATGTGAAGGTATCATTAGGGAAAATGAATGGTTGCAACATACAGGAGGCCTGACGAAGATGAATAATGAAAAATTAAACCTTGCACTGCTGCAAATGGACATAAATGCAGGAAATCCGGAGGCGAACTTTGCCAAGCTTGCGCAAATGCTGGAGCAAGCGGTAGGCGGAGATCGCAAGCTTGATGTCATCGTGTTTCCTGAAATGTGGAACACAGGCTATGCGCTAACGGAAATCGAAACGCTTGCTGATGCGAATGGGGAGAGGACGAAGCAGTTTTTGTCAGCCTTTTCGTCCAAGCATCAAGTGAATATTGTTGCGGGCTCGATTGCGGAAAGCAAGGCGGATGGCGTTTACAATACGATTTTTGCTTTCGACCGAGAAGGGGAAATGATTGCGGATTATTCTAAGATTCATCTGTTCCGTTTAATGGACGAGGAAAAATATTTGCAGGCTGGCGATAAGCTTGGTTCGTTTCAGCTTGGCGGACAGGAAGCGGGCATGATGATTTGTTATGATATCCGTTTCCCTGAGCTTGCTCGAAAGCTGGCGCTTGGAGGCGCAAAGCTGCTGTTCGTTCCAGCTGAATGGCCGAATCCGCGCCTGCATCACTGGAAAACGCTGTTGACGGCAAGAGCGATTGAAAATCAAATGTTCGTCATTGCCTGCAATCGGGTAGGGCAAAGCGGGGAAACGAGCTTTTTCGGGCATTCGCTCGTCCTTGATCCGTGGGGAGAAACAATTGCTGAGGGTGGAGAGGACGAAGCGATTATTTATGCGAAAATCGACCTTTCGCTCGTTGATGCGGTACGCGGGAAAATCCCCGTATTCGAAGACCGTCGGCCAAATTTGTATTAAAAGCTTGGTTAGATAAGTCGAGAGGATTGAAAAGGTTGGGATTAAATAGCCCTCGTGCGGGCAGCCCGACCTTTTTACATTCAGCCGTTTCTGTTTAATACAATTAGTTAATGAATCATTTATTTATAATGGACGATCGTTTTGTTCATCGTTCGAATGAAAGCCTCCGTAGCTTTGGACAGGTAGCGCCCCTTGCGGCTGGCGATGACTAGTGTCCGTGACGCTTTGGGGGACAGGGGCAAGTAGATGGGGGCGAATTCGCTCCCTCTTTGCCGGGTCAGCATTTTCGGGACGAAAGCGATGCCCATGCCGCCCGCTACGAGCGATTGGACGGTTTCAATATTGCTGCTTTCAAATACGATTTGCGGCGTAAAGCCAGAAGCCTGGCACAGCTCGACTGTAATTTGCCGGAAGCCCTGGCCCTTTTTTAAACCGATAAACGGTTCATTGCGCAATATGCTTATCGGAACAGGCTCCGTGCTTTCCGCAAGCGGATGCTGCGGCGGAATCGCCAGGCAAATTTCTTCTTCCATTAAAGGCTCCCATGCTAGCGAGGTGTCAGCAAGCGGAAGGGACAGCAAGCTGAGGTCGGTGCCGCCGCTTGCCGTAAGCTGCTCCAGCTTTGCCGAAGTATCCTCTACGAGCACCACTTCAATTTGTGGATATTGGGCGCCGAATACCGGCAGGACGAGCGGCAAAATATGCGAGCCCGTTATCGGCAGCGTTCCGACGACGAGCCGTCCGCGCCGCATTTGCGCCATATCATCCATTTCCTGCTTTAATTGCTCAATGGCATCGAGAATCGTTTGAGATTTTTCAACAAAAACCTGACCTGCCTGCGTTAGCTCAACCGAGTTGGTCGTGCGCCGAAACAGGAGTACGCCAAGCTCCTGTTCCAGCTTAGACAGCTGCTGGCTAAGCGAGGGCTGGGCGATATGCAGCTTTTCCGCTGCGCGGGAGAAGTTTTTTTCAATTGCGATTTGCAGCACATACTGCAGTTGTCTGAGCTCCATGGGCATCCTTCGCTTTCTATTTTTCTGGGAAGAGCTTCTTCATTTACCGTTATAGTCGTTACCTATAGACATTATAGATATTATATCTTGGATCAATCAAGTGCCAAGTGTTATGCTTAGAGCATCATTTTTGAAGAGAAGTCGAACAATGGGGTGAATTTAATGGCTAAAAGAACGATGTTTGAGAAGATTTGGGACAATCATGTCATTAATCAAGAAGAAGGCAAGCCAAGTATCATTTATATCGATCTTCAACTGGTTCACGAAGTAACATCGCCGCAAGCTTTCGAAGGTCTTCGCATGTCTGGCCGTAAAGTACGTCGTCCAGATTTAACATTTGCAACGATGGATCACAACGTTCCTACGAAAGACCGCTTCAACATTACAGATCCTATCTCCAAGCAGCAAATTGATACACTGACGCAAAACTGTAAAGACTTCGGCGTAAAGCTGTTTGATCTTGACAACATTGACCAAGGTGTTGTACACGTTATGGGCCCTGAAATTGGTCTTACGCATCCGGGCAAAACGATCGTTTGCGGCGACAGCCATACTTCCACGCATGGTGCGTTCGGCGCGCTGGCATTTGGTATCGGTACTTCCGAGGTAGAGCATGTAATGGCAACACAATGCCTGCAGCAATCGAAAGCAAAAACGATGGAAGTTCGCTTCACGGGCAGCCGTAAACCGGGCGTAACGGCAAAAGATATGATTTTGGGCGTTATCGCAAAATACGGTACGGACTTCGCAACGGGCTACGTTATCGAGTACACAGGCGAAGCGATTCGCTCGCTGACGATGGAAGAGCGTATGACCGTTTGCAACATGTCGATTGAAGGAGGCGCTCGCGCAGGCCTGATCGCTCCTGACGAAACAACGTTCAACTATCTTCGTGGACGTGAATATGCTCCAGCAGATTATGATGCGGCTGTAGAAGAGTGGAAATTGCTTTCCACTGATGAAGGCGCAACTTACGACACTATCGTAGAATTTGACGTTGATTCGCTGATCCCGCAAGTAACCTGGGGTACTAGCCCTGGTATGGGTACGGATATTACTTCTTCGGTTCCTTTCCCGCAGCAGCTTCCTACTGAAAATGAGCGTAAAGCTGCTGAGAAAGCACTTGAATATATGGATCTGAAGCCAGGTACGCCTATGAACGAAATCGAGATCGATTATGTGTTTATCGGTTCTTGCACAAATGGACGTATTGAGGATCTTCGCGCTGCTGCTGAAATCGCTCGCGGCTACAAAGTTAGCGATAGAGTGACAGCAATCGTCGTTCCAGGCTCGGGCCGCGTTAAAATTCAGGCTGAAAAAGAAGGCCTTGATAAAGTATTTATCGAAGCAGGTTTCGAATGGCGTGAAGCAGGCTGCTCGATGTGTCTGGCGATGAACCCGGACGTTCTAGAGCCAGGACAACGCTGCGCTTCGACATCGAACCGCAACTTCGAAGGCCGTCAAGGCCGCGGAGGCCGTACGCATCTCGTATCTCCAGCAATGGCTGTTGCTGCAGCTGTTATGGGCCGCTTTACAGATGTGCGTGATTGGAATATCAAAACAGAAGTATTGAACTAATCAGGAC
Organism: Paenibacillus algorifonticola; assembly: GCF_050481745.1. Classification (GTDB taxonomy): domain Bacteria; phylum Bacillota; class Bacilli; order Paenibacillales; family Paenibacillaceae; genus Pristimantibacillus; species Pristimantibacillus algorifonticola_A. The sequence continues at coordinate 8,418 of NZ_JBCNGR010000007.1, read as the reverse complement.
GTGTGAGAGGGGTATTACCGATATGGAACCATTTAAACAGTTTACGGGCATTGTTGCTCCAGTCGATCGCGTTAACGTAGATACGGATGCGATTATTCCTAAACAATTTTTGAAGCGCATTGAGCGCAGCGGCTTTGGACAATTTCTATTTTTCGAATGGCGCTTTCATGAGAACGGGGAAGTAAACGCTGAATTTGAACCGAATAAGCCTCGTTATCAAGGTGCCTCCGTGCTTATTTCACGCGCTAACTTCGGTTGCGGCTCTTCACGTGAGCATGCACCATGGGCCATTCTCGACTATGGCTACAAAGTCGTTATCGCACCGTCTTATGCAGATATTTTCTACAACAACTGTTTCAAAAATGGCATTTTGCCGCTTAAGCTGAGCGAAGAGCAGGTTGAAGATTTGTTCCAGCGTACGGCGAAGCATGAGGGCTACAAGCTGAATGTTGATCTGGAAAACAATCGTCTGACTGATGATTACGGTTTGGAAATCAACTTTGAGCTCGATGAGCACCGTCGCCAGTTTTTGCTGCAAGGTCTTGATGATATCGGCCTTACGCTGATGCATGAAGATAAAATTACAGCTTACGAGCAAAAACGCGCTGCAAAAGCGCACGCATAGGCTGCAAATAAGGTGAAACGGCTATCGCCGTCCTTTGGCGGCGCAGCGCGTTTCATTTCGAGAAATATAGCGAAGGATGAAAAAACTACATACTTTCCTATATTTAAAAAAAGAGGGCAATTTCCTGTCGGAAAAATTGTCCTCTTTTTTCCTCTATACGCAACTTTTTCTGACGCTATGCGTCTAATATTTTAGTCTGTTTAAGTCGAATGCACCCCATTCGATGAGGGCAATTTCAGTCATCGAGGTGGAAAATGAAGAAATTTGTACCGATTCTGTTGCTCATGTCGTTTTTATTCACGCTGTTTTCCAATGCAGGACATGCTTCCGAGGTTGTGCCAAAGCTTTATTTGAATGGGGCTTTATTGGATTCGAAGGTAGCGCCGCAAATTGTAGACAACAAGTATACGCTTGTGCCGATTCGGCTCGTGTCGGAGAGCATCGGCTACAATGTAGGCTGGTCGTCAGCTACACAGACAGTTACTGTACATAATGGCTCTGATTCTATCGTTCTTACTATTAATCAGGACGTCGCTTTTGTTAACAATGTACAAGTGAAGCTGGATACGCCAGCTTTGCTGCAAAAAGGGACAACCCTTATTCCGCTGCGTTTCGTTGGGGAATCTCTCGGAATGCAGGTCAATTGGGACCAAACGACAAAATCCGTCCAATTGTTTAAAGAAGCGGAACCAACACCTACGCCAACTCCATCAACAGATCCGGTTGTTACACAGCCTGATGGCGTTGTGACAGACATTTCGTATGACAATGAAAATGCGATTATTATTCATTACGAGGGAAGCGCTGTCTACAATCAGCCTTTTAAGCTCGAAAGCCCGAAACGAATCGTAATGGACATACCCAAGGTGTCCTATTCGGATACGCTGTTAGCGCAGCTGGGCTCAGGACAGATCAATCTTGAGGTAGGCGAGCATCCTTATTTGAGCGGAATCCGCTATTCCTTGTTCTCGTCAAGCCCGGCAACTGTACGTATCGTGCTTGATCTGAAAGCAGATGCCGACGTGGATGTCATGAACAGTGCGCTAGGCGAAATTCGCATCAATGTCATTGATCCGCTGCCAGTCCAAGCTACTCCTACGCCAACACCGACGCCTTCTGCGACGCCAACGCCAACTGCAGGTCCGACACTGCCAGCAAACGGTGTGTATTCTATCGTAATTGACGCGGGACATGGCGGCTCTGACCCAGGGGCAAAAGGGATTAACGGCAGATGGGAGAAAGAATTTAATCTCAGCGTTTCTTTGAAAGTGAAGGCTCTGCTGGATAAGGAGTCGAAAATAAAAGCTTATTTATCCCGTCCAGATGATAACTATGTCAAGCTGGAGGACCGGGTAAAGTTTGCTGAAAATCTTAAAGCCAATCTATTCCTGTCTATTCATGCCAACAGCAATCCGAGCAGCGCCGCAATGGGCACGGAAACCTACTACACAAGAGCTAGCAGCAAAGCGTTTGCCGATGCGGTACACAAGCAGTTTGCGAAAGCAACTGGCCTTAAGGATCGCGGCGTCAAGCAGCAAAGCTTGCATGTGACGAGAGAAACGACGATGCCGGCGATTTTGCTTGAAGCAGGATTTTTGTCTAACGCAGACGATTACAAGAAGCTGTTTGATGAATCCGTGCAAAATAAAATCGCTGCCGGAATTGTAGCAGGAATCAAGGACTATTTGATGCTATCGTAGAGACAGGGGGATAACAGATGCTGCGAACGGTGAGCCAGTTTATATTGACTTTATGTATAGTTGGGCTCGTTGCGGGCTGTGCGGCGGTAAACAAGCCAGCTGAATCAGGCGCGGGCAGCAGCCCGTCGTCTTCTATTCAGCCATCCGCTGCTCCGACGGCTGAGCCGTCAATTGAGCCTGAAAAACAGACAGCAGAAATAAAGGTATACGCGGGAAGTGAAGAACTGGATGGCATAGTGGAGCAGCAGGTTCAAGTTGCATATAGCTCAGATCTGGAGTTAGTTCAAAACGCAATCACAGCACTGCAGCATGCGGAGGGCGAAGGCGCTGTATCGCTGTGGAAGCTGATTGAAATTAAATCAGTGCTGCTGGGAAGCGATGGACAGGTGACGATTGATCTTCATTTGTCTGACGAGTCGCGGCTTGGTTCGCCTGGTGAAGTATTAGTGCTGGAGACGCTCCAAAAAACATTGTTCCAGTTCGACTTTGTAAAATCCTATGATTTGCTTGTCGATGGAGACAGCGCAGATACGCTGATGGGCCATGTTGAGCTTGAGCATCCAACACTAAAGCCGTAGCTTAGCGGCCAGAGGACGTCTTCAGCCATTTACGCTTGATAGAAAGAAAATGATAGATAATGAATAAAAGAGTGTAATAAAATAGAAATTCCATTTAATACGTTTTGAAACTATTTGGGGGGAACGATAACGATGGCATTGTCACGATCATCTAAATCTATCATTGCAGGTACGATTGCATTTTCCATTTTGGCGGGGCCTTTTGCGGTTCCCGCCCCTATTTCGTATGCGGCGTCTGTCAGCTCCAATCCGTTCAGCGATGTAGCATCGAATCACTGGGCGCAAAAGCATATTACGAAGCTGTCGCTTCAAGGCATCATTAATGGCTCTAACGGCCTGTTCCGTCCGTCTGATAATGTAACGCAGCAGGAAGCCGTTCTTATGGCTTTGCGTTTTATTGGCGCAGCAAGTGAAGCTCCGGCTGATGATACCGTTGCTTTTCCAGAAACGTTTGTCGTTAAGAGCGACTTTAAAGGCGAAGTGAAGCTTGCTTTCGATAAAGGCTTGCTGGATCAGGCTGAAGAATATGCGCTTGCCGCTTCCGGCGATCAAGCTGTAGGCTGGGGACAACGCCCTGCCACTCGTGAATGGGTGACAAAGCTGCTTATTCGTGCTATTAACCAGAAGAGTACAGCGGACAGCCTGCAAAACGCCGTTTCGTCTTTTAATGATGCGGATCAAATTGCTAGCAGCTACCGTGGCTATGTGAATGCGGCTGTTTCTCTAGATTTGGTTAAAGGGGTAACGGCAGTCAAGTTCGATCCTAAAGCGAATGTGAACCGTGCAAGCCTTGCAACGCTGTTCAGCCGTGCTGAGAAACTGTATCCGGTTGAGTATGCAGGCCAAGCAACGGGTGTGCTGCTGCAAGCAAGCGAGACGGGAGTTACGATATACAGCAAGTCTCAATCAGTTGTATATACACTTAGCCCGGATACGGTCATCTATCGCTATGACTCAGAAACGCCAATTGCAGCCAAAGATCTTGTGCAATATGCGAATGTAACAGTCATTACGAAATCGAGCGGGGCTGCTTACGTGGAGCTCCAGGATGACAAGCCGCAAATTAAAACGATAACAGGTACGGTTGGCCGTGTGCTGCCGGATCAGAAGATGCTGTATGTGTGGATAGATAATAAGCCGATAGAGGTTTATTATGACGACTCGCTTATCGTAACCGAAACGTCTGGCAAGACGATTGCCATTAGCGACTTGAAAGAAAACAGCGCAATTACAGTGACGCAGGATACGTTCCGTACATCCCCCAAAGCACTGAAAATTACAGTTGACCAGCAAACAGGAGCGGCCGTGCTCAAAGGCACGTTTATTTCAGGCGATGCAAGTGTTCTTACTTATGAAGACAGCGCCGGCAAGCTGAACTCCAAATTTTTGAGCAGCACGGTTGAAATTATAATCGAAGGCATCGTTGGGCCAACGATTGGCGATTTGATTAAAGATGTGGATCAACTGCAAATTACTACGAATGACCAGGATCAGATTACAAAAATCGAGGTCGTAAACCGCAACGTTCAGACGCTCGTTGGCGCTCAGGTGGAAAGCTATAATGCGGACAAAAAATTCCTTGTTGTTTTTGACTCTACAGGAACAAAAGCCTACCCGCTTTATTTGACTGAGAAAACGAGAATTGACAACAACGGCAACGCAATCAAGCTGGAGGACATCGGCACTTGGCTGACTAAAAACCGCAAACTGACGATTACTTACAGCGGCGACAAGGTTGTGTCCTTGTCGATTGCAAGCAAATATACAGGAAAGCTCGTCTCTATTAATGCTTCGAGCAATTCCGTTACGATGAGCGTGCCTGGCGGCGTAGATGTTACGGTTACTTATTCGGCGCCAACGGTAGAAGTTCCGGGCATTGCAGCAGCATCTCTGACTGATCTTAAAGTTGGCGATACGATTACAACGGTGATGAATGTGAATCAGGATCGGGCAACACTCATTCAAGTTCATCGTCCTATCCAATATGAAGTACGTGCTGTCAACACTGGAACTAAAAAGGTTACGGTCGTTAATGCGCAAAATGTCCAGACTGATCTAGTGCTGTCGGGAATCGACATTACGAATGAAACAGGAAGCAAAGTGGCGATCGATACACTTGTTCCGGGCACTTTCATTAATGTCAGCTACATTGGCAAGCAAATTACTGCGGTGAAATCCATCGTCGTTTCTTATGGAACCGTTCAATCGGTAGGCACGAACAGCATTACGCTGACGAATGAGAATGGCCAGACAACAACGGCTGCACTTGGCCAATCATTTCTAATTACGAAGGGCACATCGACCTCTGCGACTACGTCAACGCTTGCAACGGGAGACCGGATCCAACTGAGCAAAAATGAAAATGATGTCGTGCTGGTAACTGTAGCTGTTGGCCAGACGAGAACATTTTGGCAGTATGACGCTACGGCAGGACAGCTGTGGACGCTCAAAACGACAGATGCCGACAACGCCAATTATTTTTATGTGACAGGCTCAACGAAGTTGCTAAAAGATGGAAAAACGATTTCGCTGCAGGATATTAAATACGGCGATCAGATCATCGTTTATGCTTTCAAAAATAAAGCCGTGGAAATTGTAAAAGTGTAAATTGGTAAGGTTATGTGACAAACTGCCCTACGGGGCAGTTTTTTTATGCTTTTTTCAATATTTATGGTGGATTATAGTTGCATGGCGGGACGTTTTTCGCTACACTTTGAACGATAGTGTTTGGAATGGGAGAGAGGACGATGAATGCGAAGCAGAAGATCGGGCACATATTGGATACTCTTGCGGAGATGTTTCCGGACGCACACTGCGAGCTGAACCATTCTAATCCGTTTGAGCTGACGATTGCCGTTCTGATGTCTGCACAATGTACCGACGAAATGGTGAACAAAGTAACCGCAAACTTATTTCAGAAGTATAAGCAGCCGGAGGACTATGTGGCGGTTCCGCTGGAAGAGCTGGAGCAGGATATTCGAAGAATCGGTTTATTCCGAAGCAAAGCTTCCAATATTCAAAAATTGTGCCGCATACTCATTGATAAATATGATGGAGAAACTCCTTCCACGCATGAGCAGCTGGTCGAGCTGCCGGGCGTTGGACGCAAGACGGCTAATGTCGTCATGTCTAATGCGTTTAATGTGCCGGCTATTGCCGTCGATACTCACGTTGAGCGTGTATCCAAGCGCCTTAGTGTAGCGAAGCCTGATGATTCTGTGCTGGAAGTTGAGAAGAAGCTCATGAAGCTTGTTCCCAAAGACGAATGGACCCTTACCCATCATCGGCTCATTTTTTTCGGCCGCTATCATTGCAAGGCGCAAAACCCGCAATGCGAGGTATGTCCGCTGCTGGATATGTGCAAAGAAGGAAAACAACGTATGAAGCCAGGCTTAAACAAGAAGACTGTTAAGAAAATGGCTAAATAAGGTTGGCTAAGAAGCAAATACTTTTAAAATGAAGGATGATGACAGTGAAGTGTATTTCCGTGTATACAAATAGTTTTGAGCTTTTCTCCGATATTTATGAGCAGGTGCTGAGCTCCCCGCCAGAAGAAAACGAAGATATCGTAGTGGAAGGCGTAACCGTTAGCGGCTCCGGCGACGTGCCTGACCAATACATCGAGCGTATGCGTCAAAAACCGGAAGTCGTTGTTATGCGTGAAAAAGAGCGTAACATTATGATTTTGCAGCATGGCAATGTATTCGAAATTTGCATGCCTTCCGATGATGAGGAAATTGCATAGATTATGGCTGAAATGACGGTACAACGCATTGAAGAAGCAACAGTCCTGGCGGCCCGCGAAATGACGGACGCAGGTGATGCGCTGCACGCCAAACAAGTTATGGAGGTACACAGTAAGCTGGCCGAGGGTCGGCTTACTGTTGCTTTTTGCGGTCATTTTTCCGCAGGCAAGTCCACGCTGATCAATCGGCTGTGCGGGGCTCAGCTTCTGCCTTCGAGTCCGATTCCGACCAGTGCGAACGTAGTATCCATAAGAGGCGGAGCAGAGGCGCGGGCAAGCATCATCACGGAGAAGGATGGCGAGGCGTTTAGCCTCAGTGTTCCTTTGGAGGATCTGGATCGCTATTGCGTAGACGGTGAGCAGTTCCAATCGGTCTCGATTACGTATCCAACAGAAAGATTAGGCAATCATACGGTACTTCTGGATACGCCGGGCATTGACTCTACGGATGATGCACACCGAATGGCAACGGAATCAGCGCTGCATTTGGCGGATGTCGTGTTTTATGTCATGGATTATAATCATGTGCAATCGGAAATTAATTTTGCGTTTGCAAAGCAGCTTAAGGATTGGGGCAAGCCGTTATATTTTATCGTGAATCAGATTGATAAACACAGGGAACGCGAGCTAACGTTTGCTGATTACCGCAAAAGCGTAGAAGAGGCGTTTCAAGCCTGGCATTTGGAGCCAGCGGGAATCGTTTATTTGTCGTTGCGCCAGCCGGATCATCCGCATCAGGAATGGGAGGCGCTTACGCGGCTGCTTGACGAGCTGAAGGAATTGCGTGAGCCGCTCGCTGCTTACAGCGTCGATGCTTCACTGCGCCATCTTGCAGCGGAGCATTTGAAATGGTGCGAGATGCGAGATGAGCCGGAGAAGGAGCGCCTGCTTGCCGAGGCAGGCGGAGAAGAGGAAGCTCAGCGGGTGAAGACGGAGCAAGGCGAGCTGACGCTGCAAGCGAAGCAGCTCGAAGCAGAGCCTGAACGGCTGCGTTTGGAGCTGCGCCGGGATTTGCAGGCGCTGGTAGACAATGCGATTATTACGCCAGCTCCGGTGCGTGATTTGGCGCATGCGTTTCTAGAAAGCAGAAAGCCGGGCTTTAAGACAGGGCTGTTGTTCGCTGGAGCGAAGACGGCGGCTGAGCAGGAACGCCGTGCGGAGCTGTTCTGTCATGATTTTGCTGGGCAAGTGAATGCGGCAGTGGATTGGCATGTCAAGGATTTGCTGCGCCGCGGCGCTGAGCGGGTCGGCTACGCAGCGGATACGCTGGAGCAGCAGCTTGCCGAGCAGTTTAGCTGGCAGCCGGATGCTTCCTGGCTCATTCAGCGCGTAAATACGGGAGCCGTATTCGGCAATGAATATACGATGACGTATACGCGCGAATTAGCCGCGGAGGTGAAGGAGCTTTACCGGAAGCGCGGCAATGAGCTGATTGATGCGCTGACGGCGCATGTGGCAGCGGCGAGCGAGGCAGCCGCTGCAGACGTGAGAGGCCGGCTTGCGGCGCTTGATGCGCAAGCCGGGGCGCTAGGGCGGCTTGCGGCGCTGGCGGAGCGTGCCGCGCAGCATGCGGCGCAGGTCGTAAGGGCGCTGCCGCAGCCAGTGGCGCGGCCGGCGCTGCCTGCGCCGCAGCGCGCAGCGGCGGATGCCAGCGCGCGCGTTGGTGTGGACGGCGGCGCGGCAGATGCCGCCGCCGGGCAAGAGCTGGGCCGCGCGAGCGAAGCTGCGCAGCGCGGTGATAGGGCGGCAGCGGGCGACGCTGCTGCCGCC